>JAJZME010000031.1 GCA_021803035.1 Acidobacteriota bacterium | reverse complement strand
TGAACTGCATAGGGTGGGATCGCTCCGCCAAAGAATAGGTGCTGGAAAACCGATTCTAAAGCAGACGATCCCGCCCCTATCAGCTCAATCAAATGACCGGAGGAATTTTGCAAGAGGCTCATTACTCTTTAATTAATTTCAAGTTACTTTCAGGTGTAGTCCTTAGGTACTCTTGCGCTATATGCGCCTCATCCTGGAGTGTTGTATTAGAAACAACGCAGATCTGGGGAAAGGAGTTCCCAGGCAGCGTGCTTGTATGCAGTCGGGAACTCCTCTTTTTCCCTCGAGATGTTTGGGCTATTGCATAATTTGATTCCTCTTCGCATTTGCCCGGCGATCGTACCAAGCTTCCAATGCGTCAGATATCTGCTCGGCAGAGTTGCATGCTGAGCCCGGGTTATTGCTTTGGTGAGTGTATGTCAGCCGAGCCGGATGCTGTAGCCTGATTCAGGAAGCGGCGGGGCATCCACCGTCGGCTTGGAATTCATGCCTCCCAGATCTGTTGTGGCTGTCCGTCAGTGCCAGAGGAGGCGCTCCTTCAACCTCGCCCCAAGTCCTCCGCGCTAAAGCCGCGGAGCGGAAAGGATACGGATATGAAGAAGAGCATTGTGTCTGTTTGCCTCTGCTTTATGCTTGCATGCGCCACTTGTTCGGCTGCGACGCGGGCGGATCTGCAAAGCCGCATCGACCAGTCGAAAGTGGTTCTCGACGACATCATGGCGTCTCATGATCGCACCATCCCCATGAATATTCTCTCGATGGCGACCTGTGTCGCCGTTGTGCCGTCTCTCCTCAAGGGCGCGTTTGTTTTCGGCGGGCAATATGGCCAGGGCGTGGTAACTTGCCGCACCGGGCACGGCTGGAGCGGGCCGGTCTTCATCCGCATGGCCGGCGGCTCCTTCGGCTTTCAGATAGGCGCCAAGTCTACTTCGCTGATTCTGGTGGCGGTAAACCAGCACGGATTTCAGGATCTGCTTCAGAGCAAGTTCAAGATCGGCGCAGGAGCCTCAGCCGCAGCAGGCCCGGTAGGCCGCACCGGGCAGGCGGCGACGGACTGGAAGATGAACTCCGAGTTGTTGAGCTATTCGCGCAGCAAGGGGCTGTTTGCGGGCGTGGACCTGAACGGCACCAGCGTGGTTCAGAATACGCAAGACACCACTCTTTACTACGGCCAGCCTCACAGCTTCGAGTCCATTTTGAAGGGCGAAGTGCCTGTTCCACCGGGAGCGGTGAACTTTGTCACCGCGGTGGCGCACGATTTTGTCCAGTCCAAATATCAGAAGTGACCCTGCTGTTTCGCGCCGCGCCGGGGGCCGCCTTTGCGTTCCGCGACGCGGCGGCGCGCCATTCCACCGCATCCACCGGCTACACTGATTCTTTGCCGTAAGCGATGTGGGAAGCGATTGAGTATTGGCTGGTGGTTGCCGTGGCGCGCACTCTTGGGCGTGTGCCGCGCAAGCTTGCGCGCTGGGCCGCGCAGCTGATTGCCTTTGCCGTCTACTGGTGCTTTGGCCGGTTGCGCCGGGTGGGCGAGCGCAACCTGCAGTTGGCTCTGGCGGGGCTCTCGTCGGCGGCCAGAAAGAAGATCCTGCGCAGTGTCTACATTCATCTGGGATGGCAACTGGTCGAGTTTTGCCGCATGGCGCGTTATACGCCGGAAAATACCGGAGCGCTGATTCGCACCGAGGGTCTGGACCGGTTTCTGGCCGCTCAGGCGCGCGGTAGAGGCGTGCTGATTGTCACGGCACACCTAGGCGCGTGGGAGCTATCCAGCTTCTACCACTCGCTCATGGGATATCCGATGGGCATGGTCATCCGCCGTCTGGACAACCGGCGTCTGGATGCTTTTGTCAACAGCATCCGCTGCATGCATGGTAATTACGTATTACACAAGGACGATTTTGGCCGCGGGCTTCTGACCGCGATGCACGCTGGCGGCACCGTTGGCATCCTGATGGACACGAACATGACCCCGCCCCAGGGAGCATTCGTCGATTTCTTCGGCATCCCCGCCTGCACGGCAACCGGACTTGCGCATGTGGCCCGCAAGACGGGTGCGGCAGTGCTGCCGGGCTTTATGTTGTGGGAGCCGGGAGAGCGGCGTTATGTGCTGCACTTCGGGCAGGAGATCGAGATTCCACGCACGGAACGGGCGGCCAATGACATTCTGGTCGGCACGCAGCGCTGCACTGCCGCCATCGAGTCGTGGATCAAGCGCTATCCTGACCAATGGCTGTGGATTCACCGGCGCTGGAAGACACGTCCGGCGGGAGAGCCGGCATTGTATTAGTGTCTGCGAGGCGCATTAACAAGCGGGAGAAACGCATGACGCTGGGCGAACTGATTGGCGCGCTGGGCGGAAGGCTGGCGCAGGGAACTTCTCAATGGCAGATCGACGGGGTAAGTTCCGCCGATTTTGCCAGCCCTTCCGACGTAGCCTTTGCTGAGGATGCCGCGGCTGCCGCGAAGGCGCTGGGCAGCCTGGCAGGGGCGGTGGTGCTGCGCGCCGAATGCGTTTCCGACTATCCCCGGGATAAATGCGTTGTTGAGGCCGATCAGCCGCGGCTCTGGTTTGCGCTGGCGGCCAAGCTGCTCAAGCCGGTACTGCCTGGGCATGGGGTGCATCCTACGGCGGTGGTGGGCGCGCATGCTGAACTCGCCGATGGCGTCAGCATAGGTCCCTGCGCGGTGGTGGAGGACTATGTCCGCATCGGCGCGGGAACCCGCATCGAGGCGGGTGCGGTGATCGGGCGCGGGGTGCGCATCGGCGAGTTCTGCCGCATCTATCCGCGGGTGGTGATCTATCCCGGCACGGAGCTTGGCAACTGGGTGATTGTCCACGCCGGCGCGGTGCTGGGCGCCGACGGGTTCGGCTACGTGCGCGACGAGGCGTCAGGGGCGTACACGCAGTTTCCGCAGCAGGGCGTGCTGGTTATCGAGGATGACGTGGAGATCGGCGCCAACAGCACGATTGACCGTGGCGCGCTGGCCGAGACGCGTATCCGCCGCGGCGTCAAAATCGACAATCTGGTCCATGTGGGACACAACTGCGATATCGGCGAAGACGTGATTCTGGTGGCGCTGACGGGAATTTCCGGTTCGTCGAGCGTGGGCAAGGGTTCGGTGCTAGCCGGCCAGGTGGGTGTCGGCGACCATGCGCATATCGGGCCGGGCGTGATTCTCGGCGGGCAGGCGGGGGTTTTTTCCGGCGCAAAGGTCACAGCCGAGGGGTTGAAGCCGGGAACCGTGCTGTGGGGCACGCCGGCGCGCCCGCTGCAGCAGGTGCTGCGCGAGCAGGCGGTTTTGGCGCGGCTGGCAAAGCGGGGGCCCAAAAAGAAGAGCCGCGGCGGGGATTAGGGACTGCCCGGGATCGTGTCGCGTCAGGCACCGAGGCGGGCCAGCGCTTCGGCGGTGCGTAGCTTGCGCTCAAGGTGCCGCTCCAGAGCCTGCACGGCGAAGCGGCGCAGGTCCTGTGCGCGGCGGCGCGTCCAGGGCTCGGCGGCGAATGCGGAGACCGGGGAGCGTAACATGCGCTGGGCCAGGCGCCAGGAGTCGTCCGAAAGAGCGCTGGCATTGCCGTTGCAATGGAGCGCGCAGAAGAGGCCGTCGCCAAAGGTGTTGAATCCGATTGCGCCGGCCTCAAGTGCTTCGCCGCAGGCCGTGCAGCGCAGGAGATCGGGCAGCAGGCCCATGAGCCGGGTGATCCACAGGGTGAAGTAGGTGAGCGGCATCCAGGGCTGCTCCACGGTGGTCTGTTCCAGCACGGAGAGGAGCAGGCGGAATGCGGTCTCCTGCGGATCGCGCTCGGGCAGTGCCTCGTCAAGCACCTCGGCATAGAAGCTCAGGACCGCCATGCGCAGGTGATCGACTGGAGCCGCAAGGGGCGAACGGAGGACCTCGATCTGGTCGAGGCGCACCAGTTCCTGGCCGGAGCGCTCGGCAAACCAGGCGCGGCCTACGGTCATAGGCTCCAATGCGCCACCGAAGCGCCTGCGGCTCTTGAGCGCGGATTTGGCAACGCCTTTCAGCCGGCCATAGTCGCGGGTAAAAAGGCTCACGATCAGGTCGGCTTCCTGAAAAGGCCAGGTGCGCAATACCACGGCTTCGGAGGTGAGCAGGCTCATGCGGCTATTATCTTCGCGCTGGGGCCACGCGCAGGGAAGATGGGCTCAACTGAGACGGAAATTTGCTGGAATGCGTTGAATAGAAATATTTTAAGGTAAATGGGCATGGGAAGGCGGGAGCGAGACGCATGGCTGCCGCGAAGGAGTGTTCCATTTTGCGGAAGGCCGGAGCCTGTGGAATACCGGGACAGATCAGGGATTGACAGACGCATACAATAGAAGCAGAGGTTTCGCATGCCTTCAGCAATGGTCACCTTCAACGGTCGTATTACTCTTCCCCTCCATGTACGCAAAGAACTCGGCTTGAAAACAGGCGACACCGTCGAGTTTGTCGAAGTCGAGAAGGGGCGATTCTCCATTTTGCCAGGTCCGCAGTGCATTTCCGGTGGCCGGGATCTTGGAAGCCTGGGCCGGACTCCGGCTTCCGAAGAAGAAGAGATGGACGAGCTGGTTCAATAGGCTCATGTAGAAGTTTGCTCAAACAGGCTTCTGGCTCGACGCATGGCCTCAGGCGCGCGTTCGAGACAGGTTGCCGCGTTCCCTTTGCATATTTTCAGACGGCTTTGCCGGAGAGGCCGCAGAGGTGCGACCTTTGCGGGAGCGGCTCCGAGAGCCATTCCTACCGGGCCTTCGCGGGAACGCCGCGGGGCCAAGCAACGTCGCTACGGGACTCCGGAGATCAATTCTGCACTTCATCCCCACGCTGAAGCGCGGGGGCTAATGAACTCTGCGCCTGCGGCGCGGAATCAGGGCAAGTTGCGCACATGCAAGTACGCCACTTCAGGCCTCTTTGAGAGGACACAAACCATAAAGCCTACGGCTTAACCGCAGGATACTTACCAGCTTTTAGCTGGCCTGGTGAGGGAACGGACTTCGGGCTTCATTACCGGCGACTTCAGAGCGCACAGCTTTGAAACTGGCTATTCCAGGTCTGGTTTCAGAATCGGAGCCCACGATCCGTGATCTTGTTGGGGGTTGGCGAGAAAATTAGCTGCAAGAAATCTGTGGAAAAGAAAAATATTTTAGGGGGGGTGGGTCTGTTCAGAGCGGGGTTAGCGGAGCTTGCGGAGTTAGTGGAGTTAGTGAGTTGGCGATGGTCATAAGATCCTCTTTGGCAGGCCGGCGAGTTTGCGGGTTGGCAGGCTGGCGGCTGCGTGCTTAGCGCGCGATTTCGTTTTTATTCTACGGGGAAAGAGGGAAATTGCCTGCAAATGCAAGTTGTTGTGGGAGTGAGAGTTCTGGATAGAGGTGCTTGACTTTTTGTGGATGCGCCGCGGTGAGGCGTTCTGCGTGTGTCCCGGCTGGGGCGATGCGGTTGGCTGGACTGGGGAAGATGCGGTCAGAGATCAGGAGGCGGCGGCGACTGCTTTGGCTACGGCGCTGGGGTTCCAATGGTCTCCCGCCCAGGTGCGGACCAGCCTGCCGTCCTTGCCGATGAGCGCGGTCTGCATGGTGTGGTCGATGTCGTGCGCTTCCTGGACATAGACCACGCCGAATGCTGTCGCCATGCGCTCGGTATTCGTGGGCGTGAGGTGGACGAAACCCCAGTGCGAGAAGCCGGCGGCATTGCCATTCAGGTACTTCAGGCCGTATTTGCGCAGCACGGGCGGCGTATCGTGGGCCGCATCGATGCTGATGCTGAGCAGATGGCTTTTGGCGTAGGCGGCGGGGTTCTTGGTCAGCAGATTATTGACCGCTTTCATGTGCGCGGAGATGACGGGGCAATCTTCGGTGCATTGGGAATCGAAGAAGGTAATGAGGACCGCTTTGCCGCGATAGCGGCTGAAAGTGACGGTCTTTCCGTTCTGGGTGACAAAGGGAATATCGGGGACCTGTTCGCCGAGCAGGATGCGGTGCGCCGGCAGCGAGCTGGTGTTGAAGTTTGCTTTGGGCGTGGAAACGATGGCGAGATGTTGCAGGTGGTTGTTGGCGTCGCCTGGCGCGGGAACCACCTGGGCCGCGATCTGGTCGCCCGGCTGAAGGCGAAGCAGCATGTCGCGACTCGTCACCTCGTAGACCGCGTTCATTGCCGGCTCGAAGTTGGGAATGGCGTCCTGATGGATGGTGATCTCTTTCAGGGCCGGGCTTTTGCCCAGGACCACACCCTTGAGCTGGTAGCTGGTGGCGGAGTTGGCCGCATTCTGGGGCCGGAAGGCGCTGCTGTTCTTCAATGCGCGGCAGCCCGCGGCGGAAAGCAGAAGTACGCTGAGGAGGGTTGCGCCGAAATATTGGGGGAAACGGGATTTCATGGAATCGACCTCCTATGCGCTCATGGGGAACGCCGCGGGTCCAAGCAACATCCCTACGGGACTCCGCGCATCAATACCGCACTTTGTCTCCACGCTGAAGCGCGGTGCTCATGAACACTGCGCCTGCGGCGCGGGATCAGGGCAGGCTGCACACATGCAAGTACGCCACCTCAGGCCCCTTTAATGGGTTACATACCATCAAGCCTCCGGTTTTAGCGGAGGGCACTTAGTGGAGAGATGCCGACTTATTCCTTTGCGGAAGCGGGTCTTCTATCCATTGCTTATCCATTGCTTGCGAATGCGCCAAAAGGCACGCGTCCGCAAAGGAGGAACCTTGGCGGACGCGGGTGATATGGCTCAGGGCCTGCTGGCGCTCAAAAAATACTTAGCGGCCGTAATAAGCTGCGTTCTTGGCGGTGAAATCGGACCATTTTTCCGGAACGTCGTCCAAGGCAAAAATAGCCGACACCGGACAGGCCGGGACGCACGCGCCGCAGTCGATGCACTCGACCGGATCGATATACAACTGTTCAGCCTCTGCGAAGCCTTCTTCGTCTTTCTTGGGGTGGATGCAATCGACTGGACAGGCGTCCACACAGGCGGTGTCCTTGGTGCCGATACAGGGTTCTGCAATCACATATGCCATCTTCTTGTGTCTCCGCGTGGGAAGAGTTCTCGACGCTGATACTAGCATACGACCCCGGGGGCAGGTTGAAGAGTTGCGCGTTTTGCGATGCGGGAATCAGGCGTCGCGTGCCGCGCGGCGTGCGGCGTACTCCTGGGGCGTGGGGATGGGCGCCAGATCCCGGCCGGCGAACATGGCTTCAAAGCAGGACATTAACTCCTGGTGAATGGGGCCGTTGGAGGCGAGGATTTCGTCGCTGGCGAGGCGGTAGTGCTGGCCGGCGTAGTCGGTGACGCGGCCTCCGGCTTCTTCGACGAGGAGAATGCCGGCGGCGGTGTCCCAGGGGTTGAGATTGAACTCCCAGAAGCCGTCGATGCGGCCGCAGGCCACATAGGCCAGGTCGAGCGCGGCGGAGCCTGCCCGGCGGACGCCGTGCGAGCGCAGGGTGAACTCCTGGTAGAAGTGGATGTTGGGGCTGGCGTGGCGCTTGCGGCTGGGAAATCCGGTGGCCAGGAGGGCTTCGCCCAGATTGCCGGTGCGGGAAACGTGCATGGGGCGGCCGTTCAGTTGCGCGCCGCGGCCGCGCTCGGCGGCAAACAGCTCATCGCGCAGGGGGTCGTAGATGACGCCGGCCACGAGGGTACCGTCTTCGCCGGGCTGGATGGCGGCGGGACGGTGTTCGAGGCCGAGCGAGACGGCAAATTGGGGAAAGCCGTGGGCAAAGTTGGTGGTTCCGTCGAGGGGGTCGACATACCAGCGGAATTCGCGGTCGAGGCGGTCGCGGGTGCCTTCTTCGCCGTAGATGCCGTGGTCGGGGAAGGCCTCGGCCAGCCGGGTGCGGATGAGCTTTTCGACGGCGCGGTCGGCGACGGTGACCAGATCGACATCGCCCTTGTACTCGGTTTCAACGCCCTGGGAGTAAAACTCGCGCAGGCGGGCGCCGGCTTCGCGGGCAATGGCGGAGGCGGCGGGAATCCAGACCATTTTGCTCGCCGGTGATCCGGCGGCGGCGCTCACGAGGCGGCCTCGCCGGAGCTTGAGCCGTCAGCCAGAGCGGTGCGCGGGGTGCGGCGGCGGCCGGCTTCGGTGATGGTGCGAATCTGGTGCTTATAGATAAAGAGATTGGGCTGGCCCTCGCGGGTCAGGCGCAACATGCCGTCGTCGAAGTACTCGATCCAGCCGCGCACGGTTTCGCCGTCGCGGAGCTTGATGGTGACGATGACCTGCCTGTCGCTCAAGGAGCGCAAATAGAGCGCTTCCTGGCCGGTTTCGCCCGGGGGCGGAGTTTTAGAGCGGCGCTTGGAGGAAATGCCTGGGGTCATGATGTCATTTTAGATGCGAGTTTTGGGCGGGCCGCTCTGAAGCCGTTGCGCATTCTGCAATTTCAGGGAAATGGCCCGGGTTGCGGAAGCCGCCGGCGGAAATCAGTGGGAGGATTCGGGCTCGTTGGTGTAGTAGCCGGTGCGATAGCGGAGGTGGTAGGCGCCGGGCGCGGCTTTGGGCATGGTCACCTCGATGCGATGGAAATTCATGCCCGGGTACTCGTGCCGCGGATAGTAGGCGATCAGATATTGCGTGCGCAGATCCTCGCTGACGTGTTGGAAGGCCTCGTCAAGGCCGCCCTGGTCGATGTAGAAGTACCTGCCGCCAGTCTGCTCGGAGAGGGTGATCATGGCGTGTTCGCCGCCAATGCTGCGGCCGGCGCTGGCCAGGATGGGCACATCGATGAGGCTGTAGATCATGACGTCGTTGTTCAGGGCGTGTTTCAGGGCCTGGGGGTAGGTGTCCTCATCCACGTCGTCGTTGCCATCGGAAATAACCACGAGCACCCTGCGGCCCTCCCTGACGCCGAGCCGGTCCACGCCGTAAACGAGGGCATTGTAAAAGGCGGTCGCCGTGCCGGGGCGAAGCTGCCTCAGGCCACGGTCGATGAACTTCATGTTGTTGGTGAAAGGGGTGAGCTCATGCACCATGTCACTGAACTCAATGATGCTCATCCGGTCTTGCGGGCGCAGAAGGATGCTCGCAAAGCGGTGTGCGGCGGCGGCCTCGGAGGGCAGATCCTTGCGCACGCTGCCGCTGGTGTCGATGGCGAGGGAAAGGTTCAAGGGCATGGTAGTGACGCGCTCGAAGACGGCGATTTTCTGCGGCCGGCCGTCCTCAAAGACGGCGAAGTCGTCGCGCGTGAGCCCGCCAACGGGGGCGCCGTTCTTGTTGGTCACGCTGACGAAGACGTTGACCAGCTTTACGTTGAGATGGAGGGTGGTTTGCTGGGCGCCAAGCGCGGCGGGGGCGAGAGCCAGCAGCAACCACAAAGCCGTTTTTCCGGAACGGAGCGCGGCAAGACGGCGGCTAGGCGTCATGTGGTGTCTCCGCAGCGGCGTCAACGGCCAGCTCTTGGGGAAACGGCTCGCCGGGCGCCCATACGGCCCCGTCGGCGAAGGTCTCCTTTTTCCAGATGGGCACGGTCTTCTTGAGGGTGTCAATGAGCCAGCGGCAGGCGTCGAAGGCCTGCGCGCGGTGGGCCGATGCAACGACGATGAGGACGCTGGTTTCACCAACCTGGAGGCGGCCCAGCCGGTGGATGATTGTGATCTGGCGCACTCCGAAGCGTTCGCGCGCTTCGGCGGCGAGCGCCTGCATCTGGCGGTCGGCCATCTCTTCGTAGGCCTCGTAATCGAGGTAGAGCGTGCGGCGGCCGCGGGTGTTGTTGCGCACCGTGCCTTCAAAGACGGTGACGGCGCCATCTTCGCCGCACTTGGCCGCGGCAACAAAAGGCTCCGCGTGGAGGGGATCGCGGGTGAGCGCGGTGAATTGGGGCGGCTGCGCGGGTAGTTCCTGGCCAGGATTCGTCGCGGGCGCGGCGCCGGCGTGCGCGCTTCCGCCCGAGACCGGCGGCAGCAGGCCGACCTCGTCGCCTTCGCGCAGAACCCGCGCCGCGGATGCGTACTCGGCATTCACGCTGACGGCGATGCCGCGCATGGGCGGCGCTCCGGTGCCGCTGCCCAGGCGGAGCAGCAAATCGCCGACCGAGGCGCCTTCGGGCAACTCGACCGTCGCGGGCGAGCTGCCGAGCCAATCCTTCATAACGCCAAAGGGGATTACGCGCACTTGCATCATTGCAAAGGATACCGCCTCTTCATCTTAGATGCGGCGGGGGGTAAATATTCAGACGAGACGGGACGAATTGCGGCATCAAGGGAGATCCCGGGCAGATGCCGGGTGCAGAAATGAAAAGGCCGGCAGGTTCGCCGGCCTTCTCTGGATGGTTGCGCAGCCCGCTTCAGGCCGCGCTGGCCACCGCAATTTCCGGTGACGGGGTTTCGGGGGCGGTTCTCAGCGTGGGCAGAGCCACGGCCAGAACGTCTTCAATGCGGTTGGCGTAGTGGATGTCCACGCCCTGGATCATCTCCGGGGTCAGGTCTTCTTCTACGTTGAGGCGGTTTTCGGCGGGCAGGATGATGGTTTGCACGCCGGCACGGCGCGCCGCCAGGAACTTTTCCTTGATGCCGCCGACGGGCAGCACGTTGCCGCTGAGGGTAATCTCGCCGGTCATGGCCGTCAGCGGGCGCACGGGTGTGTTAGTCAGGAGGGAGGCGAGCACGGTGGTCATGGTGACGCCGGCCGACGGGCCGTCCTTGGGGATGGCGCCGGCGGGGATGTGAATGTGCAGGTCCAGGTCCTTGGTGAAGTCCTCGGTGAGGCCCAGGCTGGCGGCGTTGGAACGTACCCAGGTGAGCGCGGCCTGCATGGACTCCTGCATCACCTCGCCGATCTGGCCGGTCATGGTAAAGCCGCCCTTGCCCTTCATTTTGTTGGCCTCGATGAAGAGGATGTCGCCGCCGGCGGGCGTCCAGGCCAGGCCCACGGCTACGCCGGGCCGCTTGACGCGCTCGGCGACCTCGGTTTCCACGCGCACCTGAATGCCGCCGAGAAATTCCTGGATGACTTCGCGGGTTACGGTCAGCTTGCCGGTGTGCCCCTCGACCACGCGGCGCGCCTGCTTGCGGCAGACGGTGCCGATGGTCTGCTCGAGTTTACGCACGCCGGCCTCGCGCGTGTAGTGGCGCACGATGTGACGCACCGCGTCCTCGGGAAACTCGATTTGCCCGGCGGTGATGCCGTTTTCCCTGATCTGCCGTGGGATCAGGTAGCGGTTGGCGATGTGCAGCTTTTCCTCTTCGCTATAGCCCTGCAGGGGAATGATCTCCATGCGGTCGATGAGCGGCGGCGGTACGGTATCGAGCATGTTGGCCGTGCAGATGAAGAGGACCTTGGACAGATCGAAGGGCACGTCGAGGTAGTTGTCGCGGAAGGTGTAGTTCTGTTCCGGATCGAGGGTTTCCAGCAGCGCCGATGCCGGATCGCCGCGGAAGTCGCGGCCCAGCTTGTCCACCTCGTCGAGCATCATGACCGGGTCGTTGGTCTCGGCGCGGCGGATGGACTGGATGATCTGTCCGGGCAATGCGCCGATGTAGGTGCGGCGATGGCCGCGAATCTCGGCCTCGTCGTGCATGCCGCCCAGCGAGATGCGCTGGAACTTGCGGCCCAGGGCGCGGGCGATGGAGCGGCCCAGGCTGGTTTTGCCCACTCCCGGAGGGCCGACGAAGCACAGGATGGGGCCCTTCATGTCGGGCTTCAGTTCGAGCACGCTGAGGTAGTCGAGAATGCGGTCTTTCACCTTGCGCAGCTCGTAATGGTCTTCGTCCAGGATTTCCTTGGCTTTTCCGATATCGATTTTGGTTCCCGAGCTTTTGGACCACGGCAGTACGGCCAGCCACTCGATGTAATTGCGCGTGAGGGAGTAGTCGGCGGCCATGGGGGACATATGGCTGAGGCGGGTCAACTCCTTCAGCGCCTCTTTCTTTACCTCTTCCGGCATGCCCGCGGCTTCGATCTTCTGGCGCAGGTCTTCGACCTCGCGCTGGCCCTCGTCCTGCTCGCCCAGTTCCTTCTGAATGGCTTTGAGCTGCTCGCGCAGATAGTAGTCGCGCTGCGACTGCTGCACCTGATCCTGCACCTCGCTCTGGATCTTGTTGCGCAACTGCTGGACCTCAATCTCCTTGGCCAGGTGCTTGTTCAAAAGTTCGAGGCGGTCGGTGATCGCCGGCGTTTCCAGTAGCGACTGCTTGTCTTCGGTGGTCAGGAAAGGCAGCGAAGAGGCCACGAAGTCCACCAGACGGCTGGGGTCTTCGATGTTGATGGCGATGGTCCGCAGCTCGTCGGAGAGCGTGGGCGATTCGGAGACGATCTGCTGGAATTGTCCGATGACATTGCGCAGCAGGGCCTCGAATTCCGCGTCCACTTCAGGCTCGATCTCCGCCAGGGGCGAGACCTCGGCGACCATGAAGGGCTCGGACTGGGTGAAACGCACCAGACGCACGCGCTCGGTGCCTTCCGTGAAGACAAAGCGGCTCTGGTTGGGCATGCGCACGACCTTGTGCACGGTGGCCAGGGTGCCCACGGCATGCAGGTCCGGAGGCTGGGGCGCGTCCTGCCTGGGATCGAGTTGGGCAGCGACCACGATGGTTCGCTCCTCGCCCAGGGACTCGATAAGTTGAATAGAGCTTTCCCGTCCTACGGTCAGAGGCAGAACAGCGTGGGGAAAAAGGACCGTGTCGCGGACTGGAAGAACGGGCAGCGTGCGATTTCCGGAGTCGGGTTTGGCGGCCGGTTCGAGGATCTGGGGTAAGTTGGAGGCTTGCTTCGACATTGAGTCTCCTTCTATCAGCTTTTCTATCATTGGATAGCGCAAGAACTCAAAAGTTGCAAGATTGCCCGTGGTCTTTCCGCTGATTTCGGATTCCGTCTCAAGTCTACGTCCGTTTCTCTCTTACGGTTCGCCTTCGGTGGGAGTTCCGTCAAGAGCGGAGTTTGGCCGGGCCATTGCGGTTCGACGTGCGCTTACCAAAACCGGCGCTGAATCAACAGGATGCATCATGACAGTGTTCAACTGTCCGGATGCGGCGCATGGTTGCTTGAAGAGTGTATCGGCGGGAATGGAGCGAGGGTGAATGCAGTCGTGGATCGCGGGGCCATTTCATGGCCTGAAGGGCAGGGGGCAGAGCCGCGTGGAAGACCGGAGGAAGAGAGACGAAATTAGATCGAAGCGCCTTGAGCCGCAGTCCAGCTCTAGTTTTCTTTGCTTGCGCTGGGCGCCGTGTCTTCCTCGCGGATGGCCGA
>JAJZME010000038.1 GCA_021803035.1 Acidobacteriota bacterium | reverse complement strand
CCCTTCATCTGGACTGCCAAGGCCAGCGACATCCTGGAAAAGGTCACCCGCGCCCGCGCCGCTCTGCATAAAAGATGAAATTAACGGCGGACTACACTAGCAAATCTCGATTTTACGCATCCTTATTGCAACTCTGCAAAAGACGCAATTAAGGCGAGACGCCCCATTCTCGAAGCGAGATGGCAAAAGGCTAAAGATGCTATTCTCGTTCCCTGATCACGCACCCTACCGAACACGGTTATCTCGATCAGTACCGCTAAGTCGGCTAGGCTATAGGTTTTTCGGGTGAAGGCCAGCGACACGACCGTTTGGACCGTCACTCATGAGAACGGAACCGCATTCAACGTTGGCACCTTTCCAAGGCTAGCTGAATCTTCCGTCGGCCGGCTGGGTTGCTAGTCACGATCTCGATTCGGTCCGGGAGAAACCGAGGATTCTCCTCCAGCCAGCAAGCCACATCGTAGCCCGTTAACTCCCGCCCCTCAACCCCTGAGAAGTCGCCGAGATCATGATCGAGATATAGGAGATCCCAGTGCTGTTCGCGCAGCGCCTCAATGCCGGCCTTATATGTGCGAGCTACACGGTCCGCCGGAAGGTTGCGCTTGTCATCGATGAGCAATGTAGCCACTGAATTCTCTGCCTTGCTGTGAATCGAAGGTAAATCCCATCAAGCACCGATCCTACCCGATTTCCATTTGCAACGTCACGAATACACAATCTCTATTGGGAAGTCCGGCTTGTCATCAGAAATCCCGCGGAGTCACGGCTCCAGACCATCAAGCAGAGTGGGCGGAGGATCCGTGAGCGGCTCCAGCAAGTGCGGGCCGTTGCCCTGGAGCTTGGCCACGCGCCAGGCCTTCATGTCCTTAGCTGGCCAGGTGCGGACAAGATCGATGGGCAGATGCGAGGACTCGGCCGGCGCCAGCCAGCGCGAGTAGTCCTTTGGCTCGATGATGAGCGGACATCGGTTGTGAAACGGTTCGAGCAGTTCGTTGGGATCTGTGGTGATGATGCTGAAGCTCTCAAGAACCAGCTCGTTGTTGTTCGCGTCGCGCCCTTTCCATCGGTCCCAGATGCCACCAAAGGCAAAGAGCCTGTCGTCGGGGAGCGACACGGCCCAGGGCTTGCTTATCCTTTTTCTCTCTTCGTCTTTGGTCAACGGCTCCCATTCGTAGAAGAAGTTGGCTGGGATCAGGCAGCGGCGATGCTTCCAGGATTCACGCCACGCGCCGCTCGAAGAGAGCTTGTCGGCGCGCGCGTTGATGGAGCTGAAGCCGGCCCGTGGCGTCTTCGACCAATACGGCACCAGTCCCCATTTCATGAGCGCCAGTACACGATCGCCTGTGTCGTGGTCGAGCCGGACAACCGGCTGCGCGCTCTCAGGCGCAATGTTGTACGAGGGCGTGAAGGCGATGTCGTTGATCTCGTAGTACTCCTCGTTGAATACGTCGGTGTTGCGGGTGCGGAACCACTCCGCGATCCGCTGTTTGTCAGCCCGGCGTCCGTATCGGCCACACATAGATCGAGTTTAGCGAAGTAACAAAAATAAGCAGCTATTTTTTCATGGATTTGCCGATATTTTGCACTTAAATCTGTGCAAGACGGTCTTGCGGGAACGTCAGGAAAAAGCGAATATAAGGCGAACATAATCACCATGTCCTCCGCCTCCGCAATTCGCCTTCAGATCGAAGCAGCGCTCGCCCACCGCATTCCTTCGGCCCTCACCCCGGCTCCGCGCGTCCTCCGGCCCGTTGCACCTACCGGCGTAGCGGCGGTCGATGCATTGCTCGAAGGTGGTTTTCCCATTGGCGCCATCACCGAGCTTGCCGGCTTGGAATCGAGCGGCAGAACCTCGCTGACGCTCTCGTTTCTGACCCGCCTCACACATGAGGGAAAGGTCGCCGCCTGGGTTGATGTCTCCGATGCCTTCGATCCCGAGTCGGCAGCGGCTGCAGGCGTCGATCTCGACCGTGTGCTGTGGGTGCGATGCGGCGTGGTCTCTCCAAAGCCGCCTGCGCCGGCCGCATACCAGTTTGCGCTGCCGGAGAAGTATCTGATTCCAAGGGCCGCGATAAAGGGCTTGCATGGCGGCGGATGCGGCGGACATCCGCGCGGCGAGGTGAAAGGCCTCGCCACGGCGGTCGGCGGCTTGTTGCGGCCGGAAGCGTTCGCGCCTCGCTGTGCCGAAGCCCAGCCGAGAGTGAAGCGGGAGCGGGAAATTTTCGATCCTGTTGCGCTGACGCCGGCGCCAAGGCCGAACCAGCGCACGCGACCATCCAGCCCCTGGACGCGCATCGAACAGGCGCTGCGCGTAACCGATCTCGTGTTGCAGGCCGGCGGATTCAGCGCCATCGTGCTCGACCTGGGCAGCACTGCGCCGGAATTTGCTTCGCGCATCCCGCTCGCAACCTGGTTCCGCTACCGCGCCGCGGCCGAGCGCACACAGGCCAGTCTGCTGCTGCTCACGCAGCACGCCTGCGCCAAAAGCAGCGCTGAAGTTCTGCTGCGCTTTGCGCCGGCGGCCGAGCGGCGCGACGAGCCGACGATCTTTACCGGCATGGACTGCAGCGTCGAAGTCGAGCGCCGGCGCTTTGCGCAATCTCCGGCCAACGTCGTTCCGATGCGCAAGCCGCCGCAGCGCGAAACCAACGCCACTTGGCGCAGCCAATCGGCCTGGGCAGGTGCGCGATGAGCCCTGCGGCCGAACTCTACGCTTGCCTGCGTGCGCCCGAGTTTCCAGCGCAGGCGTTGTTGCGCCTGCGGCCGCAAACGAGCGATCGGGCCTGCGTGGTGATGGAAGGCGAACCGCCGCTTGAACAAGTCTGTTCCTTGAATAGAAAGGCGCGCGCACTCGGCATCGAGCCCGGTATGACGCAGGTGGAAGTCGATACCTTTTCGGGCGCCGCTGTCTTCAAACGATCGCTCGCCGAGGAAGCTGCTGCACGCGCGGCGCTGATTGAGTGCGCAAGCTGCTTCTCTCCGCGCGTGGAAGACCGGAGCGCTGGCGTGGAGCTTCTCCTGGCGATCGACATTGCAGGTACCAGCAAGCTCTTCGGCCCTCCGGAATTGCTGGCCGGCAATCTTCTGGCGCGTGTTCGCGCCCTGGGCGTTGCGGCGTCGGCAGCAGTCAGCAGCAACTTTCATGCGGCCGTGGCGCTAGCGAAAGGACTGTCCATGCGGGAACAGATCCGGGTCGTCCCCGCGGGCGCAGAAGCTCAGGCCCTGGCGCCCCTGCCGCTCAGCATCCTCGATCTAACCGCAGAGCAGGCCGAAACATTTTCTCTCTGGGGGATCGGGACGCTGGGCATGCTGGCCGCGCTGCCTGAAGTCGAACTCATCGCCCGCATGGGCCAGGCGGGCAAGCGCCTGCGTCAGCTTGCACGCGGCGAACGGCCCCATCTCTTCACGCCGCTCGAACCGCACTTCTCTCTCGAAGAGCGCATCGATCTTGATTCGCCCGTCGAAGCGCTCGACGCCCTGCTCTTCGTCGCAAACCTGCTGCTGGAGCAGCTCATCGTGCGCGCCGCCGCGCGCGTCTTCGCGCTCGCTTCTGTAACGGTTACGCTGTCGCTCGAAGACGGCGCCACACACACGCGCATAGTTCGCCCCGCACTTCCCAATACTGATCGCCAACTCTGGCTCAAGCTGCTGCATCTCGATCTCGAAGCGCATCCTCCGCCGGCTCCGATTCTTGCCGTCGTACTCATGGCCGAACCGGGCAGCACCAGCAAAGTGCAGCTCGGCCTTTTCTCGCCGCAACTGCCGGAGCCTGCGCGGCTCGACGTCACACTGGCTCGTATCCGCACTATCGTGGGCGAAGAAAATGCAGGCCGTCCGCAACTGCTCGACTCGCATGCCCCCGGTGCATTTCGTATCACGCCCTTCACCGTCCCCGCCACACGCTCTTCTGAGCTTCCGTCCGCGCCTGTCCGCCCTGCCCTGCGCCGGTTGCGGCCGCCGGAGGCGGTCTTCGTCACACTCGAGAACAAGCGCCCCGCCGCGCTTGTCTTCCGCCAGCGCCGCTATGCCATCGAGCGTGCCTACGGCCCCTGGCAAGCCGATGGCGAGTGGTGGAGCCCGACGCTCTGGGGCTGTGAGCAGTGGGACCTCGTTCTGCGTGCGCACGATGGAGCCACGCTCTGCTGCTGTTTGGTCCGCGACCTGTTTCGTAACCAGTGGCAAATGGCGGCGCTTTATGACTGAGTATGTCGAACTCCATGCCGCCAGCGCCTTCAGCTTTCTTGAAGCTGCCTCGCAGCCGGAGACTCTGATCGAGCGCGCCGCGGAACTGGACATGCCCGCGATGGCATTGCTCGACCGCAATGGCGTCTACGGCGCCGCCCGCTTCCACACTGCCGCCAAACGCAACAGCGTGCGTGCGCACATCGGCGCAGAGATCGCTGTCTCCTCTTTCGGCCCGCGTCTCGTGCCGCCCGCATGGCTGCCCAATCAGTGCATAACTGAGCCCGCGCGCATCCCGTTGCTTTGCGAGTCGCGCGCCGGCTACCAGAATCTCTGCCAGCTCATCACGCAATTCAAAATGCGCGAGACGACCAAAGGTGAGGGCGCGGCTACCTTCGACGATTTGAGCCAGTATGCATCTGGCCTCGTCTGCCTGACCGGTGGCGACGAAGGCCCATTGGCTGCCGCCCTCACGCGCGGCGGCGAAGAAGCAGGCCGCAAAGTCGTCGAACAGCTTACCCGCATCTTCGGCCGCGAGAATGTCTACGTTGAACTGCAACGGCATCGCGAGCGCGAAGAAGAGGGCCGCAACCAGGCCGCCCTCCGCATCGCGCACTCGCTCCACCTGCCCGTCGTCGCCACCAACGGCGTCCGCTATGCAACGGCGTACGACCGTGAGATCCTCGATCTCTTCACTGCCATTCGCAACCATGTCGAACTCGACCAGGCCGGCCGTCTGCTCGCCGTCAACAACCATCGCCATCTCAGGACAGCGCACGAAATGGCCGCGCTCTTTCGTGACATTCCCGGCGCGGTCGAAAACACCACTGCGTTGTCTTCGCGCCTTGGCTTCCAGCTCAACGATCTCGGCTACGAGTTTCCCCGCTATCCCGTCCCCGACGGCGACACCATGGACAGCTTTCTCGCCAAACGCGTCGCCGAAGGCGTCGAGCGCCGCTACGGCCCCAAGAACGATCCCAACCTGCTCAAGCGCGCCAAAAGCCAAGTCGATCACGAACTCGCTCTGATCGTAAAGCTCGGCTTCGCCGGCTACTTCCTCATCGTCTGGGATATTATCCGCTTCTGCAAACAGCACGACATCCTGGTGCAGGGGCGCGGCAGCGCAGCAAATTCTGCCGTCTGCTACTGTCTCGAAATCACCGCGATCGATCCCGTCGGCATGGAGCTGCTCTTCGAGCGATTTCTGTCAGAGAGTCGCAACGAGTGGCCCGACATCGACCTCGATCTGCCATCGGAAGACAAGCGCGAACAGGCCATCCAGTACGTCTATCAACGCTATGGCGAACTCGGCGCCGCCATGACTGCCAACGTCATCACCTATCGCGGCAAGTCAGCGGCACGCGAAACCGGCAAGGCCCTCGGCTTCGACCAGGACACTCTCGGCCGCCTTTCGAGCCTGGTCAGCCAGTGGGAGTGGCGCGGCTCCACCGACACCATGGCCCACTCCTTTCATCATGCAGGCTTCGACATCCGCCATCCGCGCATCGCCAAATATCTTGAGCTCTCCATGCGCATCCAGGACCTGCCGCGCCACCTCGGCCAGCACTCCGGCGGCATGGTCATCTGCCAGGGCCAACTCAACCACGTGGTCCCACTTGAGCGCGCCTCCATGCCCGGCCGCACCGTCGTCCAATGGGACAAGGAAGACTGCGCCGATCTCGGCATCATCAAGGTTGATCTGCTCGGCCTCGGCATGATGGCTGTGCTCAAGGACTGCCTCGAACTGATCCCCGCGCACTGTGGCGTGCCCATCGATCTGGCGCAATTGCCTGAAGACGACGCGGTCTACCGCACTCTCCAACAGGCCGACACCGTGGGCATGTTTCAGGTGGAAAGCCGCGCCCAGATGGCCTCGCTGCCGCGCAACCATCCTGAGCGCTTCTACGATCTTGTCGTGCAGGTCGCCATCATTCGCCCCGGTCCCATCGTGGGCCAGATGATGCATCCCTACATGCGTCGCCGCCAGAAGCGCGAGCCGGTCACCTATCCGCACCCCTCGCTCGAGCCTGTCCTCAAGCGCACGCTTGGCGTGCCGCTCTTTCAAGAACAGCTTCTGCGCATCGCCATGACCGTCGCCGACTTTACCGGCGCCGAGGCCGACGAGCTGCGCCGCGCCGTCGGCATGCGTCGCTCCTGGGAGCGCATGAAGAACCTCGAAGGCAAGCTCCGCGCGGGCATGACCCGCAAGGGCATCGATGTGCAAACGCAGGACAAGATCGTGCAGCATATCAGCTCGTTTGCGCTCTACGGATTTCCCGAGTCGCACGCCGCCAGCTTCGCGCTCATCGCTTACGCTTCGGCCTACTTCAAAGTGCATTATCTTGCCGCCTTCACCTGCGCCATCCTCAACAATCAGCCCATGGGCTTCTACTCGCCCGCGGTGCTCGTCAAAGACGCACAGCGTCACGGCTTGCGCATCAAGCCCATCGACGTGCAATCGTCTGACTGGCCCTGCACCGTAGAGCACGAATTGGACGGCTCGCTCTCGCTCCGCATCGGTCTCGGCTATGCAAAGGGATTCGCGCGCCAGCAGGCCGAGGCGATCGTCGCCGCGCGCCTGAGCGACGGCCCGTTCGCCTCCGTCGACGATCTCGCCCTGCGCGTTCCCTCGCTCACCCGCAGCCATCTGGCCCGCCTGGCGCAGATCGGCGCATTGAATCAGCTCGAAGGCATTCGCCATCGCCGCGACGCGCTCTGGCAGATCGAGCGTGCCGGCAAGCCCGAAGGACCGCTGCTGCGCCACGCCGCCGCATCGCTGCGTGAGGAGTCCCACGCCCTCCCGCTCGAGCAGATGAACGTCGATGAGCGATTGGTCGCCGACTACGCCGGCACCGGCCTCACTGTCGGCAAACACCCCATGTTTTACCGCCGCGCCGAGCTACACCGCGCAAACATCCTCTCTGCTGCCGAACTTCATTTATGCCGCGACGGCCAGCAGGTACGCGCCGCAGGATGCGTCATCGCGCGCCAGCGCCCCGGCACCGCCAAGGGCTTCATCTTCATCTCCATGGAAGACGAAACCGGCATCGCCAACGTCATCGTCACGCCCGACGTCTACGAGCGCGACCGCCTAACCGTTACCCGCGGCAAGTTCCTGCTTGTCGAAGGCGCGCTGCAAAATCAGGACGGCGTGATCCACGTCAAAGCCGCGCGCCTGTCACAATTGGTCCACTGCCCCCTCGACCTGCGCTCGCACGATTTCCACTGAGCGGATCGATCAAGATTACCCCGTTTGTGAGGACAGATTTAGGGCATAATGGCCCGAATCGCCCGCCTCTTCAGCGTTCAAGGTCTTCTTGTAACGGGGACGGCTTCCCGAACGAATTGCGCCAGCTCAACGTAGCGGCAGACCGCGTTTGCGAGCTGCATCTGTCTGGGGCTGTGGCATTCTGGTTCCAGTAGGCGCGGGCTCCCGACTAGGATCACCATCGCCTTCGCGCGGGAAGTTGCCACATTGAAGCGATTGAGGCTATACAGGAATTCCATTCCGCGCGGTGCATCTTCCGGTGATGAAGTCGTGAGCGAATAGATCACCACCGGCGCTTGCTGTCCCTGGAATTTATCTACCGTACCAATGTTGGCGCGCGGTATTTGTGCCGCGAGGTCCGACACCTGCGCATTGTATGGAGAAACGATGAGGATATCTTTCAATTCCAACGCGCGAGTCTGTCCTTTTTCATTGACCCAGTTCACCCCGGGTCGCAGAAGCGATTCGACGAGTCTTGCAATGCACTGAACCTCCTCGGATGACGAATTCTGATTTCCTTCGTGCTCGACTGGCACGAACCAAAGATTGGAGCCGCTGAGCCACGGATGTCCCGTGATGCTCTGTCGCTCTAGACCGGCCCGCGAGGTCAGGCGACCTTCATAAAACACCTCGGACGTAAATTTGCATATGGCCGGATGCAGCCGCCACGTGTACTCGAGGAACAGGCCTTTGTCTGGCTGGATGGTTCTGGCTCCTTCGAGCAAATGCTCAAGGGCCGAGACCTCCGCCCCGTCGGGATGACTGCCCTTCTGGGGCTGGTCAAGTTGTTGAGGATCGCCAAGCAGCACCAGGCTCTTTGCGCCCTGCGCTGCGGCGAGCACATTTGCGAGGGACATCTGGCCGGCCTCATCCACAAAAAGAACGTCTACCGCCTCAAAGTAATCCTCGCGCGCCCACAGCCATGCTGTACCTGCGACCACCTGTGCGCCGGATCGCAGCGCCGCAAGCGGCTCCGCGTTGTTGGTGGTGAAGGTAATGCAGGGCGTATCCTCTTCTAACTTATCTTTCACTTTCTGAATGCACTGCAGCCCTGCAATACCGCACTCTTCGGCTGCTTCGACGACCTTATCGAGGAGATTTCGAATCACCTTATGACTCACGGCCGTGATGCCGACTTTCTTGCCTTGGTTTATCAATTCACACATCATTCGTGCGCCGGCGTATGTCTTTCCAGTACCAGGAGGCCCCTGGACTGCCAGCGTTGATTTGTCGAGAAGCCCGACGATGCGCTTTGCAGCATCCACCGTCGATTCGCCTGCCTGCAGGAGAGTTGAACCGCCGCCGAACCTTGGTGGCTGACGCAGCAGCAGGTCGCGAGCCGCCCTGTGCGGCCCAGATGCATCCACGCCGTTAAACTCGATCCAGTCACCCAGGCGGTAAAGCGCGTCACCTAGCACGTAGTCCCGCGGGCCCCGCTTATCAACGAACACCGCGCTTGGGTGCACGTCAGCGGTCTTCTTCATCTTCTTGATGTCGACGGTGCGTGCATCGACGTCAATGGCAACGACCTCGCCAATCTTCTCGCCTCGCTGGCAGAGGGTATCTCCGGTTCTGACGTCCGTCTCCTGCTTGTCGAAGGTGTAACGATCCGTTGGAATCTTGCGCGCCACTTCGAGCGTGGATAAGAACCTAAGCCCTGCGATTGCCGACCGCTCGTCGAGAAGATCTTCATCGGTCAGGTCCTTAAGCCGGAAATACTCCCAAGAGTCGGCGTTCGCCTCGCGACGGTGCCAATCGAGCAGATCGGCAATTAACCAGGAGGCCGCCTGCTCATCGGTACGCAATTCCGGTTCTAAGGGGATATTCCGCTTCAGGGCTGTGGCAAGCGCGACAATCCGCTGCCGGCGCTCGCTCACCGCCTCCGAAGGCGCCCCGTCCGATGGGACCGGACGCGTCATGCGGTGCCCTGCATTCTCCAACTGAAGCCGTTCGCGTTCGAGCCAATCGCGCAAGGAACGGGTGGAAAAGCAGTCGTCGCCGTTATAGAGGACAATCGCCTGTTTGATGGCATCGCCCACCTGCGGCGTGCGCTCGCCTTCAAGCGCATGCTGCATGACGCGCATCGCCTGGCCGGCCTCGTCGAGTCGAATCCTCCGCGAAAAACCGTGAAACACTTCGAGTGCTTTGAGTGAGTACGCCTCGACACTGGCTCGGACCGATCGCCTGACGACGGTGAGCAGATCAATGAACAGCTTTGCCCTCAGCATCCGGTCGATCTCATCTTCACGGACGCCATATCGGCCCATTAGGCGCTTCAATGCAGATGGCTCATAAGACTGGAAATGGTAAATATGCATGGACGGGTACTCTGCCCACCTCGCCATCACCAAATCGACGAACCAGGTAAACGCGTCCTTCTCGTCAGCCGCATTCAATGCCCACCGGTATTCATATCTGGTGGGATCCGCGTCCGCCAGGACCACGCCGAACAGGTACTCTCTACCGCTTAGTCCGACAAAGGGATCTCCCTCCAGGTCGAAGAAGATGTCTCCGCGCGAAGGCTCAGGTAGGAGATTGAGTCCGTGCTCTCCGGTCAACGGCAGCACTTCATGCACATGACGTCCCGACTCTCGGCCTGCAACCTGGACGCGTGCCTGCTCACGGACCCGGACATAGCTTTCGCGTGAGCCGTGATCAGGACGGTACGGAATGGGAATCGGATACCTCGCGAGGGCTGCCACGGTGTCTGTTTCCCACGTGACAAGCTGCTTGCGCTGCAGCCTACTGATACCTGCGACAAGGGACAAGTGGTCGTCGTTTCGCCGTTCCCGGTCACACTCCTGCCGCCATCGACAAACCTCACAGTGCGGCGTCGGTTCGGGATAAGTTCTAGGTCCGCCGTTATCCGCGATGACAGCCCTATGCAGGCGGGACTTCACATATCGGTAGTAGGCAGCGTAATCGAGGACCCGGTATCTCTCAGGTTCGAAAGTCTCACCGGGCGACACCACATACATACATTCAGGAAGCACTCCCTGGGCAGCTTCCAACAGATGGGAATAGAGAGACAACTGGAGAATCGTGGTGGCCTTGGTCTCACGGGCGAGTTTGCAGTCGTAGGCTTCGTAGGACCAGTTCCCAAGCCTGCTTGCGCGCTCAACCTTGCGCAACACATCAGCCCGTCCGAACCAGCTCGCTTCACTGAAAGCGCCCTGGACAATGATGTCCACACCAGCTTGCATGGCCAGAAATGTTTGAGCGACGGCCTGCGCATCGTCGCCAAGATCCTGAACACGGATGACGGCTAATCCGCTCGCCCTCAGATGCTCGATATAGGCGTTTTCGTGAGCTATACCTCGCTCCCGAAGGATCTGCGCATCCGGAGAACTCCAAGCGGGCGCGGGCCTTCTCCCGGTCGCCACGTCCAGATCCAGGACCGTGAGGTGACGACAGGCAAGATGATTGCTCAAATCGCTTGCAGCCAGCCGCAAACTCGTCGCGCTCTTTTTCATGGACAGGACTCTTTAAATTGTATCCATTGTAGGAGTAACGCCCCATAAGTCCGTGTAAATTCGTAATGAGAAGTCGGCTAGTGGACTGTCGCCGAGTAACCGTTACTGGCTCTGATCGCGTCTAAACTTATGTGATCAGCGACTGCATGGTACTTTCCGAACAACAGCGGGTTGAGCTTGGCCGGATCGCTCAGTCGCGCTCTTTACCTGCCGGCTATGTGTTCCGCGCCAGACTGATTCTGATGCTGGCCGATGGCGCCTCCTACAGCTCCATCAAGCAACGGCTGAGAACCACAGCCCCGACGATCAGCCGCTGGAAGCGGCGCTTTGTGGCGCACGGGCTGGACGGGTTGGATACGGCTCACCCCGGTCAAAAGCCCTCCGTGCTCACTGCCAGGTTGCGGGCGCGGATTCTGGCCGCGACGCGCAAACCGCCAGCGGATGGATCGACACACTGGAGTTGCCGCAAACTGGCCGCGGCTCTGAACGTCACCAAGGATGCCGTGCACCGCGTCTGGCAAGAGGCTGGTCTGAAGCCGCACCGGCTTGAGCGCTACATGGCCAGCAATGATCCCGACTTTGAGACCAAGGCTGCCGATATCATTGGCTTGTATCTGAATCCGCCCGAGCATGCAGCGGTGTTCTGCATTGATGAAAAGACCGCCATTCAGGCGCTGGATCGGCTCGATCCTGTCTTGCCGCTCTCGCCCGGTCGAATTGAGCGCCATGGCTTCGAGTACTACCGGCACGGAACGCTTTCTCTCTATGCGGCTCTGGAAACTGCCACCGGACGCGTCCTCGGCAAGACCACCGCCCGCCATACCAGCCAGGACTTCGTGGCTTTCCTGGAAGAGCTTGTAGCCCGCTGCCCGGCCAGGCGGCAGATTCACATCATTCTCGATAACCTCTCCGCGCACAAGACGAGGCTGGTCCACGAATTCCTCGAGAACAATCCTCGGGTCCAGTTCCACTTCACCCCCACATACTCTTCCTGGCTCAACCAGGTGGAACTTTGGTTCGGCAAAATCGAGCGCGACCTAATTGCCCGCGGCGTGTTCACCTCTGTGCCCTACATGGCGCGCAAGATCAAACGTTACATCCGGGCTTACTCGACAAACGCTAAACCGATCCAGTGGAAGTACTCAGATCCCAAACGGCGCATCCGTAGTAACGAATTCACTGCGACAGGCCACTAGGAGATGCGGAGAGGCTCCTGCATAAGCGTGCTAGTCGGCTTTCCTCGGATTTGGTCGGGCCGGTCGTCAGAGAAGTTGGGCGTGCACCGGCGGATGGTGCGGGAGGCACTGGGCAGTGCCGAGCCCGCGGCGCACCCCTGCTTGTGTCGTTGTTTGTCTCGTAACCCTGCCATCTCTGCCCGGGTCGGGTCATCTCTGGCCGTGTTGTCACTCAGGCACACAAAAAAGGCAGTGAACGTGCGTGAAACCCGCATGAACAGTAACCGTGTGGTGATCCCCTCTTGACCGACCGATTGCGACCGGTCAAATATCGGCATCCTGTTCATCCGTCCGGAGAGGAAATGCGCGGTCAAGCACGCCACGGCTTCAAGAATCTTCTGTCCTAAAATCTGTCCCAAGAAAATATGAAACAGGCTAATCCTGCGAAATATGCGAAATCTTTCGGTGCATGTTTTCAATAACTTACGTTTTTTCAATAGGTTAGGAAGCTGAGGAAGGGAACGAGTCCTACCTGAGGAGCCAATAAATCATAGATTTACAAGCCTTCCGTGCTGTTTTCCGTGCCACTCATTGCAGACTCAACGCCAGCTCAGCAATTTTTCCCATTCACTCTGCGCATGTCGCCTGATTCCGCGTCCCCATAGATGTTCATGGTTGTGCGAATGTTCGAATGGCGCATGAGTTTCTGTTGGACTCCGATTGGTGTTCCTATGGCGTCAATCCACATCGCTCAACGTACCGTTTTGGGGTGATCTGCTGTCGCCTGCCGATCCTGGTGGTGCTGATCCGAATTTGAGCAATGACAATCCGGCGCAGCTCAGTACGCCGAACAAGATCACCACGCAAGATCAAGTCGTGCGAAAGAGCTATCTGAACAATTCATGGGGAGCCATGAGCTTTGCGGGCGAGCTGGCCGGTAGCAACCCATTGGACCGAATCGCCGAACGGGTTCTCGCGTATTGGGACCGCGTTCATGAATACCGGCTTGTCCAGTCACTCATCGGCATTCTGCTATCGAACGTCGCCAACAATGGAAGCGACATGGTTGTGGACATCAGCACGGCGACGGCAGCGAATCCCATCACGCTCAATGGGACGCAGTACGCCGCGCCATCATTTACCCGAAACGCAGTCATCGACGCAGCGAGCACCATTGGCGACCGGATGGACGATTTCAGGGCCATTGCGATGCATTCGGCAATCTACCGCGAAGCATCCAAGAACAACGAAATCGAATTCATCCGTGACAGCGACAACAACATCATGTTCGCAACTTATGCGGGCATGGCGATCATCAAAGACGATTCCCTGGTGATGCCGACTGCGGGTGTGTACGTCTCTGTCATCTTTGGCCCTGGTGCCGTGGGATTCCTCACAGGCGAGCCCGCAACGGGCTTTGGAACCGAAGTGTGGCGCTATCCCGATCAAGGTAACGGCGGGGGCGCATCGGTGCTGTACTCTCGTCGCAACAGCATTGTTCATCCGCTCGGCTTCAGTTTCACCAGCAACAACGTTGCAGCGGCATCGCCCACCAGCGCCGAACTTGCGCTCGCAGCGAATTGGAAACGGACTGCATTCCAGCGCAAACCCTTACGACAACGCCCAGTGCGAGTCGTTCATGAAGACGCTCAAGTACGAGGAAGTCTACCGTAACGAATACCGGGATCTGGCTGAGGCCCGCGCCCACATCGGCGCGCTCCTGGAAAGGGTCTACAACCAAAAACGCCTGCACTCGGCGCTGGGCGAACGGCGAACAGTGTCCTATCGGTTGTCTCAGCCGAGGGGTCCACCCCACGTGAACCTCGCCAGCCTCCGACTTTGGCTGCGGAGTATTTCAATCGCCACGGAGGCTCGATGCCCAATAGGCGCCGATAGAAAACTCAGTTTCGCATGGCGCGTGCCGCTTCCTCCGCTCGCCACAATGCCTGAAGTCCCTAAAGAATTTAAGCGGTGCCCTCTTGTTTCGCCGCTATAATCAATCCAAATCAAAATGTGATCCCGAGGCTGACATCAGCACCTGGAGAGGTCCAGGTGAAGATTTGTTCTGAAAGGCGCATATCGAGGTGACGGCCTTCGAATGACTACTGGGAAGGCGCAGTACACAGGAGGAATATGTCGTTTCTCAGGAATTTGGCCTTAACCCTTGGATTCACTGAGCGCCGCAGGGATGGACGCACCCTGGTGGGCGATCTGGATGTGTCGTACTGGACCGGTGTGGAAAGGAAGCGGTTCAGCATCAGAGATATCAGTCCAACAGGCGTCTATTTGCACACGGATGAACGCTGGATGCCCGGCACAAGCGTTCTTTTGACCATGCAGAGGCGGTCGCTGCTCGATCGACATTCGCAGCCTGAGGTGCGTTTGCAGGCGACGGTGGTTCGCCTCGGCGCGGACGGTGTTGGCCTGACATTTGTGCAGGACCATATCGACACGGCCACCTGGTTGAAGCTCATGTCCAGAGCAACGGAACTGATCGCGCAGCACGACGCCGTTCGTGTGTTCCGGGTCACCAAGGCGCTCGCATTTCTGCTTCGCATCTCCCCGGGCTGCGAGGATAGGATTCTGAAGCTCATTACTGAAGAATTGAGTCATGAGAAAGCAGAGATAGCAATCGAGATGGTGCTCAAAGCTGAGGAAATGCTGCTGTCGCAAAACTGTGCTCCCAGGGTTGCCGTCTCTCCCAGCGTCGTTCTGCGCATCCTCGAAACCGGGTCGGCGCTCGATGACGAGCAAGTGCGGCAATGGTGGACGGGCCTGTTGGCGGCAGCCCCGCTGGACGACTCGGAAGTCGGTGGGATTCAACGCTTCGTGGATATATTATCCGATCTTGATGGGACTCATGTGCGTATTTTCATGACTGGATGCACCCGAGCCATGCAGATAGGATGGAAGACCGGATTCATCTTTCCGGAGACCTTTTATTGCACGCCGGAAGAGATCAAACGGATCGCGGGTGCGGGAAACACGGTTCGACTGGAGCAGGATCTGAACCGCCTGAGCGATCTTGGTCTGTTGCAACGGACCGTAAAACGCAACGCGCTGGCGCCCGTCGAGCGGGCTAACATCACTCCGACGGCCCTTGGTCTCGCGCTTTACGCACGATGCACCGGACAGACAGACCTTCCGGAAACCCTCGATCCAGCCGAGGCGGAAACCGCAGACTAACCTCTACTAACTGCTGGAATTTTCCTAAGACTTCTGCGCCTGCGTGCATGGCCTCTGAAAGAATGTGCTGGCCGCATTGACACAGGGAAGAGGGAAAAGACGCCTGGCTGGTGAGAATTACCGCCCGTCTGCATGCGAGATTGAGGATTCTTCAACGGGTAACTTCGGATTTATCTTCTGTCTCTGAGCAAGACATATTACAGCTATGGTAAGGCTACTTATGAGAAGAGGAAACCATACCTGCGATATCCACGGCACCGGTATCAGGAACAAAATATCAGAGCTTGTAAGTGAAGTGGGCCAACCAATCGTGAAATAGAGCGATACATAGTAAACGAAATCCCAGAAGGCGAACGTCCAGAGAAAAGCAACAACCTTTCCTCTTGCACTGCGCGCCGTCAGATAGGCGACCGCGCCGAGCATGATCATTGTTGCAGCTTCTCGGACAGATTCGATGCTCATAAAAACATCCGGAAAAGGAGCCGGTGCGGTCCCGCGATAGCCCGGGAGCAGGCCCATCACGGCTCTTAGATAAACCACTACAGTTGCTTCAACAAACCCGAATGCGATGCCGAAGAGCGCCGCTGCCACAAGACGCTTCGTACCGATATCAATGTTCCGGTGCCGGGATAACAGATAGGGAACCAACGGAGCCAGAATCAGCAGATTGACCCACCACGGTGCGGCAAACAGAACGATGCCTGACATGCAGTAAGTCTACGTCAAAGCCGGCATTTCCGAAGGGGGCCGTTTTGCGGCAGGTTAATCCACTTCATGTCTGTAAGCCCAGGCAGCGCCTGATCTTGTGCCCCCCGGAGCCGGGCCGAAAGATCATAGTACGCCAGGGTGTGACGAACATCACTGAATGGCAATTGTTTTGCCGCAGAATGAAGGTGTCTATTTCGGTGGACTGCCGGGCGCGGCGAGGGAGGTTTGCACCTGCGTTGCAGTGACATTTCGCGAGACTGGGAGGGGCCGCAAGGGCAAGTCGTAGTCAGGTCTCTTTGGAATACGTTATGGTTACGGCGTCTGAGCTGCGGGAAGGGATGGCGCTTCGGATCGATCATCAGGTCTTCCGGGTCATGGAAGTTGAAGCGCGAGCGGGCACGGCCAAAATGGGCGGCACGGTGCGGGTCAGGCTCTCCGATGTGCACAGCGGCCGCGTTTGGGATCAACACTTTCGGCCGCTGGAGAAATTGGAAGATGTGGAGTTGGAGAAGCGTAGATTGGAGTATCTCTACAGCGCCGGAGGAAATTGCGTGTTTCAGCGGCTTGATTCGTTCGAACAGGTTGAATTTCCCTCCGCCAATCTGGGCAGGGCTGAGGAATTTTTGCAGCCGGGGACCGAAGTTCCCGCAGAGTTTTTCGAAGGAGAGCCGATCAGCGTAGTTTTGCCTGACATTGTCGAAGTCCGCGTGAAGAGCACCACGCCTCCCGCACGTGCGCAGCAGGATGCAGGCCGGAAGGAAGCCACGCTCGAAAATGGCCTCGTCATACAGGTGCCGCTATTCGTTGGCCCGGGCGAAATCGTGCATGTCGATTTCAAGACCGGCCGGTACGTCGAAAGGGTTCGAGCGCAGCACAAAAAAGGTACATAATAGTAGTCCGGATGCGGAGGAGAGACCATGATCGACTTGCTCACCGTGCCCATGGAAATTCCGGACGAGGCCAATATCATCATTGGCCAGTCGCACTTCATCAAGAGCGTCGAAGACATCTACGAAGCAGTGGTGACGGCCTCACCGCATGCCAGGTTTGGGCTTGCCTTCAACGAGAGTTCCGGCGCGTGCCTGGTGCGGTCGGACGGAAACGATCAGGCTCTTCGGCAGGCGGCAATCCGGAACGCGCTGGCTCTGGCTGCTGGCCACGTATTTGTCGTGATGGTCCGGAAAGCTTATCCCATCAGCCTGCTAAATGCCCTCCGCAATGTTCCTGAGGTTTGTTCTATCTTCTGCGCGACAGCCAATCCGGTCGAGGTAGTGGTTGCGCGGAGTGAACAGGGCCAGGGTGTTCTCGGCGTCATCGACGGAAGCGCTCCGAAGGGTGTGGAGGGAGAAGAGGATGTAACCTGGCGGCATGAGTTGCTGCGCAAGACCGGTTACAAGCGATAACCGCCGAGGCTGTAGTCGATTCGGTTGTGCGGCACCGATGAGAATCAGAAACAGCGAAGGGTTGAGATCGAAGTTAGGAGTTATGCCTTTCGCTCCCACAAAGAGACGACCGGAGAAGGAGGTGCTTATGGCACTCGCCAGCTTAACTGAATATCTCGATGCTCAGAAGGTTGCATATCTTGTTATCTCCCACTCGCCCGCTTATACAGCACAGGGTATAGCCGGGCTGGCGCATATTTCGGGAAGGGAGTTGGCAAAGACTGTCATGGTAAAGCTCGACGGTCAACTGGTCATGGCGGTTGTCCCCGCCAAATATCACGTGGACCTGGTATCGCTGAGAAGAGGGACCAACGCAAAGACTGCGTCGCTGGCCACTGAAGATGAATTCAGGGATCGATTTCCTCAATGCGAGACCGGCGCGATGCCGCCTTTTGGCAATCTCTACGGGCTCCCTGTTTATGCCGATGACAGCCTGGAAGACGACAAGGAAATTGCTTTCAACGCAGGAACCCACAGAGAACTGATCCGCATGGCGTGGGAGGATTACAAGCGGCTGGCTCAACCCACCATCATCAGATTTGCCGCGGGACGAGCCGCTGAAGCCGCATAGGCAGGGAACGGGGAAAGCGGGACACAGAGTTTGTGATGGAGGAAAAAAGAGGAGAGTATTTTGCGGCGCGTATCTGGACTTTTTTGATTCCAGCAAGCAGAGGAAAGGTAATGCTATGACCCTTGCACTGAAGATTTCAGCATTTTCAAATGGCGGCGAGATCCCGAGGAAGTATACGTGCAGCAGCGCGGACATGTCGCCCGCCTTGAACTGGAATGGGGTAACGCCTGCAGCGCACTCGCTGGCGCTGATTGCGGATGATCCCGACGCGCCGAAAGGCACCTGGACACACTGGCTTGTCTGGAACATTCCCGCGCATCTGACATCGTTGCCGGAAGGCGTGCCAACGCGGGAGATCCTGGATAATGGCGCATCCCAGGGTACGAACGATTTCAATCGCATTGGATATGGCGGGCCCTGTCCTCCTCCAGGCAAACCGCATCATTACATCTTCAAGCTGTATGCTCTCGACACCAAGCTTGCCTTGCATGCCGGAGCCAGCAGGAAGGACCTGGAGCGCGCCCTGAGAGGGCATGTTCTGGCTCAGGCTGAATGGGTGGGCGTTTACAAGCGTTGACATGATCGAGACAGACGGGCGATGTAGATATCATTTTGCGGCATTTTGCAGCGACGGATGAAAAAAGGCGGCGCGGCTGCCGGTAGGCAATCGCGCCGCCTTTGGATTTTAGCGGCCGTTATTGTCCCAACTGATACTTGAGAACAGCCAGCGAGGTTGCATAAGCATAGCGCGCATTGACAACGTCAATCTCCGCCTGTGTTTGCGCCAACTCCGCCTCAGTCAACTCCACAATGCTGCTCAGGCCGATGTCATAGCGCCTCTTGGAAAGATCAAGAGCCATATTTGACTGGCTGAGCATCTCCTGGGTGACGCCGATACTGTCAAAGGCGTTTTGGGAGTCGAGCACGGCGGTGCGCACATCGCGGGCAATGTTGTCGCGCAGACTGCGAATCTGCTGCTGCGTGGCGTTTGCTTGCAGCCGTGCCGCGCTCGCGCGCGCGTTGTACAGGAATCCGTTGAAAATGGGGATACTGATATTTGCGCCGACCGCGCCGTACCAGGATGACAGTATCTGATCGGAGCGAACGGGTGTGCCACCGACGCTGGCCAGCGCGGAAACGGTAGGCATCCAGAGATCGCGCTCGGCCTTGCTGTATTGCATATCGGAGGTGAAGTTTTCGTTGAGAGCCGCGAGGTCGGGCCGTGCGGTGAAGGCCTCACTCACGAGCGGCGCCGCATTCTGTGGTGGCGGAGGAGGATTGGCGGGCGTCTGGTCGACGAGGATGTACTGCTGATCTTTCTCAGAGCCCAGCACGTCGTTAAGGGCCGCCATATCGTCCTGGGCCTGGTTCCGCGCATCGATCAGCATAAGCTTGGCCTGCGAGAGTTGCACTTGAGCAAAACTCAGGTCGACGTCGGAACGTAGTTTGGCTTTGGCTAGTGCATTAACCTGCTCCTCGATTGCCAGGCGCTCATTCACGGTCTGCTGCGCCACGCGGAGAACCGCCTGTGCAGTGAGCGCCTGATAGAAGGCCTGGTCCACCATGAGGGTGATGTCCTGCTCGGTGGCAATCTGGCTTTCGAGCTGCGCCCGCGCGTGCGATCGGGCGCTGAGGGTGAGATTGTGGGTGCGGCCGAAGTCTGTGATCAGCTGGTTCACTGTCAGGCCTCCTGCCGCGCGATTATAGATGGAGGGATTATTGATGAAGCCGGCGGTAATGCGGCTGTCGTGATGCGAGCCTACGGCTGTCATATCCCCGGTTACCGTGGGCATATAAGCGGAACGCGCTTCGCGAACGACCTGATGCTCCTCCAATGCCAAGAGGTGCGCTATGGTGACGTGCGGGTTGTTCTTGATGGCTAAGCGTTCGGCCTCGCCGATCGTAAGCCTGGGTAATGGCAGCGGTGGCGGAGGTGGGGCAGTGGGTTGTTGTGCGGCGCTGGTTGCCACCAGCATGAGGCCGGCGGCCAGCGCTCCTATCAACTTTCTCATCCGTTTACTCCTTGTGCCTTCTGACCACGATTGCGATACACGATCAGGTAGGCGGCGGGCACGATGAACATAGTCAGAACTACGGATACGAGCAGTCCGCCGATCACAGCGCGCGCCAAAGGAGCATAGAACTGACTGCCTTCTTCCAGGGTGAATGCCATGGGGAGCATGCCCAGGATGGTAGCGAAGGCAGTCATCAGGATAGGACGAAGGCGGATCCGGCAGGCCCTGCTGACGGCTTCTGCGACAGGCAAACCGTGGCTGAGTTGGACGCGGGTGGCGTCGATGATCAGGATGGAGTTCGAAACCACGATGCCGGTCATCATGATGACGCCCATGAGCGACATCACGTCGAGAGTGGTGTGGCTCAGGAGCAGAATCAAAATCACGCCCATAAGTCCCGGCGGTACAGCCAGCAGAATGATGAAAGGATCGATAAACGAGGCAAACTGCGCCATCAGAATGAGGTAAACAAGGACAACTGACATGATCAAGCCGATGCCGAAGGCGAGGAGTGACTTGTTCATGGCATTTACCGAGCCGCGCATCGTGACGCGCTCATTTGACGATACTTTTGTGGTCTTGATGATATGTTGCACATTCCTGGCCAGGAGGCCAAGGTTTTGTCCCTTCGGGGAGACATAGACATCGATGACGCGAATAAGCTGGTAATGGGTTACTTCGCTGGGTGAATTTTCATAACTAATTTTCGTGACAGCGGCAAGGGTGGTAACCTGCTTGCCATTTGCGGATCGCAAGGGAAGTTCTTTGAGATCGTTCAGGGTCGTGGTGTCCTGAATGGGGAACTGGACAGCCTCGATGTAGTTATTTCCGCTGTTCGGAGCGACCCAGTAACTTGGCGCAATCATGCCGTTTGAGTCGAGACCGGTAATGACGTCCGAGACCACCTCGTTCGAATTGAGGCCCATTCGTGCGGTCATGGGGCGGTTGATTTGAACTTTCAGGGCCGGATAATCCATATCCTGCGGGATGAGTACAGCGCTGACATCGCTCAGCTTGCGAATCCGCGCCGCAAGTTTGAGAGCGGTATTGTAGTCAGCGTTCAGATTCATCCCTTCCACCTGGACGTCGAGAGGAGCCGGCATACCTTGATTCACGGTCGCACTGATGAGGCTTCCGCTTGTTATGAAAGTGGACAGCTCTGGCAGCTTGCTGTCTATCTTGTTACGCAGCAGCTTGATGTAGGTGCCTGTACTCTTGCTGTGATGCTTTTTCAAGCTTACGTCGACAAAAGCCGTACTGTCGTCAGAGTTGGTGGTATACATCGATTCGAAACCGTCCGATAGGCCGATGTTGGCCACGGTCATCTTGAGGTCCTTTTTCGGAATAACCTCGTGTACGACATTCAAGAGGCGCTTAATATAGGCCTCGCTTACTCTTAGCCGCGAACCCACCGGTGTCTTGACATTGATAACGAACTGCCCAGCGTAAGTCGACGGGAAAAACCCTGTCCCCAGCTTGGGAAAGAGCGCGAGACTGAGCACAAAGGCTCCCATGATTATCCCGACTGTGGTCCATGGCACGCGGAGGCTCTTGCGCACCGCGACGTCATAGTGCTCCAGAGTCCGCTCGTAGCTGCGGTTGAACCAGCGAAGGAACAGCCGGTAAGGATTGTAGGTTTTTTGCGTGCCGTCGTCATGGTGAAAGTTGCGAATGAAGAGCGCGCAAAAGAGGGGTACAACCGTCATGGCCACCGCATACGAGGCGAAGAGCGATAGGCCGACCGCGAGAGCCATTGCGGTGAACAGGTACTTACTGACGCCATAGAGAAAGACGACAGGGAAGAAGACGATGGCGGTTGTGAAAGTCGCTGCGAGCACGGGGAGGGCCATTTCGGCCCCGCCGACCTCGGCAGCCTGGTCAATCGGCTCTCCCATCTCCAGATGCCGGAAGATATTTTCGAGGACGACGACAGAATTGTCGATAAGTCGAGAGAACGCCAGTGCAAGCCCGCCCAGGACCATGGTGTTGATATCGTCGCCCATTAAGTTTAGAACCATGAGCGCCGCCAGGGCGGAGAGAGGAATGGTCAGCATCACTGCTGCTGTGGCCCGCGGATTACCGAGGAAGATGAGAATCATCATGGCGGTGAGGAACAGACCGATGCTGCCTTCGCTGCCGAGATTCGCGATAGCTGTTTTGACGAAGACCGACTGGTCAAAAATCACCCGGGCCTTCAACGTCTTGGGGACGTCGAAGAGGTGCTTCAAGTCGTGCCGAATGCCATCGACCACGTCGATGGTGTTACTCGCGCCGCCTTGCTTGAGGATCGGCAAATAAACGGAACGATGGCCGTTAACGAGCACCATGTTGTACTGAATGGCGGCGCCGTCTTTGGCGTAACCGACATCGGAGACCAGAAGCTGGTTGTTGCCGATGGTGCGCAGCGGCACATTGTCGATGTCTTGCATGGTGGGCATTTGCGAGTCGGCATAGAGATTGTAGTCATAAGGGCCGATGCGCACATCGCCGGAAGGCAGGATTTGATTGGAGTTGTTTACCGCGTTCATCACGTCGATGGGGCTCAGATCGTGCGCCTCGAGTTTGAGCGGGTTGACATAGACCTGAATCTGCCTGTATTTGCCACCGAAAGGAGGCGGCACTGACGCGCCCTTTACATTGGCAAGCTCTTCGCGAACGATGTACTGTCCAAGGTCGTGCAGCCTCATCTGATTGAGGCCGGCGCCACGCAGCGTGACGAAACAAACCGGCATGCTGGAAGCTGTGAAGGGAAGCACGACGGGGGGCAGCGTCCCGGGCGGTAGTCGCCGCAACTCTGCCATGGCCAAATTGGAGACCTCGGTGACGTCGGCGTTGGGGTCGGAGCCGGGCTGAAAGAAGACCCTGATCAGGCTGACGCCGGTAAGTGACCGCGACTCAATATAGTTGATGTTGCTGCCCAGCGTGAAGATACGTTCGAAGGGATCGGTGATATGGGTTTCAATCTGTTCGGGCGGCATGCCCTGATAAAAAGTGGCGCACATGACGACGGGGATCTTGATATCGGGAAACAGATCGACCGGCATGCGCGCGACTGTGACCACGCCCACTACGGCGATGGCCAGGCAGAGCATGAGAATAAAGTATGGGTAACGCAGGGCGAATTTGGACATCGCTATTGAGCTCCAACGGGGACTGGCGGTATGTTGGCCTTCATGGTGCGTACCTCTTCACCCGGAATGAAGTTGGCGAGATTGGTCGCCACTACAGCAGTTTTGGTTGTCACTCCCGGGGAAAGAATCTCTACGTAGGCAGGCGTTGTGATGCCGACGTGTACGATCTTCTTCACGATGCGCCCCTGCGGATTCACAATGTAGATGTACGGCCGGGCGCCACCCGCCAGACTCACCGACTGAATGGGCAACGAGAGTTGCTTTCCGCTGTGACGGACATCGAGCGTGACATCCGCGTACTCGCCAGGCAAGAGTTTGTTGTTGGTATTGATCAGGTCAATCTCAACCTGCATGGTGCGAGTTGCGAGGTCCAATGAACTGGTGGTGCGGATCACCCTTCCGGTAATCTTCTCGCCTGTGTCTTCGATGCGAATCTTGGCGGGTTCGCCGACATAGATAAACGGCGCATATTCGCTGGGCACGGGCAGCCGCAAACGGAGTACATCGGTTTCAGCGACATCGACGACGGGCTGTGCTGTCGCGCTGGAGGTGCCGGCCTGCACCAGTGAACCAGTGTTGGAGTAGCGCCAAGTGACGACACCGTCGAAGGGGGCGACGATGTGCGAGTAATGAGCCAGCGCGGTGTAATGCAGCAGATTTGCTTTAGCCACGGACAGAGCCTGCTCCATGGCGGCAAGATTTGCCTGCGCGGCGTCAATTTGAGCGCCAGAGGAGGCATCCTTTGCCTGTGCGTCGTCCAGCTCTTGTTCCGCAATCAAGCCGGGCTGTTCGGCAGCAACCACCAAGCGCGTATACTCCGCGTGCAATGCGGAGTGGGTGGCTTTGGCGGAGATCACGGCACTCCTGGCCGCGAGCACGCTTTCCTCGGCGCGTTCCACCGCGGACTTTGCCGCATTGACCTGGGCCACTAGCTGGGGGATTTCGAGATTCGCCAATACTTCGCCTGTATAGACCCGGTCGCCTATATCTACATAGATATTTTTGATATAGCCGGAGACCATGGCGTGAAGTTTGACTTGCTGATAGGGGATCAATTCGCCGGCCACCTCAAGGGGGCTAACAAGCGAACGATACTTGGGATGCACGATAGGTGCACCTGGAACATTGGACGCGGATGAAGAGGTCCGGCTAGAGGCATGGGATTGGCGGCAACCGATGCTTCCCGCTGCAAAAGGCAGCAGCAGGAGAGCAAGCGCTAGCCACTTCACCGGAGACGGTAAAGACATGGCAAACACCCTCACTGATTACAAGGCTCAGAACAGAAAACTGATTAGAGAATCAATTGCAAAAGCAATTCAGGGATCCAATTCTCTACCTGTTTAGATGCACTAATAGGCGGGCGGGGGACGAAATGATATTTGAGGAGAAAGCCGGGCCAATCGGGAAGTATGAAACCCGGCGTGGAGTTTATATCCGAGCAGATGATGAGCTTGCAATGCCACAGCGGCGGCGAACATCGCCACCAGCAGGAAATATGGAATTTGCAGGTGTCCTGGACCGGGAGTTGGAGCGCTCCGCGACACGAAATCGCGGCTCTCGGTTGGCATCACCTTTACTGCATGTACATCGATTGCTGCCGACGACTCCATTGGCGCATAGCATTCCAACTTGGCTTCCATGGCGAAAAAAAAAGCCAAGAAGCACAAGAGAAAGGCTATACTTGTCTGCCTATAGGATCTTGTGTGCCAACGGGACCGTGGCGCGGCGGTGAGCCCAACCATGTGTTTAGTTTAGCATGTAGCGCGGTAGAGTGCAGGCGGCAGTTTAGATGATATGTTCCTTACTAATAAATGTAAGTAACGACCATAGTTAGGCGCGAGCTATCCTAGTGCGAGCACTGGCCTAAAAGCATCTACGGAAGAGATGAGACGTGCGCCATTTCTTTGAGAGCATTATGGAAGGGCTGGCCCAAGTGGGGCCCGCGCAACAGGTTGCGGCGCGGCAGCCGATTTGATTCCATCAAAATCCAAATAGCGGGCGAGTGCAGGCGATCGAGCGAATGACTGGAATCAAAATTCCTAATGTGTCATTCGCCGTGTTTTTCGGTTGTAATGAGCCGGGATAACTCGCCTCCGCGGGCGGCTCCGATACGCGCAAACAGGAACTTGCGAAACTCGACGGCAAGGCCGTGCTGCTCGGGTCCCGACTCCGCAGCAACGAGGAAATCGCGCTCAATGCGCAGGCCGTTTAATTCAATGATTTTGAATGCGCTATTGAGGCGCCTGTCTTTAATGAGGGCGGATCGGGAGACAAATCCGACGCCAAGGCCTGCCTCCACCGCCGACTTGATCGCTTCGGTTGAGTCCAACTCCATGGCAATCTGCAGATCGCTTTGCTTGATGCCGTGGCGGGCGAGCGCCATCTCAATGACGCGCCGCGAGCCCGAGCCGCGTTCGCGCATGAGCATGGGGGCGGCGCACAAATCGGAGCAGGCAACCGAGGCATTTTCCGCCCACTCATGCGCTGTGGAGACAATCAGCACCATTTCGTCTTTGAGAAACGGCTCGGTTTTCACATGGTGATTGCGCGCCGGGCCTTCAATAAAGCCAAGCGCGATTCTGCGTTTTTCGATAGCGTCCACAATTTCTTCGGTATTGCCGCTGACAAGCGTGGGATACACGCGAGGATGCGCGCGGCAAAAATCTCCGAGCACGCGCGGCAACACATACTGTGCGATGGTAGTGGAGGCGCCGAGCGCAAGCTTGCCCGCGTGCTCTCCGCTGAGCGCGGCGATCTCCTGTTCGGCATCGACCAGAAGCGCATGAACCCTTTCTGCATGCGCCAACAAAACCTGGCCGGCGGGGGTGAGCTTGACGTGCGTTCCGCCGCGATGAAAGAGGCGCACGCCGAGGTCTTCCTCAAGCGCCTTGATCTGCAGACTTACGGCTGGCTGCGTGAGATACAGCTCTTCGGCCGCCCTGCGAAAACTGAGTTCTTTGGCTACCGTCCTGAAAACGACCAGGCGGAAGTTATCGAGACTTGCCATTGGTCAATCCAATTGCCCGGCGATGGACGACGGATGAAGCGCATCGGGCGGCGCGCAAGCAGCGCATCAGGCGCACGCCGCAACTTCGCCCATGATGAGATCGATATCGATCTTGGGCGGCGACAGGAGGGTGTTGTGGATGGTGCAGTGATGGACCGAGCGTATCAGGCCTTCGGTCTGTTCCTGGGTAAGCGGCACGGGGCAAGCAACCTGAATGCGGAAGTTGCCCAGACGGCCCGGATTTTTCAGCTTCTCCGCGGTCACCGAGACTTCAACGCCGCTTTCGGCCAAATGCCGCGTCTTGAGATACTGCACGGCATAAAACGCGGCGCACGAAGCCAGAGATGCCAGCAGCAACTCCGGAGGCGTCATACCGGCGTCAGCGCCGCCGTTGTCGGCGGGCTGATCGGACACGATGGTGTGCGAGCGCGCCTGAATCTCGAATTTAACTCCATCTACATGTGTAACTTTCAATTCCATGATGCATCCTCGAATTGCCAACAGAACAAGAGTCTGACGGCCGGCTTTGTTACAGGATATCGAAGATGCCCCCTTGCGGGAAATCGAAAGAAGGAGGGCAGTGCTGGGGGCGAGCCATGAACTTTACAGGATGGAGGCAGGTTGTTGGAGTGAGGTGACGCACTGCGCTGCGGCCGCCGTCACCATTTCGCGGATTGAATCAATGACCAGCGCAGGCTCATCGAAGTGGATCCAATGTTCGCTTGCGGCCGCGATGACCTGGCGAACGTGATCGCCGATGCGGCCGAGGCTGGCATCGTCGAGGGGGGCCGATTTCCCCGGCGTGAGGAGGAGAATGGGGATTCCGCGAATCGGTTCGGCGTCCTGCATCTCCGTTACGCTTTCCGGGATGGCCTCAAGATGGCTGCGCATGCCGGCGTAGAATTCGGGGCGCGACCAGGAAGCAACTACCATGGGCGGTATTTCGCGCGGCATCTTGGCGACCTCGTTTTTGATTCGCTTCAACACGTACCGGCAGTTTTCGCCGGCAATGCCAGCCAGCCGCTGGGCTACCTTGCCCGAGCCGCAAAGCAGGGACGAAAGCCCCAGGCGGGCCAGGCCGCAGGCGGCAATGGGAATGGCACAAGTGCAAAGCCCCCTGGCAATGTCGAGCTGCGATTGCCGGGCGGGAACAAATGGCGGCCACTCCTCGCAGCGCATCGGATCCACCAGCACGAGGCCCGCCACGTCTTCGGGGTGAAGCAGGGCATAACGGCGCATCACCAGGCCGCCGAAGGAGTGGCCTACAAGGATTAGCGGCGGGCGGACGCCAGCTTGTTGCAGCATCTCATGCAACTCGGCGGCCACGTTTGCTGGCGTGCGCGCAGTGCGGCATGGGCCGCTCCAGCCAAGGCCCGCGCGATCGTACGAGATGGTCCTCGCAGACTGCGCAATTGCCTCCTGGATGTGGCGCCAGTTGACGCTGGTTGCGCCGATGCCGGCCTCAAACACCACCGCCGGGCTGCCGGAGCCTTGCTGGACAGCGTGAAGCGTACAGCCGTTGCGCAGCCGCACAGTGCGGCCGCCCGCGGCATAACGCCGCCCATCCCGCCAGCCTGCGATGTGCTGATACAAAATTCCCGCAAGCAACGCAGCGGCGACCAGGGCGACAATCCAGAGTGCGATATCCATGCCAGATTCTGCGCGAAGCGTTAACAGCCAGAATTTCAAGGAAAACCCGCGAGCGCAAGCGCTTTCCGGATACAGCCTGAACGTGGCGATTGTGGGCACAAAATTTCTGCCCAGCACAGTGGCCAGTGTAATGGGCGGCGGAAATAAAGACAGCAACTCCCTCTGCCAGCTCGCGAAGAGCATTGGACCATGGGAACGCAATCAATAGAGGGAAATAAGTGTCGATCTCACGACGAGCAAAAAACCGGCCCAATATTTTTGGGGGGTTCCTGTTTCATCTTATGAGAAGGCAGCCGCAGCACGGCTTCATGCCACGGCTTTTCCCTGTGAGACGCTTTAGCGGCCTCGTGATGAGCCGGTGCTCTTTTGTGCTCGGTAGCAGTCCCGGCAAAAGACGGGACGATCGCCGCGCGGCTCAAAAGGCACTGTTGTTGGCTGGCCGCAACCGGAACAAATCACAGGTGTTCCCTGCGATGAACCGGAACGGTAGCTGGAGCCCCCCTGGTCGTTCTTTCTGGACTGTCTGCAGTTTTTGCAACGTTTCGGGGTCGAATAACCGCGTTCCTGAAAGAACGCCTGATCGGCAGCGGTGAAGGTAAATTCGCGCCCGCAGTCGCTGCATTGCAGTTGAATATCTCCCGTCATGGGAATCCTCGTTCAGTGATTGTACCGCCTAAAGCACCCTTTCGCGAAGATTTCATTCAATTTACTGAGTCGAATAGAAACAAAAGGACTTGATGCGTCGCCTGATCGTCTGAAACAGGAATAAATGTGCTTTGTCAGGGAAAAACACGATATTTTGCGCCGGTGCGCACCCTGGCAGGACCAATTTCAGCTCCGGCCTTGTATCATCGTGTCACCGGAACAAGCGCGAGATTTTTGAACAGAAAAGGCCGATGAGTGCGGCCTGGAGAAGCGTGCTTTGGCTTGCGCGCCGTTGCCGCATGAAGTTCTGCGGGTCAAGGGCCGCGCTGGAGGGCCGGCGCTGGCGTTCAGATTTTCCTTCCGTATGACCGGCAGGTCCTGGAAAATGCGCATCGTCTACGTTATTAACTCGCTCGGCATGGGCGGAGCGGAGCGCCAGGCGCTGAATCTTGCTGAACGCATGGCGCTGCGAGGGCATGCGGTGGCCCTTCTCACCTTGCTTGCGCGCAAGCAGGAGGAGTGGCCAACCGGACTGCCCGTTCATTACCTCGACATGCGCCGGACGGCGTGGAGTTTCGCCGCGAATCTGGTCCATGCACGGAGCTTTTTGCGCACCTTCCGGCCCGATCTGCTTCACGGACACAGCTTTCAGGCTAACCTTTTTGCGCGGCTGCTCAAGGCGCAGGTTCCGCGCGCGGCGGTTGTTTCCACCATTCACAACGTGTATGAGGGGGGCGCACGGCGCATGGCTGCTTACCGGCTGACTGACGTTTTTGCTTGCCGCACCACGGCCGTCAGCCAGGCGGCAGCAAACCGCTTTGTGCACATGAAGGCCGTTCCGGGGCGCAAGTGCGTGGCACTGCCCAACGCCATTGACATTTCAGGGTTTACGCCCGATCCGGAACGCCGCGCGCGCATGCGCGCGGCGATGGGCGCAGCAGCCGGATTTGTATGGTTGACCGCAGGCCGCCTGGTGCCCGCCAAAGACTACCCGAACCTGCTGCGCGCGTTGGCCGGGGTGCGCAGAGCGAGGCCCGATGTCCAGCTCTGGATTGCCGGGGAGGCTGTTGGCAATCACGCCAATGTGATTTCCGGCCTGGTTAACGATCTGGGCCTCAACAACGCGGTGCGCCTGCTTGGATTGCGCCGCGACATGCCTGCCTTGCTCGATGCCGGGGATGGATTCGTGCTGGCCTCGGCCTGGGAGGGAATGCCGCTGGTTCTGGCTGAAGCGATGGCCATGGAAAAGCCAGTGGTGGCCACCGATGTGGGCGGCGTGCGCGAGCTGGTGGGCGGCGATGGTGTTATCGTCCCATCGAGGGACGCGGCAGGGCTTGCCCGGGGAATGCTGAACGTGATGGGACAGCCTGCCGAGGTTCGCGATGAGCTTGGGCGCGCCGCGCGACGGCGTATTGCGGAGAATTTCGATATGGATTCCCGCGCCGACGAATGGGAGAAGCTGTACAGCGAGATCGCGGGGAGCCGCTTATGAAGATCCGCCGCGCACAATGGGCCGCGCGCCTCATTCCTCCGGTGGCCGCGGCAGCCGCCCTTCGCCTGACGCTGCTTGCGGCCGCAGTCCTCCGTACCGGAAGATCGGTGATTGCCAGCGGCGACACCGCCAGCTACCTGGCTCCGGGCCGCAATCTGCTCATCCATGGGCGCTTTGCCACGGGCGCGCTGCCGGAGATCAACCGCACCCCCGGCTATCCTCTGTTTCTTGCGCTGGCCAGCCTGCCGGGTACGGCCTTTGCCGCGCTGGTTCAGGTTGTGATCTCCGCCCTCACTGTTGTTCTTGTGGCGAGATTGGCTCGGGCGGTCTTTGACGATGAACGCATCGCACTGATTGCAGCCTGGATCTTCGCTTTGGAACCGGTTTCCACCATCTATTCGGTGCGCCTGCTGCCGGAAACGCTCTTCCTTGCGCTGCTGTTGCTTAGCCTGGAGCGGTTGGCTGTTTTCCTGCGCGACGGGCGCCTGCGGGTGCTTGCCGTTTCCGGCGCGTGGCTGGGCGTGGCTACCCTGGTGCGCCCCGTCAGCTACTATCTTGGGTTTGCGCTTGCGCTGGGCCTCTTCGCCGCCTGCATTCGCATTCCCGGTCTGCGCTGGAAGGCTCCTGCGGTGCTGCTGGCCGGGGCGTTGCCGTGGCTGGCTGCGTGGCAGGTGCGTAACCGGCTTGAGACCGGCTTTGGTGGATTTTCGACGATCGTGTCCCGCAATCTGTACTTCTATGAAGCGGCCGGCGTCTATGCCCGCGCGACGCGACGCCCCTTCGTGCAGGTGCAGAGCAGTTTCGGCTATCCCGACGAGGCCTCGTACCTGGCCCATCATCCCCGGCAGGCCGGTTGGAGCCAGAGCCGCCGTGCAGCCTTTATGACCGCGCAGGCCGTAAGCATTCTGCGCGCCTACCCGGGCGTTGCACTCGGCATGCAAGTGGAGGGCGCGGCCGTTGCCGCGCTGACGCCCTGTGCAGCCGATCTGCTGCGGATGCTTGGCGTGTGGCCGCGTGATTGGCCCAGCCGCGTGATCGCACGCGGGCCGCTGCGGTCGGCTCTTTACCTTGCCCATACGCATCCCGCTATCGCCGCTCTTATGGCCATGCTTGAGGCGACGGTTCTTCTGTTCTATCTGCTTGCCGTGCGGGGCGCTGTGCGAACCGGTTTTCGCGGCGCGCAACTTTGGCTGCTGTGCGGCGTGGCTCTTTACTTCCTCGCGGTTTCGGGGGGTGCGCAGGCGGTGGGGCGCTATCGGTTGCCGATCATGCCCATCATTTGCCTTCTGGCTGCGGCTGGAGTTGCGCGTACTGAAACCGGCATCGAAAGCCACCCGCAGAATGCAGAGGAGCCCGGCCTTGAGCGTGAGTCATTTGTCGAGGGAATGAAGATCTGAAGCTACCGGGGAGCGAAAAGAAGGGCCGGGGCATTACGCCCCGGCCGCTACTCAGGCAGTGAGCAAACCGTCAGAACTGGAAGGCGGTTTGAAAGAAGATGCGCCGCGACGCCGAGCCGGAGGAGAACATGCCGCCAGCGAGGCTGGTGGATTGGCCGAAGTTTTGCGCGGTGACGGTTGCCACCGGCGTGCCGTAGTTGATGTCGTTGAACAGGTTCAATGCCTGGGCGCTGAAGGTGAGGGAATACTTGCGGCCGGTGCCTGCGGCAGCGCGCATTCCTCCGCGGCCGCCATAAGGGCCGCCGAAGCCGCGGAACCTGCCGTGCCCATGGAAGCCTCCGCCTCCGGGATGCGGGCCGCCAGGCCCCTCGATCTTCGGCCCGATGCCGAATGACCGGCTAACGCGGAGGTTCACGGCTATCGCGGATGGACTGGTGCCGGCGTTGTAGGGGACCAGCGTTTCGCCGGGCTGAGGAACGGTGTCGAGCGCGCCGAAGCTGGTGTCGACTACGTCTGCCGGATTCGAAGAGGGGCTGGCATAAGACGGGCGGTCATTGAAGAAGTTATCGCCGGTCAGGTCAAAAGGAGTGGTGAGGTTATAGGGACCGCCTGCCTGGGCAACGATAAAGGGATAGAATGACACGCCCCCGGGGCCGTTGTAATTTCCCATAAGAAACAGCCATTGCGGGCGGACAAAGCTGGCGCGGCCATAACTGTCCATCAGGTTGTAGGAGTTTTCCGCCGTACCCGTGTCGGCATTTGCCCAACTGGCGTTGTAGAAGCCCATGACGCTGAAGTTGCGGGAAACTCGCGCGTTAATGTTCACAATGATCTGGTTTTCTTTGTAGACCGCCTCGGGAAAAAACTCATCCACAATACCCAGCGCTGGATTGGGACGCACACCGGTGAGAGTATCGCTCCCGTACTGATAGGTTCCGGGCAGGAAGGCATTCGCGTTGATGGTTGCCATCTGGTGGAGGCCGTATGAGTGTAAGTAGGTGAAGGTCAGCGTCATGGTTTTCGTCACCTGGCGCTCCAGGCTGAAGCTCAGCATCTCAGTGTAAGGCGAGCGATAGTGGTGATAAAGCGTGTCGATCTGCGGCTCGGATTGTGTTCCAACTCCGCAGGATGCCAGGCCTCCCTGAATGGAACTGAGGCTGGTGCCGGAGAAGCAGGTTGGGTTTTCAATCACCGTGTGGGTCTGGCTGTGGGCTTTGCCGTTAAAGCGCTCGAGGTCCATCAGGTCACCCACCCCAAAGCGGCTGTAAAAGAATCCAAATCCGCCCCGCAATACAGTTTTCGGCGTGGCCCCTTTCTGATGTCCATCCAGGGCATACGCAAAAGCGAAACGGGGCGCCCAGTCAGAGTGGTCGGGAATGTGGTTTTGCGACTCCCAGCGCAAGCCTCCGGAGAGCGTAAGGAACCGGTTCACCGTCCAGTCGTCCTGATAAAAGAGGGCGACATCGTAGATATTGGCCTTGAAGCTGGTGGGACCGGTTGTGTAACTCAACTTGATCGGCAGGCAGCCGCCCTTTTGATCCGGCGGGCACGCAGCGGCAATCTGCTGAAAGCTGAGACCTTGCGCAACGCCGTTCCAGGTGTCGATGAAGGCTGTAATCGAGGGGAACGTAAAGCTGCCGTTGTAGCCGCTATTGGAAGAGTTTGACTCCAAATTGTCGCGCATCCACGTGCCGAACTTGATGGCGTTGGAGCCTACGGAAAGCGTGGTGAAGTTCTGCAGTTCGAGGTGAGTCGAGCGATTGTTGGAGTATTGGCTGCTGCTGCCGCCGCCGTTGAAAACGCCCTGAACATTAATGGTCGGCTCTGTGCTCACCGGTTGTCCCGACGAGATTCCAACCCGGTATTCGGCGCGCGTTTCGTTTACAAGGTGATCGCTGACAATTTGCGTGTCGTCGATCTGGAAGGTATTCTCGGTCGAATCCGCGGAGGTGGCCAGCGTCGGCAGGGATGTGGAGCCGCCTAAAGTGTTTGAGCGGTTCATGCGGAAGTAGCGGTAGCGCAACGTCAGCGTGTTGTTCTGGCCCAGTTGCAGATCGACGCGCGGTGAAATCCCCGTGTACCTGGAAGGACTAAAGACCGATCCGGATAGGGGGCTGGAGCTTGGCGAATAGGTGTTCGTCGCGGCATCGAAAACAGGCCCTCCCGGGATCGAATACACACTGTCGTTCTGGAAACTGCGCTCCTGCACGCTGAAGAAATACGACGCCCACTTCGATAGAGGACCGCTCACCGTTCCATTCATCATGTAGCTGTGATAGGACGGAAGATTGCTGGTAAAGGGATTGCCGGTGTTGAATGCGTTGTCATTTCCCATGGCAAAGACGCGGCCGTGGAAGGTATCCGAGCCGGGCTTGGTGAGGATCTCGATGCGTCCGTATCCCAGGTGGCCGTACTGCGCGGAAAAAGGATTCTGGTTGATGATGATTTCGCGGATTGCTGACTTGGGGGGCAACTGGCCGCCGGTGAATCCGTCGATGTAAATCTGCCCGCCGTTGGGCCCCGCCGCGGGACCGGCGAGCGCCTGCAACTCATTGGACAACTCGTCGGGATCGTCGGAGAGCCCTTTCAGATCGTTGCCCTTAAGCACGATGGCATTGGTATTGGCTCCTGCCTGCGTGCTTACCGTAGGCCCGCCTTCGCTCGACACCTGCACCTGCTGCTGCGCCACGGCCAGCGCCATCGAGATGTCGACGCGCCGCGACTGTCCGGCTTCAAGCTGGAAGGTAGGCGAAGTAAAGAGACTGAATTCCCGCATCGTTGCTTCCACGATGTAGCTGCCCGGCGCCAGGCCGGTGACCGAATAGTCTCCGGTTGCGTTGGAGGTGGTGGTTTTAACCGGAACCCCCATGGCATTGGTTATCGTGATTTCAGCCCCCGGGATGCGAGCGCCGGTCGGATCGGAAACATGCCCGCGCACTGAAGCGCGAGGAGGCTGATTTGGCGCTCCCGACTGCGCCCGTACGGCCACCGTGGCAAAGCCGAGCACAAAAACCCCAAAAAGACACAGCAATCCTTGCAGTTTTGGATACACTTCACCCTCACACTTTCTTTTGTGGGAAAAAACCGGTAGGTCTACTGGGGCCCGGCGCCACCGCCGGCAGCTTCGCCGCCGCCCATGCCGCCGCTCTCGGCGGCAGCGCCGCCGCTGCTCATGCTCCAACTGCTGAGCAGATCCTGGCTGGCAGGCGCTTGAAGCAGGGGCTTTACCCCGGCGATAAGCGTGATCGCCGTGACCTCGGATGAGCCCGGAGTCGCCACGAGCATCACGGCTTCGCCCTTATGCAGATCGTTGAACTTGATGGAAGGCGCGCGATCGAGAACCTGCTGCGGATTCATCTGGGCGCGTTCGCCTTCTGCCGGGCCCGCGCCCGGCATTCCGTGGCCATTTTCAGGGCGCTTGTACTCGCCATGCTTCGCTCCGCCGCCATATCGCGCGGCAACGGCCTCGCCCCGCAGGCGAAAGGCCAGAAACTGCGCCATCTGCTCAGGCAACTGCCGCATCTGCGCATTTGGCGTAATCAGAACGGCCACAGGTTTCTTGGTAAGGAGGTCTTTGACCACTATCGTTGAGTTCGCCGTATCGACCGACGTAATGAGGCCGGAGATATTGCGGAAACTGCCCGAAACCACTTCCTGAGCTGTCAATTCCGTGCCGTCGGCATTCTTGGTTCCCCGCGCCATCAGCTCGTCGCCGGGATGAATCGCCGTAATGGGCGCTGGCTGAGCATCGGCATAACTCACACTGGCCGGCGCATAGCGCTTGAGGATGGTCGCGGAGGTGGTCTTCACCGTAACCATTTTGGTGTTTAAGCCCCCTCCGGCGTTCACCATGATTGTGCCGGTTGCGGGGTCAACGCTTTTTACCAGGCCGCCCACTCCTTGGCGCCACGCCTCGGTCTCAGCTTCCTGCTTCTGGAGAAGAGCCGCGTGCTTGATGGCGATAATCTCCGCGGCCTGGGGCATCGTTCCCCTGGAACTGCCGTTCAACAGGACCAGCAGCCGGTCGCCCACATCCAGATCACTGAGCGAAATGCGGACTGCATTGCTCAAATTGGTCTGTCCAGGCTCGATGCGCTGGATCGGTATGGAGGGAGGCACTTCAAACTCGTGCACCGTGCCTGTGGCCGTCTTTACTGTTACGGTGTTGCCGCTGATGGCGGTAATTGTGCCCAGAAAACGCGCAGGGGCTTGCGCAAAGATCGCCGGTGTAACCAGCAGCAGGGCTGCCATAAGCGCCAACCGCGCCATCCATGCTCGAGTGCCAGTCTCCGTTATCCTCTTCATGTTCCCGATTCTCCGCTGCCTGAAAATGGCCATAATATCCAAAGCTGAAATCTTATCGCTATGGGTGTAGACGAGTCACTGCGCCAAAAGGTTGAAGCTTTATTGAACTCTGCGCGCCGCTGCCTTAAGCTGCCCTTAAGATTCACACGGCAATAGACATAGCCGCAGGGGACGCGGCACAAACACAGCCTGGGAAAAGGCTTTCTTCGACGGGCCTGCAGCCTGAAAACGGGCGGGCAATTCAGTCGCTGGGGTCAATTGCCGGCGAACTGCGCCGTCTCAAGAAACCGGTAGCTTCCGGAGGGCGAAGGAACCACGTGAGTTAACCTCCGGTTGTACACGACAACCGTATTCCGGTACCAGAGATTAATGGAGGGCAGGTCGCGCGCCAGAATCTGCTGCACCTGGACGTAGTCGGTGCGACGGCGCGCCATGCTTTCGCTTTGGGCCGCATCGGTGAGCAGCGCATCGAGGTGCGGATTCGAGTAGTAGCTGCGATTTGCGCCGTCGGGCGGAAAACTGGCGGTCGAAAACACGTAGCTGAAGATATCCGGCTGCTCGTTGCCGCCGACCCACTTGAGCGAATACATCTGGAATGCGCCGTGGGTGACGTCGGAGTAGAAAGTGGCGAATTCGTAGCTGCGTATGCTGAGCGCGATGCCTACCTTTGCCAACTGCTGCTGGAAAACGGCGGCCAGCAGGCGCGTCTCCTCATCGTTGCTGGTCGTCATGGTCAGGTGAAAGCGCATGCCATCCGGGCCTCGCTTGTAACCGGCCTCGTCGAGCAACCTGTCGGCCCGGGCCGGATCGTAGGTATAGCGCGGCACATCGCCCGTCCACGCCCAATGATCGGGCGGCAACAGGCTGACGGCGGGCTGCGCATGGCCGCCCAGCAGCGTGCGGATGATCAGCGGGCGGTTGATCGCGCAGGCGATGGCCTGGCGCACGCGCACATGCTTCAGAAGCGGATCGCGCAGATTGAAGGCAAGATACTGGACGTCGGTTCCAGCCGCGTCGTCCACACGCAAATTCGGCCGCCGCACGAGCACCGGCAGCACATCCATGGGAAGGGAATTGATCTCGACGTCGGCCGACCCTTTCTCAAGTTCCAGCGCCATGGTAATGGCGTCCGGCACCACGGCAAAGCGCACGCGCGCAATCTTGGGCTTCACGGACCAGCTATAGGGATTGCGCTCGATCAGGACATCCTGATCGATGCGCTGGCTTACAAACCGAAATGGGCCGGTGCCCACCGGATGCCGCCAGAAGCCTTTGCCGGCGCCGTAAGGCACCACGCCGAAGGCGCCGGTGGAGAGATTGGTGAGCAGGAAATTGTCAGGGTGCCTGAGATGAAATACGACAGTCAGCGGCCCCGTTGCTTGCACGCTGGCAACCGAGTTATAGGCCGCGGCCTTGGGCGAGATCACCGCGCCGTTGCGCATGGAATCGATGGACCACACCACGTCGCGGGCGGTCATGGGACGGCCGTTGCTGAAGCGCACGCCAGCGCGCAGATGGAAGACCAGCGTCAACGGATTCGGCTGTTGCCAACTGGTGGCCAGTGCGGGCGTGAAGCGATAGTGCGCCCCGCGGTCCACAAGCCCGTCGAAGAGCAACTCGTCAATATGCTCTGAAGCTTCGTCGGTGCCGATGCGCGGATCGAGATTGGCCGGGCTGCTTTGGATCAGGAAGACCAGCGTATGCGAACTTCGCTGTGGGGCGCGGCAGCCGACGAGCACCATGAGCACCGCGAACAACAGATAGCCGCTCCAGAGCCTGTGCTGAAGCCGGCGGATACTGAGGCCTTTGACGCCGTGAAGGAACGGCCTACGCATACGTTACCTGTCCCAGAATGGCAGGGCGTTTTGCCCCGGTTGCCGCGGGCACGTTGCCCGGCAGCCGATGCCAGGTTTGCCAGGCCAGCAGCGCGAAGGCAGCCGCTTCTTTTGCCTCGGCGGGCAATCCGAAATCTTCGCTCGCCGCCAGCGCGCAACCCAGCGGCTCCAGCCGGCGCGCAAGCATCGCCATCAGCGTTGCGTTGCGGGCTCCGCCTCCAGAGACGATGAAATCCACCGGGTGGCCGCGCATGAGCCGCGCAACATGGCGCCGGTAGCCGGCCACAATCGTCTCCGCGGTGAGGGCGGTTGCCGTGGCCAGCGCATCTTCCGGTCTTTTCGAGTGTCTGCGGCAGGCGGCGAGAAACGCGTCCGCATACTCGCGGCCAAACTGCTCGCGGCCGGCGGTGCGTGGCGGTTTCAGGCGGTAGTAAGGATTCTGTAACTCCTGCTTGAGCACGGGCGCAAGCACGGCGCCCGCGGCGGCAAAATGTCCGCCGCGGTCGAACTGCTTTCCGAAAAGCTGGCGGGCCAGCGCGTCCATCACCATGTTTCCCGGGCCGGTATCGAAGGCAATCACGCCATTCGCTGCAGCGCCCGCGGGAATCGCTGTGAGATTGGCAATGCCGCCAATATTCTGCAGTACGCGCCCGCGCCGCGTCTCGGCAAACAGGACGTAATCGAGCAGCGGCACCAGCGGTGCTCCCTGGCCGCCTGCCAGCATATCCGTCGGGCGGAAATTCGACACCACCGGCACGCCAACCCTGGATGCAATCGCCTGAGCCTCGCCAGCCTGCCAGGTGCAGGTGAACTGCCGGCCCGCATAGGCCGCGGCGCGCGGCTGATGGTAGAGTGTCTGCCCGTGGCAGCCGACCAGATCGATCTTCAGCTTGCGCCGGTCAAGGGTAGCGCTGACGGCCTGGGCATACTCCAGGCCCAGACGCCAGTTCAGCCGCGCCAGTTCCGCCGTGGAGATTGAAGCCGCATTCATCGCGGCCAGAACCGCACGGCGCAGCGGGGCCGGATAGGCAAATCCCTGATGAGCAAGGAGCTTGAGACGCGGCCGCAACCGGCCAGGAGAAATGCGCACCACAGCCACATCGACGCCATCGGCGGAGGTCCCGCTCATCACGCCGGCCACCGTCATTCTACGCGTGTTCATGCGCCGCGACCCTCCACTGCATTGGCGACGGCATCGCTGAAGCGCGCAATCCGCGCCCGCAGCGCCTGGAACTGGCGTTCGCCCAAGGCCGAAGCCATGGCGCGGGAAAAGAGCCGCGCCCGCTTGCGTTCGGTCTCCCGCGCACGCGTCAGCAGCAGCCTGCGAAACGCAGCCGACCGCTCGCCCTCGGCGATCAGCGTCTCGAACGCCTGCAGGATCAGCTCTGGACGGTGGCAGATTTCGATCAGATCCGATCCGGCGCGGATGGCCTCGACGGCGGCTTCTTCGATGGGCATGAACTTCAAAATGCCGCCCATCTCCAGGTCGTCGGAGAGCACGATCCCTCTGAAACCGATTCGCTTGCGCAGCACGGTTTCAATCCAGTAACTCGACACGCTCGCCGGCCGCTGCCTGCCCGGCGTTTTGGGATACGCGGCGTGGTTGATCATGACGATGGGCAACTCGCGGTGCAATGCGCGATAAGGCTCCAGATCATCGCGCCAGATGGCGCTGCCTTGGCGCATGATCGCCGGGGTTTCCTGGTGCGAGTCGAGCGCGCCGCCGCCGAGCCCCGGAAAATGCTTGCCGCAGCCCACGATGCCGCGCGAAGCAAAGCCGGCGAGGAATCCGCGCGCGTAATCGATGACTTCCGCCGGCGCCGCAGCCGCGCAGCGCGTGCCCATTACCTGCGCTGACTCGGGCAGAGCCAGATCGAGCACCGGCGCCAGCGATGTGTTGAATCCAAAGGCGGCAACAGCCCGGGCGATCAACTCTCCGTGCGTGCGCGCCAGGCGGTCGGGAACCGCGGCGGACTTCATTGCTCTTGCGACAGTCTGCAACGATGGAATAGGCGCCAGAGCTTCATGGAGGCGGTTGACTGTTCCGCCTTCCACATCGACGCAGCGCGCGCTGTGCGGTGCGCAGAACGTTGTTGCTTCCTTGAGCAGCGCTCGCGTCTGCCTGGCGTTGTCAATGTTCCGCTTGAAGAGGATGATCCCCGCCGGCCGCAGCAGCTTGAGCCACGCTCGCTCCATCGCCGTCAATTCTCGTCCGGCCAGGCCAACCACCAGCAGACTTCCGGCCGCGCGCTGCAGTTCCATTGTCATCCTCACTTACCGTGTGGTGCCGCCGATCCTTTTTAACTCATCTGCGTTCTTTGTTACTCATTTACATTTCTTGATTGCTATGTTCCAGGGACTTTGTCTTTCAGTTCCTGCTGTAACTCCTCGATCAGATTCAGCGCCTGCAAGGGCGTAAGCGAATTCACGTCTACCTCCGCCAGGCGGTCCAGGATGCGCTGCGAGAGCGGCGTGAAGATGGTCAACTGTATCGGCTCAACCGTGGTTTCCACCTGCACGCTTTGGCGCTCCTGCTTCTCATGCTGGCGCAATACATGCCTTGCGCGCTCAATCACCGCAGGCGGGAGGCCGGCAAGCTTGGCCACGTCGATGCCATAACTCTTGCTCGCCGCACCCGGTTCAATGTTGTGCAGGAAAACAATACCGCCCGCGGCTTCTTTCACGCCCACACGGAGATTGCGCACGCGTTTCAGCTTTTCGGCCAGCATGGTCAGTTCATGATAGTGCGTGGCGAAGAGCGTGCGCGCACCGGTTTCGGCGTGCAGATACTCGACCGTGGCCCAGGCCAGCGAAAGCCCGTCAAAGGTGGCCGTGCCGCGTCCCATCTCGTCGAGCAGAATCAGCGAGCGCCGCGTGGCCGTATTCAGGATGGTCGCCGTCTCCGTCATCTCCACCATGAAAGTAGATCGTCCGCGCGCCACGTTATCGCTGGCCCCGATGCGCGTATAGATGCGATCCACCAGGCCGAAGCGCAGGCTTTCCGCAGAAACAAAGCTTCCCATCTGCGCCATCAGCACCAGCATGGCCGCCTGGCGCAGATAAGTGCTCTTGCCGCCCATGTTAGGTCCGGTAATCAGCAACAAACCCGGTCCATCTTCGCCAGCGTTCAGATAAATATCGTTGGGAATGAACTTTCCCTCGCGGGTTTCTTCCATCCACTGCTCGATGACCGGATGCCTGCCTGCCACGGCTTCGATCACCGGCTCCGCGGCCAGCACCGGCCGCGCGTAGCGGCGGCTTGCGGCCAGGTGCGCGAAGTTCGCCAGCAGATCAGCCTCGGCCACGGCCGCAGACGAACGCTTGATCCGGCCTGCCGATGCCAGCACGAATGCGCGCAGCTCGGCGAAGATTCTCTTTTCGATTTCGATCGAGCGGTCATGCGCGGTCAGGATCTTCCGTTCGTATTCCTTTAACTCAGGGGTGGTAAACCGCTCGGCGTTGACCAGCGTTTGCTTGCGCTCATAATCCGGGGGCGCCAGCGCCAGGTTGGCCTTGGTGATCTCGATGTAGTATCCGAAGACTGAGTTATAGCGAACCTTGAGCGAGCTGATTCCGGTCCGTTGCCGCTCGCGGTCTTCGATGGCGGCAATTGCCTGGCGTCCGCTGCTTGAAACCGTGCGCAGATCGTCCAGCTCCGCATCGACTCCGGCCGCGATGGCGCCGCCGTCGGCGAGCGTCAGGGGCGGATCAGGCACCAGCGTGCGGGCAACGCGCGCGGTTACATCGTCCAGCGTGTCAAGCCGCGCCGCGATCTGGCGCCACAGGGTTGCGCGCATGGCGTCGAGCGCCGCGCGCAACCCGGGCAGGCGCGCCAGGCTTGCCGCCAGCGCGCGCACGTCGCGCGGCCCGGCGGAATCGAGCGAAAGCCGCGCCAGCAGCCGTTCCAGATCCAGAACTCCGCTGAAGGCGCGGCGGATTTCCTCGCGCCGCATCAGGTCCGCGTGCGCCTCGGCCACGGCTTCATAACGCGCTTCGATGGCCTCGGCGTCCATCAGCGGGCGCAGGATGGTGGCGCGCAGCAGGCGCTTGCCCATGGGTGTCTGGCAGGCGTCGAGGGTGCGAAAGAGCGTGGCGCGGTCGTCCTGCCCAGCGAAAAGCGGCTCGACCAGCTCCAGATTGCGCACCGTCACCTGGTCGAGTTCGAGGGCTGTGGAGTGCTCCTCGAACTTCAGCGAGTCGATATGCAGCGCCTCGTTCTTCTGCGTGGTGCGCACATAGTGCAACACTGCGCCAGCCGCTATGGCCGCTGCCCGGTGTCCGTCGAGACCAAAGCCTTCCAGCGAGCGCACGTTCAGTTGCCGTTCGAGCAGCGGCAGGGCAAAATCGCGGGACCAGACCCAATCCTCCACGCGCGTGCGCGCCGGAATGCGCTCAAGCGCGGCGGGCAGCTCGGCGCTGGCGGCGAGAAGCACTTCGCTGGGAGCAGCCAGCAGCAGCTCATCGGCTGCCTGCTGCCGCGCCTGCGCGCCGGCGAACTCGGCGGTGCGAAATTCACCCGTTGAAACGTCGAGCAGGGCGATGGCGCAGACCGGGGCTTTGGCCTGCCCGTCTTCAAAGAGCGCCGCGAGAAAGTTGTTCTGTTCCTGGTTCAGCCCGGCATCGAGGGCGGTTCCCGGCGTCAGCACCCGGGTCACCTCGCGCCGCACGATCTTTTTGGCGAGCTTGGGATCCTCCATCTGGTCGCAGAGGGCGATACGGTATCCCTTGCGCAAGAGGCGCGTCAGGTAGCTTTCCACGGCATGATAAGGAACGCCGCACATGGGCACCTGCCGCTCGCGGTCCCGCGCCGTCAGGGTCAGTTGCAACTCGCGGCTGGCCACGGCGGCGTCATCGTAAAAAAGCTCGTAAAAATCCCCCATGCGAAAGAAGAGCAGGGCATCGGGATTTTCGCGCTTGGCGGCGGCCCATTGGCGCATGAAGGGGGTCAGAGGCGGCGATTTGTCGCCAGCCGGCGCGGCTGCATCCTTGACCGGCCCGGGCGGGCTTTCCAGTTGCAGCGGCGGAACTTCGGCGGCGTGTGGCGGCGGAGCGGCTGCGACCTCGTCCAGAAGGCCGGGGAGCTGAGCGTCGGCTTGGCGGTCTTCGCGGATCACGTTGCCTTTAAGATTATCGCGGCTGGCCGCCCGGGCTGTTGCGGAAAACGCTGCCACTGGAAAGCCTTGGCTGGAAGGCTGGCCGCCGCAGCGATTTTGCATCTGGAAGCCGCATTGGCTTGAAAATTGAGAACCCGAAAAAATCCGCGTAAACTTCGCAACTTTTTTGAGAGAGCGGGTTTTTGCTATCGACGGCCTGCGAAACACACTGCTCGACTCGCAAGCGTCGCGATTTTTCAGCAACAATTCCGCGCGCGAGCGCGACCTGCAAGAACCTGCTTCTCCGGTTATGCGTGATCGTCCTGCCGAGGTCGAAAACAACTCGACGGTTTTCCGTGTGCTGCATTGCGAGCGCGGGTCAGAGTGTTCGCCGGCGCTTCCACTCGAGTTGTGCGCAGGGCAGATTCTTCCAGGCGAGGGGCGGCCAGCCCACTCGGCGTTCGCTCAGCAGAAGCCGCGGAAGGTTGCGGAAAGAGTGATCCACTATGTTGTCCAGGTATCGGGTTCAGCCCATCGTTATCGGAGTTCTGTCGCTTGCCGCGTTTCTGGCGGTGGGCTGCAGCAACATGTCTAACCCGCTTTCGGCCAGCTCCAGTTCGCAAACAGGCCAGGCCTTTCTCATTGGCACTGACGCTCCGGCAGCCAGCATCGTATCCTTCGCGGTGCAGGATTTCAGCATGGATGCAATCGACTCCAAAGGCAACAGCGTACCGCTCATCAGCGGCTCACCCACGGTCGATTTCGCGCGTTACAACGGACTGCAGGCGCTCCTGAGCCTCAACAACGTTCCTGTTGGCACCTATAGCAGCGTTTCGATCACGCTGGGGCCGGCGACGATCGGCTATCTCGATACCTCCACGGCGGAGCCAAGCATCCAGACGGAGCCGGCCGCGCTGACCACATCCACGGTCAACATCACACTGCCAACTCCCCTGGTGATTACCAAGACCGTATCCATGGGCTTGCGTGTCGATTTCAATTTGTTCAAGTCCATCGAGACCAGCGGCGGCCAGATCACCGGCAAGGTGAATCCCACCTTTACGGTCACCGTGGTCAAGCCCGGCGACTCGGGCGGCCATATCGACGAATTGGTTGGCGGCGTAGTCAGCGTCAACAGCACCGCGCAGTCCTTCGTCCTCCAGAGGCCGAACGGCCGCCAGTTCACGATCGATACCGACGGCCAGACCGAGTGGGATAACAATGCGAACCTCAGCCTGTTAATCCCCGGCCACAGCATCGTTCAGATCTCCGGCGAGGTCGACAATGCCCAGGCCACAATCAACGCCGACGAGGTCGCCATTCTTTCGCAGCACAGGTTCTATGCTTCCGGCCAGGTAACCTATGTGACGCCTGCCTCCGGGGCGGCCAAGAGCTTCGATCTTTACGTGCGCGGGCTTGAGCCGACCAATACGGACGTGCAACTGGGGACGCGCGCCACGGTCGTGCTCAGCGATAGTGAGAAGTACTTCATCTACTGGATGCGCAATCCGATGGCCGCCTTCCTGTTCAACTCCTCGGCGCTGGTCGCGGGTCAGGATGTGGCCATCGGCGGGCCGCTCAGCGACGCCACCAGCCCGACGGACGTGGGCACCAATCGCGTGGTGCTGCGGCCGTGGGGCTTCACCGGCACCGTTGTCGCCGGCTCGGTCGATTCCGGGAACGGCACCTTCCAAATGCAGGTGAATGGCTTTGCCGGTGTGCTCATTCCCACGCCGGTTACGGTCTACGTTGCCGGCAAGACGGATTACCGGGACGGCTTCGGCTCATTCGACGATGTCACGGGAGGCGCCAAAGTTCGCGTGGTCGGACTGCTGCTCAAAAATCCCACCAGCGGACAGCTTGTTCTGCTGGCCCGTTACGTAGACGACATGAAGGGCGAATAGCGGCACAACCTGGCATTGAAAATGCCAATTTGACCTCTGCCATCAACCGGGCGAGCGCTGTCATCTCGCCCGGTTTGTTTTGGTTCGGATTGGAGTCGAAGAGGGCGCCGTCAGGCCGTTGCCTTAATTGTGGTATCGTTTGCCCAGCAGAGTGATGTAAGGGTGCATCCAAATGGCCGGCACACTCCAGGATACTTTGGCATCAAAGCCTTTATCATTTTCATCGTCGGCGCCAGGATGGGAGGAATACGAAAGGTTTCGGCGACGCTGCATCGTCCTTCTGTCGGCCGTCGTGGCCGCGTGGGTGGTGGCCAGCGCTTTGGTCATCTGGTGGCTCTTTTATGTGCAGCCGATGCCCACGATTTCCAGGAATCTTGTGCCACAAGTCCTGTTTGAAGACGGCAGAACCGTCATCCCCATGCCGAACGGGAATCTTTTGGGCGATGTGGGCACCTATCAAAACGATCTGACGGCCTATCTGCGCTTTGACTACCTGCAGGACATTCAACTTATCGCCGGTTCCCATGTCTACATTGTGACCAAAGAGAGAAAGAGCGGTCCGCTGTACACCCTTTACGTGCAAATGCCCAATGATCTGATGAAGGCATATCGCATTCTGGGAGAACTGGTTATTAATGGCTACATCCATTCGTACGATCTGAAATCTCCGCCCACATCCGAGATCCTCCGCTGGCAAAAGGAGACAAAACTCTTCTATGCCGCCTACCAGTTGCCGGTGCGGGAACAACTATTACAGCTTCCGCGCGCCGCGCTAACCTCGGCGGTGGCCCAGTTCATTCTCTTCAAAGTGAAGACGGACCGGCGGGTGCGGGAACGGCTGCAGCCAGCCGCCGGCAAAGAGCTTTCCACCGACGATGCGCTGAACTTTGCGGCCGACATGATCGATGTGGCGCAGTTCTACAAGATTCCGCTCAGCATGTTGCTGGGGATCGGCGCAATGGAGAACAACTACCTGGACATTCGCGGGGACCTGAAACACGCAATCTGGAAGCGATATGCGCAGCCCGGAGACATTGTTCTGAGGCGCAAGCCGGGGTGGGTGCTGGTGAGCAACTATTCGGTCGGGCCTTGGCAAATCACGCGGGAAACTCTGCGATATGCCCACAATCTGTATCTGGAGGACACCAAACGGAACTACAACAAGCTTCCGCCCCGGCTGCGGCCCCCACGAATGCTGAATTTCAACCACATCAGCACTGGCGTGCTGACGACCTACGCCGGCCTGCTGCTGCGCAATTTGCTGGATTATTTTCACGGGAATGTGGCTGAGGCGGAGGGTGCCTATAACGGAGGTCCGCGAGATCCGAATCCTAAATATTCGGCGGGTGTGGAGATGGTGGCCAACTATGCGCGGCGCGTGGTGGCCATGGCGGCGGGCAGAAAGGGCAATGCGGTGTCCCAAACGAGACTGGTGGTGAAAGAGGCCAGTGCCGGCGGCTCACGCCCGCTCGCGCCCTGAGCGGCAGGCCGCGGGCGCCACTTCAGGCGGCAAACGATTTACTCTGGAATCAACACGGTGGAGGATTTTGTCCTTCGCAGTTGCGAGACTGTGGGTGATCTACATCACCGTATACTAATTTCTAAGGCCTTAAGGTAAACAAAGCAATGTATCTCCTCTGGCTTAGAGTGGCGGCTATCCTTTATGCGGCGGCGAGCGTAGCCGTGTTTCCGGCCGTGCTCTATAACCGGGAGCGCTGGCGCAATATCTGCGTTCATGTAGGCGGCATGGGGCTGTTTTTCCACTTCGTTTCGGCGGTGGAGATGCTGGCACTGGCGCACCGCTGGATGCCAATCCATGTGCGCGAAGTGGAATCGATCCTGGGCTTGGCGGTAGCCGGTCTGTTCTTTCTGGTCTGGTGGCTTTATGACGCCATCTCCCTTGGAATTTTTGCGTTGCCGGCGACCTTCTTTCTGGTGTTTATCCCCGCGCTGGGGCCCGGCGGGTACACATTTCCTTCGCAGGGGGTGCAGACAAGCTGGCTGATCGCGCACATCGCAGCCCTGATGCTGGCTTATGTCGCGCTTGGCTTCAGCATTCTGGCCTCCTTGCTTTATCTCGTTCAGGAACGCCGTCTGAAATCCAAGCTCAAGCCAGGCAAGGCCACCGGGTGGCTGCCTTTCGACTGGCTGCCGCCGCTTGACACCCTGGAGCGCATTGCCCACGGTACGCTCGAGTTCGGCTTCCCGTGCATGACCGTGGGGCTGATCATCGGCGCGGTGCTGGTGCAGGAGACGCCGCTGGGGGCCTCGTATTTTCTTGATCCCAGAATCATTGCGGCGATCGTCAGTTGGATTGTGTATGTAGTGCTTCTGCTGGTCCGGCGCAGCGCCGGATTGAGGGGACGTAGAGCGGCGTATCTGTCCGGCGCGTTCATGGTCCTGATGATTGCCGTGGGTGCGGTTATTTTCTTCGGCCGCGTGCATAGAGTTGGTGCCCCATGAGCAAAGCCGTCTCCAATCTGGTGCTCGTGGGGGTCAATCACAGGACCGCGCCCATCGGGCTGCGCGAGCGCCTCGCAATTGGACGGGAGGCGCTGCCGGAGGCGACGCGGGCGCTGGCGGCGATGCCGGGCGTCATGGAGTGCATGATCCTCTCCACCTGCAACCGCGTAGAGCTTCTGGCGGCGGTGGAATCGGAAGATGCTGATCCGGGGGAGTTTCTCTTCCGGCAATTCGAGGTGGAACCGGCCCTGCTGCGACCGCATCTTTACCAGCACCGCGACCACGATGCCGTGCGCCACCTCTTCCGCGTAGCATCCAGCCTGGATTCGATGGTGGTGGGCGAGCCGCAGATTCTGGGCCAGGTGAAGGAAGCTTTCGCCGTGGCGCGCCAGGCCGGAACCGTTTCCGGGCAGCTTGAGTACCTGCTGCAAAGTGCCTTTGCTGTCGCCAAAAAGGTCCGTACCGAGACCGAAATCGGCTCCAACTCGGTCTCGATTGCCTCGGTAGCTGTTGAGTTGGCCCGCAAGATCTTCGGTTCTCTGCACGGCAAGAAGGTATTTCTGGTGGGCGCGGGCAAAATGAGCGCATTGGCCGCGAGGCACCTGGTGGAGCAGGGAGCCGGTTCCATTCTGGTCTCGAATCGCACCCAGGAGAATGCCGAGCGGATGGCCGAGGAGTTCGACGGCCGCGTCATTCCATTCGATCAGCTTTACGACGTGGCCGGCGACGCCGACATTGTGATTACCTCGACCGGCTCGCCCCATCCGATCTTCCGGCCGGAACACGGGCATGCCTTTCTGCATCGTCGCCGCAACCGGCCCATGTTCTTCATCGACATTGCCGTTCCGCGCGACGTGGACCCGGCCATGAACGGGCTGGACGGAATCTTTGTCTACGACGTGGACGACCTGCAGCAGGTGGCCGCGACCCATATGGAAGAGCGCAGCCGCCAGGCGGTTGACGCCGAGGCGCTGGTCGAGGCGGAAGTGGAGCGATTCCACCAGCGGCAGCTCGCCGTGAACGTGGCTCCGGCTATTATGGCCATGCAGCAACAGGCAGAGGAGATTCGCCTGGGCGAGTTGCAACGGATTCATGCGCGGCTCGGCACATTGACCGCCGAACAGTTGGCCGCCGTGGAAGCACTGACACGCGGGATGGTGAACAAATTTCTGCACCCGCACATGAAGGCCATCAAGAAGGCCGCCCGCGAAGGCGATTCCTTGCGGCTCGATGCGCTCTGCGAGGCGTGGTCTGTGCCCTCAGGCGTGCTCCGCGAAGAGCACGAGCCTGCCCAGCCGCCCGTTGCCGCCGCAAAGCCTCCCGAAGCTGATACTCCCCGCGACAGCGCCCGCGGCGACCGCATGGAGGTACGGCGATGAACCTGCGGATAGGCAGCCGGGGCTCGCAACTGGCGCTTTGGCAGGCCAACCACATCGCCGGGCTGCTGCGTGGGCAGGGGCATGCGGTAGAGATCCAGATCATCCGGACTACGGGCGACCGGCTGCAGGAGGTTTCCTTTGCCGAGGTTGGCTCTAAGGGGATGTTTACCAAGGAAATTGAAGAGGCTCTGGCCGACCGCCGCGTGGATCTGGCCGTGCACTCGCTGAAGGACCTGCCAACCGAGCTTCCTGCGCCGTTTGCGCTGGTGGCCACGCCTCCGCGCGTCGATCCGCGGGATGCTCTGGTTTCCGTTCGCTACGCGAGCCTGGAGGCGCTGCCCAACGCGGCGCGCGTGGGAACCAGCAGCCAGCGCCGGCGGGCGGAGTTGAAGGCTCTGCGTCCGGACATTGAGGCAGTGGAGTTTCGCGGCAACGTGGACACACGCCTGCGCAAACTGGGCGAGGGCCAGGTCGACGCAATTCTGCTGGCTGCCGCCGGACTCGACCGGCTGGGGCGTACCGACTGGGTGCGGCAGCGGCTGAATCCGAAGGATTTTTGTCCCGCCGCCGGGCAGGGCTGTCTGGGCATCGAGACGCGCAGGGACGATGCGGAAACGCGGGCCGCCGTGGCCTTCCTTGACGATGACGATACGCGCTTTGCCGTGACGGCGGAGCGCGCCGCGCTGGCTGAGCTTGGCGGCGGCTGCCAGGTCCCCATCGGCGTTTATTGCCGCCCCGCACCGGAAGCGAAGGACACGAACGGCGCGATGCGGGAAGACGAGATCTTTGCCGTTGTTGCGCATCCCGAGACCGGCGAAGTGGTGCGCGTGCATCATAGCGCGCCTCGCGCTGGCGGAGACGCGATTGCCCTCGGACGGCTGGTTGCGCGGATGCTTCTCGACCGCGGCGCCGGTCCACTGCTCGCGCCCGCGGCTGGAGACGCGCAGTGAGTTTGCCGCTGGCCGGCCGCCGCGTGCTGGTGACGCGCGCCGCACACCAGGCCGGCAAGCTCAGTGATGGGCTTCGCGCGTTGGGCGCCGAGCCGGTCGAGGTTCCGGTGCTTGAGATCCGCCCTCCGGCCAGCTTCGATGCGCTTGACGCCGCGTTGCGCGCGCTTGAATCCTACGATTGGCTGATCCTGACCAGCGCCAACACCGTGCGCGCGCTCGCCGAACGTGCGGCCGGGCAGGGAATTGCGCTCAGCCAACCCGCGCAAATGAAGGTCGCCGCCGTTGGCAGCGCCACGGCGGCGGCGGCGCGCAAGATCGGTTTTGAAGTCGCGCTGGTACCGGAGTCGTATGTGGCTGAAAGCCTGGTGCGCGAACTTGGCGCGCAAGCTGCGGGCCGGCGCGTGCTGCTGGCGCGAGCGGCCGTGGCGCGCGACGTGATTCCCGATGCGCTGCGGCAGGCCGGCGCCGTGGTGGATGTGGTGGACGCCTATTGCAACGCGCTGCCCGAATCCGCGCCCGATCAACTGCGAACAGCCTTGACCGCGGGTATCGACGCCGCGACGTTCACCAGTTCGTCGAGTGCCGCACATCTGGCCGAGGCTGCTGAGCGCGCCGGCATCGCATTTCCTTTGGCCGGCGTACGGGCCGTCTCCATCGGTCCCATTACCAGCCGGACGCTGCGCGAACTGGGCTGGGAGCCTGCGGCGGAAGCAAATCCCTGCGATATTCCCGGCTTGGTTGCCGCCCTCGTGCACGTGCTCGGCCAATAAGACACGACTGCACCTCAGGAAGACTCGCAGTCCTGAGCATTGGCTGTTTTCCGGGCCGTGTACGCCATCTGCTCCACCTCACGGAAGACGCGCAGCAGGTTGCCTCCGAGAAGCTTTCGGCAGTCAACGGCCGAGTAGCCGCGAGCCATCAGGGCCGCGGTAATCCTGGGCAGATCGGCCGGGGAGTTGATTTCTTCCGGTAGCTGGCCAAAGATACCGTCGAAATCGGAGCCCAGGCCCAGATGGTCGATGCCGCCCACCGTGGCGATGTGATCGATGTGGTCGATGAGCAGCGAAAACGGCGGCCGTGGAATGCGGTCATAAAAAGCGCGCTCCAGATGATCGACCTCTACTGCGCTCGCTTCGCGGCCTTCGGCCTGGGCCGACTTCTTCATCTCTTCGACAGCCTGGTTGACCTCGACTTGTATCGCCCGTTGGGCGTCAAAATAGGACTGCGACAGGAACCCGGAGTAGAAGTTGACCATCACCACGCCGCCTTGCGATCCAGGGCCGCCGGAGTTGGCCACGGCGCGGATCATATCGTCCGTGAGATTGCGCGGCGCATTGCACAGCGCACGGGCCGAAGAGTGCGACGCGATGACCGGCGCGCGGCTGATGGCGAGCACGCGATCGAACGTGCGGTCGGAGACGTGCGAGACATCCACCATCATGCCCAGCTGGTTCATCTCGGCGATAACCTGTTCGCCAAAATCGCTGAGCCCGTCCTCCGTATGCGGAATGGCGGCGTCGTCCATGTCGCCGGAGCTGTCGGCCCAGCCGTTGGAGTTGTTCCACGTGAGGGTCATGTAGCGCGCCCCCAGCGCGTAGTACTGGCGCAACAGCGCCAGCGAGCCTTCGATGGAATGACCGCCTTCGATGCCCATGAGCATGGCCAATTTGCGCGCACGCTGAGCAGTTAGAATGCCTTCGGGCGACGAGACAAAGGCGACCTGATCCGCACGGCGGGCTGCTTGCAGCTTAACGGCATCGATCAGCTCCAGGGCCCGATGGGCATAGCGGCCCTTATACCGCGCGGGTTCAACAAAGATGGCGAAAAAGATAGCAGACAGATTGCCCTCACGGGCGCTGTCGAGGTTCAGATTTCCGCCGTCGAGCGGGCCGGCCAGATCGAAGCCTTCGTCAACGAAGCGCTGCGGCGTATCGGCATGCGTGTCGATGACCAGCGCGGAGCGGTGCACATCTGCTGCGTTTTGCGTTTCGGATGTCATAAATCAGGAAGCTGGATTGGCCGGCCGCACCGGCTACACTTCAGGATACGCGGCAATGAAGATGGACGGTCTGACCGGGACGCAGCGGGAGAGTTGAAGCCGGGACGAGGGCCAGCGGTTAGCATGGGCTAATAGCGAATGGCCGCGCGCAAGGAGTGTTGAGATGCAGACACAAGCTCCTATTCCCAGAATGATCGAGGTAAGACAAACCTATCCGCCTTCAATGCAACTGGACATTCGAGCGCTTGTAGCCGAGCAGCTTGCGGCATCCGGCGTGCTCGAACAGGTCAAGCCCGGCGCACGAATCGCGGTCGGTGTTGGCAGTCGTGGAATCAGTAATCTAAGGGCGATTGTGAAGGCAACACTTGATGGATTGGCCGCCGCGGGCGCGCGTCCGTTTATTGTGCCCGCGATGGGCAGTCACGGCGGAGCAACGCCCGAAGGGCAGACCGCGGTCCTGGCCGAATACGGTGTAACGGCGGAAAGCCTGGGCGTGCCGGTTGAAGCGAGCATGGCGGTGCGCAAGATCGGCGAGGTATTCGGCGGGCGCGATGTGGTCTTCAGCGACGCCGCATTGGACGCCGACGCCGTGGTGGCCGTTAATCGCGTGAAGCCGCACACTGATTTTCAAGGCGCGTTGGGTAGCGGCATTCAAAAAATGCTGGCCATCGGGTTCGGCAAGCGCGCGGGCGCAAGCCATGTGCACAGGGCCGCGGCCAACGAAGGATACGTGGAAGCGATCAGCGAATATGCGCGCGTGATTCTGGAAACGGTTCCGGTGCTCTGCGGCGTGGCCATCGTTGAAGACCAGCATCATCAGACGGCGGAAATCGAGGTTTTGCCGCGCAAGGAGATCGCAGAAGGCGAAAGGCGGCTGCTTGCGCTGGCGGACGCGCTGCTGCCGCGCCTGCCGCTGGACGAGATCGACCTGCTGATTGTGGACAAGATGGGCAAGGACATCAGCGGCACAGGCATGGATACGAATGTGATCGGCCGCGACATCATGGGCTATTCGGCTTTGCTGCACGACAACGGGCACTCGCCGTTTGGCAATCGCTCCCCTCTGATCCATCGCATCCTTGTATGTGCGCTCTCGGAGGCGACGCATGGGAACGGCACCGGACTCGGACTGGCTGACTTTGCCACATCGCGCCTGGTGAAGGCGCTCGATTTGCGGGCCACGTATGCAAACGGGCTTACTTCGCTGGGATTGATGGGGCCGAAGATCCCCATCCATTTCGATACCGACCGCGAAGCCATCGAGCAGGCTTTGGGGACGCTGGCGTCGATGCATCCCGAACGGCTGCGCGTGGTGCGCATTGCCAACACGCTGCAGCTTGAAAAGCTGCTGGTGTCGGCGAGCTGCGCGGAAGCACTCAAAGGCCGGGCTGATTTGACGCTTGCCGGCATAGCCGAAGAAATGCGGTTCGACGCCGAAGGAAATCTGCTGCCGTTTTGAGCCGCGACGGAAGATTTGCGCGCTCAGCGCAAAGCAATGCCTCAGGTTGCATCTTTGGTATTCCCTCCATTGTTCTCTCGCGTGTAGAATTGCCGATCAGCAACCGCGAGGAATTATGGAACCAAACGCAACGGTGGAGAAGAAGGCCGTTCGCCGTCCACGCCGCAACCCGGCGTCGCCGTGGTCCATCGGGCGGAACGCGGCAGTGATGCTGGCCCTGGTGCTGGGCGCGATTTACCTGCTCGAAACCAACCCGGCAACGGGCAGATGGGCACAGATCTATGACCCGACCGGGCACTGGTGGCTCTCGACGGCCGTCGCCGCGCTGCCCGTGGTTCTGCTGCTGGGCGCAATGGCCGTCTTACGCCTTGCGGCGCACATTGCAGCGGCAGCGGGCCTGCTGGCGGCGTTGATCGCGGCCGTTGCGGTCTTTCACATGCCCGCGCGCATGGCGCTGACCACGACCGTCTTCGGCGCCGGCTACGGACTTTTTCCCATCTGCTGGATCATTCTGCCGGTCATTTTTCTCTACCAGTTGACCGTGAAGACTGGCCGTTTTGAAGCCCTGGAAAAGACGCTCACGCAGATTACCGACGACAGCCGCCTGCAGTTGCTGCTGATCGCCTTTGCGCTGGGCGCGTTCTTCGAGGGCACGGCGGGCTTCGGCACGCCGGTTGCCGTCTGCAGCGCGCTGCTGATCACCCTTGGATTCCGGCCCATCCAGGCGGCGGGCCTGGCGCTGATCGCCAACACCGTGCCGGTGGCCTTTGGCGCGCTGGGCATTCCGATTGTGGCACTGCACGGCATCACCGGGCTGAGCCTGCCGCTGCTTTCGCGCACCGTCGCAATCATTCTCGTGCCGTTCTCCATTGTGGTGCCGTTCTGGCTCATCTGGGTCTATGCGGGCTTCCGGCGAATGCTGGAGGTCTGGCCGGCCATTCTGGTCACGGGCGTCATCTTCGGCATCACCCAGTTTCTGATGGCCGCCTACGTCGGTCCTGGCCTGGTGGATATTGCCGCGGCCACCATCACCATTGCTTCGCTGATCGTGTTTCTGCGCCACTGGAAGCCCAAACATGTGCTCGGTCCAACCGGCGAAGACATGACCGGCACGGAGCGCGCGAAGACGACACACGGCGCCGGAGCCATTCTCCACGCGTGGCTGCCCTGGCTGATTCTGAGCGTGGTGGTCTTTGCGTGGGGCATTCCGCAGCTTTCACGATGGATGAGCGCAAAGACTTCGATCGATCTTCCTGTGGCCGGGCTGCACCATTTCGTCGACCTGATGCCGCCGGTAGCAGCCAGGCCAACGCCGGAAAGCGCGGTCTTCAGCCTGAACTGGCTTTCGGCCACCGGAACAGGGATCTTCTTCGCATCGCTGCTGGCAGGGCTGGCCATGGGGCTGGGCCTGAAGTCGCTGGCGTGGGAGTTCATCAAGACCACTTACAGCGTGCGCTTTGCCGTGGCGACCATTGCCGCCATGCTGGCGCTGGGCTTTGTCATGCGCTACAGCGGGCAGGACGCGACGCTGGGGCTGGCCTTTGCGCGTACCGGCGTGCTCTATCCCTTCTTCGGAACGCTGATTGGCTGGCTGGGAACGGCGACCACCGGCTCTGACACAGCTTCCAATGTGCTGTTCGGGAGCCTGCAGCAGGTAACGGCGCACCAGATTGGCGTTTCGCAGACGCTGATGGCCTCGGCCAACTCCGCCGGCGGCGTCATGGGCAAGATGATTGCCGCGCCGAGCATCGTGGTGGCCAGCACCGTAACCGACAGCTATGGCCAGGAGGGAACGATTCTACGCTATGTGCTGCTGCACAGCCTGGCCATGGCGGCGCTGATGGGCGGCTTGGTCTGCCTGATGGCCTATGTGCATCCGTTTACGGCGCTTGTAGCCCGCTGACCCCCGGAAAGCCGGCGGCAGGCGCGGCCGCAGGTACACTAGAGAGTCAGGAGTGTGCCGATGGGAGCCAGAATCCGGCCACTCCGGGAGCTTGCCGGATTTATGGATAAGTTCGTTATTCGCGGCGGCAATCCGCTTGTAGGCAGCATTCGCGTTTCCGGCGCGAAGAACTCCGCACTTGCCTGCATGGCCGCGCCCATCCTTACGGATGAAGAAGTCATCCTCGAAAACATCCCCCAGGTGCGCGACATCGAGACCGAGCGGAAGCTGTTGGCGGCGATGGGCGCCGAAGTGGAGCTGGGCTACGGCCGCGCGCAGCACCGCACCACCATCAATTGCCGCGCGCTCACCAAGCCGGTGGCCGAGTACGAAATTGTAAAGACCATGCGCGCCAGCGCGCTTGTGCTGGGCCCGCTGGTGGCGCGCTCGGGTTGGGCGCGCGTCTCCATGCCGGGCGGATGCGCTATCGGCGCACGGCCCATCGACCAGCACATCAAGGGCCTGGAAAAGATGGGCGTAACCATTGCCCAGGAGCACGGCTACCTGGTGGCGCGTACGGAGCGGCTGAAGGGCGCGCATATCGTCTTTGACCTCATCACTGTTACGGGCACTGAAGATCTTCTGATGGCCGCGGTGCTGGCCGAGGGCGAAACCATCATGGAAAACTGCGCGCGCGAGCCGGAAGTGACCGACCTGGCCACGCTGCTGGCGGCCATGGGCGCCAAAATCGAGGGCGCGGGCACATCCACCATGCGCGTGCAGGGCGTAACGCGGCTGCACGGCGCCCGGCACCGCATCAATCCCGACCGCATTGAAGCAGGAACGCTGCTGGCGGCCGGCGCCATCACCGGCGGCGACCTGACCGTCACCAACTGCAATGTGGCGCACCTGGGCGCGCCGATCGCCAAGCTTCAGGAGATGGGCGTGCGCGTTGAGGTTCTCGGCAGCGACTCCGTGCGCGTGCGCGGCGACGGCGCGCTGCACGCCGCCGATATTTCCACCGAAGAGTATCCGGGCTTTCCCACCGACATGCAGGGCCAGTTCATGGCCCTGGCCACGCAGGCCGAAGGCGTCAGCCTGATCAAGGAAAACATCTTCGAGAACCGCTTCATGCACGTGCAGGAGCTGGTGCGCATGGGCGCCAACATCAAGATCGACAGCCGCACGGCTGCCCGGGTGCATGGCCCGGCAAAGCTTTCCGCTGCCGCCGTTATGTGCTCGGACCTGCGCGCCTCCGCATCGCTGGTGCTGGCCGCACTGGTGGCCGACGGCGAGTCCATCCTCGACCGCGTGTATCACATGGACCGCGGCTACGAGCGCATTGAAGAGAAGCTGCGCGGTGTCGGAGCGCAAATCCGCCGCATGGGCAATATCTTTGCGCCCAGGGATGTGGAGATGGTGGCACGGTAATTCTCAAAAGCAGCTATTAGCCCATGGGAGAGCCCCGGCTTCACCGGGGAGCGCGGTCCGGCTCCAGAAGCTGGCTTTCCACTCCAGTGGACACATATCTCCAGCGGACACATATAGCTGCCAAAGTCCTGGCTTGCGCGTACTGCAATGCGGGAAATGCGGCTGCGCAGATCTGCGTTTTTCGCTGGAAACGAAATTAACTGCAAAAAATCTATGGAAAAGAAAAATATTTTGAGGGGGGGGTGCGCGTTCACAATTTCGCGCACAAGGTTCTTTGAGGCTGGCTCGTGAGTGGTTGGCGGGACGAATTCGATGGACGTGTTCATGCTGTCGCTCGCTGGTGGCGCAGTGATGATGCGCAGGTTTTACGGATATAAGAACAGTATGAACGAAACGGCGAAATTATCGGCAAAAGGGCCGCTATCACAGGGCCGACGCATATCAGATTCCCAGTAATTTCAGCAGGTACGCAGGATCCCATGCGGCTTTGAGGCGTTTTCCCTTGATGCCGCGCTTGAGGGTTGTTTCCTGTTTCAGCAGATTGAGGACGATGCGATTGAGCAGAGAGAAGTTTTGGGCGGCGTTTCCGGCGCGTTTGCGGCTCTGGTCCTCGCCGAAGGCCACGTCCAGAACCCAATGCAGCTTGTTCTCGATGCCCCAGTGCTGACGGACGAGTTGATTGAGCCGCGGGACGTCGGGAGCCAGGCTGCTGATGTAGTAGCGCGTTTCCCGCTCGGTTTTACCAGTGGCTTTGTGGAACCGTTCGGCCTCAATACGCACCAGCGCGCGCAGCCCTTTCCAGTCGCCAGCAGCGTCAGATCGCTCACCACCGCGCAGCGGCGGCGTTGCACGCGGCCGTGGCCACAATCGATCTCTTCGTCGACCGCGACGGCTATCAAAAGAATTCCTTCTAGCAGATGCTCCCGGTTCCGCTCGATCCGGGGATCGGTTAAACGTGCAAAATACTCCAAGGGACTGTCCATGTCCTTATCGGAGCCAATCGACTCCCGATCTGCATATAGCTACCTGGATGCCAGAAATTTATATGCGCCGGCCCTGCAGAAAGGGTCTATTCACACCTCACATCGCCGAAGCAGAGCGTATCATTATGGATAAGCGCCAGCGAGGGAAGCGCAACCCTGCCTACCCGAATCAAGCTACGGCGTGCTGATTCTGAGACTTGCGCTGCCATGGAGCGGCACGGTCGAGCGTCAAGGAGCGTATGCCCGAAGGGACATCTAAACCCAGAGTTCTGGTGGCCGACGACGAGCGTGTAATCGCCGATACCCTGGCCATGATCCTCAACCAGAGCGGCTTTGACGCCCGCGCCGTTTACTCCGGCGAAAAAGCCCTAGAACTTGCCCCCGCCTTCAAGCCGGACATGCTCATCTCCGATGTCATCATGGCCGACCTGAACGGCATCGACGCGGCCATCCGCATTCGCGCCCTCCTGCCCGCCATCAAGATCCTGCTGTTTTCCGGGCAGGCCGCCACGGCTGACCTGCTTGAAAAAGCACGCAAGCAGGGGTATGAATTCGAAATTCTGGCCAAGCCGGTCCATCCGCAGGATTTGCTGACGCGGCTGCGGGGATAGAACCATCTTTCCGCAGTCCGATGGCGCGCGGCATTTCATCCATCCATACCGGCGCTGCCCTGCGATACGGCCGGCAATCGCCAGCTCTGATCCGCTCCTCAATACAATCAAGCCAACCCGGCTTTTTCCCGGCGAGTCCTGCGTAAAGCAGCCCGCGCCACCGGCCCGGACGCGAAAATGGCGATCTCCTCCGGCGACGATTGCGGGCGGCCGCAAGTCAACCGCAAAATAAAATCGTTGCAGATCCTGCTCGTTTTTAGTACTTTCGAAGACTTAATCACAATCTTGCCAATTGGAGTGAGCGCGCTATGCCTCGCATCGTCCGATGTTCTATTGTTCAGGCCTCCAATGCCATCCCCGCCACCGAGCCACTGGCGGCGCAAAAGCAGGCCATGATCGAAAAGCACCTTAGCCTGATCCGTCACGCAGCCGCCGAAGGAGCCCAGATCGTCTGCCTGCAGGAGATCTTCAACGGCCCCTATTTTTGCGCCGAGCAGTCGGTCAAATGGTATGAGGCCACCGAGCCGGTGCCCGGCGGTCCCACCGTCAGCCTCATGCAATCGCTGGCCAAAGAGCTGCGCATCGCCATGATTGTGCCCGTGTATGAAGTGGAGCAGGAAGGCATCTTCTACAACACGGCCGCCGTGATTCACAACGACGGCTCGTTTCTGGGCAAGTACCGCAAGACGCACATTCCGCATGTGGCGCCCGGCTTCTGGGAAAAGTTCTACTTCCGTCCTGGCAATCTGGGCTATCCCGTCTTCGATCTGGGCTTTGCGAAGATCGGCGTCTATATCTGCTACGACCGGCATTTTCCCGAGGGCGCGCGCTGCCTGGGGCTGAACGGCGCGGAGATTGTCTTCAATCCATCGGCCACGGTAGCCGGCTTAAGCGAGTACCTGTGGAAGCTGGAGCAACCCGCCCACGCCGCGGCCAATGGCTACTTCATCGCCGCCATCAACCGCGTCGGCACGGAAGCGCCCTGGAACATCGGCGAGTTTTACGGCTCCAGCTACTTTGCCAATCCCCGCGGCCAGATCATCGCCCAGGCCTCGCGCGACAAGGACGAAGTGCTGACCGCGGACCTGAATCTGGATGAGATTGCCGATGTGCGCCGCACCTGGCAGTTTTTCCGCGACCGCCGGCCCGATCTCTATGGGCCCCTGGTCGCTTCCTAGTGCGACGGCGCACTGGCCAGACGCACTTGACTTGTTATCCTGAGCGCATTTGCCGCGGCGGATGCGCTTGAAGGCACATCTTATTCAGCCGTTGCGAGGATCAACCGCAACAAGAGGTTTGCATGAGCACGGCCACTATTTCCGGCGATCCGCATATCCAGGCTCGCTTCGGCGAGTTGAAACCACCGCTGACGGCGCAGGCCGCGGCCATCGAAGCCGACCGCTGCCTCCACTGTTTCGATGCGCCCTGCACCGCCTCCTGCCCCACGCACATTGACGTGCCCGGCTTCATCAAGCGCATTGCTTCCGGCAATCTGCGCGGCTCGGCGTTGCGCATTCTCGACGCCAACATCCTGGGCGCAAGCTGCGCCCGCGTTTGTCCCGTCGACGTGCTCTGCGAAGGCTCCTGCGTCATGCACCGCTACAACCGCAAGCCCATCCAGATCGCGCTCTTGCAGCGGCACGCAATGGACGCCTTCTACGCTTCCGGCGAAGTACCGCCGGCCGCGCCGGCCGCTTCGCGCGCCTTGCGCGTGGCCTGCATCGGTGGCGGGCCCGCATCGCTGGCCTGCGCGGCCGAATTGCGCCGCCAGGGCGCGCAGGCCACCATTCTGGAACGCCGGGCGCTGCCCGGCGGGCTGAACACCTACGGCGTGGCCGAATACAAGCTGCGCACCGCCGACAGCCTGCGCGAAGTGGAGATGATCCGCCGCATGGGCATCGACTTCCGCTTCGGCGTCAACGTCGATTCCGCATCCGCTCTTGAAGCGCTGGAGGCGGAGTTCGACTACATCTTCCTGGGCCTCGGCCTTGGCGCCATGCAACGGCTCGGCATTCCCGGCGAAGACTCAGACGGCGTGATGAACGCCCTCGAGCTTATTGCCGCCTACAAACACGGCCACCTCCGCGAGGCGCATGGAACCGTCGTCGTGGTGGGCGCGGGCAATACCGCCATCGACGCCGCCAACGCCGCGCGCCGCCTGGGCGCCAGCACCGTTTACCTGCTCTATCGCCGCAGCGAAAACGACATGTCCGCCTTCGACTTCGAGTACGAACACGCCAAGCAGGAAGGTGTCCAATTCCTCTGGCACAGGCAGCCCGTCGCCGTGCGTCCCGGCGAACGCCATCGCCTGCTGCTCGATACCGTGCAGGTGCGCCCCGCTGAAGGCAAGCTGGCGCCCATTCCCGACTCGCAATACACCATCGACTGCGATATGTTGGTACCGGCCATCGGTCAGTCGCCGCTCACCCGGCTCATCCAGGAACTGCGCCACGTCGAGGTGCGCGACGGACGCATCGTGGCCGATCTCGCCACCGGCCGAACCGGCAACCCGCGCTACTTTGCCGCCGGCGACTGCGTCAATGGCGGCCGCGAGGTGGTGGATGCTGTAGCCGGCGGCAAGCGAGCCGCGCTTGCAATCCTCAAAACCACGGAGGCTGCAAATGCCTGATCTCAGTGTTCGCAACTTTGCCGGCGCCATCAACGCGCCCAACCCCTTCTGGCTCGCTTCCGGGCCTCCCACCAACACCGGCGAGATGATCATGCGCGCCTTCGACGCCGGCTGGGGCGGCGCCGTCTGGAAGACCATCGGCGAGCCCGTGGTTAACACAGCCTCGCGTTATTCGTCCGTCGATTGGCAGGGCCAGCGCATCGTCGGCTTCAGCAACATCGAGCTGATCAGCGACCGCACGGTGGAAGTGAATCTGGCCGAGATGGCAGAGGTCAAGAAACGCTATCCCAAGCATGTCGTGATCGCATCGCTCATGGTCGCCTCGAACCGCGAGGCGTGGCACGAGATCGTGGCCCGCGCCGAAGATGCGGGCGCGGACGGCCTGGAGCTGAACTTCGGCTGTCCGCACGGCATGAGCGAGCGCGGCATGGGCTCGGCCGTGGGCCAGGTGCCCGAGTACGCCGAGATGATCACCGCATGGGTGAAGGAGAAAGCGCGCACGCCGGTGCTCGTCAAGCTCACGCCCAACATCTCCGACATTCGCACCGTGGCGCGCGCGGCCAAGCGCGGCGGCGCCGATGGCCTGTCGGCCATTAACACCATCAATTCCATCACCGGCATCGACCTCGACACCTTCATCCCCCGCCCCAACGTAGACGGCAAAAGCTCGCACAGCGGCTATTGCGGCCCGGCCGTCAAGCCCATCGCGCTGAACATGGTGCAGCAGATCATGTCCGATCCCGAATCGGCACTGCCCCTCGCCGGCATCGGCGGCATCGGCGCCTGGCGCGACGTGGCGGAGTTCATGCTCCTCGGCTGCGGCGCCGTGCAGGTCTGCACAGCTGTCATGCACTACGGCTATCGCATTGTGGAGGACATGGCCGAGGGCCTCGACAACTGGATGCGTGCGAAGGGCTTCAGCCAGCTCGAAGATTTTCGAGGCCTCTCCCTCAAGCGCGTTACCGAGTGGAAGCACCTGAACCTGAACTACAAGATCGTGGCCCACATCGACGAGCAGAAGTGCATCGGCTGCGACCTCTGCCACATCGCCTGCTGGGATGGCGCGCACCAGTGCATCCATCTCGACCGCATCTCCGGCCCGGTTGACGGGCCCGTGGAGCGCCATCCGATCCCCGCGGAACGGGAAGCGCGCAGCCGCGCATCCATTGCCGAAACGCCGGTGACGCGCAAGGAACGCGCAGCCGCGGCAGATGGGCAAGGCCCGTATCCCACGCCGCTCGGCCGCATTCCGCGCGTGGACGAGACCGAATGCGTGGGCTGCAACCTCTGCTCGCTGGTCTGCCCGGTGGACAATTGCATCACCATGGTCCGCGTCGACCAGGGCGTCGCGCCGGAAACGTGGGACCAGCGCACACACAGCGCAGCATGCATAACCCAGCCACAGCCGCAAGCGAGGTAAAAGATCATGTCATCTGTCCTCATTCAAAACGGAACCATCGTCAACGCCGACTCCACCGTCAAAGCCGATCTGCTCATCGAAGGCGCCGTCATCAAGGAAATCCGCGCCGGCATTCCGCCCAGCGCAGCCGACAAGGTCGTCGATGCGACCGGCCTGCTCGTCCTGCCCGGCGGCATCGACGCGCACACCCATCTCGACATGCCCTTCGGCGGCACCACTGCCTCCGACGACTTCGAAACCGGCACACGCGCCGCGGCCATCGGCGGGACCACAACCATTGTCGACTTCGCCATCCAGAGCCGTGGCGCCAAAATGCGCACCGCGCTCGACACCTGGTGGAAAAAAGCCGAAGGCAAAGCCTGCATCGACTACGGCCTGCACATGATCGTCACCGACCTGCCCGATGCCGGCCTGGAAGACATGGACGAAATGGTGCGCGAAGGCGTGGCCAGCTTCAAGCTCTTCATGGCCTACCCCGGCGTCCTGATGGCCGACGACGCCACCATCTTCAAGGCCCTGCGGCAGACGGCCAAAAACGGCGCAATCATCTGCATGCACGCCGAAAACGGCTCGGTCATCGACGTGCTCGTGCGCCAGGCGCTGGCCGAAGGCAAAACCGCGCCCATCTATCACGCGCTGACCCGGCCCACGCGCGCCGAGGCCGAAGCTGTGCACCGCGCCATCGCCATGGCCGAGATGGCCGGCGTGCCCATTTACATCGTCCATCTTTCCAGCGAGGATGCGCTCAACGAAGTGCGCGAAGCCCGCGATCGCGGCCTGCCGGCGTTTGCCGAGACCTGCCCGCAATATCTGCTGCTCTCCATCGACAACATGACCAACGCCGGCTGGGAGGGCGCAAAGTACGTCTTCACGCCGCCGCTGCGCGAGCGCGGCAATCAGGCCAAGCTCTGGGCTGGCCTGCGCACGGACACGCTCCAGGTGGTTTCCACCGATCATTGCCCCTTCTGCTTTGCCGATCAAAAAGCCATGGGCAAGGATGACTTCACCAAAATCCCCAACGGCGGCCCGGGGATCGAAAACCGCATGCAGTTGCTCTATCATCACGGCGTAAACGAGGGCAATTTTTCCGTCAACCGTTTTGTGCAGTTGGTTTCCACGGCTCCCGCGCGCATCTTTGGCATGTATCCAAAGAAGGGCGTACTGGCTGTGGGCAGCGATGCCGACGTTGTGCTTTGGGACCCGAACCAGGAGTACACCATCAGCGCAGCCACGCACCACATGCGCGTCGACTACTCCATGTTTGAGGGCTTCCGCGTGCGCGGCAACGCCCGCGACGTCTACTCGCGCGGCGAGCAGATCGTTTCAGCCGGCCAGTTCATCGGCAAACCGGGCCGCGGCAATTACCTGCGCCGCGAGGCCCGCGGAGGCGCATGGAAGTAAACTCCGCCGAGACACGCGCCGCCCTTCTCAGCCCAAGCGCAGACTCGTTGCTTCCCTCACTTGCGGGCTCGCAGACTCGTTGCCTTCCCTGCGGCCCTCAGCTTTCAGTTGCATCGGCTGGAACAATGCGATGCACGGCTGCAATAAACCTGCCTGCATCAGAGCTGCGGAACTTGGGTCCATCACTGATCAAGGTCCGGGCCGGAAAGGCTGAAAGCTGAGAGCTAAAAGCTGAAAGCTGTCTCTACGCCACCAGCGCATCCGCAATCGCCAGATGCTCGTCCAGTGCCGCAATCCCCAAGTCCAGCTCTTCTTTCGTCACGATCAGCGGCGGCGCAATCACGAAGTGGCTCACCCACGCCTGGATCGAAACCCCCTGCGCCATCATCTTCCCGGCAATCTGGTCCACCACCAGCGGCTTGCCTTCCACCTTGTCGCGCATGGTGTTGAACAGTTGCTTGGTCTCGCGGTTCTTCACAATCTCCACGGCGAAAAACAGGCCCAACCCGCGCACGTCGCCAACCGACGGATGCTTCGCCTTCAGCGCCTCCAGCTTGCCGCGCACATAAGGCTCCAGTTCCGCGGCCCGCTCCACCAGCTTCAGCCGCTGCATCTCTTCGATGGTCGCCACGGCCGGCCCCAGCGTAAGCGGATGCGCCTCGTAGGTGTGTCCGTGCGAAAAGTAGTGCTCCTCGAAGTAGTCGGCAATCTTCTTCGTCGTTGCGCACAGCCCCAGCGGCACATAAGCCGACGTAATCCCCTTGGCCGTCACCAGAATGTCGGGCTTCACGTTCCAGTGCTCCACGCAGAACCACTTTCCCGTGCGTCCCCATCCGGCCATCACTTCATCGTCGATCAGCAGCACGCCGTGCCGGTCGCAAATCTCGCGCAGCCGGGGCATATACTCTGGCGGCGGCACCAGCACGCCGTTGGTGCCAACCACCGGTTCCACCAGCACCGCGGCCACATCGCTCTCGTTGCGGATCATGTGTTCGATATAGTCCGCGCATGCAATGTTGCAATCAGGATAGGTGTGCCTGATGGGACAGTTGTAGCAGTTCGTCTCCGGCGCAAACACAAAGCCCGCCCCTTTGCCCGCCGGCTCCATGGCCCAGCGCCGCGGATCGCCCGTGGCCGCAATGGAACCCATGGTGGAACCGTGATATGAGCGGTAGCGAGAAATAATCTTGTTCTTGCCCGTATACATGCGCGCGATTTTGAACGCCGCCTCATTGGCTTCCGTACCGCTGGTGGCAAAGAAGAACTTCTCGATTCCTTCCGGCAGCACCTCAAGCAGCTTGGCGCTCAGCCGCGCGCGCGAAGCCGAGGCATAACCCGGCGCAATGTAGGCCAGGTCCTTGGCCTGCTGGGCAATCGCCTCCACCACGCGCGGATTCTTATGTCCCAGGTTCACGCACATCAGTTGCGAGCTCAGATCCAGATAACGCTTCCCTGCCCCGTCCGTGATCCAGCAACCCTCTGCGTCGGCAATGTAAAGCGGCTTCCAGCTCTTCTGAAAGCGCCATGTGCCGTAATTCGTTTGGCGCGTAAGATTTGACATCTCTTCGCTTGTCATGTTCTTTATCGTGGATGCTTCACTCATAGCTGCGGCTCCCTGTTGTGCGATGATTTCACATCCTAACATCTGCCGCCAAGACTCAGTGCGGCTTCCAGGGACAGCCGCGCCACCATTTGCTGAGTAGCATGCTCAAGCTATTTCGACGCAATGGCAATTGCGGAGACGGGAGTGCGCGAGCAGACGAACCGCATCTGCGTGGCCCGCGCTCGCGCAAAGCTTGGTAAGTACCCTCCGGTAAGATCGGAGGCTTTATGGTTGGTGGCCCCTCAAAGTGACCTGAAGTGGCTGTACTCGCATGTGCTCAACCTGCCCTGATCCCGCGCCGCGGACCCAGTGTTCATGAGTCCCGCGCTTCAGCGTGAGGATGAAGTGCAGTGCAGTATGGATGCGCGAAGTCCCCCAGTGACATCGCTTGGGCCCGCGGCGTTCCCGCAAAGGCCAAACTGCTGCGGCCTCCACGGCGAAGCCGCGGTTCTCCCCTAAGCTAATGGGTCGACGGAGTGATGATTTGCCCCAGAGGGATAGCCGTAACCCAACCATATACATTTGAAACGTAGAGCGTTCCCCCGGCAATTACTGGCGACGAGGGGCCGAAAGAGCCTCCAATGTATTTTTTCCCAAGGAGCTTGCCATCAGAAATACGGATAGCCGCGATGTCGCCCGAGTGGTAAGGAATATAGGCCACGCCGTCGAGCACCGCCGCGCCCGCGCGTATCTGGCTGCCCAGATGTGCGGTCCAAAGTTTCTTGCCCGTCTTCAGATCAAAGGCATGGTAATTGCCGCTCACCGGGCTACCCTCATATACAATCCCCGCGGCAATCATGGGCGTGGCAGTCTTCATTGCTGGTGGAACCGGCCCATTGCGCATGCGCTGCTCCCAGAGAAGTTTTCCTGTCTTCGCATCCAGAGCGAGAAGCACGTTCGCCACCGGATCGGATGGATCGCCTGACTCGATTGTCGCCTCCTGTACCACGATGCCGTCGGCATAGGCCGGCGTGCAATCGCTGATTCCGGTAGCTACCAGGCCGGGGATCGTGGTCTTCCACGCAATCCGGCCAGTCTTCTGATCGAGAGCATAAAAGTAGTTCGGATATGTCCCGCCCACAAAAATGTAGCCATCGCCTGCCACGGGTGAGGACATGCTCACGAATGACTCGATGTTGGTCTTCCACACTTGCTTGCCGGTTGCCGCGTCCACTTTGTACACGTGGCCGTCTCCTGTGCCCACATACAGAAAGCCGTCAACGTCCACCGGAGTCGGCATGATCTCGCCAGGCGTGTGGAACGTCCAGATCTCCCGGCCGCTCGTGCGGTCCAGAGCATAGATTGAATTCAGCCCCGGACCGCGAACCGTCCGCTTGCCTTTCACATACTGCATGGTCTTGGCGTAATTGAAATAAGCGTTGCCGGTACTGACGATCACCCGATCCCCGTCAACCAGCGGATTGCTCATATTCATGTTCCAGCCGTAGTGCGACCAGATCAGCTTGCCTGTCATGGCGTTCAGCGCATAGGTGTATCCGTTGTCGTCTCCCACGTAAAGAATTCCCCGCACAACTGAAACGCCAACCGGCATGCCGATGGTGTACGCCGTCGTTTTGAAGTTGCCATCGAGCGGCGGCCCGTTTAATGGGATCGCTCCCGCGCCCGCAAAGGACCACGCGACACCGCTCCTCAGTGAAGCAGGAGCAGAGGCCGAAAGCGGGAAAACAGCGTTCCTGCCCATGTTTGCAGCGTAGGTCGTCCATTCGTGCGGAAAATATTCCGCGAGATGCGGGTCGGGAAGGTTCTTCGGCAGGTACTGATTGGGGAACTCCTGCGCGACTGGATTCCTGCCGCTCTGTGCATGCGCGCTGCTTGCTGCAACCGCAAGCGTGAGCAATACGATGAAGCTTGCAGTGGTTGTAAGCGGCGCCATAGAAAGCCGCTGCAAGACCGAAGCCAATAATATCCTGTCTCTTCTCATTGTCATTCCTCGTGAAACCGTGCGGTCATGCAACCACGCGGTTTGATTTGGCCCGGTATCGCTTGTCAAGCCCGCAACAGGAGTCTTGCAACACGTTTTGCCACCCGCGCCGGCCGCGCGCTGCATTCAATCAACGCCAGCGACTGCGCGCCTTCAAAGAGCAGCGCCAGCTCCTGCGCCAGATCATTGGTGCGCTTCCGTCCACTACGCCGCGCGAGCGTGATGAATCGTTGACGGATCTTTAGCTTGGCATCCAGGGCAATCTCCCGCACTTCCGGCAGCACCACAGAAAGCTCATTCACAGCCTTCACAAACGAACAGCCTTTAAAGTGCGCCGGATCAAGCCACTCTTCAAGCCAGTCGAAGATGGCCAGCATGGCATCGGCCCCGGGCTCCAGTTCGGACACAACTTGGTCCAGCTTTTCCTCGCGCCTTTTCAGCCGCAGGCGCAGGCATTCCAGCGCAAGCACATCCTTCGACCGGAAGTGCTGATAGAGCGTCATCTTGGTAATGCCGGCCTGTTGCGCAATCTGTTCGACCGAAACATCGGCGTATGCGTGAGCGGAAAAGAGGTCCGCGGCGGTGCTCAGAATTCGCGTGGTGGTTGCAATCCGTCGCTCTGTCATGCCAATATACTTACTGGTCAGTATAGTTTCTGTCAAGCAAGCCGCAAGGAGGCGCACCACATGAGTCGAGCACGCTGGATCACAATGGGCCTGGAAGGGGCCGCGGTCGCCGTCTTTGCGGTCCTCATCCTGCATCGCTTCCTCCCCGCGAAAGCCTCCGCACCTTCGCCAGCCAATGCAACCACCTTCACGCTCACAGGGCTCGACGGAAAACCTATCCCGCCAAGCGCTTATAAGGGCAAGGCGGTTTTGCTGAACTTCTGGGCGCCCTGGTGTCCACCTTGCAGAATGGAAATTCCCTGGCTCCAGAAGTTGCAGGACGAGGATCGCGGCAAACTTGTGGTTGTGGGCATCGTGGCCGATCCTGGCGAGTATGCGCATGCCGCGGCCATGATGCGGCATGACGGAATCACCTACCTTCTCGCGCAGGACGCTCCCTCGTTGATGAGGGCCTTTGGCGTTCCCGCTGCGCTGCCCACGAGTCTTTACCTCTCGCCGTCATCGCATGTTGTTCACCTGGTCACCGGCGTTGTGCCGCAATACATAATGCGCCGCTACGCGGCCGATGCCATCGGGCAAAAATGAAACCACCTTTCCAATCGAATCCCAGGCCGGCAATGGAAGCACTCGCGGCCCACATCTCGTCAATCCCCGTGCGCCACAAACCCTGCAACTTCATCACCTTACGTTTGCAGGTAATTTCCGCCCCGCCGCGTACCATCGACACATGGACACTTCCATACACCTTTCCGGGGAAAACGCAATCATGATTAAGCCAATCCCTCCTGCTTCATCTGAGGCCCTAACCAACTCGCCCGTCCCTCTGCAGCTTGCCATAGCCGCAAACCCGGCCGCCCGGAGCGCGCCCCACGAGCCCATGCCGCCAGCCTCCGGTGAACTCACTCCCCCCTTAAAATATTTTTCTTTTCCACAGATTTTTTGCAGGTAATTTCGTTTCCGGCAAAAAAGCGGATGCGGCCAGTCGCATTTCCCACATTACGGTGTGACTCTTCCTTCTCGCCCGCTTGGGCACGCGGGTGTCTCAGTGATAAATCCTGAACGCATACAGCGCCTCAACAAGGGGCGGCAGGTAGCGCATCGGCGATGTTTAGGCGGCTTGGAAAAGCATGGGCGGAGCCCGCTCCAGAAGGTCTACGCGCAAATGGATGTAAACTGGCCAAAGTTTCAGCAGATGTTCATTCGCCTGATGACCTCGCCGACTCCCGGTGCCAGCGATCCAGAAATGCTGCGCCAGCTCTCGGCACGGTAGCTTCCCGGCGACCTTCGTCGAGGGCAGGTAACTCGCGCCATGAAACCATCGCGCCCGGCATGCTTCGTCATCACCACCACACCAGCCAAAGCTGTATGGAGTTCCTATGCAATCCCTTCCTGTCACTGTAATGGGCATTTTCGCCGCAGATCTCAGTTTCCGCACCGGACAATTGCCCGGGTGGGGTGAAACCATCATGGGCAGCGCTTTTCGCTTGGGGCCGGGCGGCAAAGGATCCAATCAGGCCATTGCCGCTGCCCGTCTTGGCGGGCGGGTAAGGTTCATCTCCAAAGTCGGCACCGACCCATTCGGCGAGCTTGCGCAGAATGTGCACCGCAAGGCAGGCGTGCAGCTCGACTTCCTGTTCACGACTCCTGACGCTGCAACTGGAGCAGCCGCCATCATTGTGGATCAGGGTTCCGGCGAAAACGCCATCGTGGTGGCGCCGGGCGCGGCGAATGCGCTGACCTTCAGCGACATCGACTCGGCCCGCGAAGCCATCGGCGAATCCGCCTGCTTCATGACCCAGTTGGAACTCCCCTTGCCCCAGGTCGAATATGGATTGCGCCTGGCGCGCTCGCTCGGAGTCCCCACCATCCTCAATCCCGCACCCGCCTGTGACTGCAGCGATGATTTACTCAAGCTCTGCGACTATCTCACTCCCAACGAATCTGAAGCCAGTTCGCTGACCGGACTGCCCGTGGACACCATGCCGCAGATCGAGCGCGCGGCAGCGGCATTGCTCAAGCGGGGAGCACGGTCGGCAGTCCTGACCCTGGGATCTCGCGGCGCCTTTGTCCTCGGGCCGGGTGTGGCCGAACACGTCCAGGCTTTTCAGATTGGATCCGTCGTTGACACCACTGGGGCGGGCGACGCATTCAACGGCGGCTTTGCGGTTGGTCTCGCTGAGGGCATGAGCCTCATTGAGGCCACGCGGTTTGGCTGTGCCGTGGCCGGGCTCTCGGTAACGCGCCCCGGCACCGCAACATCCATGCCCGAGCGCCAGGAAGTGGAGCGTCTCTATCAGGGTCTGGACACGGCGGGCAGAAGCAATTAGGCGGCTTGCCGCCTTCGCCTCCGGCGGCGCAAGACCGCGCACAAGTTGGCAAGCAAGGAGGACCCAATCGATGTTCGTGCCACTTAGTTTCGGAATCGCCCTGGTCATGATGATCGCAAGTACCGCGTGCTGGGGCTCGTGGGCCAACGCCTTCAAGGCAACCCGCCAATACCGCTTCGAGCTCTTCTACTGGGATTACTCGATCGGCGTACTGTTGATTTCTCTTCTCTGCGCGTTGACCCTTGGCTCGACGCAGCACAACAGCGTAAGCTTCATCGAAAATGTCCACAGCGCCGCGTGGAGCAACATCGTCTTTGCCGCCACCGGTGGATTCATCTTCAACATCGCCAATGTCCTCTTGGTCGCGGGCATTGAAATGGCCGGGCTCGCCATCGCATTTCCGCTCTCCATCGGCATCGCGCTCGTCGAAGGTGTCATCCTCAGCTACATGATCCAGCCCAAAGGCGAGTTATGGCTGCTCGGCGGCGGTGTGCTCATGGCCACAGCGGCTGTCATTCTGATCGGCGTGGCCTATGCTTCCATGAGCCGTTCCGGCCACTTCGCTTCCCGCAAGGGCATCATCGTCTGCGTCGTCTCCGGATTCCTGATGGGCGCCTTTGCCCCATTCAACACCACGGCGCTGACGTCAAACCATCCACTCACTCCTTACAGCATCGCCGTCTTCTTCGCGCTGGGAGCGTTTCTGTGCTGCTTCGTTTTCAATACCTGGCTCATGCGCAAGCCGCTGACCGGCGCGCCGATACGCATCGCGGACTATTTCCGGGCCGGCATATCGCAGCACACCATCGGCCTTCTGGGCGGCTTTGTCTGGGGCATCGGCATGGTTCTCAACCTGGTGGCGGCGAATCTGGTCGGTGTCTCCATCTCCTACGCCATCGGTCAGGCTTCGCCAATGATTGCCGCCCTCTGGGGCCTTCTCGTTTGGCATGAATTTCGCGGAGCGGATACCCGCGCACGCCTGTCTCTGACCGGAATGTTCTGCTGTTACCTGATTGCGCTCGTTCTCATTTCCGGCGCTTATCATTTCTCATGAATAAGCCCGCGCACGCCTTCGGATTTTGGATGTATGCTGGATGCAGCTTTGCGAAAATCCTTGTGAGCGCTGTGCCGGAATGCTCCTCGCCGCATCCGGCCGCTGCGCTGTGGATGCGGGAGATCGCACCTTATCCGGCCGCTCCCGAGGTCACGGTTTCTCTGTGTAGAGGCAGAGGAATGAGTCTTTCATCAAATTGAGCTTTTGGCACCCGGGCGGAAACGGAATCCATATGGCCCTCGAACTATCAACATCGGCACACGGCATCCCATCCATTCCCGTCGCTCTGGATGGGCGCGCGCTGGAACCAAGCCGGCGCATTCCTCTCAACATGGACTGGGTCGAAGAGGTGCGCGTCAACACCAGTGCGGTCGAGCGCCGCGCGGCGACGCATTGTGCGCGGCGCACCGTGAAGAAAGAGACCCAGGCGGCGTGGCTGCTGCGCGCCATTGCCTGCATGGACCTGACCACGCTCAGCGGCGACGACTCGCCCGAGCGCGTCCGGCGGCTCTGCGCCAAGGCGCGCAATCCCCTGCAGCGGCATCTGGTCGAGGGGCTGGGCATTCAGGAGTTGAACCTGACCGTCGCCGCGGTCTGCGTCTATCACGCCTATGTGGAAACCGCGGTCAAGGCGCTTGAAGGCTCAGGCATCCCCGTAGCCGCGGTCTCGGCGGGATTCCCCGCTGGCCTGTCGCCTCTGGCCGAGCGCGTCGATGAAATTCGCCGCTCGGTGGAAGCCGGCGCCGCGGAGATCGACATCGTGATCACCCGCGCTCACGTCTTCCGCGGCGAGTGGCAAGCCCTCTATGACGAAATTGCCGCGTTCAAGGAGACCTGCGGGCCGATTCATATGAAAGCGATTCTCGGCACCGGAGACTTGATGACGCTGCGCAACGTGGCGCGCGCCAGTTGGGTAGCCATGATGGCCGGCGCGGACTTTATCAAGACATCCACAGGAAAGGAAGCGGTAAACGCCACGCTTCCGGTATCGCTGACCATGGTGCGTGCCATCCGCGAGTACGCCAAACGCACCGGCATGGCGGTGGGTTTCAAGCCTGCCGGCGGCATCCGGACCGCCCGCCAGTCGCTGGACTGGATCGCCCTCATGAAGGATGAGCTCGGACGCTCCTGGCTTGAGCCGTCCCTGTTCCGCTTCGGCGCCAGCGGCATGCTGGGCGATATCGAGCGCCAGTTGGAGCATCATCTCACCGGCCGCTATTCGGCAACGTACCGTCATCCCATCGCCTAGGCGGGGTTCGAGCCCCGGAAGGAGTCGCTGTGAGCATTGCGGAAAAGTTCTACACCATGGAATACGGCGCCGCGCCGGAGGATCCCAGGGAAGCGGTCGCCTGGCTCGACCGCCATCATCGCCGCTTCGAAGAGTTCATCGGCGGCGCGTGGGTCAAACCAGCCAGCGGCGAGTACATGACCACCAGCGATCCTTCCAGCGGCGACCCCATCGCCGAGGTCGCCAAGGGGAATGCGGATGACGTCGAAGCCGCCGTTTCGGCCGCGCGCAAAGCCTTCCCCGCTTGGCAGGCGCTGGGCGGCCACCAGCGCGCGCGCTATCTCTACGCCCTGGCCCGGCAGGTGCAGAAGCACTCGCGCCGCCTCGCCGTGCTGGAGACAATAGACAACGGCAAGCCCATCCGCGAGAGCCGCGACATCGACATCCCGCTCGTCGCCCGGCACTTTTATCACCACGCCGGCTGGGCGCAACTGCTGGAGCAGGAATTTCCGCAGTACACCGCCTGCGGCGTCGTAGGCCAGGTCATCCCGTGGAACTTTCCGCTGCTGATGTTTGCCTGGAAGGTGGCTCCGGCGCTGGCTGCGGGCAACACGGTGGTGATCAAGCCGGCTAAGTACACGCCGCTGACGGCGCTGGCCTTCGCCGAGCTGGCCATGGAAGTGGGCCTGCCCCCCGGCGTGCTCAATGTGCTCACCTGCGACGCCCGCACAGGCCAGGCGCTCATCGAGCATCCCGGCATCGACAAAATTGCCTTCACCGGCTCCACTGAAGTAGGCCGCATCATCCGCAAGGCCACGGCGCAGTCGCACAAGAAGCTGTCGCTTGAACTGGGCGGCAAATCTCCTTTCGTCGTCTTCGACGACGCCGATCTCGACTCCGCCGTGGAGGGCGTGGTAGATGCCATCTGGTTCAACCAGGGCCAGGTCTGCTGCGCCGGATCGCGGCTGCTGGTCCAGGAGCGGGTGGCCGAAACCCTCTACGACCGGCTCCGTACTCGCATGGAAACCCTCCGCGTGGGCCATCCGCTCGACAAGTCCATCGACATCGGAGCCATTGTTTCGCCGGTGCAGTTGGAAACCGTTCGCCGTCTGGTAGACGCCGGCATCGCCGAAGGCGCCCAGTGCTGGCAGCCGCGCAACCCCCTGCCGGAAAAGGGATGTTACTTCCCGCCGACGCTGCTAACGGAAGTACATCCGTCGGCGAAAGTGGCGCAGGAAGAGATCTTCGGCCCGGTGCTGGCGGCCATGACCTTCCGCACCCCGGCGGAAGCGGCGGAGCTGGCGAACAACACCGTCTACGGCCTGGCGGCAAGCATCTTTAGCGAGAACATCAACGTGGCCCTCGATCTGGCGGCAAAGGTCAAGGCTGGCGTCGTGTGGGTAAACTGCGCCAATCAATTCGACGCGGGCGCAGGTTTCGGCGGCTATCGCGAGTCCGGCTATGGCCGCGAAGGCGGACGCGAAGGCATGCTGGAGTACCTCACTCCCAAATGGCTGCACTCGCTGCCCGCGGCCCAATCCACGGTCGGCCGCGCCGAAACGGACAGCGATGCCGGCACATTTGTCCCCGCCGGGTCACCCATTGACCGCACCGTCAAGCAGTACATTGGCGGCAAGCAGGCCCGGCCCGACTCCGGCTACTCTTTTCCCGTCTACGGGCCAGACGGCCAATTGCTGGGCGAAGCACCTCTGGGCAACCGCAAGGACATCCGCAACGCGGTCGAAGCGGCGCGCGCTGCCTCCGGTTGGTCGCGGACTACGGCGCATGCCCGCGCACAGGTCATTTATTACATGGCCGAAAACATGATCCAGCGCCGGAACGAGATTGCCCGCCGGCTGGCAGCGGCAGTTGGCGAGGAACAGGCCGCTGCCGAAACCGATCTCTCCATCCAGCGCATCTTCAGCTATGCGGCGTGGGCGGACAAATACGAAGGCATCGTGCACCATCCGCCCGGGCGCAACATCACCATCGCCCTTCCAGAGCCGGTGGGTGTCATCGGCATTCTTGCCCCCGCGGCAGCGCCGCTGCTGGGCCTGCTCTCGCTTGTCCTTCCCGCCATCGCCGTCGGGAACACGGTCATCGCGGTACCCTCGGATCGCTACCCGCTCATTGCGGGCGACCTGTACCAAGTCTTTGACACCAGCGATCTGCCGGGAGGCGTAGTGAATCTGGTGGCCGGAAGGCCGGCCGAGCTGGGCAAAACCCTGGCAGAGCATGATGGCGTCGAAGCCATCTGGTCTTTCCGCGGCAACGAGGAAGCCGCATTGGTCCGCGCCGCCTCGATTGGCAACATGAAGCAGGTCTGGACCAACGACAGCCACGAATACGACTGGTTCGACTCCGCACACGCGGAAGGCCGCTGGTTCCTGCAACATGCCACCCAGATCAAGAACATATGGGTGCCTTATGGGGAATAGCCCCGGAAATCCGGCGTGGCAGGATAAAATCCCGCTCTGCATCGATTCCGGACGGATGCCACCCATCGCCATCTGCCTCGCCCCTGCCCCGCCGGACGCATTTTTTCCACTCGGGCTATACTTGTGGATATATTCCCAACAACGTCCGGCCTTGGGTGGGCCGTAATACGAGGTAAAGAAACCCATGAAAGCGCTCCTCGATACGCTGCGTTGCCGCCGGCTCACCTCGGCATTCATCCTGCTGACCACGCTCTCCGTAACCCTTGTCGCCGCCTCCTTTGCCGCACACGGCGTTCGCGGCCAGGAAAAGGGCTCCAACAGCGAGCAGCCCGCCCCACTCAAGGTCGTCGATACCAAGATCGCTCCCAATGCGTTCGTAAAAATTGCTCAACAGGTGGGACCGGCGGTCGTAAACATCAGAACCCTGACCCTGCCCAAAAAATCTTCGATCATGCGCCGCGAAGCCGTTCCACTGGCGCCTCAAAATCCCGGCAGCAACCAGCAGGGACAAGGGCCCGGCGACCTTCAGGACTTCTTCAACCGCTTCTTCGGCGGCCAGATTCCATCGCCCGATCAAGGCAGCGGAGCCGAAGTGCAGGAGTCGCTTGGCTCGGGCTTCATCGTCGATCCCAACGGTTACATCATCACCAACTATCATGTGATCGAAAATGCCGACCGTATCTACGTCAAGCTCTCCACCGACCCCAAAACGCAGGACCGTGGCCGCCCGGCGCGCGTCATCGGAGTCGATAAGGCCACCGACCTGGCCGTCATCAAGATCGAGACCAGCAGACCTCTGCCAACGGTCAAGTTGGGCAACTCCGACACCGCGCAGGTGGGCGACTGGGTCGAAGCCATCGGCAGCCCGTTCGCGCTCTCGCAAACCGTCACCGTCGGCATCATCTCGGCCAAGAACCGCACCATCAGCCAGGGCGTCCCGGGGCAGTTCCAGCACTTCATCCAGACCGATGCGGCCATCAACCCCGGCAATTCCGGCGGGCCGCTCCTGGACATGAACGGCAACGTAATCGGCGTCAATACAGCCATCTACACGCAGTCCGCCGGCTATGAGGGCATCGGCTTCGCCATGCCCTCGAACACCGTGGTTGCCGTCTACAACGATCTCATTGGCCCAACCCATAAGGTCACGCGCGGCTCCATCGGCATCTCCTTCCGTGAGGGGCTTTCCGACGCCGTAAACCGCGTCTACGGCTTCAAGTACGGTGTGCTGGTACAGGAAGTTCAGCCCGGCGGACCGGCCGCCGAGGCTGGCATCAAGGCCGGCGACGTCATCCAGAGCATCGACGGTCGCACTGTGAAGAACGGCGACGAACTGGTCAATGAGATCGCCAGCCGCAGGCCCGGCTCAACCGCGCTTCTCGGCTATCTGCGCAACGGGAAGGAAAACCAGGCCAGGGTCACCATCGGCGACCGCGACAAGGTCTTTGCCAGCCTGCTGGGCGAACAAGGCGCACCTGACGCCCAAAGCCAGCTCGGCGCTGGCGAAGCAAAGCTGGGCATCACCGTGCGTGCCGTTCCCCCGGCCATCGCCGCCAAGGTTCACAGCCAGGGTGTCATCATCGACTCGGTTCGCACGGGATCGTTCGCCGATCTGCAGGGACTGGAACCGGGCCTCGTCATCACCAAAGTGAACCGGCAACCCGTTACGACCCGTGAGCAGTTCGACGCCGTCGTCGGCAAGCTCAAGACCGGCGATGACGTGGTCTTCGAGGTGCTGGACCCGAACCATCCCGATCTGGGAATCAACTACATAGGCGGCACCTTGCAATAGCGCAACAGCCCGTCACGAGCGCCGCGCCGGCCGGCCACGGCTGGTGCGGCGCCCGGCGGGACTCAAAATAAATCAATCGGGCATGCTTGCTCAGGATCAAAGAGACGCATCCAATCTCTCCAAGAAGCTAAAATTGTTCTTGCCTGGTTGCCACACCCAAACATCTGTTCGAATGCATAAAGAGGAAAAATCTATTCGTAAACCCGCCCCTTGTACATTTTTGGTACGGATTCTTATTTTGCCCTTGGCTCAGAACAGGCAATTTCGATAGACTGCGACAGATAGCCCAAAGGCACTCAGCTTTTTTATGAGGTTCTTTTACTATGCTTTTGTTTCGGGCAAGCCTTGCCGTTCTTCTTTCCGGGGCTCTCATCGGAACTCTAAGCGCCGTCCCGGCGCACGCCTCGTCGATTCGCCACCATGCGGCGAAAGCCTCTCTTCACCATGCGCGCAAAACTACGCACCGCTTCACCAGGACCATGCATCGCTCCACGCGAAGAGTGCATCATTACGTGAAGACGGCGCGGCATTACACGAGAACGGCGCGCCGTTACACCAGAACCGCCTACCACGCCAGATTCAGGCATTACTACGGCAGGCCGGTCTACGGGCAGACCATCGCTCCGCAGCGTGTCATGCAGATTCAGGAGGCGTTGATCCGCGTTCACTACCTGACCGGCAAGCCCAATGGTATGTGGGACGCACAGACGATTGCCGCGATGAAAAAATACCAGGCGGATCACGGGTGGCAAACAAGACTGACGCCTGACTCGCGCGCGCTTGAAAAGCTCGGCCTCGGTCCGAATTACTCCGACGCCCTGAATGCCAAGGACCTGACGCTCGCAAGCCCGGTCACTGGCGCGCCCATTCCCACCTATCAGTTGGCGGGATTTGCCGCGGCATCGGGAATCAGCCAGTAGGCCGCTTCGCACGGCTGGCGACCCGCTGCTTTAATCTGGCAGACACAGGATCTTGGGTATAAACCATGCAAGCATAGCTTAATCCGGCATAGACACGGCACGTATGGACCATGCAAGCATATCTCATTAGAGAGGCGTGGCCTCCGTGGTTGCTCTTTTCCGCTTTCGTCTCGGTGCGGGGCTTGTTGCTGCGCTTGTGTTTGCGATGATTCCGTCCCCGGCCTGCGCCGCGCCCCGCGATTCCGCCTCGAACAAGGCTCAGCTCCGCACTCTTGTTCAGGAACCTCTTCAGGACCGGCTCTACCAGCTCAACCTCAATATTGCCAGGCTCGGATTGCGCAGCTTCCCTGGCGAGAACGGTAAGCTGCTCACCAGCCACCTCTCCGGCCAGTTCTTCGACTGGCACCTTTATTTCGAAAACATCTATCTCTCCTATTACGGGGTGAGCAAGTACGACTTCACGAACATGCAGGTCTTCCTTGATCGCGAGCAGCCTGACGGCTTCATCGCGCGCACACTCGAAGTCAAATATCCGCAGTCGCATCAGATGTTCAAGCCTTTCCTGGCGCAACTTGCGGTGCTGGGTTCGCAGCAAACCGGCTCCTATCAGTGGTTGCGCGGCAAGGACTATCATCTTCTCCAAAATTACCTTGACCGCTGGTTTGCCTACGATGGCAACCACGACGGCCTGCCCGTTTGGAGCAGCTCCGAAGCCAGCGGCATGGACAACCAGATCAGCCGCGCCGGTCCTCCCGGCTCCGACTACGACGAAGGCGTCGATCTGGCCTGCTATCTCTACCGTGAGCTTCAGGCCATGGCCATCATCTCAGGCAAGCTGGGCCTGCCGGCCGAGCAGGCAAAATACGAAGCCCACGCCCTCCGGCTCAAGATGCTCATCAACACGGTGTTCTGGGACAACAAAGACGGTTTCTATTACGACCGGAACGAAAAAACCGGCAAGCTCATTTACGTAAAATCCGTCGCCGGATTTTTCCCGCTTTGGGCAGGCGTTGCCACCCCGGAGCAGGCGCGCCGGCTCGTCTACGAACATCTCTTAAACCCCAAAGAATTCTGGACTGCCTATCCCGTGCCCACATACGCTCTCACCGAACCTGACTTTTACGAGGGCACCCGTCACGGTGAGCGCAACTGGCGCGGCAATACCTGGATCCCCGCCAACTTTCTGATCTTTCTCGGACTCATGCGTTATGGCTTCTACGAGCCCGCGCGCGAGCTGGCCGACAAGACCTACCAGATGGCGCTCTACAAGAACCGCGCGACCCGCGAGTTCTACAACTCCGAGACCGGTCAGGGCTACGGCCCGGATCCCTCCTGGGGGTGGTCGTCGCTGGCCTACATCATGCCGCTCGAATACAAACTCCATTACGACCCCACCGACCTGACGGGAAAAATCAAACCTATCGTTACAGAAACGCTCGGCATTCACTTCCCATCGCCTCAAACACCAGCAGCTACCGCAAAAAAGTAGCCGCTCTACTGTCTCGCCGGCGGCAGCACCTCGCGTAGAAACTTGTAGCGCGCCCGTTCCCTGCTGGTAAGGACGGTAATCACCCGGTTCAAGTGAAGCACGATGTTGTCGTCGTTATAGGGCGGCCAGTCGGGCGCGCCACGGCCATTGGGATTGCCGCTTTGGGCAAAGTTTGTCCAGTAGATCATCATCTGGTCGCTCAGCAAGAGGTCTCCCGGCCGCCAAACGGCTCCGGGCCTGGTATAGAGCGTTCCAAACACATACTCGATCTCGTCGGAGTGGAAAGCATACCCGCCGGGATGAAACCTGCTGGGCGGCGCCGGCATTTCGAACAGATAGCGGTATACCGTTGAGTCGCCCGTCTTCCTCTGCGCCTCGATCCATCTCCATGTGTCGAAGGCGATGAACCTGTCGCTGCCGTAAGCGATGGCCGAGCGTACCGCCTCATCGTCCGTATAGCCCGGATAGAGCCGGAGAAACTTTGCCGCCCGGTAGCCAAAATGTTTGTGGGCAAACGCTCTCCACTTTTCCACCGTCATACCCTTGGCCAGCGTCGTGCTCTCGTCCTTATTCCAGCCGGCCAGCAGTGGAATGTGCGCCTGCTTCCCCGCGGCATAAGTTGCCGCCACGGGCTCGGTCAGCAGCTTGCCGTCAATCACCGGCCAGAAGCGCGGCGCGCCCCTTTTCAGTGAAGCATCCAGAATCGTCTGTGCCGGCAGCGCCCGCAGTTGCGCCAGCGTCTTCACCCCCAGCGAGTTCACCCATCTCTGATCGCGCTTTTCCACCTGCGCCAGCGTCGGTGTACCCGGCGCGCCCAGGTTCATGGCGCCGCCGCTTTCGCCAATAGCCTTCTGGAATAACCCCTGCGCCGGTGCAGACGCCATCAGCGTGCACACCGCCATCGATCCTGCGCTTTCGCCGGAAATAGTTACATTTTCCGGGTCGCCGCCAAAGCGGCGAATATTGGCCCGGACCCACTTGAGCGCGGCAACCATGTCCATCAGTCCATAGTTCCCTGCCGCGCTGTTGTCCTCTTGGGCCAAAGCGGGCGTGGCCAGAAAGCCGAAGACGCCAACCCGGTAGTTGATGGTCACCAGCACCACGCCCCGGCGCGGCAGAAAGTCGCCGTCATACCGCGGCTCCGAGGCCGACCCCGCCTGGTAGCCGCCGCCGTAAATCCAGAACATCACCGGCAGCTTGCTGCGCCGATGCGCATGGGCCGGCGTAAAAACATTCAGATAAAGACAGTCCTCGCTCGGTCCGCTGTCCTGAAAGATCATGTCCGGGAAAAGCCGGCCCTGCATGCAGCGATGGCCGTAGTGCGTGGCATCGCGCACACCGTGCCAGCTCAGTGGCGCCTCAGGCGGACGCCAGCGCAGATCGCCCACCGGAGGCGCGGCATAGGGAATCCCCAGGAACTCCCTCACCGCTCCAGCATTGATCAACTTGCCGTGGACCCGGCCCTGCTCGGTCCTCACTATCAGTCGCGGAGCGCCATAGCCCGGGATGTGCAGCCCAAGCACAGCCCCCGCAATTGCCGTGGCGCAAATCGTGCGCAACGCAAATTGCATGAACAACTCCCAGCTTCCACTTAACTGCGCAATTCAGATTTTGCCGGAAAGTTCGCCGTTTTGAAAAGGCGCCGCTTCTCAGACTCTTGAAAAGGCCCTGGAATTGCAAGACCGTGCAACAGGGCATGGCTTAAGCCATGCCGCAATGCACGTCTATAACGCGATATCGACCCAAACGATACCAATTTCCCGGAAGAAACACCGCGCCAGCTCAGATCATCTCCGGCGCCAGCAAGTCGGCCATCGTCTCGCGCCGCCGGATCAGCCGCGCCTTGCCGCCCTCAACCAGCGCCTCGGCTGCGCGTGGCCGCGTGTTGTAGTTCGAGCTTTGTGCCATGCCGTAAGCGCCCGCGTCGAGCAGCGCCAGCAGGTCGCCCGGTTCAACCGGCGCCAGCTTGCGGTCGCGGGCAAAAAAGTCTCCCGTCTCGCACACCGGCCCCACGACATCCACCACGCGCTCTCGTCCGGGGCGCCAGCACACCGGCACAATCTCGTGATGCGCCTGGTAGAGAGCCGGCCGGATCAGGTCATTCATCGCCGCGTCCACAACCACAAAGGTCTTCTTGCCGTTGCGCTTCACATGCAGCACCCGCGCCAACAGCGCCCCGGCCTGCGCAACAATAAACCGGCCCGGCTCCAGCAGCAGCCGGCCCTCGAAATCGCCCAGCGCGGTCTCAATCGCCGACGCATAGCCGCGCACATGCGCCTCGGCGTCGAACTCCCCGCTGTGATAGTCGATGCCCAGCCCGCCGCCCGCGTCGATGGCCTTCAACACAATGCCCTCGCGCGCCAGCAGCCGCGCCAGCCGGCTCACCCGCTCAATGGCCGACCCGAACGGCTCCGCCGAGCGAATCTGTGAGCCAATGTGTACGCTCGCCCCGTGCGCCTCCAGCCAGCGATGCCGTGCCGCGCTCTTGTAAATCGCCGGCGCGCGCCGTATATCGATGCCGAACTTGTGTTCGCGCAGGCCGGTGGAGATGTAAGGATGCGTCTCGGCAAACACATCCGGGTTCACGCGCAGCGCAAACCGCGCCTTGCGCTTCAGCTTTTGCGCGCGCCGGGCCAGCAGTTCCAGCTCCGGCTCGCTCTCCACGTTGAACTCCAGGATCCCCGCCTCAAGCGCCAGGTCGATCTCCGCCGCCGTCTTGCCCACACCGGAAAAGACCACGCGCCCCGCGGCCTCCGGCGCCGCAGCCAGCACGCGCTCCAGTTCCCCGCCGGAAACAATGTCGAAGCCCGCGCCGCGCGCCGCCAGCAGCTTCAGAATCGCCAGCGCCGAGTTGGCTTTCACCGCATAGCAAACCAGGTAGTCGCGCCCCGCAAGCGCTCGCTGAAACATCGCCAGCCGCTCCACAATCTGATCGGCCGAGTAGACATAAAGCGGCGTCCCGTAGCGCCGCGCCAGCGCTTCCAGCGAAACCTTGCCGCAGTGGAGCGCGCTCATCGGACGAGGGTAGTCGAACGGACGCGAAGATGAAACCGGATACGAAGTCGTCATGACTTTCCAGGGAGATATGGTGCTCTTTTGAGCGTACAGCATCGGGCCGGACGCAGAAGATCCGCCACCGGCACAGGTGGCCGCTTCCTCTTAACCCCGCGGCGCACAAAATCGCCTTCCGGGTTCCAGCCACTCGCATATATAGGTAAACTTAAAGGGATAAGCGGAACTCTCCATGGAAAATGCCGTAAAGGTGCTGATCGTCGAAGATGAGCCGCACGCCCTCACCGGGCTGGCCGAGTTGATCTCCGACTGGGGATATCGTACTGAAACCGCGCGTGATGGCGTCGAAGGCTGGGAAAAGGCGCTGGCCTGGGACCCGGCGATCGTGGTCACCGATCTGAAGATGCCGCGCATGGACGGCATCGGCCTGCTCACCAAGCTCTCCGAAGAGGGCTCCGGCGTCAGTTCCAATATGGCCGTTGTCGTCCTCACCGCCATGGGATCCATTCAGCTCGCCGTGGATGCCATGAAGCTCGGCGCTTACGACTTTCTGCAAAAGCCTGTGGATTCAACTCGCCTGCGCACCATCCTGGCCAACGCCACGCGGCAGCGTGAAACCGCCATCGAGCTTGAAGTGGCCCGCCGGCGCCTGCGCGAGAGCGGCGTGCTGGGCTCGCTCGTGGGTGTCTCGAAGGCCATGCGCGAAATCTTCACCCTCATCGAGCAGATCGGCCCCTCCAACGTCTCGGTGCTCATCACCGGCGAAAGCGGCACGGGCAAGGAATTGGTGGCGCGCACGCTCCACGACCTGAGCCCACGCAAGAACAAGCCCTTTGTCGCCGTCAATTGCGCCGCCATTCCGGAAACGCTGATCGAAAGCGAGATCTTCGGCCACGAAAAAGGCGCATTCACCGGAGCGGCCGAACGCCGCGCCGGTTGCTTCGAGCTTGCCTCCGGCGGCACGCTGCTGCTCGACGAAATTGGTGAGATGCCCATTGCTACGCAGGCCAAGCTGCTCCGCGTCCTGGAAGAGCGCAAGCTGCGCCGCCTGGGCGCGCGCAACGAGCAGGACGTGGACGTGCGCGTGCTGGCGGCCACCAATCGCGACCCCGGCCTGGCCGTCGCCGAAGGCCATCTGCGCGCCGATCTCTTTTATCGCCTCAATGTCTTCAACATCCACATGCCGCCTCTCCGCGAGCACCTCGACGACCTGCCCGCAATGGCCGAAGCCATGATGGAGGAGATGAACCGTAAGCACGGCCGCAAGGTCTCCGGCGTGGCCACCTCCATGTTCGACCGCATGATGGCCTACGACTGGCCGGGCAATGCCCGCGAGCTGCGCAACACTATCGAGCGCGCCGTGATTCTCTGCCCTGACGGCGCACCGCTGGACGCCGGCCATCTGCCGCCGGGCTTTGGAAAGCGCCAGACGCCGGCTTCCGGCGCATCCGCCGGAGACCTGGCGCTGCAGGTGGGCACCACGGTAGACGAAGCCGAGCGCATGTTGATTCTGCGCACGCTTGATGCGACCGGGCAAAACAAGACCCGCGCCGCCGAGATTCTCGGCATCAGCCTCAAGACCCTGCACAACAAGCTCAAAGAGTACAGCCGGGCCGAGGAAGTGGCAAACCCCTGATCCATGACCCTCAAGACCAAACTCGTCCTGGCCATCACCGCGCTGGTGTTCATCATTGCCGGCCTGGTTTCGCTGGTCTATATGGGCGAACTGCTGCAGGTAGCCGTCCGCGAGCCCTACGCCACCGACAAAATGGGCGCCGATCAGATCCGCAAGGTCCTGCAGGACACACTCGACGAAGGGCTGAAAAATAAAGTCGTCAATCCCAACGATCCCGCCCAGCTTCGCGCCATGGTCGCCAGCGTGGTGCAGAACAGCGCGCCGCTCATGTCAGTCATCCAGTCGGTGAATAGCCACTCGCTCACCGTCTACGACATCAACGTCGCCGACAGCCAGTCCATCACGCTGCTCAGCACCAATCCCGACAACCAGGGCAAGCCGCTGCCGGTGCGCCCCAACTACACTCAGCTCCTGCACGACAACGCCTTCCAACAGATGGCCCTCGTCTTCGGCAGACCCATGGTCTACAACATCGTGGTGCCGCTTGACCGCAACCATCAGCGCTTTCTCACGGTCAATGTGGGCGTCCATACCTCCCTGGTTCGCGCCTTATACGCACCCAAGCTCGAGAACGCCTTCACGCTGATGGGCTTTGCGCTGGGCTTGGCGCTGATCGTCGCCTTCGTGCTCAGCAACTTCGCGCTGCGTCCCATGGAGCAGATCAGCCGGCAGCTCGACCAGTGGACCGCGACCGGCCGCTACATCGGCGCGGCGGCCGAAGAAAAGCCCAAGCCCGCGCCCAAACTTGATACCGCGGCACGCGTTTCCACCAAGATTGAAATGATCGGCCAGCGCATGAAGAACGTGGAAGAGGTCTTCTCCGCCCTGACCGAAAATCTCGACCACATCCTCGGCAATCTCCAGGACGGCATCCTGCTCTTCACCGGCGACGGCCGGGCCGTCATCGCCTCGGAATCGGCCGCGCGCTACCTGCAGCTCGACCGCGACCGCATCCTCGGCCGGCACGCCCACGAGATCTTCGACCGCTCCACCGTATTGGGGCAAACGCTGCGCCAGGCCTTCGATGCCGGCGTGGCGCTAATCCAGGAGGAGATTCGCACCGAAACCGGCCGCCGCATTCAGGTGTCTGTGGACTTTATTCACGACGACAACACGCGGCAGGGCCTGGGCGCGCTGGTCACACTCCACGATCTTGAGTCGGTCGAAGAAATCGAGTCGGAACTTGAGGTTTCGCGCCGCCTTGCAGCGATTGGCAGGCTCACCGCCGGCGTGGGACACGAGGTCAAAAACCCCATCAACGCCATCGTTGTCCACCTGGAACTGCTCCGGAATAAGCTGGGCAACGCCAGTGCACCCGCCGAGCGTCATCTTGATGTCATCGAGGCCGAAATCCGCCGCCTCGACCGCGTTGTGCAGACTTTGGTGGACTTTTCACGCCCCGTGGAGCTGCAACTTCGCGAGCACGATCTGCGCGACGTATTCGGCGACGTGCTTGCCCTGGCCGCCGACGAGCTGACCACCCGCGGAGTAACCTTGTCCATCTGCATGTCATCCAAGCCCTTAATTGCCAATGTCGACGCCGATCTGCTGAAGCAGGCGGCGCTGAACGTGATTCAGAACGGCGCACAAGCCATGCCGGATGGCGGCGCGCTAAAAGTAACCCTTGAAGAAGATGGCCTAACCAGCCCCAATGGCGATGGATCCAGACCGCATGGGCCAAAAGTTGCCGTCTTGCGCATCACCGATCAGGGATGCGGAATTCCCGACGAGATTCGGGAGAAGATCTTCGACCTTTATTTCACCACCAAGAGCGGGGGCAGCGGCATCGGTCTGGCCATGACCTACCGCATTCTCCAGTTGCACCACGGAAGCATCGAAGTACAATCAACTGTAGGCCGCGGTACGGAGTTCCGGCTTCGAATTCCACTTGCCACCGCGGATTGGGGACGCCGGCATCTTCAACCGGTGGATGGCGAAGACAAGAAAGGATTTGCAGGATGAGGGGACCTGCCAGGTACGTTCCTTGGCTGCTGCCGCTGCTTCTGACCGGCTGCTTTCACAGAACGCGGCAGGCGCAGATTCAGATGCTCGTGCCTCCTCTTGTGGAAGCGCCACCTCCTGCTCAGCCTCCGAAAATCACCACAGCTTCACCGTCGACCGTTGCCAAGAGGAAACCCGCGCCCGCACCAACAACGCCAACGCGTATCCCAACACCCAGGCCTGTTCAACACATGCGTACTGAGCGCCCCAGGCCGGTCAACCGGCCGGTTCAACAGGCCACCAACAACGCCGCGACCGGAGTCAGCGCCATCGGCCAGCTTTCCACGGGTGATCCCGGCGACTTGAGCCAGCGAACAGCGCAGTCCATTGCCAGCACGGAGCAAGGCCTCAAGAACATCCGGCGCAATTTAAGCGCCCAGGAACAGCGCACCGTCGAGCACATCCAGGAGTTTCTGAAGCAGGCCAAAAAGGCTCTGGCTGCGGGCGATGTAGACGGGGCCAGCACCCTGGCCGCCAAGGCCAAAGTCCTGCTGGACCAGGTCATCGACTAAGACCACCTGAAAGTGGCCGGAACCAACCGCTCAGCGCCTATTCAGCCACACACGGATTTCCGGTCCCGAGGCCGCTCGACCGGGCCTACCGCTCACCCCAACTGAGCTTGTTGCGCAGCGCCTCAAAAAAGCCGCTTTCGCGCAGCCGCACCAGCTTGACGGTGTGTGTCGAGCGGTGGCAGCGCAGCTCGTCGCCGCGATTCAACTCCACCGCCTGCTGGCCGTCCACCGTCAGCAGCGCCAGATTTGGAATCCCCTCTACCTTCACGACCAGCGAGGCGTCGCCACGCACCACAATGGGCCGCAGCGTGAGCAGGTGCGGGCAGATGGGCGTCACCACCAGCGCATCCACGTCCGGCGTAAGGATGGGTCCGTTCGCAGCCAGCGTGTAAGCCGTTGACCCGGTTGGCGTCGAAACAATCACGCCGTCGGCGCGGAAGCGCGCCACCAGCTTGCCGTCCAGGTGCACGGCAAAGTCGCCCATGCGGGCGATGTCGCCCTTGGAAACCACGATCTCATTGAGCGCCTCGTAGCTGGAGTGCAGCCCGCCCTCGCGCCACAGCTCGGAGTGGAGCATCGCCCGCTCATCCAGATCATGGCAGCCGGTGCACCAGCTTTCCAGAGTGGAATAGAGGTCGGAGAGCCGCACCTCGGTGAGGAAGCCCAGAAAACCCAGATTGACGCTGAGGATGGGCGTGCCCGTGGCGCCAAATGCCCGCGCCGCTGAAAGCAGCGTGCCGTCGCCGCCGAGTACAATCACCAGCCCCGGCGCCTGCCAGCGCATCTCCATGCGGTCGACAGCCGGTGCGTCGGCCGTGTATTGGCCGCCTTCAAGGTCCAGCAGCGGGTCATACCCTCGCTGACGCAACCACGCGACCAGCTCCGGCAGCAACCGGCGCAATTCTTCCTGCCGCGGCTTACAAACAATCGCAACGCGAACCATGCGGTCCCAGTGTAATGGATGAAGCCGGTTAGCGGAGCCAGCAAGGCCAGTGCGGCGCGCACCAGACTTTGGCTCCCAGTTGCGCAAGCTGGCAACGAAAAGAGCGCTCTTAGCCATTTGCTTTCAGCTTTCAGCTTGCCGGGTGCGGAATGGGCTTCGGGCTTTATCAGCGGAGATTTCAAAGCGCACGGCTTTGAACCTAGCTTTGGCCAAGCCCGGTTTCAGAATCGGAACCCAGGGCCCGGAATATGCATTTGGAGTTGGAGTTGGCAAGAAAATTACCTGCAAGAAATTCTGTGGAAAAGAAAATATTTTTGAGGGGGGTGGGGTAGCAGCACCTGGGTCGCGGAGGTAGCGGGGTAGGGAGGGAGAATGGGTTCGCCATGGTCATGCGTTCCTCTTCGGCAAGTCCGCAAGTTGGCGGTCGCACCCCTGGTGCGCGACATTGCTTTTATTATGGGAGAAAGGCGGGAAATTATCTGCAATGACAAGTTATTGAAATATTGATAGTTATGAATTTATGTGCTTGACTTTTGAGGACAGGCTGCACTGGCTGCCCGACTTCTGGCGTACAGCAAAAACTCCCGGTTCCCTTCCGCGCCGGCGATCGGCGATGGAATTGTCTCCACCACCTCCCAGTCCAGCGACTGGACGCACCCGGCGACCTTATCGATGGCCAGTTGGTGCGCCGCCGGATCGCGCACAATCCCTCCCTTGCCCACATGTCCGCGCCCGGCCTCGAACTGCGGCTTGACCAGAATTACGGCTTCCGTGAGATCCGGCGCGGCGGCCAGCACAGGCTCCAGCAGCAGCGTGGCGGAGATGAACGAAACATCCATGGTGAGAAGCGTCAGCGCGCAGCCTCCCTGCGCGGCGGCCAGCGCTCCCGCATCCAGAAACCGGGCGTTGGTGCGCTCCAGCAGGCGCACGCGCGGGTCGCTGCGCAGCTTCATGGCAATCTGGCCAAAGCCCGTATCGACCGCCGTCACATGCGCGGCGCCGTGCTGCAAAAGGCAATCGGTGAACCCACCGGTGGACGCACCCACGTCAAGACACGCCCGGCCGCGTACGTCGATCAGCCAATGGTCGAGCGCCGCGGCCAGCTTCAGCCCGCCGCGGCTCACGTAAGGTTGATCCTGGCCCAGCAGGCGGATGGGCGCATCGGCGGCAACGGCCGTGCCCGCTTTTTCGATCTTCTGCTCGCGCACCAGCACGCGGCCGGCAAGAATCAGCGCCCGCGCCCGCTCGCGGCTGGGCGCCAGACCCCGCTCCACCAGCAGAAGATCAACCCGGGTTTTGGCTACAGCCATCATGGCCGCGAGTGCCCCAAACGGTGGAGGGGTCATCCGCCGCGGCGGATGACCCCTCCATTCTTCCCATTCTCATGCCACAACCATTACGGAATCGCCTGGCAGGCCTGCAAGGGCGTCTGGCTGCCTACAGGATTGGGTATACCCGGCGCATTACAAGGCTCGCCGTAACCGGGGATGCGGCTGGTAATGTTGCTGTTGGTGCCTCTTACGCCATTTTGCGTCGTGGTGCGCACATCCACCACGTTCCCTTGAAGCAGGATAGTGGTATCTACCAGGTCGGTGGTTGTTTGCAGAATCGTCAGATACGGGCTGTCAGGCGAACCCACATACACCTTGCCATAGATGGAGTTCTCCGTGGAGACCACGGTGCGCGGATGCCCGACGACGCCCAGCGTCTTCTCCAGCGTATGGCTGACCAGATTCACCACACTGACGGTCCCGTCAGCCTGATTGGCCGTGTAAGCACGGCTTCCGCTGTAAAGGGCAGTCACGCTGGCAGGATCTTTGCCGACTGGGATCGTATAGGTGTTTCCGAATGTTGCGCCATCGTTGCCATACACATCCAGAGGAACGTCGATGACGGTCACGGTACCCGCCTCATAATCCGCCACGACAATCTGGTTTGTCGCGGCGTTGTACACGGCATCCACAGGCCCGGCTACCTGGGGCATACCCTGGGTGCCATTGGGCGGCGTAATCCCGGTGGCCGCCACGGCCGACAGGGACAGCGGAAGCGTGGGATGGCAGGTAACCGTCCGCCCGTTCTGGTCGGTAAAGGGCGTGCAGGCATCCAGCGCATCGTTCTGGCTGTTAATAACCGTGATGGTATCGGAGCCGCGGTTGAGCACGAACAAGCGCTTCAAATCGGGACTCTGGACCGCAAAAACCGGACACTTGCCCACCGGAATGGGCACGTCCGTGGCATAGCTGGAAATCTCGATCGGCGTTGCATAACCGTCAGGAATCCAGGACGCACTGGGATCCACGTTGCACTGCATGCCGGTAGGATCGTTAAAGCCCTGGCTGATGGCGTACTCGCGCTGGCCGGTCAGCGTGGGCGAACCCACAACGGCCACCGGCATGGTTTGCACCGGAACGGAGAGCTGGAAGGTTTCCGGAGAGCTATTGAAGATGTCGATGGAATTATTGCTGAGGTCCGCGCCCCAAAGTCCGGCGGAGGGAGACTCGAGGTTAATGACCTTCGAGGTTGCGGGCACCGTGGAGTAGGTCACCAACTTGGCCTGCAACTGCGTCGAAAGCGGGAAGTTGGTGATCGTTCCGTCGCTGTCCAGGGTGTAACCAGTGTAGCCGCCCTCATCGACGGTAAGAGCCAATGGTCCCGGGCCGGTGGGTGCTACAGCCATCACTTCGTCACCCGAAAAATCGATCAGCGTGGCCACGCCGGGTGCATCAGGCGCTGGCGACGAGACCGCAATCGCATACGACCGGGGTTGCGGAGCGGGGCCCGAGGGGTAGATAGGCGTTACTACGGGCCGATAGTTGTTGCCGCACCCGATAATCAGGGCGACGGCCAGCAGTGCCGCACCCGCCATAACGAGCCGTGCGCGCGCCCGGCCTGCATTCGTCGGAAAAAGCCTCATTCAATCTTTCCTGCTTCCCTCGTGATTGTAAATCAGACAGACGGGCCGCCCGTCTCTTCTTCCGGTGCCTTACGGAGCTGGTTCCAATGTCGGTTAGACGCAGGCCATCCCCGGAAGGGAATCGGCAGGAGAAGCGCCCAAATGATAGCTTCCTCCGGGCACGCCTTCCGTGTCCAGCGCCGCCGAATTAGGATGAAGCGTGGCACAAACAAATCTGGCATGGGAATCGAAGGCGGTCCTGCTGATCGTGCTGCCCTTTGCAGGCGCGGAAGTGGTTCTTGACGCGCACCATTGGACAGCGCATTCGCCTTCTTTCGCGCTCTGGACCCTTGTTTTGAGCGCCGTTCTTGGCCTGGGGACATTGATTCTGCGCGCCGCCACGCCCTCCGCGGCGGCAACCGGCGCCGTCATCACCGCCGACCTGATGTTTTCCACCGCGACCTATCCCTATGAGCCGGGGCGCACGGCGCTGATTCCGGTTCTCGCCGTCTTCTTGCTCGCCTTTGCCACCACGCGCGTGGGCCGGCGCAAGAAAGAGCGGCTGGGAACAGCCGAGCGGCGCATGGGACGCACCGCCGCGCAGGTGGCCGCCAACCTGGGCCTGGCCGCGCTGGTTACGAGCGGGCTTGCCCGCGCCTGGGTGGACGGAAACAACGGGCTGGTCCACTCAGCCGCCATCCCCTTCCCACTATTTGCCGTGGGGCTGGCCGCGCTGGCTGAAGCCGCCGCGGACACTGTTTCTTCCGAGATGGGGCAGGTGCTTGGCGGCCGCCCGCGCATGATCACTACCCTGGGGATCGTTGAGCCGGGGCGCGACGGCGCCATCAGCCTGGCCGGCTCACTCGCCGGCATACTTGCCGCGGGAGTGGTGGCAGCCGCCGGCGTCGAAGCTGTCCGCGGCGGCCTCATCATGTTCTGGATCGCCTGGGCGGGCGGCGTCTTCGGCCTGTTTTTCGACAGCCTGCTGGGCGCAACCCTGGAGACGCGCGGACTGCTGAACAACGACGCGGTGAATTTTCTCTCCACAGCCGCCGCCGCGGCTCTGGCGCTGGCCCTGCTGGCCCGCTGACTGGCTTCAGTGCAGGTGCATTCTCCACAACGTATAGCTGAGCATCTCGTGGGTAATGCGCCTGAACTCGACCGATTTTTCTACGTCCGCCGGAACGGTTCGGGGCGAGGTGAGGACGTGCAGCCCATCGGCCACGCAGATGGCGTGCAGCCGGAACATATGCGTCGGGTCGCTGACCATGACCAGCCGGCGCAGGCGCCTGGCGCGCACAATCGCCGCGATGCGCCGCACCGATTCTTCCGTGTCGTGGCCGTGAGCGGCGGCAATGATGTCCTGCCGGGGCACGCCCATGCTCACCAGATACTTCCGGCCCACGTCGCCCTCGTTGTACTGGTCGCCGCCTGATCCACCCACGGTGATGATGAGCGGCGCCACCCCCTGGCGATAAAGAGCGAGCGCATGATTGAGGCGAGCGCGGAAGACCGGCGACGGACGGCCGTCCCATTCCGCGGCGCCGAGCACGGCGATGGCATCGGCCGGCGCGACCTGATCGATGTGCGCGTAGATCTCGATCTGCGCGTAAACCCAGCAGAACCAGCCCGCCGCGGACGCCGCCAGCACGGCCAGCAATGCGAGCGCGATCCGCAGCTTCGGCCCGCGGCGCTTTCCGTCGTTCCCGGCCCTCATACGGTTCATCCTACGCTTGCGCGCCCCGGCTTACCTTTGCAGGGCCATGACGACTTCATGGGTGGGAATGGCGCCTTCGCGCAGAATCTCCCAGTGCCCGGGGCCCAGGGAAAGATCGACGATGGTGGTGGGCTGCGAGCGGCCGGTAGGACCGCCGTCGACGATGAGCGGAATGCGCTCGCCGATCTGATCGCGCACGCAGGCCGCGTGCGTACACTCCGGCGCGCCGTGCAAATTGGCCGACGTAGCGGTGATGGGCAGCCCCAGCCGCTCCACCACCGCCCGCGGAATGGCCGCGTCGGGCACGCGCAGCGCCACGTTGCCGGTGTGCGCCGTGGAGCGCAGCGGCAGCTTGGTCCCCGCACGCACGATGATGGTCAGCGGTCCCGGCCAGAAGCGCTCCGCAAGGCGGTCAAAGAGCGCATTGGTCTCCCGCGCCAGCTCGTAGGCCTGGGAGACGGATGCAATCAGCAGGGAAAGCGGCTTGTGCTTCTGCCGGGTCTTGATCTTGTAGATCTGTTCCACCGCGCGCAGATTCACCGGGTCCACCGCCAGGCCATAGAAGGTATCGGTTGGCAACGCAACCACGCCGCCTTGCTGCAGGCAACTGACAATATAGTCAATCCGATCCGGTTGGGGATCATCGGGATGAACGCGCAAAATCTCCGCCGACAAGAAGACCTACCTCGGTTCCCATACTGAAGACGCCGTAAAGACGGAAACTATCACACCATATGCCGCGGTGCAAGCGGGCGGGGCGGCGAAAACACAGACTCCATTGGGGTATGCTAACAGGCCGCAAGCAAAACGCCGTAGAATCGGCACAGCAGCAGGAAGGGTTTGCCAATGCCTGTACGCTTGGTACAAAGCAAGCAAAACGCCCGCCTCCGCGAACTGCGGAAGGCGCTGGCCAGTCCCGGCCACAGCCCGCACGGCCTGGCCGGCATCGAAGGGCCCATCCTGATTGCGGAGGCCCTGCGCTCCGGGCTCCTGATCCGCACGATCTTGGTGGCGCAGGGATTTGAGCACCTGCTGGACGATCTGCACTTTCCCGCGCGGACGGACATTCTGGTCATGCCCCGGCCCCTGCTGGAATCGGCGCTGACCACCCCATCGCCGCAGCCGGTGGCGGCGCTTGTGGAGCCGCCCGACTGGACCTGGGCGCACCTGCTCGACCGCCATCGCAAGGTGGTGCCGCTCGTCGTGGCGCTGGCCGGCATCCAGGATCCGGGCAATCTGGGCACCATTCTGCGTTCCGCCGAGGCCTTCGGCGCCGACGGCGTTCTGGCCCTGCCGGGAACCGTCAGCCCGTGGAACCCCAAATGCGTCCGCGCCTCGGCCGGCAGCGTCTTCCGCCTGCCTGTGCTCTCCATCTCCGCGGCCGATTGCTTGATGCACCTGCGCGAAGCAGGCGTACGGATCTGGACCACCACCACGCACGAGGCCGAACCCGCCGATCTGGTGGACCTGACCGCCCCCGTCGCGCTCATTCTCGGCAACGAAGGCAGCGGCGTGCCCGCCGATCTGGCCGCGATGGCCGACGGCCGAATCACCATTCCCTGCCCCGGCGCGGTGGAAAGCCTCAACGCCGCCGTCGCCGCCAGTGTTCTGCTCTATGAGGCCGCGCGGCAGCGCTCCACGCGAAGCAGCCGCCTGCTCGACCTTCGAGGAAGCACACCATGAGCCTCTTCGATGCCCAGCCCGAAGCGGTGCTGCACCCGGCAAAGACTTCCCTCCAGGCCGGCGCTCCGCTGGCCGAGCGCATGAGGCCCCGCACCCTCGACGAGCTGAGCGGCCAGGAGCACCTCGTCGGTCCCGGCAAGCCGCTGCGCGTGCAGATCGAGCGCGACGACGCCGGGTCGATGATCTTCTGGGGTCCGCCGGGTGTGGGCAAGACCACCCTGGCCAAGATCATCGCCGAAACCACCCACGCCAGCTTCATCGAGTTCTCCGCCGTCACCAGCGGCATCAAGGAGATCAAGCAGATCATGGCCTCGGCCGCCAAGGCCGCCGAACTGCACTCGCGCACCATCCTCTTCGTGGATGAAATTCACCGCTTCAACAAGGCGCAGCAGGACGCCTTCCTGCCCTACGTGGAGCGCGGTTCCATCCGCCTGATCGGCGCCACCACGGAGAATCCTTCCTTCGAGGTGATCTCCGCGTTGCTCTCGCGCTGCCGCGTCTATGTCCTGCAGCCGCTCAAAGAGGAGCAGATCGCGGCGCTGCTGCGCCGCGCGCTCACCGACCGCGAGCGCGGCCTGGGCGCCCTGGAACTGACCGCCGATGACGATGCACTGGCGCTGATCGCCTCCTACTCCAGCGGCGACTGCCGCAACGCCTACAACACCCTGGAAGTTGCCGCGCAACTGGCCGTCGAAGCCGGGCGGCATATTGGCAAAACCATCGCCGCCGAGGCCGTCCAGCAGCGCGTGCTCATCTACGACAAGTCCGGCGAGGAGCACTACAACCTGATCTCCGCGCTGCACAAGAGTGTGCGCAACTCCGACCCGGACGCCGCGCTCTACTGGCTCGGGCGCATGTTCGCCGCCGGCGAAGACCCTATGTATCTGGCCCGCCGCATCGTGCGCATGGCTATTGAAGACATCGGCCTGGCCGCGCCGGAGGCGCTGAACCTCTGTCTGTCGGCCCGCGAAGCCATGGACTTCCTCGGCGCGCCCGAAGGCGACCTGGCGCTGGCCGAAGCCGTGGTGTATCTGTCGCTGGCGCCCAAGTCGAACGCGGTTTACGCGGCCTACGGCGCGGTGCAGGAAGAGATCGAGCACACCCGCCAGGAGCCGGTGCCGCTGCACCTGCGCAACGCACCGACACGCCTGATGAAAGAGCTGGACTACGGCAAAGGCTACCGCTACGCCCACGACGAAGAAGGCCGCGTGGCCGACATGGAATGCCTGCCCGACTCACTCCGCGGCCGCACCTACTACCACCCCACGCAGGAGGGCCGCGAAAAGCAACTGGCCGCCCGCATGGAAGAAATCCGCCGCATCAGAGCCGCCAAGCGCACTCCTGGAATGTGAGTACAGGGCATATCATTCCCGCCGGTCGCCTATAAGAATTCCCGCCGCACCGGCCTTCGCTTTTCCATCTCCTGTTGACCGCGCATTCGATCCGGGCTATGCTCCGCACATCATCCTCCGATGACTGCCCTGCCCATCTCCCGTCGCGGCATGTTGCTGGTGCTCCATCCGGTCTTTGCGCTCACCGGCCTGGCCGACGCCATCGCCGGGCCGATGCTGCCCATGCTGGCGCACTCTTTTCACCTCTCCGATGAGCAATCCGGCCTGCTCCTCTCGGCCGTCTTTGCCGGCATGACGACGGGCGCGCTGCTCTGCCGCGGCAACTATGCACGCGTCCTCAGCCGCGGCTTTTTCGCCATGATGCTCGGCTGCGCGGTTTTCCCCTGGATTCCACGCCCGTTTCTCTATCCCGCCGCCTTCTTTTTCGGCGCGGGCGTGGGCGCACCGATGACCGCAATCAGCCTCTTCGCGGGCCGGAACTATCCTGAGCGCCGCGCCTCCACGCTGACCATGCTCAACTTCACCTGGAGCCTGGGCGCTCTGCTGGCCCCGCTGCTTGCCGCCCACCTGCTTGCGTTTTCGTCGTGGCGCGCCGTTTACCTGGTGCTCGCCGGCGCCGCCGCGCTCGCGGCGCTGGCGGTTCGCCTCACCATCCGCGACACCGCCGAAGCCCCGCGCCTGACGCCGGCGACCAGCGGTCTGCGCAATCTCCGCCTGGTTGCGCTCTTCGCCGTCTTTTTCTTTCTGCAAGTGGGCATGGAAAGCACCTTTGCCGCGTGGATCTCCACCCACATATTCCGCTCAACCGGCGCTACGATGGCCTTTGCCGCAGCCGCTGCCGCGCTCTACTGGATCGGCTTTCTGGCCTCGCGCGCCCTTGCGCCGCTTCTATTGCTTCGCATCCGGGCGGAAGCCCTGCTGCAAGCGGCGCTGTTCACGGCCCTGGGCGCTGCCGCGCTCCTGATTGTTGTGTCCTCGCCTCTGCTGCTGGCAGCGGCCATTCTGCTGTTGGGCGCGGCGCTGGCCCCGGTCTTTCCCGTTGCGCTGGCCGCGTTCTTCGATCGCGCCCGCCACAGCTCCGACTCGCGCTTCGTCCTGGCCCTCAGCGGCTTTGGCGGGGCGGTCTTTCCGTGGCTCGTCGGCTTCATTTCATCGCGCGCCGGCAGCCTGCGCGCCGGGCTGCTGGCAGCCCCGGCGGTATTGCTGGTCATGACCATCATGCTGCCGCTGCTGGGCGTTTCGCGGCCCGTTCCGGCGGCATCCCGCACGCAGGCCGAACACGCCCGGTCTTCGCTCTGATCGGATTGCTGGATAGGCTCAATTCCTGCGTGAAAAACCTCCCCGTAACACACCGGCAGCCGCGAAAGCGGCCGTCATTCCCGAGTCGAAGGATCGGCTGTTATCTTCCGTTGCACGCGGCGCACAAGCCCAAACTGCAGAATCGACTCCGCATTTGCTCAATACGCCCCGCGTATAACCGCAATCCCGATCCCCAAGCAAAGTAATTCATTGCAAGTTACTATTGTGTGCTCTAAAGTAATTACACATTCGGGTATTCCCCGCCCGAGTGCTATTGCCAAAGGAAAATCATCATGGTTACTCTCCAAATGAGTAACCATCGTGAAAGAGGCTCGAAGTGCTCTGGAAAAGGCTGGCACCGCAGTTCAGGTGGAGCACAATGGCAAATGGCGGAGGCCGAAAGCTCGATGGTAAGGCTGGCCGCGGTAATGAACCAGCAAGGCTTAGCTTCTCCCAGATCCCGGGCCAATTGAGATCGGCAAGTTAAGATCCTTAAGCCTGAGCAGTTTTCAACGTCGAGATGATAGAGTCGCGGGAACGAGTTCAGTTTCATCCGGGGAATGACTCGACAGCACGCGGGAAAGGTTCTACGGCAAATGGGACAGGCAGGAGCGGTAGAGTGGGGCAGTTTCTCCCGGCGTGGGGAAACCGAGGATGCAAAGAGCCCACGGGACAATGGTGACGCGAGGCTGGAAGGCCCGGTTCGCTACGATGGGGCACGAGGCGTATGGGTGCCCATAGAAAGGGAATCCGGCAAGCGAGGAAGAGAATCTGCCGCGCGAGGAAGGGAACCTGTTGCGCGCCCAGAACCCAAACAGGAACCTTCGCTGGACCCCGATCCTGTGGCGATGCTTGCCGTGATTGCGGCTAATCAGTCCCACCAGAAAGCGACCCGCGAGAGCGGTTCAATCTTCAAATTGGGTTCGTGGTTTCGCGGAGAGCCTGAAACAGGGCGACGCCTGGTGACGCCGCCGCCGGTGGATACGTCTGAACCGGAGTTTCAGCCGGTGACGTTGCGCCCGGAAACTCCCATTGCGCCTTCATCGACGGCCGTTGAGGATCTGGCTGCTCCCGAGTTGCAGACTGTAGCCATCGACGAACATGCATCTTTACCGGCTTCTTCATCGGCGACCGGTGATTGTTCAGGAGGAAACATGTGGCAATCAGTGACTGATCAGGATGAGAGCATCTCCACGGCGGCGCCTTCCGCTGGGGAAACTCCGCAAGCAGTACACGACCAGGATGCCGTGCGCTGGTTCGTGCTGAAGAGTGTGCTGGCAGGCGCTCCGGCGCCCCTGGAAGCTCCCATAGCCCCGGCCACAGAGGTTCCGGTGCTGGAGGTGTTTTCACTGGCCGGCGGAGTGGGCAAAACCAGCCTGGTGGCAAGCCTCGGCAGAGCGCTTTCAGCGCGCGGCGAGCATGTGCTGCTGGTTGAGGCCACGCGTTTTGGGTCAATGCCGTACTTCTTCGGCTCCTGTGACTGCCGTCCTGGCGCGCTGAGAACCTTCAAACCACCTGCCGCCAGTACAGACGCTCCAATTCGCCTGGCAACCATCGATCCGGACGCGGTGGCCGCGGAAAACGCTGCGCAAGGCTCGCTTGCTGCCGAGATCGAGGGATGGGCGCGAGGCACAAGCCGCGTGGTCGTGGATGTCTCAACTCGATCGACAGCAACGGTCCGCGCACTGGCGCGGATGTCTCCAACGGTTCTGATTCCTCTGCTTCCGGATCTTAACTCGGTCCTGGCGGCCAAATCCGTCGACTCGCTCTTCCAGCGCCATACAAGCGGACAAGGCGCTCCGCCCGACATTTATTACGTGTTGAATCAATTCGATTCTTCGCTTCCGCTGCATGTGGAAGTGCGCAAGGTGTTGCGGGAAAAGCTGGGCGAGCGACTCTTGCCGTTTGAGCTGCAACGTACCCCTGCCGTCAGCGAAGCGCTCCTGGAGGGCATGACGGTCATGGACTACGCTCCGGACTCACCGATCGCGAAAGACCTTTCAAACCTGGCAAAATGGCTTGAAAGCGTTGCGGCGCCGGTCGACATGCATGCGCGCAGCAGACGGTGGAGCGAGCAGTAACGGCAAGACCAATGCCGCATGCCCCAATGAATGGGAGCACGATTCTCGCGACGACTGAATCAAGCCGGGGATGGATTCGCAGTTGCGAGGGTTTGGTCGATCTCCGGTTTCCGTTCGGTCAGTAATCTGAAGCGGCACAGCCCGGTTTGCCGGCCGGGCGGCCGCCAGAAAGGCTGAACGGAGCCGCTGGCAGCAACGCACCGTACCGTGCGCCGGCAAATCACTGTATCCACTGCCTGGCTCAATAGCCGCGCGCGGGAATACACCGCCGCAGCGCCCCCAATCAGCTTTCAGCTTTGAAGCCCGCCAGCCGCATCGCCCGCTCGCTTTCCGGATTGCACATGAAGGTTCGCCACACCATCCCCGAGCGGAGATTCTCCGCCATCAGCACCGAAATTCCCTGGTCGATCCCGATCACGTCCGGGTCATACCAGTTCGCCGCGGGATGAAAGGCGTCTGCAAATCCGTACCGGCCCCATGCCCGCTTGCCCCATTTCATCCGCATGGCGCGCAGCACGGCAAGGCAATCCACGGGCAAGAATGCCAGCGATCCGGCAGTGGCGCAGGGTACGACGGTGCCATCCAGCGGCCCGGTTGGCGGCGGACCACCCCAGGCCGTATACCCGCGCGCGGAATCCGAAGCGGAAACGCCCCAATAGTCCTCATTGAACCATCTCGGGTACGACAGGCAGAACGCCTTGTGCGCGCGCGTCGCAATCACGGAGTTCTCAAAGTAATTTGCGTACGCATCGCGCCGGTTGCGGAAGTCATACCAGGCCTGCGAGTACTGGTGCGTAAAGAGCGGAGCCGCGCCGCTGATGTACTCAAAGCCCTTGTAGTGAATCACCGGCCGCGTAAAGTGGTTCCACGTCTCCGGCGGCACCGGGCGCGTGGGCGAGCCGATCGCCAGCAGATAGAGCATCATCAGTTCGCAATAGTGCGACCAGCGCGCCTTTAGAAAGCCTCTCACCGGCCGCCAGCCCATGGAAAATGCCGGGCCGCCGTTGAGCATCCACGGCCAGTCCACGCGCTCGTAGATCTGCTGCGCCAGGGCTTTGATCTGGCCATCCTGAAACCAGGCCCTGGCGGTCAGGACTCCGCACAGCAGGATCGCGGTGTCGATGGACGAAAGCTCCGACCTGGTCCAGCGCCTGCCGGTCTCAATGTCCGTGAAGTGATAGAAGAAGCCGTGCACCTCCGGCATCTGATGCAGGTGCCAGTGCAACGTCGTTCTCACGCGCTCCACCACCTGGGCGTGCGGCAGATAGCCGTGCTGGTCGGCGATGCACAGCGCCGTCAGCCCGAAGCCGGTCGATGCGATGCTGGCCATCCTGCGCGGATCGCGGCCGCCGGAAAGGTCGTTGCGCGCCCGATCCAGAATCTGCCCGGTGCGCGGACTGCCTTGTTCCCAGAAGAACAGGCAGCCTTGCCGCACCAGCTCGTCAAGAAATTGTTCGTCTCCGCCATACAGCTTCCAGGCCGCGGCGGGGATTGCCAGGCCTTCCGGCAGCACAACCGATCCGGCCAGCGCCGCCAGCCCACGAAGCACCTCCCGGCGGCTCACTCTCAGGGTCTTGCTATGGTCTTTCATCATCCCTGATGCCTTTCGCACCGCTCATGCCAGGCGCGCGGACCGCATTCCTGGCCGGCTTGTCATTTGAAGGCCCGAATTTTTGGCTCTCAGCAAACCGCGTCAGGACACGGCGCAGCCGCCGGAAAGGTGATCGGTACTGACTACGGGATCCCCAGGAAATGCACAGTCAATTGTGTCCATGATTTCAGCGCAACTCGCGTCGCACGTCAAGCCCCCGGCACATTACGCTCGCCAACAACGCCAAGGGCCTGCTGGAGTTCCAGCAGGCCCTTTGGTGTTTCAACATCTGTCCCCGTTGATTCCCTACGGCCGCTCCAGACCTGAGATACGGGCGACATCATCTGGCGAGGCTGGACCGCTAATGATCGAGCAGGTAAACCCTTTGGCGCGGAGCGCACCGCAGGCCCTCATCGCATCGTTTCCGCTCATGTGCCAGAACCGCGCGAGATAACGCTGGCCCGGGAGCTTCACCACTAGCTCGTTGGCTGGACTCAACCAGCCCGGCGCGCTGAGAATTGCGCTGCCCAACACTCTGCGCACGCTCCATTGGTTTGCAAAGTCGCCGCCTACCTGGATCACGCCGGATTGGCTATCGGCGTTCCCTGCATACTGATCCTCTGTTGCGCTGACCAGCCGGATTGCCTGCTTGGGACGCGCGGCGACGGCAGGGCGAGGCGCGGCAACAGCCGGTGGAGGCGTGGCTCGTGCCTGCTCCGGCGCGGGTTTTGCGGAAGCAAAGCCACGATTGAGGAGGGCCATCATCGTATGATTGGTCACCCAGGCCGTGCGGCCTCCAAAGACGACGCCTACAAGCCTGCGATCGTTCCGAACCGCCGACGTTACAAGGTTGAAGCCCGATGCGGTAATGTAGCCCGTCTTGAGGCCATCGGCGCCCCGGTATTCATACAGCAGATTGTCGAGGGTGTAGATGGTTCGCCCGCGAAATTGAAAGCTTCGCGCGCTGAAAAAGTGATAGTACTGCGGAAATCCGTTGATGAGCGCAATGGCCAGCCTCGCCATGTCGTGGGCTGTCGTCCAGTCCGGCGGGTCGGGAAGCCCGGTCGCGTTCCTGAACGTCGTGTGCGTCATGCCCAGCCAATGCGCCGTCGCGGTCATGCGCTGCGCAAAGCTGGACTCGGATCCTCCGATGGCTTCCGCCAGCACAACAGCGGCATCATTGGCCGAGCGGGTTGTAATTCCCAGGATGCAGGACCGCACCGAGACCTTGCTCCCCGGCCGCAGCCATAACTTGGTCGGCTCCTGCGATGCGGCGTGCGCCGAGACCGGCAGCTCTTCATTCAGGCTCAGCTTGCCATCTTTCAGCTCCTGAAACGTGATGTAGAGCGTCATGAGCTTGGCAAGCGAGGCAGGGTGGACAGGCACCTCCGAGTTATATGCCTCGATCACCGTACCGGAATGCGCGTCCACAACGATCGACGCATGAACAACAGCTCGCGCCAGATGAGATCCCAACATCATGACGGCAAGCACAACTGCAATTCCACCTGTAAGCGAACCCTTGTGAAATGCCGCATATTTTTGAAGACCACAAAGACACAGACGTCCCTGCCGATTCTTCACCACTCCCACTCCTATACGCTGTGAATATAGCATGGATAAACGCTTGCACTTACTGATAATAGTGGCCAGCCATTTAGAGTTTTGATTCGCACTCTCTCTTTATACGCCCTGGCATTGATTCGCATGCACCGGGCGCAGCTACAGGTCAACGCGATCGCCAATGAACGATGGATAAGCCCTTGCCCGCGGTCTTTGCCTTGCCCGGTTTCCTTGCGCGACTTGCTGACAGGCCGGCGCGTTCAAAAATGCATCAGTGGATTACGTGGAACGTCCGCTTCCACCGCGTGCCACTAAAGAAATGCAGCAAGATGTGGCCCGTCCACGCCACTCTTGCAGCGATGCCGGTCTTGTTGTACTCATTCCCCGGGGTCCTGAACGACCAGTAGTTGAACAGCGGGCGCCCGATGATGTTGGCCCTGGGCACAAAGCCCCAGTAGCGCGAGTCCAGGCTGTTGTGCCGGTTATCGCCCATCATGAAGTAGTCGCCCTTGGGCACCACGAGATTTCCGTTCTTCACATACTTGGGCATGGCCAGGGACCACGCCTCGGTCGCGCCCATCTCCGGCGACATAGGAACAGCCGGGAAGTCGTCAAGATACTGGACAAAGTTCTCCGGCGTCGTCGGCCGGGCATGCCCCTGCGGCTGCGCCACCCCGTTGATATAAACCGTTCCGTCCTGCAGGTGAATGTGATCGCCCGGCAAGCCGATGAGCCGCTTGACCAGATAGAGATACTGCATCTTGCCGCTCACCAGATCCGGCACCGGCTTGATAAAGACCACCACGTCGCCGCGGCGCGGCTGCCTGTAGTACACAAGCGGCTCGATCCATTTCGCCGGCGGCGCCAGCGTGATGCGGTCCACCACCAGATGGTCGCCAATCAGCAGCGTAGGCTCCATCGAGCCCGACGGAATGACAAAATTCTGCGCGATAAAGGTCTGAATAAACAGCAGCACGGCCAGCACCGAGCAAATGCTGGCGATCGCCTCAAAAGGCGTTTCTTCCACTCTTTCCTGAGCTGCGCCGGACTCGGCCGGAGGCGGTACTTTGGCTGGCCGCGTTTTCTTCTTTGTCATCCTATCGCTCATCGGGGGAGATGGTCGGCTGCCGGCGACCGGCTGCCGGGCAAATCAGTGCACCACGCGAAAAATACGGTTCCAGCGCGCAAATCCCGTCAAATTCGCTACAAAACCCTGCTTCTTTGTGAGTCTATCATTCGCGCCTTCCCGCCTGCCTTTGCTCGCGGTTTCGTTAAGCGAGAAGTAGATGACAAGCGGCTTGGCCAGAATGGCGCGCCGCGGCACAAAGCCCCAGAAGCGGGAGTCGTCGCTATGGTTCCGGTTGTCGCCCAGTACGAAATATTCGCCGGCGGGAATCGTCAGTTGTCCGTTGTGCGTCAGCCGCCGCATCTGCCGCCACCAGTCCGGGTTGATCTCGGGATCGGCGTACACCTTCCAGGGAAAGTTGTCTCGATAGGCGTCTGGCACCGACGGCCGAAAGCGCGCATACGGCTCATAGACCGGCTTGCCGTTGATCCATACATGCCCATGCACAAGGCGCAGGCGATCGCCGGGAACGCCCACCACGCGCTTGACCAGCAGGGCCGGCTTTGGATGATAGAAAACCACGATGTCGCCGCGCTGCACCTTGCCGTAAGGCAGGATGAGCCGGCCCAGAGGACCGGATGGCGCAAACACCTGCCGGTTTGCCAGCAGAAAATCACCCACCAGCAGCGTTGGCTCCATGCTTCCGGATGGAATCAGGAAGGGTTCCACGATAAAGGTCAGGACAAACAAGGCCACCACGATGGTGCGCAGCAGCGACGCGCCGGCCTCCGGGATGGTCGGCAACTGCTCCATCAGTCCCGGCCATCTTCGCTCCACCGCGCAGGAAAGTCCGCCGGGACACTTCATGATGCCGCCTGCTCTTCCCCTTCGCCGCCGCTCCCAGCTCCGATGGCCATCCCGTCGCCGGTGGATTTCATTTGCTCCAGAGCGCGCCGGGCCGCATCCTGCTCCGCCCGCTTCTTGGTGCTGCCCGTTCCCCGCGCCAGCGCCACACCCGGCTCTGCGGCTCCTTTCAGCCGCACTTCGACGACAAATTTCTTGTGGTGGTCAGGTCCGCTTTCGCTCCGCACCCGGTAAACCGGCATGCCGGCCCTGGTGGCCTGCAGGTGCTCCTGCAGCGCCGACTTATAGTTGCCCAGCGCGTCTCCGGTGCGCAGCTCCTCGGCCAGGAGATCGGCCGCCGCGCCCATCACGCACCGGCTCACAAACGCCCGCGCCGGCTCCAGTCCCCCGTCCACAAACAGCGCCCCAATTACCGCTTCCATGGCATTGGAGAGGATGGTACCCTTCTGGCGCAAACCACCTCGTTCTTCGCCCCGGCTCAGGCGCAGATGACTGCCCAGTCCTACGGCCGCGGCCACGGCCGCCATGTGCTGTCTGCTGACCAACTTGGCGCGTACCCGCGTCAGTTCGCCCTCGCTCCAGTCGGGATGCGCCGCATACAGGGCTTCCGCCACCACCAGCCCCAGCACTGCATCGCCAAGAAACTCCAGCCGCTCGTTGTCTCCCACAGCCGGCCTGCCGTCCCGGATCGCATTTTCCTGCGCCAGCGAGCGGTGCGTCAGTGCGCGCACCAGCAGCTCCGGGCACGTAAACACATGTCCGAGCGCAACTTCCAGTTCGGCTAGATCCCTCTTCACCTGCGCCTCGATCGATCCGCCGTGCGCTGCCTCGTACGGCGCCTCAGCGGAGACTTCCGCAACGAACGACTTCCCCGTTGCTTCTCGATTAGACGCGGCGCGGCAGCGCGGCGACGCGGGTTGTGCCCTTGTCATTGTTGCTTGGGTGCCGGATCCTGCACGTTCGAATTCGCCGCCGCGGCCGGCGCTGGCTTGGCCGGTGCGGGTGCGCCGCCTTCGGCCGTTGCCGCGCAACCATGGCCGTTCACCGTATAAGGCGCTTTTTCGCCTTCTTCGGCGGCCTCCAGCGTGTCCAGCCGGCCGTCGCGGGTCACCATCGCCGCCTTGTACTGAGCCACGGCCTCACTGCGCTTGCACTCCAGATCCAGCATCCGCCCCATGAAAATGTGCGACCAGGACACCATGCGCGGGTCTTTGCTGTTGGCAATGGTCTCATGGAAGTCCGCGAACGCCTGATGGGGATGGCCGGTCATCAGCGCCACCCGGGCCAGAATGAAATAGGCATGTCCGGTGGCCGCGGCGGCATCCGGCTTGCCGGCTCCTGCCGCAATCACCGCGTCGGCAATGGCGCTGGCTGCGGCCGTATCCCCGGCCGCCAGCTTGGACTCGGCCAGATTCAACCCGGTCAGCTTCGGCTGCGTGGACCGCTGCAGAATGTCCTGGTGGGGGGCCTGGTTGAACACCGTTGTGCGCGCGACATGCACCTGCTGACTTACATCCATGCCGTAGACCATTTCGCCGATGACGCTGGACAGGCTGGCCGGAGTCTTTTCAAACTCAATCAACTGCTGGTAAAAATAGCGCGTCAGCACAAAGCCATCCGCCATGTACTGCTTCACCTGGTCCAGCTTGGCCTGCTTCACAGCCTTGCGGTAAAGCTTCAGCTTGCGCTCGTAAGGCGCCATGTGCGACCGGTTGACCCCGGGCGGGATCCTGTAAACCGGAATGTCGGGCTTCATGGTGCGCGCTTCAATGGCCTTGATCAGGCATTCGACCGTAAAAAGCATCGGATTGGTGCGCATTTGATAGCTGAGCGGAGCATTCTGGAGGGCGTTGAGAACCGGCTGAACCAGCGTCACCGAGTTATAGCGGGACAAAAGCAACGGGTCGATGACGTAATGCAGGTACGTGTGGCGCACATCGTGCATGGGAATCGTGCCGTTGCGCGGCGAAACCACCACCACGTAGTCCAGCCCGTAAATGCGCGCATTCACCACGTTCGGTGAAAGCATCGGCTCGACCACCACGATGAAGCGCCGCCCCGTGTAGGCCTCGGCCGGCATTTTCAGATACGAATCCGTCTGCACGATCATCTGCGATACGGGATTGTGCAGGATATCTACTTCATGATCGTAGGTGCTGCGCGCGACCAGCCAGATGCCGTTCAGGTCCACGGCCGCCGCAAACTGCTTGATCAAGGGCACAATCCCAAGCACCCGCACCGCGTCAGGCGGCAGGTCCTTTTTGGGGACCGTGAGCCCCAGAATCGGCGGCTGGTTCAGGTAGAGGGAGAGCGAAATGTACTGCGCAACATCCTGGTTGGTGCCGGTCGTATCGTGCTGATCGATGAACAGGCACATCTTCTGCCGCGCCGCGCGAGCCGTTGAGCTGGCCACCAGCGCCTGATCGATCTTTCCCCGGACCCATGTACGGATGGGGTCGCTCGCGTTGAGGCCTTCATCGTAACCGCACGCGTTCAAAGCCGAGGCTATGTAGAACACTGGCTCGGCGCTGATCAGCGAGATCGTGGGGCCGGCCGGGTTGACCAGCGAAGGTGTTCTCTCCGCCTCATAATTGTGCGGAGGCGGCGGAGCGTGAACGGAAATTGAAGGAGAAGTTGAGGATGAGCTATGACCCTGCGACGTGCTGCTGTCAGAGTATTGAGCATACGCCTTGGCGGTCGCCAGACCGGCCCACAGGCAGAGAACTGCAACCGAAAATGCCGCGACCGGTCGGATTGTGCACAACTTCATGGAGAATCCCTGCCTGCAAGTCTAGCTAGACGCGCTCACCGGGTCAAACGGGACGAACCGTAGCTCCCGGGACGCGGACCGCAGTCCATTCGGATGGAGGTTTTCTCTTCAAGTTGCGGATTTCTGGCATTGCGCCCGCCGAGGCCTGCGAGTTCAGAGCGCAAGTTGCGGTTGCCGGGCTCTTCCTGTCCCTGCGCCCGGCATCTCTAAGCCCTTAACATCCTTATCCGCGCACAGAAACGCCCGAAAACGACAGTACCGCCAGACCACGCACCGGACGGCCGAAATAGCGAGCCGGCTGAAAGCGGCTCAACAGCAGCAGATTCTCCACCTCGACGCGTGTCGCCGGGTCGGAGGGGCCGGAGACAATGCGATAGTCGTACACCTGGCCCTCGCCGTTGATGTAGACCTCGACCACCACCGGGTTCGAGGCGACGCCGATATTGTCCGAGCCTACGCCGGTTGACAGGTACATCAGCCGTGGCGCCGAAGCCACTCCCAGCGGCACGTCATTGCTGGCCATCACAGGCTGCGGCTGCGCAAACATGCTCACCATCACGGCAACCGTTCCCAGCAGCAACACCGCGCTCGCAAATCCCGCCGACGCCTGTAGCAGGAACGGGCCTATCGTGTTCTTCCATGCCAATGTCAAGGCTTCAAACCGCTTCTGCCGCGTCCGCGCGTGTTGCCGGCTCACTGCAATGCGAATCCTCAACAGGAGATCATTCGGCTCCGGCACGGGGCCGAGTTCGGCGAGCGAGGTCTGTACGCCGCACAGCGCATCCCACTCGCGGGCGCATGCTCTGCAACCATCCAGATGTGCGGAGATGTTCTGCATCTCCATCCCGTTCAATCGGCCATCCAGATAGTCGGTAAATTTCTCTTGCACCGCACTGCAGACCATCATCGCGCCTCCTCTCCCAGGGGCATTCCGATTCCTGCCGGCTTCGCCGGATACACGCCCGGCTTCGGTGCGTTCAAAAGCCCCCGCAAACAGGAGCGCCCACGCACCAGCCTTGATTTCACCGTTCCCAGGCTCACCCCTTGTATCTCCGCCACTTCCTCGTAGACGAAGCCTTCGATGTCGCGCAGGATAAGCGTGGTCCGAAATGGCTCCGGAACTGCCTGCAGCGCCCGTTCAACCCGTTCCCGGCTCTCTTCCCGCTCGGCCACGTCGAGCGGCGATTCGGTGGGATCAACCAGCATATCCTTCAGGCGCACCGAGGAGCTCGACTCGGATTCCATAACTTCCTGCTCAATAGGGACTTCCTGCTGCTTGTGTCTTACCCACCAGCGCCGCTGATTCGACGCCTCGTGCAGGGCGATCCTGTAAATCCACGTACGCAGGGAGGATTCGCCGTGAAAGCTTCCTATCTTTCTGAAAACCTTGACAAATACATCCTGAGTGAGATCGGCAGCATCGGCGCGGTCGTGAACAGTGCGCGCCAACAGAGAATAAATCGGCTGATGATAACGCGTAATTAACCACGCAAACGCCTCCTCGGAGCCGGCTTTCAGTTCCTCGATCAGAGCCGCCTCTTCGGTTTGGAGCGTAAGCGCGCTGGCAACATTGCCCATGGTGAGGTCCGCCTGCAACACAATGTGCTCCCACCTTACCGCAACCGGGGTACTTTTGGCATCTGTTGAAAATTCCGCCAGCGTTGCCGCCGGACGCCAATTGCCCCTGTTTTTCAATGCGGCCACTCTCCCGGCAATCCCAAAAGTCGCCACCGGGAAACCGCTGCTGCCATGGAGTGCGCGGGAGACGGGTAATTCTACAAGAACAATGTACCCCGTGCACTCTATTGTCTTAGACACCGGGACGCGCCGATGTGTTCCCGGTCACGGAGCGGGCCTGGCACTGGGGCCGCGGATCGCAAAGGCCGGAGCCGGCCGCGCCTCAGGGAATGCCCAGGATCTTGTGCGTCTGCAGGCTGAGCCGCCACCGCGGATGTTCCAGGCAATAGCGCAGGGCAAGCTCTGTGTTGGCGCCCCGGCTGGGCCCGTCCATCGGCTGCAGGAAGAAGTGCCGGAATGGCAGCTCCTCAAACTCTTCCGGCTCAGCGCCGGCCTGCGGATAAACCAGCTTCAGCTCGTCGCCGGCCTTCTGGATCAGCTCCGCGCCCGCCTTGGGGCTGACGCAGAGCCAGTCCACGCCATCCGGCGCGGCGATGGTCCCGTTGGTCTCCACGGCAATCTCGAAGCCGCACCTGTGCAGCGCCTCCAGCAAGGCGGCGTCCAGTTGCAGCAGCGGCTCGCCGCCGGTGCAAACCACGAATCGTCTGCCGCAAGCCGCGCCGGCTGGCCATTTTCCTTCAACTGCCGCGGCCAGTTCGCCGGCCGATCCAAACCGCCCCCCGCCCGGACCGTTCACGTCGGCAAAGTCCGTGTCGCAGAACTTGCAGATCGCCGTTTGCCGGTCCGCCTCGCGCCCCGACCACAGATTGCACCCCGCGAACCGGCAGAAGACCGCGGCCCGCCCCGTCTGCGCGCCTTCGCCCTGCAGCGTGTAGAAGATCTCTTTAACGGCGTAACCCATAGCAAGCTTCCAGCTCTCAGCTTCAAGCTTCCAGCTTTTGTCGAACAGCCCGGCGCCAAAGTAACGGCCCGCCAGGATGAATCAGCGCCAGCACCTGAAAAACAGGCTGAGATCTGACATCTGAAAGCTAGAAGCCGCCTCTCCGGTACCGCAGCGGATCCTCCATCCCATTCTCGCGGAATCCCTTCCGCCGCAGCAGGCAGGAGTCGCATTCCCCGCATGGCTCGCCCGCCGGCGACGGATCGTAGCAACTGCTGGTCAGGCCATAATCCACGCCCAGTTTGACTCCCTGGGCGATAATCTGCGCTTTAGTCAGCGCGATCAGCGGCGTGTGAATCTTCAGCCTCAGACGGCCCTCCACGCCGGCCTTGGTGGCCAGGTTCCCCAGCTTTTCAAACGCCTCGATAAACTCCGGCCGGCAATCGGGGTAGCCCGAATAATCAAGCGCGTTGACGCCGATAAAGATATCGCTCGACTCGATCACTTCGGCCCATGCCAGCGCAAAGGAGAGGAAGATCGTATTCCGCGCCGGCACATAGGTGATGGGAATGCTATGCGTCATCTCGTCCATCGCCCGGCCCTTGGGCACGTCGATCTCCTCATCGGTCAGCGCCGAGCCGCCGAAGATCCGCAGATCGATCTCGGCGATGCGGTGCTGGGTCACGCCCAGCGCTGCGGCCACGTTTTTGGCAGCGTCCAGTTCCCACACATGCCTTTGCCCGTAGAAGAACGAGAGCGCGTAGATTTCGTATCCCTGGCTGCGCGCGATGGCCAGAACCGTCGCCGAATCCAGGCCGCCGCTCAGCAGAACTACAGCTCTTTTCTTGCCGTCCATTGTCGAACCCGCCTTACTTCAGATCGCCGCCCCTGCCAATGTCCATGGACGCAGGAATCGGGTTGCGCTCGTCGATGTAGGCCTCAATGCACTGGTCGAGCACACCCTTCGCCTCCAGAATGAACTCAATGGCGTCGCGTGCCGCGCCGTGGCCGCCGCTGTTCGGCGTCACATAATGCGCTTCGGCCTTGACCCGTGCGCGGGCATTGGCCACGGCCACCGCAAAGCCGCACTCGCGCATCGCCGGCAGGTCGATCACGTCGTCGCCCACATAGGCGATCTCCTCCAGCGTCACGCCTTCCTTGGCCATGATCTCGCGGATGGGCTTCATTTTATAGGCCTGGCCCATGTAGACGAACTCCAGGCGCAGATCGCGGGCGCGCAGGGCCACGGTTTCGCTGATGCGCTTGGTGATGACACCGCACTTCAGGCCGCCCAGCCGGGCCAGCGAGATGGCTGTGCCGTCATGCGCGTTGAAGCCTTTGGCCTCAACCATGCTGGTGGACGAAATGGCGAAGCCGCCATTGCTCTCCATTGCGGCAATGTGACCTTGCGTGGCCGGACTGCTGGCCGCGGGCGCGGGAAACAGCCAGATGCCGCCATCGGTGAGAACGCCGTCGACGTCGAAGAGAACGATCTTGATCTTGCGGGCGCGGTCTTGTGCGGAGACTATCATACGTTGATTTTATCGACTGTTCCCGCCCGGTTCCCGCGCCAGCCATTTCACGACACGAAAATATGCAAATGCGCCCGGCCGGCCGCGCACGGCTCACTCCGCCTTGCCCGCCGCCGGACGCTGAGCCGCGGCTTCCTGCGTGCCCGCGCCGGCGTGCGGCGGGCGCACCAGCAGCGCAAAGCGCGGAAAGGCAAAGCTGCCCGCCGCATCGTCGATCACGTTCAACTGGCAGAGGTACTGTCCGGGCTTCAGCCCCGCCAGCGGCACATCCAGTTCGAACGCCACCGCATCGCGCCCCCTTACGTTGACCGACCTTGCCCGCACAATCGGCGTCTCATAGACCTTCGTCGAGCCCTGGATCAGTTCCAGGCTGCTCAGCACGTTGATGCCACGCTTTGCGCCCGGCGGCTCATTCACACCCGGCTTTGCATGCGCCGGATCATAGACCTCGTAAAGCAGGTAAAGGTGCTGATTCTGCCCGAAAACATGGCTGATGTTGGGCACGTACTCCTCGCCGTCGCGCACCAGCGGATCGCTTTTCCTGCTCGGCTCGCGCATCGATGCCAGCACAATCGAGCTCATCTTCAGCGGCGCCTTCTTCAAATCCGGCAGCGTAATCGCGGCCACAAACGAGCCCATGCGCCCGGTCTGGTTTTCGCGCACCACAAACTTCATCTCATACTTGCCCGGCGGCAGAATGAAGCTGGTGGTGTACTCGATATTCTTCTGCCGCGCCTTCAGCGACGGGTCCAGATTCAGCTTCACCGTCTGCCGCACCTCGCCCACGGGCCGCTTCACGGCGTCGATCACCTCGCCGATGATGTCCAGCGTGGCCTTGTCCTTGTCGCCGCCGTTCACAAACGGAATCTGCGAGCCCGGCACCAGCAGCGACACCGGCACATAGTAACGGTTGCCGCCCAGCAGAAAATAACCGGCGTCCATATAAACCGCGATGTCGGTGGCCGGCAGGTCGCTGGCCAACTGCTGCTCAAGCTCCCGCTCGCGCTCCTGGCGGTTGGAGTGCTTGAAATCCGCCGCCGCGTAGTAGCCCCGCCGGTATTCGAGCTTGACGCCGGGCCTGTCCACCGTGATCTTCAAGCGGCGATACTTGCCGTCGCGCGCCGTGTCCGTCGAGCGGTAGCCGATGGCGTAGTAGGCCGACGTGTCGTGCTCGACCTGCGCGAAGGCCGGAGCGAAGTCGTTGGAGTCGAAGAACGCCTTGCCGCCGGTCTCGCGGCTCAGCGTGTCCATCACCTCCTGCGTGGCGGCGTTCGCGTTCATGTTGTTCATCAGCGCGCCGCCGTTATAGGCAGCGTTGCCGCGCAGGCTCCCGGTCGACGCGTCGCCCAGCGGCGAGATGGCCTGCAGTCCCCGCGTGTCCACGCTGTAGATGGCCATGTTGGCGCGCACCGCGGCATTCGTCGCCGCGCGCATCGAAGCTTCGTTCTCGATGCCGTCGCGCTGGATGCCGCCGGAAAAGTACAGCATCGATTTCTTCTCCGGTATGCCGGCAAGCGAGTCGGCAATGGACCGTATCGCGAACAGCTCGCGGTCGGTGTTGATGTCGTTGTACTCGCTCTGGTCCGGCGTGTAGCTGCTGGTGTCCTCCACCTGGTTCGAGTTGCCCGTAGCGCCTTCGGCAAAGCCCTGGCCCTCGGTGCCGTTGTACGCGCCCACTTCGCTGACAAGCGCCTGCCTGTCGGCGGTGAAATCCTGATCCACGCTGAGCGTATCGCCGAGAGAAACCAGCGCCACCAGATCGGCCGGCTGCATTTTGGTGCGCAGGAATGTCTTGGCGGCATCCACCGCGCGATCCAGGTCTTCTGGCTGCATCGAGGTCAGATCGAAAAAGAGAATAATCAGGCGGTGATTCCGCAACTGCTGCGGATTGGTCACGACAACCGCCTTGCTGCCGCTGGGCGCCACGGACATCCCGCTTACCATGGCCTCATTGAGCGGCGTGGCCATCTCCACGCTCTGGAAATCGAAGGTGGAGATATGCTGCGGCTTGCCATCCTCCCACACGCGAAAATCGCCCGCCTTCAGGCCGCGCACAATCTGCCCGGTCTTTTTGTCGATCGCCACCACATTTGTCAGCACCAGGTCGCTGTTCAGCTTCAGAACGTAGCCGCCCTGCGGCGTGCCGGTCACCCGCGGCGGGTTCTGCCCGCGCGCCTGCAACGCCATCGCCAGCATCGCCGTCCCCGCCGCCACTCGCCATGCCCAACGCGCCATAACTTCCCCGCTCACTCTCACCGGCCATCGTCCTCTGACTTACTAACTCACGCGGAACTCTTCTAAAACCTGAATCGCGCCGTAAACTGAAACGCCCGCATGGCTCCCACGGAAGTTACCTGCCCGAAGGTCGGCGAGCCATAAGTCGTATTCACGCCCGCATACTGCACCGTGTTGAAGACATTGTTGATCGTGGCCCGCATCTCCATGCTGCGCGTGTCGCCTAACTGCATCGTCTTGGAGAGCGACATATCGTTTTCCACCGTTCCCGGCCCTTCAATCGAGTTGCGCGCCGCGTTGCCGAAGTAGTTGCAATATCCCGCGGTGGCCGAAGGAGCCGCATAGGCCGAGGTATTGAACCAGCGACGCAACGAGCCGCCGCCCGCCGTCACGGAAGCTCCGGGGTTCAGATTGGGCCGCAGCGCGCCCGCATTGCCGCAGGTCACGCTCTGCGCGGTGGGCACAAAGCCGGGCGAAAGATAATCGCCGCTGGCGAACGTAAAGGTTCCCGAGACCGAAAATCCCTCCAGAACATGCGAGCTGGCTCCCGAGGTAGCCCAGCGCTTGTCCTGGCCAAAGGGCAGCTCGTAGAGATAATTGCCGCTGACCCTGTGCCGCGCTACGCCGCTCGAATTCCCTTCCTCGGCGGCCAGATCCTGCCAGTTCTGCGCGCTTGCGCCCGCCACGCCGCCTACCGAGCCGGCATTGTCGGTGGCGTGGGCGTACTGATAATAGGCGCTCATGGCCACGCCGCCGCTCAGCCGCTTGAACACCCGCACTGTACCTGCCTCGAACTTCGAGAAAGCCGCCGCCTGATCGTAAGTGAACGCCAGATTCGCCGGATCGGTGAGCGGGCTGTCCGGCGTGGCGCGCGGCGCGCTGGTTATGTCCAGATGATTGCCCTTCGAGCCGTTATATCCCAGGTTCAGCACCACGCCCCAGGGCAGCGTCTTCTGCACATCCAGGTTCCACACCTCGACGTAAGGCATTCCGTAGTGAGGATCGATGGCGTAATTGCCCACGCTGGCCGGCGCGGGAAATCCGGCCGTAAAACAGGTTGGCGGCGTGGTCTGGTCACAGGCGCCCACAATCTGGTTGGCTGGACTTACCTCGTTATTGGTCTGCTGGTTGGTAAAAGGTGGCTGGTGTGCCATCAGGTTGGCAAAGGTGCCGTACTCACCCACGGTATAGTTCATGCCGAAGCCCGCGCGGACCACGGTCTCCTTCAGCTTTGGCACGCGCAACGCCAGCCCCACGCGCGGCGAAAATCCCTTGTGGAACGGAAAGACCAATCCTTCCGGATAGCCTGCCGCGCCGGAGACGATCTCCGTCTGGCGGGTAAACCCTTCGGCAGGGTTGGTGGCCACCTCCGCCAGATGCCCGAACTTTTCCGTGTACGGCGCGTAGTAGTCATAGCGCAGACCATACATCAGGGTCAGATAGGGCAGCAGCCGCCAGTCATCCTGCGCAAAGCCGTCGAGCACGTTGTCACGCAGATAGCTCTTGCTCAATGACGAGTTAATGCTGGTCGAAAGCGGATAGCCGAGCAGAAAATCGGCCATCGACGCGCCGGTGTTCGCGTCCTTCGCCGCGTCTTCGGTGAACCATCCGGTGAAGGTGAAGCTGCCCGTGGGATTGGAGCCGGCCAGAAAGTCGTGGTGTACGCGCCGGTAATCGCCACCGAAGCGCACATTATGCTTTCCGTGCCTCCAGATCACAATCTCCGAGATGGAAATCGTCTGCGACAGGCCAAAGCTCGGTTGAGTCTGCGACAGCCCCTGCAGATTGCTCAGCGTCACATTGGGCAGGCCGTAGTTGAGCGGCACATCGTTGGGGACAACAATCCCGGCCATCGCCGCGACATCGTTGCCGGTATTGGTGAAAAAATTGGTGATGCGGCTGTTGCTGCGGTTCCAGTTGGCGTGGAACATGCTGGTCCACTGGTGATAGCCAATCACATATCCCGCCTGCAGCGAGTAGGAATCGGTTGACGCTTTTCCGCCCAGCTCCGGGAAGAGATTCACCTCATCCGAGGCCGAATGGGCCCAGTTGTAGTTGAAGTTGATGCTCTGCCGAAGCCCCTGATTCGCAAAGCCGCGCCCTCTGCCTCGGAAGCCGCCAAAGCGTCCGCCGGGCATCATGGCGTTCTTGCCCAGGCTGCGCATATAGCGGGCGCCAAACCTCGTCATGTTCGACTGCTGGGTGGTAAGCAGATGGTAGTTGTAATTGTTTACAACGTCAGCGCCGGCCAGATTCGGCTCGGGATAATACTTCAGCAGCGCCCGGGCCTGCGCAGCAATGCGCGTGGGCGGAATCACGTTCGGCGTGCCGGCGAAGACAAACTGCTGGCCGGTGGTGGGATCGTAGATCGGCGGCAGGCCAGTGGCGGAAAAGTCGCCCGCCCGCTCGGCGTCCGTGGGCAGGGTGGCGTATTCATCCAGCGGCGTGGAACCGCGCTGGCCCGAGAGCGAAAGAAAGACCGTGTCCTTGCCGCTCGGCTTGGTCAAGCCGGGCAGATAGGGCGCACTCATGAACGTGAGACCGAAGCGATTGGTGCCGTTGGCCGGCTGCTGCTGTAACTGGCCGCGCAGCGCAAACGGCAGCGCATTGACCGCTGAATTGGTTCCATTCCAGAAAATCGCGCCGTGCGGCTGCGCGGGGTTGAAGCCGCGAAAGTGCCCGTGTCCGCCAAAGCGTCCGCCCCTGAATCCGCCTCGGCCGCCCATCATCATGGGTCCGCCAAAACCGCCGCCGAAACCACCGCCGAAACCGCCGCCGAAGCCAAAGAGACCGCCCGCCATGGGCCGCCCAGGCATCGGCCCCATGCGCCCGTGCAGTTCGTCCAGACCGATGCCGGCCAGCGGGCTCACCTGCCCGGACTGCCCGCTCACCGCTACCGACTCATCGCTGAAGTCGGAATCGGTGGCCACCGAGGGCAGCGCCGCGCCGCTGTCGCCTGCCGCGCCCGCGCCCGTGTCCGTATCGCCGCCCATGGCGCTCATCAGGCTCAGGCTTTCGGCGCCGTCGCCGGCCATCTGCTGGATCATCTGCTCCTCTGTGCCCGGCCGGCTTTGCTGCTGCGCCTGCGCGGCGGCGCGCGAAGCCAGCATCAGTTCCAGATCCACCGTGCGATCGCGGCCCGTCGCATTCAACAGCGCCTCGCCGTAGGCCGGAGCGAACGCCGCAAACTCCGTCCGGATCACATACCGCCCGTCCTGCGGAATCCTCATCGACCAGATGCCATTGATGTCGCTCGTCGTGGAGTAGCTTTTTCCGGTCAGCGTGTTCTCGGCGATCACGGTTACGCCCGGCAGCGGAACCTTGCCGCATCGCACCACGCCGTGTACCTGACCGCCCGCCGCGGTTTCAGCCTGCGGCTGCGCATGCAATGCAAGCTGCGCACTCGCCTGCGCCCATGCGGCGATTCCGCAGCCTGCAACGAACCCAACTGCAACAATCCACCGCTTGACTTGCCGGCGCATTCCGTCTCCCTTGCGCAACTTGCTCGTACTAGCTGACGGTTGCGGCGCTTCCCGGGTTTACGCTCCCGCCCGCGAATAGAGACAATTTCGGCAGTCAGGCCAAACCACCCCCATGTTCACAAACCCGCATGTTCACAAAATAGATACGGCGCCTTGCGTCTTTCTGCAACAGTTGCCCGTCATATGGACCAAGGCCTCCTGTTGCTGCCAGCCGCTCCAAGCCTGCAAAGCCATGCGAGCTTGGCAGCGCGTCTCAGTAGAGGAAGAACCACAATCGGCACTTGCATTCAATGTCCGCACATGTTAACTATTGAGTCAACAGTTACTCAAGCGTCGTGGCGTAACTGGGCCTGGTGACTCCCCGGACAGGAAAGTTCCCACCATGAAAATCGGCACCGCGATTCGCACATTCCGGCTTCAGAAGGGTTTGTCGCAAGGAGACATCGAGAAGAAGACCGGGCTCCTTCGTTGCTACCTTTCACGGGTTGAGAACGGCCACACCGTGCCCTCGCTCGACACGCTGTCGAAGATCGCCCTCGCGCTCGATCTGTCCATCGCTCAGTTCTTCGTGGATGATTCCCTGGGCCGGCAGATCGACAACCATAAGCTCTCCGATGAGGAGTTGCGCTTTCTCACGCAGATTCGCCGCTACTCTTCCAATCTGAACGACAGCGACCGCAAGCTGCTGCTGGCAATGGTCAAGAAGTTCGCCGCCACGGCGACGCGATAGCCCCGGCTGAAAAGGCCCGCCGTCCGTGGCGCCGCACGGGTTGCGCGAGGGTTGCCACGGCTGACGCCCCCCGGTTCACCACCACAATTCCCGGGTGTACCGGCTCATCCCCGCGGCAGTTGCGCCAGGAAAAATCCGAACAGCACCAGCAGGCCGGTGGTCATCACCACTGCAATGCGCAGTCTGCGTTGGAAGTCCTGTTTCGACGCGCCCAGCTTGGGCACCATGGGAAGCGCAAAGAGAATGCCTAGCCCAAACCCGCCGATGTGCGCCATATTATCGATGCTGAATCCGGAGTGCATAGCCGCCGCGCCCACAAAAATGCCTAGGCCAAGCACCAGGTTGATGACCGCGAAGTAGATCACCGACCGGCGCAGTTTCTTCAGCTCCCACTGCGGCACCATCGGCAACCGCTGCGGCTTGAGCAGCACAATCAGCGCGCCTGCCAGCCCAAAGATGGCCCCCGAGGCACCGGCGCATGCGGGAAAGACGCCGATATCGTGATACTTCACCCAGTCCGGGTAGTAACTCCACCAGTTGATAAACGTGGAAAGCAGGTTGCCCGCGGCGCCGGTGAGCAGATAGACGGCAATGACGCCCGCCGAACCCATCAGCGGTTCGGCCAGAACCCCGATGTTCCAAAGGCACCACATGTTCAGGGTAATGTGCCAGAAACCCACATGGACAAACATGGCGGTGACGATCCGCCACCACTCCCCGCCAAGCAGCACCAGCCCCGCATTGGTCGCGCCCCATTGCAGAATCTGCAGCCCGGTCGGCATCCAGAAGCTGATGCCGTGCGCCACCATGGCCAGAAACACAGCGCAGTTGATGCCCACCAGCAGATTCGTCGCCGGAGACACGGCCCACAGCGGACGCCGGCGGCGAACTGGCGGCCGCGGCGTAGCTTCTCTGCCCGGCGACAAGATTTCCGGTTGAGGAGCCGAAGAATAGCTGCCCATTTCTTTACTTTAAAGCATTTTCAGTAATGTTGTTGGCTGCCTCAACCAACCGCCGCGCGGCGTAGTCTGCGGCCTCATGCCCACCGCGATTTCCCTCTTCTTTCATGTAGTCTGGAGTTTGCTCCACACCTGCGCCGTCTCACCTGCAACGGAACTCCGGGCACCGGCGCGGCAAATCAAACACGAGGTGAATGGTGGGTTTGGAAACCAGTGGAATGAAGCAGATTCGGCGCGCATTGCTCAGCGTAACCGACAAAACCGGTCTGGTGGAGTTTGCCCGGGCGCTTGCCGCCTCCGGCGTCGAGCTGGTCTCCACCGGCGGAACGGCGCGCACCCTCCGCGACGCTGGCCTCACGGTCAAGGACATCAGCGAATTGACCGGCTTCCCGGAGATGCTTGACGGCCGCGTCAAGACGCTGCACCCCAAGGTCCACGGCGGCCTGCTCTACAAGCGCGGCGACGCCGGCCACGAAGCCGCCGTCGCCGCCCACGGCATCGCCCCCATCGACATGGTTGTTGTCAATCTCTACGCCTTTGAGAAGACCGCCGCACAGCCCGGCGTAGCCTTCGGCCACCTCATCGAAAATATCGACATCGGCGGCCCGTCCATGGTCCGCTCTGCCGCCAAGAACTTTGAAGACGTCGCCGTCGTCACCCGCGTCGAGGATTACGCCGCGCTTATCGGCGAGTTGAAGAGTTCCCAGGGCGCCTTGAGCCGGGCCACCCGCTGGCGGCTGGCCCGCCAGGCCTTTGCCCTCACCGCGGCCTACGATGCAGCTATCGCCGCCACTCTCGACCGCATCGCCGACGCTCCCGCGCCGGATGCGCCGGCCGCACCCGACGCCTCCGCGCTGCCCACCACGCTACGCATCAACTTCCCGCTCGCCCAGCCGCTTCGCTACGGCGAAAACCCCCACCAGCGCGCCGCACTCTACGCTGACGGTTCGGGCCTCGGCGTCGCCGGAGCCACGCAGCTCCAGGGCAAGGAGCTCAGCTTCAACAACCTCGTCGATCTCGACGCCTGCTGGGACCTGGTGCAGGAGTTCGAAGAGCCCGCCGCCATCATCGTCAAGCACACCAACCCCTGCGGCGCGGCCCTCGGTGAAAACCTCCTCGACGCCTACCAGAAAGCTCTGGCCTGCGACCCCGTCTCGGCCTTCGGTTCGGTCATCGGTCTCAATCGCCCCGTAGACGGCGCTGCGGCCGAAGAGATCGTCAGACTCTTCGTCGAGGCCATCGCCGCTCCATCCTTCACGCCCGAAGCCCGCGAACGCTTCGCCGCCAAAAAGAACCTGCGCCTAGTCGAAGTCCGTCCCGCGCCGGCGCAGCCCGTCGTCAAGCACGTCTCCGGCGGCCTGCTGCTGCAGGACGCCGACACCGGCCGCGTCATCGAATCCGAACTGAAGGTAGTCACATGGCGTCCGCCCTCGGCGGAGGAACTGCGCAGCCTGCTCTTCGCCTGGCGCGTCTGCAAGCACGTCAAATCCAACGCCATCGTCTATGTCCGCGACGGCCAGACCCTGGGCATCGGCGCCGGCCAGATGAGCCGCGTCGACGCCGCCCGCTTCGGCGCCATGAAGGCCGTACTGCCGCTGTCCGGCGCCGTCGCCGCCTCCGATGCCTTTTTCCCGTTCCCGGACGGACTGGAAGCTGTCGCCAAGGCCGGCGCCACCGCCGTCATCCAGCCCGGCGGTTCGGTCAAGGACCAGGACGTAATCGCCGCCGCCGACAAGCTGGGCATCGCCATGGTCTTTACCGGAATGCGCCACTTCCGCCATTGAGCTGGTCAATATTTCCGGCGCCTGCGAATGCCTTCCGCTTCCAGGCACCCCTCAATCGGCAGCGACCTTCTGCGCCAGCGCATAGCCGGATCAGCGCTGCCTATGCCCGCGCAAGGGCAGCACCTCTGCAACCGCTGATTTCTGCCTTCGCCGCAGTAACTTCCTTGATTCCAATCCCCTGCAGCAGGAGAAGTACAGTTTGGGATAAATGAGGCTTCCGTGGCCATAACACCCATGTTTTAAGCGCCTTACGCTTTAGCGCGCCTCGCCATATCAAATGGCGGCCACCGCTGCCGGCCTGCTGTTCCGGCAGCACGCAGAGCCCAGGGGTCTTTCCGCTAATGAACTTCGTCTAATTTTTAGGAAGTAATTATTTCCACGATTGAAATTCGGTTGCGATTGAAATTAAAACGCTAGATCGCGCAACCTTCCCAAAATTGAGACGCATTGCGGAGGCCAAACAATATGGAAAGCCAACGCGGCTGTACGTATCCGCGCTAATTCTTCTCCGCGCGCCCGAACCCGGCTCGCCGATCTCCAAGAGCACGGTGCCGTGATACTCGCGGTCACTTCGGTCGCTAACGGCGTATCGGCAACCACGGTCAGAATGGGCCGATCAGAACCGGCTTCGGCAAGCTGCGCGAAGCCTGAGGGACAAGAATCCGCTCGTAAGCCGGCGGATATTTGAGTGGCCCTCTGCCGCTCAAAAAAACGGAAATTCTGTAAGCGCAAGAACACTCTTCATAAGGACCCAGAGGGAGACGTGCAGATTAAGAGATTTTTTTTCGTCATTTTTCTTTCCACCTGCATTCTTGGTTTCGCCAGCGCAAAGGCGCGGGCGCAGAAGGCTGCGCCTGCTCATGCGGCGTCCACTGCGACGCTTGAAGGCTACGTCGCCGATCCCACCGGTGCGCGCATTCCCGGCACCCAGATCATCGTCACCAACGCTCTCGGAGTGACCGTCAAGAAGGTCTATGCCGATCTCAAAGGCAACTTCACGGTAACCGGCCTCGCCGCGGGCAAGTACATCGTTGAAGCCCAGGTGCCGGGATTCACCTTCTATACCTCGCCTGCCTTCGCGCTGGCCGCCGGCCAAATCAAAGTTGCCAACATCACCCTGACGCTCAAAGTGGCCCAGCAACAGGTGCATGTCCATGCCACTGAATCCGGCCTCTCGGTCAGCACTGCGCCCTCCGCGAACACCAACTCCATGGTTATTACGGGCAAGAAGCTCAATACCCTTTCCAACGACCCCAGCGAACTCGCCAACGAGTTGCAGGCGCTCGCCGGCCCATCCGCCGGCCCCAGCGGCGGGCAGATTTACATTGACGGCTTCACCGGCGGCCAACTGCCTCCCAAATCGGCAATCGAACGCATCGTCGTCAATCAGAATCCCTTTTCCGCCAAATACAGCAAGCTGGGTTATGGGCGCATTGAGATTCTCACCAAGCCCGGCTCCGCGTCCTTTCACGGCAGCATGTTTGTGATGGGCAATGACAGCGCGTTCAACACTCTCAACCCCTTCACCGGAGCCATTCCCTCCTACCACAGCTACATGTTCAATGGAACCGTCAGCGGCCCGATCGCGAAGAACGCCTCGTATTTCTTCAGCGGGCAACAGCGCAACCTGCAGAATGACGACATTTATACGGCGCGGACCGCGGTCTTCGACCCGACCACCAATGCCTACGTGGAAGCCACGCAGGCCGGCGGGTTGCTCAGCCCGGGGACTTACACCAACATCTCCCCGCGCATCGACCTGCAGTTGGGACAGAACAACACCCTGAGCCTGCTCTACCAGTACTTCCGCACCAACCAGACCAACAGCCTGGCCGGATCCACCAGCCTGCCTTCCCAGGCCCATTCCGCGACTTCAACCGAAAACATCTTTGAATTCGACGACACGCAGATCATCAACAGCAACTTGGTCAATGAAACCCGCTTCGAGTTCCGGCGCGCCAACAGTCTTGAAAATCCGGCAAGCGTCACCCCATCGGTCGTCGTGCCCACCTTCTTCACCGCCGGCGGCGACTCGGCGCAGCATTTTTCCATGTATCACAATCACTACGAGTTCCAGGACTTCGCCACGCTCACCGCGGGCCATCAGACCTTCAACTTCGGCACCTGGGATTTCGACGACAGCGAAAACATCACCACAAACGGCGGCTTCAACGGCTCCTTCGACTTCCAGTCGCTGAACAGTTATCTGGATACCTTGAACGGTCTGGCAAAGGGCGAAACGATTTCGGAGATCGCGGCCGCCTGCCCCAGCGGTCAGGTCTGCACCCCCATCAAGCTCGACTACACCACCGGTCCCGAGGACTTTGCCGGCAACGTGTTCACCGGCGCTCTCTTCTTTGAGGACGATTGGCAAACCACCCCCAATCTCACTCTCTCCGCCGGCGTCCGCTTCGAGACGCAAAACCACGTACCTGACCACGCCGACTGGGCGCCCCGCTTCGACTTCGCCTGGGCGCCGGGACATAAGGGAGCCGGCCCGCAAAAGACCGTCATTCGCGGCGGCTACGGCTTCTTCTATCGCCGCTTCGCGGTCGGCCAACTGATGAATCTCGAACAATTCAACGGCAACCCAAATTCCCTGCACCAGCAGCAGCATGTTATCGACAACCCCACCTGCTTCAGTTCCACCGGCCTGGACAGCATTCCCAACTTCCCGTCCTCCTGCGGAGCAGCCACCACGGGGACGTCGCAAATCGACAGCCTCAGCCCCACCTACCGCTCGCCTTACACTGAAATGCTCGCTATCGGGGTGGAGCGGCAATTGACCAAAAACTCCACCCTTACCTTCACCTATCTGCACTCGTACGGCGTTCACCGTCTGGTCACGCGCGACGCCAACGCCTATGAGCCGCTGCCGGGTACGGTTTTCTACAACAGCACCACCGGTCCGCGACCCAATCCCAACTTCGGCCCCATCGATCAGTACTATTCCGAAGGCATCTTCAAGGAAAACCAGATCATCGTGAACTTCAACGCACAGCTCACGCGCAACTTCGGTTTCTTTGGCTTCTATAACTACAGCGTGGCCAACACCGATGGCGGAGGAGGATCGAACCCCTCGAACTCCTACGACCTGATGCAGGACTACGGCCGCGCCTACTGGGTTCATCCGCAATTCGTTCTCCTCGTAGGCACCTACACGGGCCCGTTTGGAATCATCTTCAACCCGTTCCTCCTTGCCCACCAGGGACATCCCTACAACATCACCACCAGCACCGACCTCACCGGCGACAACTTCTTCAACGATCGCCCCGCATACGCCAGTTCTTCATTTTGTCCGTCGACTTCATCCACTTATGTAGCCACCTCGTTTGGTTGCCTGAATGTCAATCCGCAACCGGGCGATACGCTCGTCCCCATCGATTTGGGCAACAGCCCATCGTCGGTAGCCATGAATCTGCGCGTAAGCCGCGCCTTCGGCGTCGGTCCCAAAGGCCCCTCAGTGGGTGGCGGGCCGCCCATGGGCCCGCATGGACGTGGCGGCTTCCACGGCTTCGGAAACCCGTTCTCCGGGCTCCGCCATGCGATCAATGGCCATCACGAAATCAGCCGCAAGTACACGCTCACCTTCAGCGCGCACCTGCTCAACCTCTTCAACGACATCAACTACGGAACACCATCGGGGAGCATCATTCCCACGCTCGACACCAGCACAGGGACTTACGTCCCCGATACCCGTTTTGAGGAGTCCACCAACCTGGCCGGCGGCATCTTCTCCAATGGCTCCTCGGCGCGGCGCATTTACCTCCACGCCTCTTTCGTCTTCTAACGGTTTTCCTCTCTAATGAGGACGGGCCGGAGCATCGCGCTCCGGCCTTTTTCTTGGCGCGCTCCAGGCGGCCGGCCGCGGCGCATGTACGCTTCCCCCATCCCGCGCGTCAGCGCTCGAACGGCCGGCGCAGCTTGCGCTCCGCGTTGCGCGCGGCCGCCGAAGCCCGGACGATCAGCCGCCACCATCCGTCCGCTTGCGGCTGCCAACTCATCCAGCAGCAGGCAGGTTGTCAAGCCCCGCGTACTCCAACCTCCGCGCATTCATCAACTTACCGTTGCAGTCAATTTCCGCTCCGCCGCGCAGAATAGAAACATCAACAGTTCCAAACATCTCCCTGGAAAGGACACGAGCATGACAGAGCCGATCCCTCCTGCTTCAGCGGAAGCTCCCACCAGCGCGCTGATCTCCATGCAGCCCGCCATCGCGGGCAGCCTGGCCGCCGCTCCGGTCGGCACGAGCACGCTCCGCGAGCCCCAAACCGCCGGAGCCGCGAATGACCCACCCCCCCTTCAAATATTTTCTTTTCCACAGAGTTTCTTGCAGTGTATTTTCTTGCCAACACAAAGTGTCCATACAAGACACGCCGGATCCGGCACTGGAACCGGACTTGGCCATAGCCTCTTTCAGGGCTACGCGCTCTGGGATCTACGGAGATCGAACCTGAAAGTGGTTCCCTCACCAGGCAAGCTGACCGCTTCAAGTCAATGGCTAAGAGCGGCTCGCTCGTTTCCGCCCGCGCTGGAAAGCGGGGGCTCGAAAGCGGTTCTTTCCCGGGCCGCAACCGCCCGCCGTCACTTCACCACAAGATTGACCAGCTTGCCGGGCACCACGATCACCTTGGCGACATTCTTGCCCGCCACGCGTGCGACCACCTTCTCGTCGCTGCGGGCGGCCAGCTCAATCTGCCTGCCGTCGGCATCGGCGGCCACGCGCACCACCGCCACCAGCTTGCCGTTGATCTGCACGGGCACTTCCAGCTCATCTTCTTTAGCCAGCTCTGGATCGCTCGCCGGCCACGGCGCGCGCAGCACGGCGCCCTCTTCGCCCAGCATCTCCCAAAGCTCGGCGGCAAGATACGGCGCAAACGGCGCCAGCAGCAGCACCAGCGTGCGCAGCAGCTCATGCAGAATCGGCGCCGCAACCGCTCCTGAAGCAAGCTCGGCGTCGGCCGCCTGCATCTCGTTCACCAGCTCCATGATGGCCGCCACGCAGGTGTTGAAGTGCCAGCGGCCTTCGAAGTCGAGCGTGATCTTGGCAACCGTCTGGTGCAGCTTCCGCTCCAGCTTCAGCGAAAGACCTTCAGGCTTCTGCGCTGTTTCGCCGCGGCTCGCGCGCGCCGCCGGCGCATGCCTGGCCACCAGCCGGTAAACGCGCCCCAGGAAGCGGCTGACGCCGGCCACGCCATCCTCCTGCCAGTCCAGGTCGCGATCGGGCGGCGCCGCGAACAGCGCGTACATCCGCGTGGCGTCGGCGCCGTAGCGCGCCACCATGTCGTCCGGCGAAACCACGTTGCCGCGCGACTTCGACATCTTGGCGCCGTCCTTGATCACCATGCCCTGCGTAAACAGCCGCCGCGCCGGCTCGTCATTCGCAATCAGCCCCAGATCGCGCATCACCTTGGTCCAGAAACGCGAGTAGATCAGGTGCAGAATGGCGTGCTCCACGCCGCCGATGTACTGGTCGATGGGGAACCAGTACCTTGCCTGGGCGGAGTCGAACGGCGCCGCGGCATTCTTCGCGTCCGTGTAGCGATAGAAGTACCAGCTCGAATCGACGAAGGTATCCATGGTGTCGGTTTCGCGCAGCGCCGGGCCGCCGCACCGGGGGCACCGGACGTTGACAAACTCCGGCACGCGCGCCAGCGGCGAGCCGCCCTGCTGCGTAATTTCAATCTGCTCCGGCAGCATCACCGGCAATTGATCGTCGGGTACGGCAACCAGGCCATCGCGCTCGCAGTGAATCATGGGGATCGGCGTGCCCCAGTAGCGCTGCCGGCTGACGCCCCAGTCCTTCAGGCGGTACGTGACGGTCGCGTTGCCGAAGGCGCCGCGCTCGGCCACTTCCTGCAAGCGCTTCTGCGCCTCTGTGCAGCTCAGCCCGCTGAACTCGCCGGAGTTGATCAGTACGCCGTCCTCGCTGGTAAACGGCAGCGGCGATTCTTCCGCACTGGAATCGGCGGGAGCGATGACGCGCCGGACCGGTATCGCGTACTTCTTCGCAAACTCGAAGTCGCGCTCGTCATGACCGGGAACACTCATGATGGCGCCCGTGCCGTAGTCCATCAGGACATAGTTCGCCACCCACACCGGCACCCGCTCGCCATTGTAAGGATTAATCGCAAAGTGGCCGGTGGGCACGCCGTGCTTTTCGATGGCGGCCACGTCGCCGGTCTCGCGGGCCCGCTTCTGTTCCTCCATCAACTGATCGACCTGCATCCTCAATCCGGAATCGGTGTCGGCCAGAGCCTTTACCAGCGGGTGTTCGGGCGCGAGCTGCACGCTGGTGGCGCCGAAGATGGTATCGACGCGCGTGGTGAAGACGCGGATTCGCACCCGCTCGCGGTCGCCTTCGAGCGTGGTGACGCCGTCTTTCTGCTCGCGAATCTCCTTGGCGCTGCGCTCGAATATGAAATCGACCTCCGTGCCCTCGCTGCGGCCGATCCAGTTGCGCTGCATGGTGCGCACCTTTTCGGGCCAGCCTTCCAGCTTGTCGAGACCGTCGAGCAGCTCCTGCGCGTACGCGGTGGTGCGCAGGAACCACTGCTCCAGAGCGCGCTGTTCCACCACCGTGTCTTCGTGCCGCCAGCAGCAGCCATTCACCACCTGCTCATTGGCCAGCACCGTGGCGCACTCGGGGCACCAGTTCACCTTGCTCTTTTTGCGGTACACCAGGCCCTTCTCGTACATGCGCAGAAAGAACCACTGGTTCCAGCGGTAGTACTCGGGCAGGCATGTCGTCACTTCGGTCGCCCAGTCGTAGCCCAGGCCGAGACGCATCATCTGGCGCTTCATGGCGGCGATGTTGGCGAGGGTCCACTGGCGCGGCGGCGTGTTGTTCTTGAGCGCGGCGTTTTCAGCCGGCAGCCCGAAAGCGTCCCAGCCCATGGGGTGCAGCACGTTGTAACCGCGCATCCACATGTGGCGGGCCAGCGCGTCGCCAATCGAATAGTTGCGCACGTGGCCCATGTGCAGTTGGCCGCTGGGATACGGCAGCATTTCCAGCACGTAATACTTGGGCTTGGCGGCGGGCTCGTCGCACGCGGCCTCATCCGCCGCGTAGAGCTTGGGATCGGCAGCCCAACGCTGCTGCCATTTTTCCTCAATTGGCGCTGGTTCGTAGCGCAGTTCCTTTTCTTCGGCCATCACTGTTTAAGTGTAACCGGGAGAGGCGCATCAACCACGAAGCTGCACCGCTACTTCACCATGCTCTTTAGTACTCTCACATTGCGCTCATCGTCGCCTGGCTCGTCGTAGGGAGTTTCCGCGATAAACGCGCAGTGCGCAAAGTGCTTGTCGTTCAGCAGCCACCGGAATGGCTCCACGCCCATGGTTCCCTGCCCGATGTGCTCATGCCGGTCGAGCTTCGATCCGCGCTCCGCCTTGGCGTCGTTGCAGTGCCACACGCGCACGGCATCGAAGCCGACGGTCGCACCGGCCTGCCGCATGGTCTCCTGGTAGCCTTCGGTGCTGACCATGTCGTAACCGGCCACGTGGGTGTGGCAGGTATCCAGGCAAACGCCCACCGGCGCCGCGGTTCGCAACCGCGCCACCAGTTCCGCCACCTGCTCAAAGCTGCCACCCAGCGAAAACTCCGCTCCGGCCGTGTTCTCAATCAGGATATGAAAGCCGGTTCCCTGCCATGGAAGCCCGTCGATGGCGCGCTGAATGGAGTCCGCCGCCAACTTCAGTCCCTCGTCGCGCGTCAGCCCTTTCCACGAGCCGGGGTGCAGCACCAGATATTCGGCGCCCAGCGCCAGCGCCCGCTCCACCTCGCCGCGAAAGGCGGCAACGCTCTTGTTGCGCACATCCGCCGACTGGCTGCAAACGTTGACGAGATAGCTGGTGTGGATGACAAGCGGGCCGACATCGAGAGCGGCTCGCAACTCGCGCATGCGCTCACATTGCTTCGGGTCGATTTTCGGCGCACGCCACGTGCGCGGGCTTGCCGAAAAGATTTGCAGTGTGTTCGCACCGATCTCCCGCGCCCGCTCGATGGCATTCGACGCGCCGCCTGCCGTGCCCAGATGCACCCCAATCCGCTTCGCCATGCGAACAGTCTATCTGTTCTCACTCAGAGGCATTCATTTTGCGGGAAATGACTATTGACCCCACGCCAGTACCGCCAACAGCACCACCCAGACGAGGCTCATGACGTGCCAGAACCAGGCGGTCACATCCACAAAAATCTGGCGGTGCTCGACGTGTTTGAGCCGCCCCAGCAGGCACAGGCAGGCAACCAGCGCCAGGACGCCAATCGCCAGATGCGCCGCATAGACGCCGGTGATGACATAGAAAAAGTAGCTCGCTGGCGGCGACCAGCGATTGAAGCTCAGACCCCGCACCGTCAACTGCTGCCAAGCCATGACCTGCCCCGCGAGAAACAGCGCACCCAGCGCAAGCGTCGCGGCCAGCCACGGCACCGCGCGGCGCAGCGCCGGCTGGCCCAGCCCCAACCATTCTTCCATCACATCAATTTCGCGGAAGATGTTGCGGCGGGCCACTTCCATGGTCAGGATACTGAGCAGCAGGGCCGCAGTGTTCAGGTAAAGAATGGGCGGAAGCAGAATGGGATGCCAGTCCTTCACATCCTGCAGCGTGCGGGGGTCGAATTGTGTGCCCGCCTGGCGCGCATAAAACACGGCCACCAGCGCAATGAAAAACAGGATGTCGCCAGCTAAAGCACAGAAAAGAATGGCGCGTGTGCGGTTGAGAAGCTCTCGCGGTCCGTGATGCTGGTTTCGCCAGTCGTCGTCGCCGCCTCCGCCACCGCCGCCGGTTGGTCTCCGGTCTACGGGAGGCTTGCCACCGGTCCCGGGCGCCTTCCGTTCGGTCTCCGCTGGCGTAGGTGTGAAGATCAGAGGCATGGCGAACTCTCTGTGAAGAGAAGATTACTCCCACTTTCCCTTGGACGCACACACAAATCCAAAGGGAAGATGCGCGAGCGGCGCGGCAGGTTTCATGCGGTGAAACCGAAATTGGCCCCGAAAGGGATCCGGGTCACACCGCTCTAATGCCGGCGGCAATTTCGACAAACATCCGGTGGACCCGCCGGTCGGCGGAAAGCTCCGGATGGAAGGTGGCCGCCATTACCATGCCCTGGCGCACCAGGGTCGGATAGCCCTCGCGATAGGCCAGAGCCTCCACGCCGGGGCCGATTTCGACGATGCGCGGCGCACGGATGAAAACCATCTCCAGAGGGCCGCCCGGAAGCGAAGTTTCGGCCGTCTCGATGCTGGAATCGATCTGCCGGCCGTAGGCGTTGCGCTCCACCACCGCGTCAAGCAGCCCCAGGCTGCGCTGCGCCGGGCTGCGGACCTCGCGAGCCAGTAGAATGCTTCCTGCGCAGGTGCCAAAAACGGGCATCGTCCGGCAGAAGTCCTGTAACGCCTTGAAGAAGTGGCGCTTTTCGAGGAATTTAAGCATCGTGGTGGATTCACCGCCTGGCAGAACCAAGCCGTCGAGCCCGGCAAGCTCCTCCGGCTGGCGGACTTCGCAAGGCTCGGCGCCAGCCTCAGCCAGGGCTTGGGCGTGGGCGGCGTAGTCGCCCTGGATGGCCAGGACGCCGATGCACGGCTTTGCTGCCTTGCTCACAAATTCACCTCAAACCCAATCATTCGACGGAACATCGCGGCCGTCTCGCCAACGCCGCGGATCGGCACACTATCCATTCACCGGACAGAATTATTTGACCGGCTTCGTTCAGTTAGGAACTGCCAATGATGGGTTTACCAACCGCGCGTCTGAAGTAATTCCTTCTCCTCGATCGCTGCCGCGGCCAGGCCCTTCATGGTTCCGGTTACCTGCTCGCTCACTTCGGCCAGAATCTTTGGGTCGTTGTAGTGGGTGGTGGCAATCACGATGGCCTTGGCGCGGCTAACGGCTTCTTCGCGCTCTTTGGGGTTGTTTTCCACGTCAAGCGGCGTGGCGCGCTCCTTCATGAAGATCCCCGATCCCACAAAGATGGCCTCGGCGCCCAACTGCATCATCAGCGCCGCATCGGCGGGGGTGGCGATGCCACCAGCGGAGAAGTTCGGCACCGGCAGCTTGCCGGTCTGGGCTACCATGCGCACCAGTTCGTAAGGCGCCTGCAGTTCTTTCGCCGCGGCATAAAGCTCCTGCTCGGTGAGCACCGTTAACTGGCGCATCTCGCGCGTGATCTGCCGCATGTGCTGCACGGCGTGCACCACGTCGCCGGTACCCGCCTCGCCTTTGGTGCGGATCATTGCCGCACCTTCGGCGATACGTCGCAGGGCCTCGCCCAGATTGCGCGCGCCGCAGACAAAAGGCGTGGTAAAAGCATGCTTGTCAATATGATGGGCCTCGTCAGCGGGCGTCAGCACCTCGCTCTCGTCGATGAAATCCACGCCCAGTTCCTGCAGAATCTGCGCTTCCGCAAAGTGGCCGATGCGCGCCTTGGCCATCACCGGAATGGTGACTGCCTGAATAATCGCCTTGATCAGTGACGGCTTGGCCATGCGTGCCACGCCGCCCTCGGCCCGTATCATGGCCGGAACCCGCTCCAGCGCCATCACCGACACCGCGCCGGCCTCTTCCGCGATACGTGCCTGCTCCACGCTCATCACGTCCATGATGACGCCGCCCTTGAGCATCTCCGCCAAGCCCACTTTCAGGCGTAGCCCGGTTGTGGCTATCTGTTTCGTTCCATTCTCTTTCGACATCGTCTTTGCCCCCGGTTGGCGTCAGCTCCAGGCAAATGGCGGCCTGCTAAACCGAGCCTTTCCTTCACTCTATAAGTTTAGCAGCGATCGGCTTTGAAAGGTCTTCAGATGAGAGACTGCCAACAATAGCCCGAGTTCAATTAGATCCCTCCAATCCTTCTGTCCTGCTTCTGGTCACCTTTCTGCATCGTTACCGGGCGCATGGCAACTGCACATCCATTGCCGACGCCAACGCTGGCGCAAAATCCGGCGGCAAACAGCACTGCGGAGAGCGCCGCCGAACAAGCTCTGGTCTCTTCCGCTCCGCTGCGCGAAAAAGAGCAGGCCGAAGCCGAAACCGAATTCGACGGAACTGTGGCGCGGCTTCCGGTGGAAGTGGATGTGGCCATTCCGGTGCGGGAGTTTCGCGTCCGCAACCTGCTGGCTCTGGCACCCGGCGCGATCATCGAGTCGCAATGGAATCACGGCGAGGATTTGCCGCTGGCCGCAGGCGATGTGCAACTGGCGTGGAGCGAGTTTGAAGTGATCGATTCCGGGCTCGCCGTGCGCATCACGCACCTGGCGTAACGGAACAGCCGCCGCAGGCTAGGCGGCATGCGCATGAGGGGAGAGATTCCGGGGTGAACAGGAAACGGCAAACGGCGACGAATACACCAGCCATTGGCGGCTGGGCCGGCTGGCTGCTGAGCAGAATGCGAGGCATGCGGGGCACGCGCCGCCGGGCGCGGCTCGAGCTTCTGGAACGTATCGCGCTGGCACCGCGGCAATCGCTGGCACTGGTCGAGGCGGACGGGCGGCGGTTTCTGGTGGCGAGTTCTGCCGAGGGCTCGCCGGCGTTCTATCCCCTCGATGCGGCGGCGCGGCTTTCCGCGCAGGCGGGCACGCGCCGGATGGCGAGGGTCTCATGGTAACCATTTGGCCCGCTGCGCGGCTAGCCGCCGTGGCACCGGTTTCCCTGCTGCCCGATCTCAACACGCGGCTGCACCCCTCCGATTCGACGCCCTGGACCATTCTCTTTGTCCTGACGCTGATCACGCTGCTGCCCGCCATTCTGATGGTGATGACGCCGCTGGTGCGCCTGCTGGTGGTCTTCCACTTCCTGCGCCAGGCGCTGGGCACGCAGACCGCGCCCTCCAACACCACGCTGATGGGGCTGGCGCTGATGATGACCTGGTTTCTGATGGCGCCGGTGCTCAACCAGGTGGACCGGCAGGCCGTGGAGCCCTACCGCGCCGGGCAGATCACCGGCTGGCAGGCCATCGAGCGCGGCTCGCAACCGGTCAAGCACTTCCTGCTCAAATACGCCCGCGAGAAGGACCTGGAGCTGTTCGCCGCGGCGGGCCAGATCCCCCGGCCCGACAGACCCGACGATCTGCCCATGCGCGTGGTGGTTCCGGCCTACATCCTTTCCGAGTTGGAGACCGGATTCACCATCGGCGCGGTACTGTTCCTTCCATTCCTGCTGATCGACATGGTCACGGCCGCCATCACCACCTCGATCGGCATGTTTCAGCTTCCGCCCGTAGTGGTCTCGACGCCGCTGAAGATTCTGCTGTTTGTGATGGTGGACGGCTGGCATCTGCTGGCCGCCTCGCTGCTGAAGAGCTTCTGAGAGAAAGACAATGACGCCCGACATGGTTTCCGAGTTGCTGCGCCAACTGCTGAAAGAGTCGATCATCCTCTCCGCACCGCTGCTGCTCGTCGCCGTAGTGCTGAGTTTTGTGCTGAGCCTCATCCAGACTCTGACCAGCCTGCAGGATCAGGCACTGACCACGGTCCCGCGACTGGTGGCGGTGGCGCTGGTCTTGCTGATCGGCATGCCGTGGTTCCTGGGCCGGATGGTGAATTACACCATGCAGTTATTGAGTGATTTTCATCGCTATCTGGGGTAAAAGAGCAGCCTTTAGTTATTAGCTCCTAGCGTCTTGCTTTGCGTTCTTCGGCTTCGAGTTAGAAGCCGTAAGTCACGAGCAAGTGCGGGAAGAGAGAAGTTAGCGGGGTAAGGCGGAAGTTAGAAGCCGGGAACCGAAGCTAAGAGCTAACAGCTAAGAGCTAAAAGCTAGAAGCCGACAGCTAGGAGCTAACCATGTCCGACTGGAGCATTTTTTTGAACGCAATGACCCTGGCCCTGGTGCGAGTCAGCGGCATCATGGTCTTTGCTCCGTTCTTCTCCTCGGCGTCATTCCCCATGCGCGCCAAGGCTGCCTTCGCGGGCGCGGTGGCATTTCTGCTGGCGCCGCTGGTGGCCGCGCTGCCCAGCGCGCATACCACCATCGATCTCTCCTCGCTGATCGGCGAGCTGGCCGTGGGTCTGGTTTACGGTCTCTCGCTGGCGCTGTTGAACGAGATGCTGATCTTCGCGGGCCAGATCGTGGGGCTGCAGTTGAGCTTTTCGCTGGTCAACCTGCTGGACCCCGGTTCGAACATTCAGACACCGCTGATGGGCGAACTCTTTCAACTGATGGGCACGCTGGTGATTATTGGAGCCGGTCTGGACCGCGTCCTGCTGGCCTCGCTGGCGCGCAGTTTTCGCGCCGTGCCGCTGGGCGCCTATGCCCTGACGCCACCCACGGCGCTGGCCATCGTGCAGGCGGCAAGCGGCATCTTCCTGGCGGCGCTGGAACTGGCGGCGCCGGTGCTGGCGGCCACCATGCTGGTCGAGATCGCGATCGCGCTGATGGGCAAGCTCAGCCCGCAGTTGCCGGTCATGTCGCTGAGCGTACCGCTCAAGACGCTGACCGGCTTTGCGGTGCTGATCGGCGCACTGGCCCTGTGGCCGCGCTTCATTGAGGCGCGCTTCGCGGGGCTGCTCGACATGGCCCAGAGGCTGATCACCGCCGCGCCGGCGCACGGAGCGGGAGGATAGCCGATGTCCGGAGAGCGCACCGAACAAGCCACCCAGCACCGCCGCCGGAAGGCGCGCGAGGAAGGCGACATCCTGCACAGCCGCGAGCTCACAGCGGCTGCGGGCATGCTGGCCAGCGTCATGGCGCTGGGAACACTGGGCGGCCGCACCATGGAGGCATGGCGGGGCGCGTACTCCGCCTTTCTTGCCCTCGGCGCGCCGGTGTACTGGGAGCCTGGCCAGATCGCGTCCACCCTCAACTGCATCCGGCGGCTGTCGATGGCTGTGCTCGGTCCTCCGGCTGTGGCCATGGCAGCAGCGGCTGTGGCCGCAGCCGGCATGGGGATTCTGCAGACCGGCGGCCTCAGCTTCTACGCGCCGGCGGTGGCGTTCAAGCTGGAGCGGATCAACCCCGTCGCCAACATCAAGAATCTGTTCTCGCTGCGCTCCGCGGCTCGGCTGGGCAAGTCTCTGGTGCCGGCCGTACTGCTGGCCGTACTTGCAGTGCAGCGGCTGGGCAGGCAGTTGACCCTTCCGGCCTTTTCGACGGCGCGAATCGAACTGCTGGGGTCGGATATCTACGGCCTGCTGCTCGCCGCGGCGTGGCTGTTCTTCGGCTGGTCGCTGATCGACTACGCAGCCGAGTGGCGCAGCCGCGAGTCCCGGCTGAAGATGAGCCGCGACGACCTGCGCGACGAGTACAAGGAGACCGAGGGCAGCCCGCAGATTCGCAGCCGCATCCGCGGCCTGCAGCGGCAGATGCGCCGCCGCCGCGTAAAAGCCGACGTGTCGCGCGCCGCCGTGGTGCTGACCAATCCCACTCATTACGCCGTGGCTCTGGGCTTTGACTTCGGCACCATGGAGGCGCCCAAGGTGCTGGCCAAGGGCCGCAACCTGCTGGCCGAAGAGATCAAGGCCGAGGCGCGCTGGGCCGGAGTACCGATCGTGGAAAACCCGCCGCTGGCGCGCTGTCTGTACCGCTCCGTCGAGGTAGGTCAGGCGATCCCGGTCGATCTCTATGCCGCGGTGGCAGCCATTCTGGCCTATCTCTACCGCCAGCGCGTTGAAGCCGAACTGCGCGAGCGCCGCGCACGCGAGGCCCAGGCCCGCGCCGCCGCGCAGGCTCGCGGTGCAGCTGGCCCGATTACCAGCCTCGCACCCGTCATCCCGTCGATCCGGCCGCCGGCGCAACCACCGGCTCAACAAGGAGGTCCGCGATGAGTACTGCCGCTCTTACCGCCGGCTCACTGCCTGCCCGATCTTCGCTGATTCACCGGCTGCGCGAGTACATCCTGCCGCTGGCCGCAATCAGCGTGGTCTTCGTCATGCTGGTGCCGGTTCCGGCTGCGGTGCTGGACTTTCTGCTGGCCATCTCCATGGCCTGCTCGGTCATTGTCTTTCTCTCGGCAATCCAGATCCGCCGCGCTGTCGAGCTATCGGTTTTCCCCACCCTGCTACTGCTGCTCACCCTCTTCCGGCTCTCGCTGAACATCGCCTCCAGCCGCCGCATTCTGTTGCACGGCCAGGAAGGGACGGCCGCCGCCGGCAAGGTCATCGAGGCCTTCGGACAATTCGTGGTGGGCGGCAATTACGTGGTCGGCTTCGTACTGTTTTTGGCGCTGGTCGCCATTCAATTCTTAGTGGTCTCACATGGTGCGGTGCGCACGGCCGAGGTCACGGCGCGCTTCACCCTCGATGCGCTGCCAGGCAAGCAGATGGCGATCGACGCCGACATGAATGCCGGGCTGATCGACGAGGCCGAGGCGCGGCGGCGGCGGCAGGCGATCGCGCGCGAGGCCGAGTTTTACGGGGCCATGGACGGTGCGGCGCGGTTCAACCAGCGCGACTCGATGGCTACCATCCTGATTACCTCCATCAATATAGTTGCCGGCCTGCTGATCGGCACGCTGCAGCAGGGCGTGGCGCTGGGCGAGGCGGCGCGCACCTACACGGTGCTGACGGTCGGCGACGGGCTGGTCACGCTGATTCCGTCGCTGCTGGTTTCGGTGGCCGGCGGCATCACCCTGACCCGGGCCAACTCGGCCGGAATGCTGAGCGGCGAGATCCGGCAGCAGCTTCTGGGCCGGCCCGCGACGCTTTACCTGGCCAGCCTGGTCTCGGCCGCGATGTGCCTGATTCCCGGCCTGCCCAAGCTGGCCTTTTTGAGTGTGGCGGGCGTGCTGTTCTGGGCTGGCCGCCGGCAGGAAGTCCAGTTGCGCACCGCCCCGCCGGCCGAGCTGGCTCCGGGCGAAAAGAAGAAGGCCGAGCCGGCGCCCGGCTCCGATTTGGCCTCGCTGCTCAAACTCGAAGAGCTGACCCTGGAGATCGGATTCCAGCTCATCCCGCTGGTCGATGAGAAACAGGGCGGGCAGTTGCTCAGCCGGGTGCGCTCGCTACGGCGGCATCTCTCCGCCGAAATGGGCTTTCTCGTCCCGCCCATACACATCTCCGACAACCTCCGCCTGCGGCCACGCGAGTACCTGTTCTCGTTGCGCGGAATCGAGATCGGCCGCTGGCAGACCGAGGGAACGCATTTGCTGGCTGTCTCCGGCGACCCGGGCCGGCGTCCGCTGGCGGGCCGGGAGGTGCGCGAACCGGCCTTTGGCGTGCCGGCGATCTGGATCGCGCCGGCTCTGGAGGAGCAGGCCATCGCCGCTGGCTACTCGGTGGTAGACACGGTCACGGTCATCACCACGCACTTGGGCGAGCTGATCCGCCAGCACGCATGGGAACTGCTGGGACGTGCCGAGACCAAGCGGCTGCTCGACTCGCTGAATGAGAGTCATCCCAAGCTGCTGGAAGAGCTGGTGCCCAAGATCATGACGCTGGGCGAGGTCGAACGAGTGCTCGAACAACTGCTGCGCGAACGGGTTTCGATCCGCGACCTGGGCGCGATCCTGGAAGCGCTGCTGGAGACCGCGCCCGTCAACAAGAGCCAGCTGGCTCTGGTTGAGGCTGCACGCCAGGCGATGGGGCGGAGGCTGATCCAGCCGCTGCTTGACGGCGATGGGCAGTTGCCCGTGCTGCTGCTCGACCCGGCGCTCGAAGAGGAGATTCTGGCCACGCTGGCACCCGAGACCAGCCAGCGTCTGCTGGCCGCCGGGAGCGCCCAGGGCACGCCAGTGGTGCGGCGCCTTGCCGATTCTGTGAGACAACTCATGAGCGCATCCTCCGCCACGGCCCCGCCCGTGCTTCTCTGCCCCAGTGCGGTGCGCTACCACGTCAAGCGCTGGCTGGAACCGGTCCTGCCGCGCCTGGCAGTCATCTCCGCGGCCGAGATTCCTCCGGAGATCCGGCTGCGCCCGGTGGGAACAGTGCGGTGAGGGACTGAAGCGATTCCAGATTGGACGCAGGGAGGAACTGCGATGGGAAACGAAGCAGCATCGGCAGCGAGAGATAGGAAAGTCCCGCGAAGTGCCGTGGCGGGCAGCATGTATCCGCAGGCGGCCATGGCGCTCGACAACGAAGAAGAGCAGGTTCTCCTGGAGCACCTTCCCATCGTGCGGTTTCTGGCCCGCCGCATCCACGAGCGCCTGCCGCACCATGTGGATATCGAGGATCTGGTTTCGGCCGGTGTGGTGGGGCTGATGGACGCCTTCGCCAAGTTTGATCCGGCCAAGAAGGTGCAGTTCCGCAGCTATGCGCAATTCCGCATTCGCGGAGCGATCCTGGACAGTCTTCGCACGCTCGACTGGAGCCCGCGCGAGCTGCGACGGAAGGGCCGCGCCGTGGAAGAGGCCATTCGCGCGCTGACGGCGCGGCTGGGCCGCGCGCCGGGTGAATCCGAGATTGCCGCGGAGATGGGCCTGGAACTGGAGGAATACCAGCAGCTGCTGGGCGATTTGAAGGGCCTGGAGATCGGCACGCTGCATATCGAACGCAACGAGGATTCCGGCGAGGAAGAGCTGGCCTATGTGCCGGGCCGCCCCGAAGAAGATCCGCTCTTTCGCTGCCTGCGGGGCGAGCTTGAGGGGCGTCTGGCCGACGCCATCGCCCATCTGCCCGAGCGGGAGCGGCTGGTGATGACCCTCTACTACTACGAAGAGATGACCATGCGCGAGATCGGTCTGGTGCTGGGCGTGGTCGAGTCACGCGTCTCGCAGATTCACGCCTCGGCCGTCGTGCACCTGCGCGGCGCCTTGAGAGATCTGGCGGCGGCGGGAGCCTTCGAGCGGACCGAAGCGCGGAAGACGGCCCACTCCGCACGCCGGACCGCGCAGTGACGGAAGCAATATTCGGAAACATCGGAGGAAGTGACGGTTGATCGAGAAGACGCTCAAGCAGGATGAGATCGACGCCCTCTTTGAGGCCGCGCGCAGTTCGGCGCCGGAGAGCGGGCGCGCCACCAAGGCAGCCAAGGTGACGCCCTATAACTTTTCCTCCGCGGGACAGATCTCCAACGAGCAGTTACGTGCCATCAGCATGTTGAACGACCTGTTCGCGCGCAACCTCACGCATAACCTGGCGGCGTGGCTGCGCACTCGCTTTCAGGTGAATCTGGTCTCGGCCGAGCAGATCCAGTTCAACGAATTCCTTCTGCGCATCCCCGAGATCAGCTACGTGGCCTCGGTGCGGCTGGAGCCGCTGGGGACGCTGTCAGTGCTGCAACTGGACCTGGCGCTGGCACCGCCCGTCATCGACCTGCTGCTGGGTGGCGACGGCAGGAACGGCCCGCTGCGCGAGCTGACCGACATTGAAGAGTCAATCCTCGCCAGCGTGGTCGAGATCGTCTGCCGCGAGCTGACGGTCGCCTGGCAGCCGGTGGGGTTGAGCTTCAACTTCGAGCGCCGCCAAATGCAGACCCAGGCGGCGCGGATCATCTCCGTCAACGAGAAAACGCTGTGCCTGAGCTTCGAGATCCGCATGCCGCACAGCTCGGGGCTGCTCAATCTGGCTCTCCCCGCGGTGGTGGCCAACACCATCCTGCGCCGGCTGACCTCCGATTGGGGACGTCGCCGCCGCCACGCCGGCGAGGCACGGGCGCGGATGGAGACGCTGGCGCGGCGGATCCGCTTGGGCGGCTCCCTGCAGTTGCCTGCGGTGCACCTGGCGGCGAGCGCGGTCGAGGACCTGGCTCCGGGTTCGGTGCTGCGCCTGGATATTCCCGCCAATACCCTTCCTGAATGGCGGGTGGGCAACCAGACGCTAGGCCGGGCGCAGGCCGTCCGGCAGGGCTCTCACCGGGCCGCCCGCATGGCGGGCCCGCTCATCGAGGTGGCGCAATGAAGACCTATCTGGATTGCTGGGCGGAGGTGGCGGAGGTGCTGTTTGCGCAGGCCCTGGCAGGTGAGCCTGAACTGGCCGAATCGCTGCCCAAACCGCTCGCCGATGGCTCATTCGGCTTTGCCGCGACCCTGACCGGGGCCGAAGAAGGCCGCTTTTCAGTCCTGGTCGACGCGTCGGTCCTGGAGACAACCCTGGTTGGCGAAGGAAACGATCAACAGGCCGGCTGGGGCGAGCTGCTGCGCGAAACCTTCGAGGCCGCCGCCGGGGAGTTGCTGGCCAAGACCGGCCAGAGCTGCCGCGTGGAGAACGTCGAAGAGATTGCCGGCGAAAGCACCGTATCGAGAGCTTTTCAGTTGAAGTCCGCCGGCCGCGCCTGGACGATTCTGGTCCGGGACGAGCTGCGGCCCGCGCAACCTGCTCCGCAGCCGGAACACGCCGCGGCGACATCGGCTCCGAGCCCGATCCCGGCGCAGACACCGAACGCGAGCTCGGGCGCGGAGCCCAGTATGGGCATCGAACTGCTCCTCGATGTCGAGCTGGAGGCATCACTGCGCTTCGGCTCGCGGGAGATGCCGCTGGGCGAGATCCTCGATCTGGGACCGGGCGACGTGGTGCAGTTGGACCGCCATGTCGCGGACCCGGTGGATCTGATCATCGGCGACAAGATTGTAGCCCGCGGCGAAGTGGTGCTGGTAAACGGCAACTTCGGGCTGCGGGTAACCGAAGTGGCCGCGCCCAAAAAGCGGCTGGAGAGCATCCGATGCCTGTTTTGAGAAGGAACCGCGGCGGAGAAGTGGATGCCCCTGTCCGCGATGCGCGGATGAACGCGGCAGGCGGCGCGGCGTTCAGCGCACCACCTGGCGCGGTCAAGACGACTCCGGCAAATATCTTGTGGCGCGGCGGGACGGAGCAGGATCCGCGGGCCGGATTGCGGCGCGGGGTCTTTCAAATCTGCGCCCATCCCGGCTGCGCCTCGGGATGGCTCCATCTCTGGCGCCATCGCTCCGTTCCGGTCTTCGAGGGCGGCTGGAGCTGCTCGCCGGAGTGCACGCGCGCGCTTATGGAAGCGGCGGTGCGGCGCGAGATGGACGGGCGGGGCTCGCGGCCCGCCGTCCATCCGCATCGCGTTCCGCTGGGCCTGGTGATGCTCGAACAGGGCTGGATCACGCAGGGCCAGTTGCGTCAGGCGCTCGATGCACAGAGGGCGGCGGGCGGCGGGCGCATCGGTCACTGGCTCATGCGCCGGCACGGCGTGCCGGAAGAGCGGGTAACGCGCGCGCTGGGGCTGCAGTGGAGCTGCCCTGTGCTGCCGCTTGAGATACACGATGCCGAAGGGCTTACCGTGCTCCTGCCGCGGCTCTTTGTGGACGCCTTCGGCGTGCTGCCGCTGCGTGTGGCGGCGGCGAAGATCCTCTACCTGGGATTCGAGGACCGCCTGGACCCGGCGCTGGCGCTGGCGGCGGAGCGGATGACGGGGCTGCGCGTCGAGAGCGGCATGGTGCGGGAATCGTCCTTCCGCCCCGCGCACGAGCGCATGTTGCAGGCCAAATTTCCGTCCGTGGAGCTGGTGGAAGCGGTCTCGGCCCCGGCGCTGGCGCAGGCCTTCGCACGGGCAGTGGAGCGCACGCGGCCGGTCGCATCGCGGCTGGCAAGGGTACACGACTGCCTGTGGCTGCGCATGTGGCTGCGGCCGCAAGACGGACCGCTGCCCGAGACCGGAGCCATCGCCGACATGATCGGTTCGATCGGCTTCAGCGAGCGCGGCGCGGTTCAAGACCGGCTCAAGAGTTGAGCGGCGCCGCCGATAGAGCCTTTAGCGGAGGAGCGCGGGCATGAGCGAAGTACGAGCCCTGATCGTTGATGATTCCTCGGTGATGCGCAAGATTGTGGAGCGCTCGCTGCGCCAGGCGGGGCTGGATTCGCTGGTGGTGCATGAGGCCGGAAGCGGCAGCGAAGGACTGGATGTGCTGAAGGCCACTGCGGTGGATCTGATTCTGTCCGATATCAACATGCCCTCGATGGACGGGCTGGAGTTTTTGCGCCAGATTCGCGCACAGAACCTGGCGCCCGGTGTGCCGGTGGTCATGATCACCACCGAGTCCAGCGAAGAACACGTCAAACAAGCCATTCAGGCGGGGGCGCGCGGCTACATCCGCAAGCCCTTCACGGCCGAGCAGGTGAAAGAGCGCGTGCTGCCTCTGGTGCACGCGGGCTGAGCGGGAGCCCCATCACGCTGTTGAACGGCGTGCGCATCGCGGCTGCGGGGCGGGCGGCAAAGCACACGCCGGGCGGCGGCGATGAATACAAATCAAGGGAGCAAACCATGGCAGTATCGCTGCGTGAATCTGTCGAACTGATCTCCGATCCCCGGAATCTTGATACGAGCGTGGAAGAGGTTTTTCAGTTGATGCTCGGCCTGCGCTGCCGGCGGGAGGATGAGCCGGCCGGGCGTGAACAGGAGTCGGTGACGGCGGTGGTGGGCTTTGGCGGGCTGTTGAGCGGGGCCTGCGTCTTTTCGTGCGGCAGCCAGGCGGCCCTCCAGATCGCCGCGCATATGACGGGCATGGAGTTTACCGCGATTGACAATACGGTGAAGGATGGCATCGGCGAGATCTGCAACATGCTCGCCGGAGCGTGGAAAGGAAAGGTGCCGGAACTGGCCGCGCACTGCGGGTTGTCGGTTCCAGCGGTCATCACCGGGCGGGATTACAACCTGCACGTCCAGGCGCCGGAGTTTCAACTGCACCACATCTACCGCTTCGACAACTGGAGTTTTGCGGTCACTATCGTCTGCGACGGACTGCAATAACACCTCAAGAACACCTCCTTGCCGGTGCTGGCAGTTCTTGCACCGCGAGCACGCCGGGGCAAGCGCATCTCGGTTCTTGCCGGAAAAGATCACCGCACGGCTTCCAAGCAATCGGTTTTGCCGGCCCATGCATCGCAGGCCCGGCAAAAACTTCATGGCCGCCCCGATTAGGGAGCTGAGGCGAACAGTTTTACAGTCCCTGTAAAAATAGGGGGGGTATCTGCCGTGCTGTTTCGCGCGGCCCGGATGCGGGCGGCCATATCGATTTCGCTGGAGATGCTCAGGGTAAGGTTGCGCATGGTTTTTGGTTCCCGGACGCAGAGGCGGCGGGTGCTGCGGGATGGTGAGGCTTCTGCGCTGATCTATGTATTTTATTGTGCGCCGGAAGGACGAAATTATATGCAAATGCGGCGAAGATTTTTCGGCGGCGGTGAGATCACGGTTCCCAGAAGCGAAACCTCGACCCCCGCAAACTCAAATCTCTCGCCGCGGGTGCCGGAGCCACCGGACACCTCCGTGTTGGTGATTGGGACGCTGCTCCGGCGCCCCGGGTCGCCGGAGCAGGGAAAGATTAAGATGCGTTTGACCTGGCAGGCACATTTACGGACGCACATTCTTTGTCCGCATGTCCATCCCGGCGCACCTGCCTGGTGCGCCCGTTTCCGCCGCTTCTTCCTCGCACAGATCCCTTCATAATTTCCTTCTAATCTCTGCGCTCTCATTCCGGTCCTTCATCTGCAACCTCCCTTGGCCGAAAGGAGGTTGCGATGGACAGTGGTTACTATGCGGCGATGACCGGGCTGGTGGCGCGAACTCAGGCCCTGGACACGGCGGCCGCGAACCTGGCTAACGCGCAGACGCCGGGCTACCGCGCCGAGCGCGAGTACTTCCGCTCGGTGCTGCTGGGACCGGGTGCATTCGACTCGCAACTGGGCGAGACAGTGAACAACTACGGTCTTCTGGGCGGCGACCAGCTCAGTATGGCGCAAGGAGCGATTCAGCAGACCGGCAATCCGCTCGATCTGGCCATTGAGGGCCAGGGCTTCTTTGAGATCCAGACGCCGGCCGGCCCCCGTTACACCCGCGACGGCAGCTTTCATCGCGCACGCAACGGAGTGCTGGTCACATCCGCGGGCGAGGCGGTGCTTTCCGCCGCCGGCAAGCCCATTCCGGTTCCTCCGGGCAAGGTGACCATCGGCACCGACGGCGTGCTTTCGGTAGACGGCGGCACGGTGGCCCAGGTGGGAGTCTTTACCTTTCCGCACGGGGTCTTCCTGAAACCGGAGGGCGCCGACCGGTATAGTGCCCCGCCGGGCACGAAGCCTCTGCTGTCGCAGACTGCAGCGATCCATCAGGGCGCCCTCGAGGCGGCCAACGAGGATGTGGTCCAGGGATCGCTGGACCTGATCGTCATGCAGCGCCAGGCGGAGATGATGCAGAAAGCCCTCACCCTCTTCAACGACGACTTCAACAAGTTCGCAACCGACGAATTGCCGAAGGTTTGAGATGCGAAGATCACCAACTGTGAGCTGCGAACGATGAACCGTGAACTGAAATAACGAGGAGCCATCATGATTCGAGCGTTATACACGGCCGCCAGCGGCATGAGCGCGCAGCAGCTGAATCTGGACACCATCGCCAACAACCTGGCTAACTCCTCGACCACGGGGTTTCGCCAGTTGCGGCTGCAGTTCCAGGACATGATCTATCAGAACCTGATCACGCCCGGAGCGGCGCAGAGCCAGACCACGGTTTCGGCCGGATTGCAGATTGGCCTGGGCACCCGGTCGGCGGCCACCGAGGTCATCAACACCCAGGGCTCGCTGAACGAAACCGACAATCCTCTCGACCTGGCCATCGAAGGCTCCGGGTTCTTCCAGGTGCAGCGGCCCGACGGAACCATTGCCTACACGCGCGCCGGACAGTTCCATCTGAACAACCAGGGGACCATCGTGACCACGGACGGCGATCCGCTGATTCCCACCATCACCATTCCCCCCAATGCAACGGCCGTAACCATCACGCAGTACGGCGTGGTGAACGCCACGCTGCCCGGCCAGCAGAACCCCTCGCAGTTAGGCCAGATCGAACTGGCCACCTTTCCCAATCCGGGCGGACTGGAGAGCATGGGGTCGAATCTGCTGCAGGCCACGCTCAGCTCCGGCGACCCGGTCCTGGGCAATCCGGGCGGAACCGAGGGCCTGGGTACGCTGCAGCAGGGGTATCTGGAGAACTCGAATGTGGATGTAGTGACCGAGTTTGTGCAGATGGTGCTGGCCCAGCGGGCCTACGAATCGGACTCGAAGGTCATCAAGGCGGCCGACACGATGTATTCGGAAGTCAACAACATGGCCCAGTAGATTGCATGGAGCACTTGAACGGATTCGACCGGGAGACGGAGTGCGCATGAAACGCGAATGGAGAGTCGGGTGGGGAGTATGGGCGCTGGCGGCGGCCGCGGTGCTGGCCAACCCCGCCTCCGGACAGGCAGCGGCCAGAGAGTCCTCGTCGCCGCGCATCGTTGCCGCTCCTGCAAGAGAGGCTTCGGCGGCGCTGGTAATCCGTGAGATCGACGATCCGGCCACAGGGATGCGCTGGCTGCTTGAGCGCGATCCCAGCCGTCCGGGCGGACCGGGGCGTCTGGTACCGGTCTCCGGACGTGGTTGGGCGGTTGGGCCGGCTCGCCAGCGGGGTACCGTACCGCGCCCGATTGGGCCCGCAATCCAGCCCGCGCTTTACCGCCCGGTGATTCGCGCCGGCGACCGGCTGGTGATCGAAGAAAACACGCCGCTCGTGGAGGCGCGTCTGGCGGCGGTGGCGCTGGGCCCGGCCGCGGCGGGCGCATCATTTGCAGCGCGCCTTCAGTTCGGCGGCACGGTGGTGCAGGCGGTGGCCGTGGCGCCGGGCCGCGCGACATTGGCGCCGGAGGCGAGAGGATGGAAATGAGAAGCCGTTTGCGCAAGGCTGCCGTCGTTTGCCTTGGCGCCGCGCTGGCCGCGGCCTTCCCGCTGCCGGCGGCCGCCCGCAGGCATAAGCCGCCCAAGCCGCCCAAGCTGACGCCTCCGGAGTCCTCCCTGAGCACCTACATCAAACAGGTGGAGCAGGAGCAGGCAGCGGAGGTTAAGACGCCGGGGTCCATCTGGAGCCCCAATGGGCAACTGGTCCGGCTGGGTTCGGACGTCAAGGCCACCCGCCTGCATGACGTGCTGCAGATCGTGGTGACCGAGAGTCTGGCCGCTTCCACCGACGGCCAGGTGAAGAACTCGCGGGCGTCGAGCGCCAGTTCCGGACTGACGGCGCTGTTTGGCGCCCTCAAAGCCTCGAACAACCTGCAGAATCTGGCGGGCATGAACGCATCCTCCGCATTGACCGCGCAGGGCGCGAGCGCCACGAACTCGAGTCTGATGACGACCTTCGGCGCCGAGGTGGTGGATGTGCTGCCCAACGGGATGCTCGTGGTTGAGGCGACTCAGGAGCTGACCTTTTCGCAGCAGACGCAGCTCATCCGCCTGCGCGGGCTGGTGCGGCCCGAGGACGTCAGCGCGCAGAACCAGGTGCTTTCGACGGCCATCACCGACCTGGAGCTGGATGTGACGGGCAAAGGTATTGTCACCGACTCCACATACCGGCAAAATCCGCTGGTGCGGTTTCTTGAACGGCTGGTGGTGTTTTAGGGGCAGAGACGCAGGGACTGGGGTTGGGACTGGGGTTGGGACTGGGGCTGGGGTTGGGGACCAGAATGCTGGAGATAAAAGTGGAGCGGAAAAGGACGTTGCAGGGCGGAAGGTGGAGAGGATTCAGCGCGGGCTGTGACGCTGTGTTGGCAGCAGCGGTATTGCTTGCCAGCGCAATGACCCTGGCGCAACAGCCGCCGTCCGCCGCGCCGGTCTCCGCCCCGGCTCCGCTGCCGCAGGCTGCGCAACTGGCGCGGGTCAAGGATGTGGCCACCATCGAAGGTATCCGCGACAACCAGCTGGTGGGCTACGGGCTGGTAGTGGGGCTGCAAGGCACCGGGGACAGCGCGCAGACCGTCTTCCCGGCGCAAACCCTGCTTTCGACGCTGGAGCGGCTGGGCGTTACGGTTCCCCAGACGGGGACATACAGCGCCAACACCATGCAGGTGAGGAACATGGCCGGAGTCTTCGTGGTGGCCACGATGCCGCCCTTCAGCCAGCCGGGAGACAAGATTGACGTCACCGTTTCCTCAGCGGGAGACGCGCGCTCGCTCGAAGGGGGCATCCTGCTGATGACGCCTCTTTACGGGCCTGACGGCCATATCTATGCCCAGGCGCAGGGGTCGCTGGTGCTGGGTGGCTTCATGGCGGCGGCCGGCGGCAACAGCCACCAGATGAACGATCCGACCACGGGGCGCATTCCCGGCGGAGCGCTGGTGGAACGTAGCGTGCCGTTCAACCTCAAGCAGATGCGCACCGTCACGGTGGATCTGAACAACGCCGACTTCTACACCGCCGTGCAGATGGCGGTGGACATCAACCGGGCATTGGGCGCGCATCGTGCACACGCGGTCGATAGCCGCAGGGTTCAAATTCCGGTCCTGCCGGGAGAAGACGTGGCGGCCCTGATCGCCTTGGTCGAGCAGGTTCACGTGGCGGTCTATCCGCAGGCCCGCGTGGTGGTGGATGAGCGCACCGGCACGGTGGTCATCGGAGGCCAGGTGCGGCTGCGTCCGGTGTCGATCCTGCACGGCGGCCTCAGCGTGAATGTGATCTCGGTGACGCAGGTTTCGCAGCCCGGCCCGTTCTCTTCGGGAACGACCAAAGTGGTGCGGCAGACTTCGGTACAGGCACAGGACAAGCCGGTGAACGAAATCGACCTCCGGGAAGGCGCAACGGTCGAGGACCTGGTCCAGCAGTTGCAGCGCATTGGCGCGGGCGCGCGCGACGTGATCTCGATCCTGCAGGCCATGAAGGCGGCCGGCGCTCTCGAGGCCGATCTGGAGGTGCTCTAATGCACGGAATTGCGACACTGCCGGTAACAGCAGCAGCGGCCGGCAAAACATCCACGCCCTCGCCCAGGCTGGTCAAGGCGGCGCATGAGTTTGAGGCCATGATGATGGATGAGTTGCTGAAACCCCTGACGCACGACGAGATGGCGGGCGGCGGCAGCGAAGGCTCGGAGTTCGGCGCCGCCGGGGCGCTGGGGGATTTTGCATCGGAGGCATTCGGGCGGGCCTTGAGCGCTGGCGGCGGCTTCGGCATCGCCAACGAGATTATCCGCAGTCTTTCCCCTTCTGGTAACGGGCACCAAACCGGAAAAGTAACCGGCGATCTGCACCGCAATACCGCAAAAGAAGCTCTCCGATGACTAGAGTCACAGGCCGCGCTGCCGATAAAGCTGGCAAGGAGAAGTGCGCATGGATATTCGCAAAGATCTCGATGGATTGAGGTCGATTCTTGGAGTCAATCAACCGGCGTTCGCCGCGACGGGAGCCCGAAACGAGGGCGCGGCGCAAGGCAACTCACTGGACAGCGACCGCGCCACCTTCAGCAGCGCCGGCAGCGAGGTTTCGCAGGCAGCCTCGGAGTCCGGCATTCGCGCCGACAAGGTGGCGCCGGTGCAGGCGGCGCTCGCCGCCGGGACATACAACGTGCCGGCAGCGGCCGTCGCTTCCAGAATCGTGGACGCCATGCTGAGCGGCGGCCGGTAAGCCGGCCCGGGCCGGCCAGGGCAGGACGCAGGCAGACAATGCCAATGGCCGCTGGCGGCGCAATCATAAAAGCGCGGCGGCAGTGCAAGGAACGCGCAATGCGGGAGGTGGAAACGCATATGGAGCAGCGGGAGCTGAAGGAGCTGGTCGTGGAGGCGTCGCGGGCGCTGGCCCGGCTGGACGCGGATCGTCTTCAGGAGCTTGCGCTCTCCTGCCGGGCGCTGAACCGGGAGCTGGTGGCCGGCGGGCCGGCCAACGGTCAGGATCTGGCTCGCCAGGCGCGTGAGGCGGCAGCCGATATGGCCGTCTATGCGCGGGTGCTGGAAGCCACGCGGGCCAATTTGCACGTGCTGCGCCGGCTGAACGAACTGCGCGCCTGCCGGCTGGAGTATTCCGAACCACGGGCGCAGGGCTGGACGGGAACGGAGAGCGGATATGGGGACAATTAATTCGGCATTTGGCCTCATGTCGCAGGCGCTCGACGCCGATCAGGCGGGGCTGAACGTGGTGGCCAACAATGTGGCCAATGCCAGTACCCCCGGCTATACGGAGGAGACTCCCACCTGGCAGCAGAATGCGCCGGTTGAGATTGGCGGCATCTCTTATGGCATGGGAGCGACGGAGACGGGCGCAGCCTCGCAGCGCGATCGCGTTCTGGAGGAGCGGCTGGACCAGCAGCAGCAGTGGGCCTCAGCCTCGGGCACGCGGCTGACGGCACTGAACACCATGCAGGCGCTCTTCCCGCCCGATTCCGGCTCTTCCGGCGCGACGGCGGGCGACATTGGCAGCGACATCACCAGCTTCTTCGACTCCTTTTCGTCGCTTGAAGCCAATCCCACCGACACCGCACTGCGCGAGGAGGTGTTGTCTTCGGCCTCCACGCTGGCCGGCGACATATCCACCGCGGCGGCCAGCCTGAATGCGCAGCAAACGGCGCTGGACCAGGAGGCAGGCGGCGTCGTCAGCCAGGTCAACTCGCTCGCCAGCGCCGTGGCGCAACTGAATCTGCAGATCGAATCCACATCGCCCCACGCCGACGCGGGAACGCTCGAAGACCAGCGGCAGCAGGATCTGAGCCAGCTCTCCCAGTTGATCGGCATCAACCAGGTAACCACCGAAAACAACGGTCTCTCCATCACCACCACCGCCGGGCAGTTGCTGGTCTCCGAGGGGCAGAGCTTTCAGTTGACGACAGGGACTGTCGACGGCGTCACGCATTTTTTCATCGGCACGGCGGACGTGACCTCCGGCCTAGCCTCGGGAGGCGGCCAGTTGGGCGGCTATCTGACGGTGCGCGACAGCGACATTCCCAACGCGCTCAACTCGCTCGACCAACTGGCCTACAACATTTCCACCGCGGTCAACACGCAGAACCAGGCAGGAGCCGATCTGAACGGAGCCACGGGCGCCAATATCTTTGCGGCGCCTGTGCAAGTTGCGGGCAGCGCGCTCGCGATGAGCGTCGTCATAACCGATCCGGCGCAGGTGGCCGCGGCCGGGCCCGGCCTGGGCGCCGACGATAACTCCAACGCAGTAAACATGGCCAATCTGGCCAGTCAGGGGCTGGTCAACGGCCAAACGCCGAACAACTACTATTCAAGTTTTGTTTCCACGCTGGGTGCGGCTGTCAGCCAGGTGCAGACGGAAAACACGGCGCAAAACGCCTCGGTCAGCCAGTTGCAGACGCAGCGCGACACGTTGTCCAGCGTAAACCTCAACGACGAAGCCTCCGCCATGACCACGCTGGAGCGCAGCTACCAGGCCGCGGCGCAGGTCTTTACCATGCTGGACACGATCATGGCTTCTGCATTGAACCTGGGCGAACAGACGACGGTGACTTAAAAAGCATCTTCCAGTCTCCAGCTCCCAGTTTTTGATTCTTAGCTGCATGCTCTTCGCTGATGGCGCTACGGTTTGGGCAGCTTGTTGTTGCGCCAGAGTGGATGTCCAGGATCGGCGAAGCGCTCGCACGTTCTGTGAGCTAGAGGCTGGAAGCTAGTGGCTGGCAGCAGTATTTCCGGAGAGACTCATGCGCGTGGACCCGAATTACCTTTCCAATCTGGCCAACTCGCTCGACCTTGTGCAATCGAACGAGCAGCAGTTGACCTCGGAGCTGTCGAGCGGCGTGCGCGTCACCTCGCTTGGCCAGGACCCGGTGGCATCGGGCGAGAATGTGCTGCTGCTCAACCAGATTCAACAGGACGACTCCTTCACGGAAACCTCCAGCATGGTGACGGGGCAGCTTCAGGTGGCCGACTCCGCGTTGGGCAGCGTGGTTTCGCAGCTTACGCAGGCTATTGCGCTGGCCACCAGCGCCAACAACGGCACCATGAACGCGAGCAATGTGAAAGCCATCTCCGCGCAGGTCGCTGGCATTCTCGACGAGGTGCAGTCGCTGGCCAACACCAGCTATCAGGGCCAGTACATCTTCGGCGGCAGCCAGACCGGAGCCGCGCCGTTCAGCACGTCCACGGGCGCTTCGCCAGCCGTCACCACCTATAGCGGCGATGCGAACATCGACTATCTCGAACTGCCCAACGGCCAGAAGATCCAGATGAATGTGCCCGGCGATCAGATCTTCCTGGGCGGCGGGACCAATAGCGTCTTTGGTGCACTGAACGCGCTGGTGGCCGACTACTCCGGCGGCACGGTGAACACGGCGCAGGCCGTGAGCGACACCACGGCGCTGAGCTCGGCGCTGAACTACGTCTCGCAGCAGCGCGTCGCCATCGACAACTCCATCAACCGGCTCACGGACGCATCCGGCGCCATCGGCAGCCAGCAGACGCAGTTGACCGGCGCACAGAGCAACCTGATGCAGGCCGATGTGGCGCACGTTTCCACGCAGCTTTCACTGGCTGAAACGCAGCAGACGGCTCTGGAAGATGTGATCGCGCAACTCTCCTCGGCATCGAACGATCTGTTCAGCAAGCTGTAACGGCTGCTTTCAGATCTCAGCCTGTTACCCCGACGCCGGATCGGTCTCCTCTTGCGATGCTCTATCCTTAAAGACAAAGGACGGAGCTTGTTTACGGCATTACGATTTCTGTGGAACGCGACGCGCGGCTACCGGCTGAAGCCCTGGCGCAGCCCCTATCTGCGCTGGCGCGTGGAAACCTACTCCGGCCAGCACGCCGATGCACTGACCGCCCGCAGCATCCTCCACTTTGCGTGGGCCCGGCGCGGCGAACTGCTGAGCTTTCTGGCCTGGACCCACGACCTGGAGCGCGAAGCGCACAAGCGGGCATAATGCAAAGCCAGCGACGCAGGCGGCGCAAGTCCGCAGCCACGACTCGAAGATTTCCTGCCGCCGCTTGAGATCGCGTTGCAGGGTCTCGCGCGCAGCAGAATTCCGGAAATACACTGCCAAAAATTCTGTGGAAAAGAAAATATTTTAAGGGGGGTGGGTCAGCGGCGCTTCGGGGCCGGAACCTTGTGCTCGCGGAGCGCGCCCTGGGCGATTTGGGCGGCATAGAGAAGCGCCGTGGACTCCCTGGTACTGATGGCGCCGATGAGCACGCCGTGCGCGATACAGGCGATGAAGTCGCGGATGCCTTCGCGGCCGGATGGGGCCGGCATGGCGGCGCGGTATTTCCGGGCGGCCCTATCTTTGGCCTGGATGGTGTTGGCGCCCTTAAGGCGGGCGTCTTCGTAGGTCTGCTGATAGACCTGCGCGCACTGGGCAGCGGCCAGGTTTCCGGTGGCGACAGGCTCGGCAGGATCGGGCGGGTTGGCTGGGTCTTGAGATGCAGGCAAAATTGGCTTCATCATGCTCGTGTTCTCCGTTGGAGGCGCGTGGGAGCGCCAATGGTTCTATTGTGGGCGATGGAGCGGAAATTACCTGCAAACGTAAGTGGCTGGATTTGCTTGGGTTGCAGCGAATGGGGCTTGACGAGTACTGGAGTGAACCCCTCGGGCGAGACAGTTTCCTGCTTTTCCGGAGGTGCGCCATGCGGTTGTGCTGGGTGGGGGGAATGGGGCATGGGTCAGGATTGCCGACCACCCGGGCGCGTCGCCGCTGATGTGTTCCTAACTCGATATTTGCTCAGTACATGCGCGGATTCCTGAACACTGGCCGACATAGGAGTAATATTTTCTGGCCGAAGCTTTCAAGCTTTCCCAGGTCTCAAAGG
>JAJZME010000054.1 GCA_021803035.1 Acidobacteriota bacterium | reverse complement strand
GGGCATCCAGGTGCGCATCACGACCGGCTGCTCCCATGCGCGAACCGGGCCGGTTTCGCATGAGGGCGGGTCAGGCAGTTGCAGCTTGGCGAACACCCTGGTGGATGCGTGCTGCTCTATGTCTATGCTTGGGAATCGACTTTGCATTGCCACTGCCATTGTCGGGCATTTCCGCCGTGCGACTCAATGCGCAAACCGGGATGGTGGTCCAAAGTCTTACAGTTCCAGTAAAAAATATGGGGGTGGTATCTTCGGCTGGCTCGATCCCGGGCGCTTGCGACCGGGCGCATTCCTGGCGACGCGATGAGGGCCGGCGAGGTGTTGCCAGAGAGATGACATAGAGACATTATGGGCCCAGGACGGATAATGATCGGCAAACCGGCCGCAGAATTCCGGCTTCCCCAGGCCAGTGCACCGGGAACCATGCGGTTGGCATGAAATTCCAGACCAGGCAGCTTTGGGTAGCGGCGATTCTGGCGTTCCCGGCCCGCGGCCTGCGATTCGCGGCGGGATAAAGCGGGTGGGTGGGAATGAGCCGGCGCTTCGGCGCGGAATCCATGGTGCCCGTACAATGGGAAGGAAAGGCCGACCTACCAACCGATGGCGGAACAAGACAAAAAGCCGCGGAGGGCCGACGAGCGCGAGTCAGCCCGCAAGCTGGATGAGGATACGGTCGGCAAAGTGTACGACTGGCATCTGACGCGGCGGCTGGGCCATTATGTGCGGCCGTACCGCGTGCAGGCGACCATCGCCGCGCTGGCGGTGTCCATGGTGTCGCTCTGCAACGTGACCGGGCCCTACCTGGTGAAGGTGGCCATCGACCGCTACATGACTGGCAAGGCGGGTCCAGCCACCAACTGGTTCACGCGGCGGCTGCCGGCCAACGCCTTCGCGGGCATCACCGAGCTGGCGGCCATCTACCTGGGCGCGCTGCTTGTTGCCTATCTCTTTGAATTCGTTCAGACCTACCTGATGCAGTGGACCGGACAGAAGATCATGTTCGACCTGCGGCGCGACATCTTTCGCCATATGCAGGGCATGCACGTGGGTTTCTTCGACAGGCACCCGGTGGGCCGGCTGGTGACGCGCGTGACTTCGGACGTGGACGCCATCAACGAGATGTTCACATCCGGCGTGCTGGCCATTGTGGACGACTTCTTCAACCTGACGATCATGGCCGGAATCATGCTGGCCATGAACTGGTGGCTGGCGCTGCTGGCCTTCGCCGTGCTGCCGGTGATCTGGATCGTGACGCGCATCTTCCGCGACTACGTGCGCGACAGCTACCGCCGCGTGCGCGCCTCCATTGCGCGCATCAACAGCTTTACGCAGGAACACGTTTCCGGCATGAGCGTGGTGCAGTTGTTCAACCGGGAAAAGCGCGCCTTCACCGACTTTGAGGCGGTCAACCGGCAATACATGACCGCCTTTATGGACACCATCTTTGCCTACGCGCTTTATTATCCGGCGGTGGAGCTGCTCTCCGCGGTGGCCATTGCGCTGGTGGTTTGGTGGGGCGGCTTCAGCATACTGGCGCACGGCGCGGTGACCATCGGCATGCTGGCCATGTTCATCCAGTACTCGCAGCGGTTCTGGCGGCCGATTCAGGATCTGAGCGACAAGTTCAACATTCTGCAGAGCGCGATGGCCGCCTGCGAGCGCATCTTCAAGCTGCTGGACACCCCGGCGGAGATCGTCAGCCCGGAGCATCCGCTGGCCGGCGACGGCTCCAACCGCATCGAGTTTCGCCACGTGTGGTTCACCTATCAGAGGCTGACGCCGGAGCAGAAGACGGCCGTGGAGGCTGCCGCGCAGGCGGGCAGCGGATTCGCCGCGATCGACGGCATTGAATGGATTCTGAAGGATGTTTCGTTCACCGTTGAGCCGGGACAAACGATCGCCATTGTGGGCCACACGGGCGCGGGCAAGACCACGCTGACCAGCCTGATGATGCGCTTTTACGACGTGACCGCGGGCCAGATTCTGCTGGACGGCGTGGACCTGCGCGAGCACGACCTGAAAGAGCTGCGGCAGCATTTTGCCGTGGTGTTGCAGGATCCGTTCCTGTTTTCCGGGACCATCGCCGACAATATCCGCTTCGGCAATGACAGAATCAGCGATGAAGAACTGCGCCAGGCGGCGGGCGATGTGAACGTGCTGGACTTTATCGAGGGCCTGCCGGAGGGCATGAACGAACGGGTGCGCGAACGCGGCGGCTCGCTCTCCACGGGACAGAAGCAGCTCATCAACTTTGCGCGCGCGCTGGCCTTCAATCCCAGGATTCTGATTCTCGATGAAGCCACGTCGAGCGTGGATACCGATACCGAACTGCGCATTCGCGGCGCGCTGGAGCGGATGGTGGAAAACCGGACCAGCGTGCTGATTGCGCACCGTCTCTCCACGGTGCAGCGCGCCGACACGATCCTGGTAATGCACAAAGGGCAACTGCGCGAGATGGGCAGCCACCAGGAGTTGCTTGCCGCGCGCGGACTCTACTGGAAGCTCTACCAGTTGCAGTACAAGGACCAGGAGCTTGGCGCGGCTCCGGCGGATCTGCCGTCGATTGCGCCGGCGATGTAAGGCGCGAACCACGGAATGCTCCGCGGCCACCCGATTCCCCACTGCCCGCTAACCAACGCCCCAGGAAACAAAGGGCCGTGTACATCACAACGATGCTGCACGGCCTGGCGACAAATCACGCGTTCGCGGGCACGCGCATGGACTCCAATGCCAGGGTCAGATCGGCGGCCAGAGCCTTCTGGGCTTCAGGGCTGAGCTTTTCGCCGTTGCTGGTGAGATAAAAGACGTCGATTGCGGTTTCACCCTCGGTGTCGATGAGGGCGACTTTGATATTGCATTGATGGCGGCTCAGCGTCAGCGCGATGTGCCGCAGCAGACCGGGCAGATCCTGCGCGATGACCTGCAGCAGGGTGGCGTGCGTCGAGGATTCGGAGTCGAAATCGAGGCGGGTGGCGACTTCGACTTTGATGTTGCCGGTGTAGTTGAGATGGCTGCGGCTGGCCAGAAGCTGCTGCACCGAAACCCGTTGCGCCACCACGTCGTGGATGTTGCGCAGGAAGCGCTCCTTTTCGCTGGGGTTCAGCTCGATGGTGCGGAAGACGTCGGTGAAGTGGAAGCTGTCCACAATGACGCCGGCATCGTTGGAGTAGGCGCCGGCACGCACGATGTTCATGCCCCAGGCAGCCAGAGCGCCCGCCATGTCGGCAAACAGGCCGGGACGGTCGCGCGTGATGACGGTGAGGTCATAGAGCTGGCGCGCGGGGCGGAGATCGACCTGGACCGGGTCTTTGTCGAGGTCAAGCGCCATCTGGAAGTGGTGGCGAATCTGCTCGGGGAGGCGGGTTTGCAAGTAGCGCTGCGGCAGGCCTTCGAGGAATTGCCTTAGTTCATCGTACTGCGCGGCGGGAACCATGGCGCGAATGCGGTTGAGGAGCGTGGGATCGATGGCGGCGTGGTAGCGGACTGCGTCGACCGAGCGGTCCAGGAAATTGGCCGTGGAGATGTAGAACTGCCAGAGATTTTCGGCCTTCCATGGGGTGAGGGCATCGGGATTGACGGCCTTGATGTCGGCGAAGGTCATGATGGTGAGCATCTTGAGCATCTGCGGGCTGCCGATTTTGTCGGCGAAGGCGCGGACATTTTCATGGTCGAAGATGTCGCGGCGCATGGCATTCGACATTTCAAGGTGAAGGCGGATGAGATTGAGGACAGACTCGCGTTCCTCTGCATCGAGGTCGAGACGGGCCAGGAAGCTGGCAGCTAATTCGACGCTCTGGCTGGCGTGCTCGCCGGTGCGGCGCCCCTTGCCGGTATCGTGCAGCAGAAGAGCCAGCAGGAACAGGTCCAGGCGGTCGATCTCGGGCAATAACTGGGCGAGGCGCCGCTCGAATTCGTGGCCGGGCTGGCGGAGCCCGTGCACGTTGTCAATGGCAAGGAAGGTGTGCTCATCGACGGTGTAGCGGTGATAGCTGTCGCGAATGACCAGGGCGTCGATTCCGTGGAATTCGGGGATGAGCATCTCGAGCACGCCGAGGGCATGCATGGTTCTGAGCGTGTGCGCCGCATGGGGCCCGAGCAGGACCTCGCGCAGCGCGTTCCACAGATAGGGGCCCTCGGGAATATGAATGGCGAGGGCCGGCAGGGCGTCGGTGATGCGATCTTCCGCCGCCTGCGAGAGCATGTAGCCGTGCGTGGCCATGAGCGAAAAGATGCGCAGGATGGCCGCGGTGTCAGTGAACTCCCCGGCGGGCTGGATGTCGATGCGGCCCTGGTCGAGGAGAAAATCGGTGCCTGGAATGGGCGTGCGGCGGCGGCGGAACTGGCGGTAGAAGCTGACCGGAGCGGGCAGATGTTCCATCAGCAGCGCGGCGCGGCGATAGATAACGCGCGCATGGCGAAAGTAAGTGCGCATCCAGTAGGAAGGATCGGCAGTGCCGCGGGTTTCCAGCCCGATGGATTGCGATGCAGCCTCATCCTGCGACTGCCAGTCGAGCACATTGTCATCGCGGCCGTGGCGGAAGTGGAGGAAAGAGCGCGCGGAGGCGAGGAAGTCGAACGCGGCCTCGGCATCGCCGCGGGCGCTCTGGAAGACGCTGCCGCGCTGGCGGGGCCATTCGCGGGTTTCCTTTAACTGAAACAGCAGCGCAAACCAGACGGCGAGGTGAAAGTCGCGCAGGCCGCCGGGACATTCCTTGAGATTGGGCTCCAGGTGAAAGATGGTGTTGCCGTACTTGGCGTGGCGCACGCGGGCCAGCTCACTGAGCTTTTGCGTGATCGGGTTCCACTCGCTGAGAACGAGGCCGGGCAGGACGGATTGATGAAGCTGCTGATAAAGCGGAAAGTGGCCAGCAAGGAAACGGCGGTCGAGCGTGGCCAGGGTAAATTCGATATTGTCGGGATCGAAGCGGCTCGCCTCCTTGAGCGTGCGCGAAGTGGGGCTGGCACGCAAACCGACATCCCACATGCCCTGAATCACCGCGCGGACGGCTTCCCGGCAGCGCGCTTCAGCGCGATCGTCACTGAAAATAAAAAGGATATCGATATCGGAGTAGGGGAAAAGATCCTTGCGGCCGTAGCCGCCTATGGCCAGCACCGCGGCGTTTTGCTGGATCAGGTCCGTGGAGGCGCGCCGCCACATCTCGACAATGATGCGGTCTACCACGGCGGAACGGCGGCGGATGGCAGCCGTGCCTTCGCCGGTGCGTTCGCAGGTCTGGCGCACCAGCGCCATCTCCCGCGTATACTGCTCCCGTAGATCGTCGACTGCCAAAACCACTGAATTCATGAGGGTTGCTGCCCGGCCTGCCGAAGCAAGAGAAGTTATTAACAGAATAAGCGATGTTTGCGCGCATCGCGCATTCTGGTTCCACGAGGTGCGATGGAGCGTTACGCCGCAAAATCGATGAAGCCGCGTTCCGGGTCGGTGGCGATTAGTTTGACGGTCAGGCGATCCCCCACATCCAGCCCTTTGCCGTCATGTACCAGCATACCCTCAACATGGGGGTCGAAGGTGCGCACGAAGGTTCCGTAGCGGTTTATGCCGGTGACGATGGCGCGGTAGCTTTGGCCGATGTGCGGGTGCAGGACCACGGCGGCGATGCGCTTTTGCATCTCGCGCTCGACCTTGCGCGCGGCGTCCTCCATTTGCGTGCACCGCACGGCGATGTCCTGGAGCATGTCTTCGGAGTAGGGCTGCGGCCGGCTGGCGAACAGCGCCTTCAGGAGCCGTTGGGTTATCAGGTCGGGATAGCGGCGGTTGGGCGCGGTGGAGTGGGTATAGTCCTGCACGGCGAGGCCGAAGTGGCCCGGCGACTCCCCGTTCCGCTTGACAAGCACATACTCGCCGGGGCCCATGAGCTTGATGACGGCGAGCGAGAGATCGGGGAAATGGTCGGGATCCCTGCGCTTTTCCGCAAGAAGAAAGCCATTGAGGGCCTTGGAGTCCGGCTCGGCGGGAAGCGTGGCGCCGAAGCCCGCGGCCAGGTTCACGATGCGCTCCCAGCGCCTGGGAGTACGGACGACGCGGTGGATGGAGGCGACGCCGGCATCGTGAAGGGTGCGGGCGATCACGCCGTTGGCCGCCACCATAAATTCCTCGATCAGCGCGGTGGCACGGTTCTTTTCCAGGCGCGCAAGTTCGACCGCCTGCTCGTGCAGCATGACGGGTCGCGTCTCGATGGTTTCCAGGTCGAGCGCACCATGCTGAAATCGGCAGCCCACCATGCGCTGCGCCGCTTCATCCTGCAATTTGAGCTGCTCGGCCAGACCGGGGATGGCGGCCACTTTGTCCGGCGCTTCGGCCTTGCCTTCGAGCCACGCGCCAACGCTGTGATAGGCCAACTGCGCCCGATTGCGGACCAGCGCGCGGTAGGCTTTGCCCTCGGAAGCCGTGCCGTCGGCGGCCACGCAGAACTCGACCGCGATCGCGGCGCGGTCCTCGTTCTCATTTAACGAAGTGACGCCCTCGGAAAGCTCCACCGGCAGCATGGGAAAGACTTTGACGCCAGTGTAAACCGAGGTCGTCTCAATGCGGGCATGGCCGTCGATCACGCCGCCCTCATGCACCCGCGCGTCCACGTCGGCCACACCCACGATCACACGGATGCGGCCGTCAGGCAGGCGCTCGGCCCACTCGATCTGGTCGAGATCTCTTGAGGTGTCGTTGTCGATCGAGGACCAGAGCAGATGGCGAAGGTCTTCGATGCCGGACACAGCGGGCAGTTCGGAATCGGCCGCGATGATGGCCAGCTCGGCTTCGGTGCCGGCCGGCAAATCGGGCTGAAAGCCGTGCTCGATCATCGACGCGTGAGCCGCGGCGATGAGATTGAAGTGAAAGAGATGATGGTTGGAATGCATGAGGAATTGCGCTCCCGGACGGCAAAAAGCAAGCCTACCATCCCGGCCCATGCCCGGTACAATGATTCGCTGAAAGACGCAGCGGCCCGCCGGAAACGGCGGGCCGCTGCGTGGCTTTTCCCATCCATTCGATTTACGGTTGGGATCGATTGCTACTTTTTGCCGAGGCTGCGGAAATAGAGCACCACGGCCTTGACCTGAGCGTCGGACAGCCCGTGGATCGGGTGCATCTTGCCCTTGCCATTCTTGACGACCGCCATCATCTCCGCCTCGGTGAGCTTCTTCATGGCGGGGCTATTCGCCGGCATGACGCCCAGAATCTTGGCAATCCCCGGATTGGGAACGCCCTTGGGGCCGTGGCAGCTCTGGCAGTGAGCTTGATAGAGCGCTTCACCAGATTGGGCAAAGCACATAGCGCCGGCTACAACGAATGTGGCGGCCAGCACCACGATGGAACGCATCGACTTGGTCATTACAACTCTCCTTCTGTTTCCCCCAGCCGACATGCCGGGCGAATTTCCTGTTTTTACTTGCATGCCTGCCGGCCGGAGGCATTGGATCGTTCCACGCTTTCGTGCGCCGATTCCGGCCTTCGTATACGGCGGATCCGCCCCTTTCGGGAAAGATCGTTCACGTGGTCCCGCTACAGCTTGGCGCCTTGCCGGGATTGCCGGCCGGTCCGGATGTTCACCGGGACGGCCATGTGGTCCCATGGGGCGCACCTATCGTGCAACTTTCCGTGCGCCGGGAGTTGTGCCAGCGCTTCTTGCCCGTAACTCCTGCCTCTTACTCCCGGTACGCTACTTCTTCATGAACGAGCGGAAGTAAGCCACAGCACTCCTGACCTGAGCGTCGGTGATCTTGCCTTTGAACGGCGGCATCTTGCCCACGCCGTTGCGCGTGTCCTGGATCATCTGCGCCTCAGTTGATTTCTTGACCGCCGGGTCCGTAATCGGCTTCACGCCCAGCATCTTGGCAATCCCCGGATTGGGAATGCCTGCCGGACCATGACAACTCTGACAATGGGCCTTGTAAACCGCTTCGCCGGAGGACTGGGCGAAGCTCAACGCGCCGGTCAGCGATACAGCGGCAGCCAGCACAAGAACGGTCTGGATAGACTTGCTCATGGTAAAACTCCTGAATGCTCTCCGCGGTTCTTCGGCGCCCGCAGGCGCCAGTGGATTCATGCGGTCTCTTCAAGACGAACGTTTTACGCTTGTTGCGCCGGACGGACATTCATGGTCCGCCAGCGATTCCGCCCCTCCGCGAACGAAGGGGCGCATCGGCAAAGCTCTGAGCTACGCGGCCCTCCATCTTCCGAGGGGCAAATGGTTTTGGCTAGAACTCGTAGTGTACTCCGAGCGTAACGATATTTGCATGGAAATTCCGAGGCAGTGTTTCACCCGCCGGCGAGATGGTCAAGCCGGTTTGCGTCCCCGCCAGAGACGGGGAATTGCAAGGAACGACGGGAACCGTCGGAGAGGCCAGCGTGGGATTCGAAGTGCTGCAATAAGGCGCACCTGAAGGACCGCCTTCGCCGTAGCCGTAGAAGTTGTATTCAGCCCTCCAGGTGATGCCGGGGCGGCTCGTCCAGGCAATATTCACAAAAGGAGACTGATAGGTGTTGACCAGCGAACCGGCGACGTCGCGCGCGTCGTTGTAGAAGCGGCTGCCGTCAACGGAGTTGATGTTATAGCCGATATTGGAGCGGATTGACTTCCTGGGAGACACCGTAAAAGCCACCAGGCCGGTGTTGGTCGGCGCATCCTCGAAGTTCCGGACGGGCCCGAACTCGTAATAGTTGGTCCCTCTGACGGTCGCGCCGGGGCACAGCGCGCCGCTGGCAGGAGCAGCGCCGGGGAATGCAGGACTGGCGGCGGCATCGTAGCAGATATTACCGGCCATGTAGACATCGGTATAGGTGTAGTTAAAGGTGAGCCCGTAGTGCTGATTTGGGAACAACTCCGCGCCCAGGCTCACGGCACGCGTGTGCGCGACGTGATCGAGCGGGCCAGTGGGCGATGCGGTGCCGGTGTTGTTGGTGTTGTTGTGCAGTTCCCGGTCGTTAAAGACTGCCGTGACAGTTGCCCAGGACTTCGGCCTGTACATGGTGTGCACGTTGTACACCTTCAACTGCCGCGGGTCCATGGGGGTAAAGGCATTGTCGAAGGCAAGGATTTCGACCGAACCGTCGATATCCCAATTGGAGGTCGGGCGTAATGCGGCGTGGAAGACGCCGCCGTTTTCGTGAATGGTGACGGTTCCGTTATTCGTGGCGCCCGGGGCCAGCGGATCGCTGTGCGGAATGCCTTCGGCGATGACGTGCAGACCGTAGCGATAGGTAATTGCGAAGGTTGCACGCGCTGTGGCATCCCAGCTAGCCGTCAGCCGGTTGATGAAAAGCTTCTGGCCGAAAAAGCCGGGCAAGGGGACACCGACGGCACCGCTGCCTTCAAAGGTGGACGCTCCGGTAGCAGACTTGGTGACAATCAGCGCACCCGGGTAAGTAATGGTTTGATCCGTGGAGGGCGTGGCCGCTGTGGTCTCGCTCGTCATGGTTGTGGTTCCCGGCTGCTGGGCATTTGAGAAGGTCAATTGCTCGGCGAAGCTGAAATCCGGCGTCGTCTGCCAGACAATCCCAAAATCGGCTGCCGTCACCTTCCGTTTCGCGGAACCGCTGGCAGTGTATTGCAACTCGCGATAAGCCGGAGCTTTGCTGCTCGCCGTAGTCAGGCCCTGGAAGTTCTCGTAGTAGTTGGGCAGGCTCATGTTGGCGTCTGTGTAGCGAACATCGCCGTTCATCACGACATTCTTCAGGCTCGTGCTTTCAAACCGGAAAATTTCGGTGGGGAAAATGACGCGCGTGGGCTGGCTGCGCAGATAACTGCTGGCCACTGCGCAGGCCGGGTTGATTATCGGCAGTCCGTTGGGGCTCTGCGGCGGGGAGAGTATCGTCCCGCCATTCGCGTTGCAGGCACTGCTGGAATAGGGCGTCAGGTTGAAGTAGTTGGTCAGGAAGGCGACCTTGGCTCCGCCCGCTTCCTGCACCAGTAAAGCGGCTGGATTCAGCGTGAAATAAGAGTCTCCCTTGTAATGGTCGACGTGCTCCTCAAACGTCAGCTTGGTGTCCCGCACAGGCTTCCAATCGATGCCGCCCATGAAATCGTCGGTGCTGTTGCGCTGCATCTCCTGGAGCAGGACGGAATAAGAGCCGCCAAACTGATAGCCGCTGGGGCTCAGGCTCGGCCCTTGAAAGATATTTTGCGAATACCCCGCCCGGAACGTCACTTTCGACAACGGAAAGAGGGTGAGGTTGGTGTTCGTCATGCGGCGCACGGTGTTGTACAGGAACGGGGATTGCTTTACCTGGGGCCAAGGGAATGAGCCCGTTGGCGCGGTAGATGGCCCGATCGGAATCGACTGGCCGCTGGGGATGTTGGGATTGCCCAGCAGGTTGTAGTCGAAGTACTGGCGGTCGCGGCGGAAATTTCCGGAGAACTGGTAAATCTTGCCTTTGTACAGGTTCAACGAGGCATAGTTGTTGGGATCGCCGCCGAAGCCGTTGCTGAAGGCCGAGAGCGCATCAAAAAGGGAGTGCTTGTTGGACGGCAATGCGCGCATATCAAAGGTCTCGCCCAGCACCCGAGGCCCCGACTGCATGTTGACCATCGTGTTGTACATGGCCCCGCTGCCTGAGAGGCCGACCATGTGTCCGCCGAGGTAGATGCTCTCATGGACCGTATAACCCTGCGGAGCAACCGGCGGCGTGGTCGACACGATCTGCGCACCCTGCGTCTGGGCGCTTGCCGTGCCCGCCATCATGAGTAGAGCGACAACCCCAACGGCCCCGGCCACGCGCTGGATCATTGCAGCACGGAGCGGCGGATGGAACAGCCCTGAAAACCAGCCTATTTTCTTCATAATGAAGCCTCACTTGAAAAAACCTTGCTCACGTTGAAACCTGGAACCCAAATGCGAACCCGGCACGGGATCCGGACCACGCCCTCCGATTTGTCGCGAAGGCGCGGACCGGCCCCATCGTTTCTACCGGAGAAACGCCGCATTGATGTTCGACCCATGGATGTAGGTGTGGCAGCTGGTGCACGGCGCCAGTTCTGCCGATCCAGCGCCCATCCCGTGAACCGTGTCGCCGGCCACCGGACTATGGCACTGGTTGCACAAGGTGTTGATGGACGGCATGTTCAGCATGCGCGCGTTCTCCGAACCGTGCGGGCTGTGGCATGCCAGGCATCCATCGGCTTTCACCGGAGGGTGCTCGTACACAAACGGTCCGCGCACATCCGTGTGGCACTTGGTGCAAATCATGTTCTGGTCGGCCGTGTTCCTCAGATTGGCGTTCTGGAAGGTGCCGTGAACATCATGGCAGTCGGTGCACTGGACCACGCCTTCATTGACCGGGTGATGGAACGGCATGTTGAACTTCGCTTTGATGTCGCCATGGCACTGATAGCAGAGCTGGGGCTGCGGAGTCTTGAGCAAATACTCCGCAGTCTTGCTGTCGTGGATGCTATGGCAACTGATGCAGCTCAGGCCGGCCTTGTCGTGCGGAGAGCGCAGGAAGTTGGGATGCGTCTGCGCATGACATTTCAGGCACATCGCGTTCACCTGCGCGGGCGTGGCCTTGGCAGGATCGAAGATCTTGCTCACATCACCGCCGGCTTCGGCATGCGCCTTGCCCGGCCCGTGGCAGTTTTCGCAGGTGATCCCCTTATCGCCATGCATCAGCATCATCTTGGTATGGGGATTGTTTGCAAATCCGTCCACGACCGATTGATGGCAGGCGGCGCAAACATCGGAGCCTACGTAATCCGATGCGGCAGGCGCGGCTGCTTTGGCTTGGGCCCCGGCGGCCTGCTTGGCCGGCCTGGAACCAGCCAGTGCTGTGGCGCATACCATGCCTGCGCCAAGCAGCAACGTCAGGAAAGCTCGCAGTCCCGGTCTTTTGCTGCCCGGAGCTGCACCGTGTGAAATTCGCGTTACTGGCACATCTTCATGCATGAACAAACCGCCTTCAAAGAAACTTCCACCGCATCATTCCGAGGCCACTTGCACGACCAGCCGTCGTCGTCCGGCGATCTTCTGTCGGGCGATCCAAAACCGCATCCGTCCAGCGGAAGGGCTAGAAGAGGGTCTAAATTGTGCGGAGCATCACTCTGCTGAGAAGATTACGTTTATGTCATTTGCGGGACCGTGATGTTCATCACAGGGCTCAAGGGAAAGGGACCATGGCGGTGAATCTTCTCACTATGTGGACCTCGCACATCGGGCTGGAGGGGCGATAACGCGCCTGGGACGGCATGTGATGCAGTGTGTGGCCCATCACATCCAGCCGAGGCGGTTGTAGTGCAATCTTTTCTTGAATCAGGGGCCATTCTTGAGGAAGGCGCCGTGCAGCTTTCGTTTAGCGGCAGCCCTTGTGGCGATCCTCACAGGAAGCCGGGGGCGCAGGAAAGGCGAAGGCGCTACATCGGCATCGGGCAAGCAAGACCATGGCAGAAGTACAGATTCCCGTGCAGAGCCAAGCTCGACCCAAGACCAGTATGCGTCCTGCTCCAGTCGGTTGTGCGGCATGCTCCAATCGCCGGCCCGGCTGGTTCTGCTCCCTGGGCAGCGCCGTTCTGGCCGATCTCGAACTCGCCACCAGCACGATTTCACTGCCGGCGCAGGCATCGCTTTTCACCCAGGGCGAAGAGGCACGCTGTCTGTACCTGATTTGCGGCGGCTACCTCAAGCTCACCACCGGCCGTCCCGACGAGCGGGAGATGATTGTCCGCGTAGCCGGGCCCGGCTCCATGCTGGGGCTTTACGCGGTTCTCTCCCACGGCGTCTACGAGGTTTCAGCCGAATCGCTTACCGCCGCGCAGCTCCGGCCGGTGGAGCGGGAACGCTTCCTCAACTTCCTGCGTAGCCACAAGGAAGCGCAGTTGCGCGCCGTCCAGTGCATCTGCCAGGAGTACCGGTTTGCCCTGCAGGATGCCTGCCGCATTGCACTGGCGGAGACCGTGGCCGCCCGGCTGGGCCGCCTGCTGCTGGAGCTGGCGCACCAGATCGGCGAAGAGATGGAAGACGGCGCGTTCCGCTTCCCGCTGCTGCTGACGCACGAGGAGATGGCCTCGATGACGTGCACGACGCGCGAGACCGTCACCCGGACCCTGGGCCAGTTCCGCAAGGATGGCTGGATCTCGATTGAGGATGCACTGGTTACGATTCACCAGCCCGAGCGGCTGCAGTCGCTGCTTTAGGGCCTGCAGCAAAATTGATATCCCGAAAATGCGGTTCCTCAGCGGCCAAGGGCATACTCATTTTGAGCCACTTACGGCGCGGCGAAAGTCCTGCACCCTGCAAAAGCAGACTTTCACCACGGGCGATTCGTCCACAACACCAGATCCCATTGTTTTACAATGGTCGCAGTGTACCCGCTGTGCTGAATCAGATGGGCCCCCCGCCCCCGCGAAACAGCGACCCATGCGGGCAGCGCCGTGGTTGCTGTTTTTTCGCTCCCATCCATCCCCGATGAGAGTCCAAGAATTGTGATTTCCGGTGCTCTGTCTCGGTTGAGTTAGGAGTTTATTGTGCGTATGACCCGTTATCTTGCTGTTGTTTCTGCCGTTCTGCTCGCCTGCGCGGTTGCCTCTGCCCAAAGCGCCGCTCCCGCTATGGCTTCAACCACATCCGCCGCGTCAACAAAGAGCCCCTACATCATGGAGTTTCAGAAGATCGAAAGCCAGTGGTCGGCGGCGGAAAACAAGCACAACCAGTACGGATTGGACCTGGTGCTTTCTCCCCTGCTTGTCAATGTGTCTCAGAATGGCGACATCACCACGCATGACCAGCAGATTGTGAAAGCGCTCAACAACGACGACAGGATGTACTATCTGTCCCAGCGGGTGATTGCGGTGCGCATGCTGGGCGATATCGCGGTCGTCAACGGCACTTACACGCTGCGCCATCGCGTGAACTCGGCAGTGGTGCTCGACCACGGGGTCTTCACACACGTGTTCGAGCGCGAGCACGGCAGATGGATGTGCGTCAATGCGCAGCGCACGCTGGTGAGCCAGGTATCGAACGCCAAGAAGAAGCACCACGTCAAGCACACGGACGAGAAGGCTTCCACGCGCTCACATCCGTTCCATATTCCGTTTATCCACTAAGGACGGGAAGAAGGCGCGAACCGGCAAGAGGCCTCACGATGCCGGTAGTGTGCTGCATGCGTGACTTTGTACGCCGCGAGATCCAGTTCCCTGCTCCAGAATTGGGTCTCCGAGCGTGCCTGCCGTGCCCATAACCAGCGAATCGACATTCAGTTCGCCAACCGCCTTGCTCCCTGCAGTTTGATCGACACATGCACCAGGCTGAGCGCCGCGGGGGTCACACCGGGGATGCGGCTGGCCTGGCCGATGGTGCCGGGGCGCACGCGCTCCAGCTTTTCGCGCATCTCGCGCGAGAGACCGCTGATGGCGCCGTACTCGATCCAATCCGGAATGGCAACAGCTTCGGCGGCTTTCAGCTTCTCAATCGCCCTCTTCTGCTGCTCCAGATAGCCGGCAAACTTGATCTCGGTTTCGACGGCCCGGGCTTCGTTGCGCACGGCCGCGCGCGCCACCGGATCGCCGTCGGGCGCTGCAAAGTGGCCGGCCAGGGCCGGATCCCGCTGAATCTCATCGCGGAGGACAGCGAGCACCGATTCAATGCCGACTTCAGGCCGCTTGAGCAGTTGCGCCCAGGTGAGTCCGGCAACCGCGGTCAACTCGCCCAGACCGGCGGCCCGCAGCCGCTCGGGATCAGCTTTGCCGCTGGTCAGAAGCTGCTCCAGCGCCGCCATGCGCGCCTTCTTCTGCTCATATTCCGCCCAGGCTTCGTCCTTGATCAGGCCCAGGCGGCGGCCGTACGGAGTCAGCCGGCGATCGGCGTTGTCAATGCGCAGGTGCAGGCGAAATTCGGCGCGCGAGGTAAACATGCGGTACGGCTCGTTGGTGCCTTTGGAAATGAGGTCGTCGATGAGGATGCCGGTGTAGCCTTCGCTGCGGTCCATGGTGAAGGGCGGCAGGCCCCTGAGCCAGAGCGCGGCGTTGATGCCGGCCATGATGCCCTGGCAGGCAGCTTCCTCGTATCCGCTCGTCCCGTTGATCTGGCCGGCCAGGTACAGGCCCTCCATCGACTTCACGCGCAGGGTGCGGTCCAGCTCCGTGGCGTCTACGCTGTCGTATTCGATGGCGTAGCCGGGGCGCAGCATCTCGGCCTGGTCCAGGCCGGGGATGGAGTGCACCATCTGCCACTGCACCTCCATGGGCAAGGAGGTGGACATGCCGTTGATGTAGACCTCGTGGGTGTTCAGGCCCTCCGGCTCAAGAAAGAACTGGTGCTGGGTCTTGTCGGGAAACTTGACGACCTTGTCCTCGATGGACGGGCAGTAGCGCGGGCCGATGCCCTCGATGCGGCCCGAATACATGGCCGAGCGGTGGACGTTTTCGCGGATAAGGCGCAGCGTTTCCGGCGTGGTGAAGGCGATGTGGCAGCTCACCTGCGGCTGCAGGATCTTTTTGGTGCGGAAGCTGAAGGGCGTAGGATCGGCATCGCCGGGCTGCTCCTCGAAGGCGTCCCAGCGGATGGTGCGCCCGTCGAGGCGGGGCGGCGTGCCGGTCTTCAGACGGCAGGTGCGCAGCCCGAGGCGCCGCAATGCTTCGCCAAGCAGGACGCTGGCTGGCTCGCCGCTGCGGCCGGCCGGATAGCGCTCCTCGCCGCAGTGGATGAGACCGTTGAGAAACGTGCCGGTGGTGATGATGGTAGCTCCGGCCATCAGGCAGCGGCCGTCGCGCAGCTTGAGGCCGAGCACGCGGCGGCGGGATCGCGTAGGACGGGGAAGTTCAGTAAGTTCATCGATCCCCTCAGCCCCTAAGTTCCGGGTCCCCAGCCCTTCGTAACTGGCTCCCTGATCCCCGATCGCTGCTCCCTCTTCAATGACCAGATCGACGACCTCCGCCTGGCGGATGTGGAGACCGGGCTGGTCTTCGAGCACCGCGCGCATTTTCACGCGGTAAAGCTGCTTGTCGCACTGGGCGCGCGGGCTCCAGACGGCCGGGCCGCGCGAGGTATTGAGCAGCCGGAACTGGATGCCAACGGCGTCGGCGACCTCGCCCATGATGCCGCCCAGGGCATCGACCTCACGGACCAGGTGGCCCTTGGCCACGCCGCCGATGGCGGGATTGCAGCTCATCTGGGCAATGAGGTCGAGATTCATGGTGATGAGCGCGGTTTTGAGGCCCATGCGGGCGGCGGCCATGGCCGCCTCGCAGCCGGCGTGGCCCGCGCCCACCACAACCACGTCGTATTGTTCGGTAAAAGCCATGCAGGTATTATTTTACGGGCTGGTTGATTAAGCCCGGAAAACCGCGATTTTCCGGGCCTCCCAACAGCCCGGCACATGCGTCTAATATTCACAGGCAGATGAGTCATTTAGAGCCTGCGGGCAATTGGGCGCGGGGTGGACAATGCGGCTTGCAGGCCGCAAATGACTTCCTTTAAAAGCTTTGCGGAAAGGCATACCATGATCTTCCGGGCTTATCGGACCCCGGCGAACGCGGAAAGCAGCAAAGGAGGTTCCAGGGTGAGAAACCGATGGATGACGATCTTGTTGCTGGCGGCAATCTTCGCGGCGGTTCCGATGAGCGCCGCAGCGTGGGGGCACAAACACAAAAAAGACAATAGCAACAACGGAGAGCCCGCCAGCTTCACCCCCATGCCGCTCGACGCGGGCTTCGGCCAGTTGAAGACGGTCCAGCCCAAGATTCCGGTGGCCAAGATCATCGCTGATTTCACCCAGCAGGAAGCCCGCTTCCAGCAGGCGCTGCAACACTATACCTATCGCCGCACCATACGCGTTGACACCATCGGCAACGAAAGCCACAAGGTGGACGGCGAATACTACGAAGTCGATGATGTGACGTTCCGCCCCAGCGGCGGGCGCTGGACGAAGGTGGTCTACGCGCCGCCGAGCACGCTGACGAAGATCATGATGACGCAGTCGGACTTCGAGGACCTCCACCAGAACTACCAGTTCGTGGTTACGCCGGATAACCTGAGCGACTACACCGTGAATTACGTGGGCGAACAGCGCATCGACCAGGTTCACTGCTACGTTTTCGACGTGGCTCCCAAGCAGATCGAGAAGCACAAGCGGTACTTCAAAGGCCGCATCTGGGTAGACACCCAGGCACTGGAAATCGTGGTGACCGACGGCTGGATGCTACCCAACGACACCAAGCGCGGCCAGGAGAATCTGCACCCCCCCTTCATGACCTGGCGGCAGCAAATCGACGGCCACTACTGGTTCCCGGTGTACTCAATCGGCGAAGGCATTCTGCACTTCACCGGCGGCTACGGATACATGAGCGAGAATGTGCACATCCGCGAAGTGGTGAAGTACAGCGACTACAAGCAATTCGGCTCCTCGTCGAAGATCTTCTACAACGGCGAGAACATCAGCAAGAAGGGGCCGCAGCCGAACACCCCGGCGAATACGCAGCCTAACTCGCAGCCGGCTCCGCCGCCCCAGAAGTAAGGCGGCAGCCTGAGCGCACGGGGGATGAAGCGCACGAGTGCCGGCGGCAGGTACGCGGGCGTGCAAGAGATTCTAATCGCCGATTTCCAGCACCTGAAAGCTGCCCTCGACGGGCTTCATGCGCAGCGAACCAATGCCGCCGTGGTGCGTCAGATCGGCGCCTACAATGTCAGTGACAAGATAAACTCTGCCGCTCTCCGGATCCACGGCCATGACATAAGCCCGGCTGCGTGTTGGCAGATTTTGGATGACGTTGTAGGAGTGGGTCACAGCGTTGTAGCGAATGATGGTCAGGCAGCCGTTCGGGGCACCATCGGGAGCGAAGATCAGCCCATGCACCGGGTCGTAGCCGACTTCCTCGACGGCGGGGCCCACGGGCAGCGTGGTTACCTGCTGATCGGTGAGGGTGTCGAGCACATCAAGCACGCCGTTGCCACATGCGGCGAAGAGACGCGCATTGGGTCCATCCACAGCAAAGCCTCTGGGCTTGCCGCACGCCGGTCCCAGCCTGAGGGTAATGAAATCGCCAGCCGCTGCGCCTGAGCCGGGATCGCCGGTCCAGTCCAGCACCGGCGGCTGCCCGGGCGCAGACCCGACGGGTTTCCGGGCCGAAGCCGCTGCAGCTTCCTTCGTCTTGTGCAGCAGCTTGGCGGCGATTTCTCCAGCATTGAACCGAAGAATCGCATCGCGATCCAGATAGCTGATATAAACATTTCCCGCCCCGTCCGTCTCTGCCTGGCCCAGTTCGCCCCGGAATAGAATCTCGCCCACCACCTTGTCGTTTTGTGTATCGATGACGGCAACATAGGAACGCGGGTAGGAAACGGGGATCAGATTGCTGGCGTTCGCAGGCCCTCCGCCCCGCGGCCTGAACGTCTGCGCCGGCGGAGCAGGCTGGACCACGAAAAGCAGATGCGTGCGCGGCTCAAACACCAGGGAGCGGGGATTGGGCCCGGTGTCGATTGTGGCCACAGTCTCGAGCGACTGGCGGTTAAAAACCACCACATGGCTGGCTCCGCCGTCGCTGACATAGCCGAACTGGCCGGTGTTGTCGAGGGCAATGGCGTAAGCGCGACGCAGCCCTTTGATTTCGCCGGCGAGCGCTCCGGTCTGGATATTGACCACCTGCACCATGGGGCCATGGGCGATGTAGAGCCGGTTGGTGGCCGGATCCAGGGTTATGGAATCCCAGACGCCCGCCCCGCCGATATACCAGATGTTCTTGATGAAGAAGGGCTGGCCGGGCATCTCGGTTGGAGTAGGCAGAGGCGGCCACTGCGCCGGCAACGCGGTGCAGAGGACGAGCCAGAAAAGCAGAACTTTACCCATCGCCACCCTCTTTGCGGAACAAGACCACCGGCGGGCGCTCGCGTTACGCCGATTCACACCCACGGATGCGCCGGTTCAAAAGCCCGTCCGCAAAAGAAGGCTCCCGAACCGCGGCAACGTTGCTTAGCGTCCAAGGCCTAATAAAACAGGTACTTACGCCAGCGGTCGTCGCCGCGGCCCAGCATGCGCATGATCTGGCGGCTGGTGTGCAATGAAAAGGCGCGCGGCTCGCGCAGCAGGACCATGTCGTCGATCTCGCTCAGCAGGCGGTTGCCCTTGCGGCGGTTGCAGGCATGGCAGCAGGCCACCAGATTTTCCCACGTGGAACTGCCGCCGCGCGAGCGCGGAACCACATGGTCGAGCGTGAGTTCGCCAGGAGGCATGGCTTCCCCGCAGTACTGGCAGGTATTGCGGTCGCGCAGCAGGATGTTCTTGCGCGAGAGAGCGCGCGTCTGGTGGGGAATGCGCCGGTACTCAAGCAGGCGAATGACCGATGGCATGGGAACACGGGCGCGCTGGGCGTGGAGCGTGAGGCCGTGCTCTTCTTCTGTGCGCGCAATGCCCTTGAGCACCAGCACCAGGGCGCGGCGCGCGCCGCAGATGTTGATGGGCTCATAGGACGCGTTCAGCACCAGCACCGGCATTTGCAGGATGTGCATAGCCTGTATGGTCTGCTGGCCGGCCGCATGCTCCCCGGCGGCTGCTACCGCAACCGCGGCTTTGATGGCCGATTTTTGCTTGCGCGCGTGCATCATTGCCTTCCCCAGCGACATCTCTATCCCCTCTTCAAAAAGACATTAGATCTTCCGATGAGTACGGCGAACGAGAGCTTGCTGTCTGCGGATGTAGAGCCAACCCACCGGCGGCCTGAACGTAAAGATCGTCAGCGTCTTCAAACGGCGCACCGCCGCCACCGCCGGTGCGCCGCGCCCGGGCCAGCGTCGCCACCCACACTGATTCCGCCCCGGCCTGGATGAGCGCCTGCGCCGCGGCGCGGGCGGTAGCGCCCGTGGTCAGGATGTCATCGACGATCAGAATGTGTCTCCCGGCCACCACGGCTGCATTGGCAACCGAAAATGCTCCGCGCAGGTTCTGGCGGCGCTGGCGCGCGGTCAGGCCGGCCTGGTTTGCCGTGGCGCGCAGCCGCATGAGCGTGCCTGGCGCCAGCGTTAGCCGCCATTGCGGATGGCTCTTGCCGAGAACGCGGAGGGCTTCCCGGGCCAGCAGTCGAGCCTGGTTGAAGCCGCGTTGCGCATGTTTGGAACGGTGCAGCGGCACCGGAACCACGAGCATCTCGCCGGGCGCTTCGCGGGCCAGCCCGGCAATGGCGTGAGCCAGCATCCGGCCCAGGCCGCGTGCGGCCGGATGCAGACGGCCGTATTTGAGCGCGTGAATGGCGCTCCGCATGCGCCCCTTGTAAATCCCATAGGCCACCGCCCGCTCAAACGGCGGCGGGGTGAGCCGGCACAGGCGGCACAGTCCGGGAGTGCCGACCGAGTCGCCGCAGCGGACGCAGACAGCATCGGCGGGGACGGGGAATTCCGTCCAGCACACATCGCAAATTGGCGCAGAAGAGAGCCGCGGCAGTGGGGAGCCGCAGAGGACACAGGAGGCGGGAAACAGGGCACAACACACCGCGTCAACGGGACTTCGCAGAACGCGAACCACTGCGCGCCAGCGCAAAGTGCCCGATGGCGGAAGGTCGAACGCGTTTGAACCGGAATCGTTGCTGAAGACGCACCTCGATTCGCGGACGGCGCGGCGGAGCGTGCCGCCTTACTCTCAAGTATACCCGCATCAGGCCACAGGCGCCTCCGCGGCACGACTCGTTAAAAAACCCCTGCCATGTAAGGTTCCGATGAATTATCCGCCGCGCCCGCCTTGGAGCCGCAGGCGGCCAGCACCACCGGCGAAAGCGTAATCACTGGGCACTGCGCATGAGCCAGCACCCGGTAGACCACGCCTTGGCGGGTGACGGCGGCAAAAGCCGACGCCCCCTGCGCGCCGAGCACGATCAGGTCCGCCTGCTGCGCCCGAGCTTGATAGATTAGCTCCTCCGTAGGATCGCCCGGGACCACGATGGCCTGTGCGGTAATCCTGCCCGTAAGCTTGGACGGAATCGTGGCCAGCATATCGCCTTCGATCTGGTCGATGGAGCGGCCGGCCAGGACTTCGGCGCGCTCCTGAGGCCGGATAACATGCTGCAGGATCAGGCGGGCATTGTGCTGCGCCGCCACTTCCGCGGCGAAGGCGGCAATCACGGCACTGCTCTCGTGCAGACTCAAGGCCGCGAGGACGGAGCGGGTGGCATAGTTGCGATAGCTGCCATCCACCACATCGGGGCCGATGATGAATACCGGAACATTGGCGTTGCGCAGCACCGCCTCGGCCACCGAGCCCACCAACAGCTTGCCGATGGGGCCGGGGGAGTGGGTGCCCATCACAATGCGGTCAATGGCCCGGTCACGCGCAAAGGCGAGAACCTGATCCGCAGCCAGACCGGGGCGCACCACCACCTCGCAACGGATGCCCGCCTCGCGGACCCGCCGCGCCAGCGGCTCCAGTTGGCGCTTCTCCGTGCGCGCCGCGGCGGCATAGTCGTAGTAGCGAATGCCGGATTGCTCCGATGCGGCCACCACCAGTGTGTCGTAGGCATGAAAGAGGATAAGGTCGGCGTGAAACTCCATGGCTTGCGCCAGCGCAAAGGCAAAGGCCTTCTCATTGGCCGGAATCTCGGAGGCGAACAGGATCGTGGAGGGTTTGCTCCAACCCGGCTTCATGGTGGCTGCCATGGGAACCTCCTTAGATGCGCTCCAGCAATATCGCAGAACAGGTGCGGATCCGCAGTGCCCAGAAGCACATCGATACGTGATATCACGCACGCCACACCTGATCGCCATTCGCGTCGAACGCGGATCTTGACACCGGTTTCAACTTGGTATGGCCGCCGGCGATGAAATTGTGGGCTCTTTCCGGCGTTTTGTCCAGCGAATTCAAAGGCGAAGGCCCGTATTCGCTGCTAAATCGCGGGAAATTCTGCGTTTGCCGTCTGTCTGCTTAGACGGCCAGAAGTGGGCCTAAGGTGATCTCAATCACAGCCCGCGTGCTCCAAATCTGTTTTCCTGATATCGAATCGAGGTTCGCGCGAACGGTTGATGAGCGCATGGGACGCTGCCGTTGCCTCCGGTGGAAACCTGCTTCCAGGGAAGGGGCGCGCGGAGCAACGTCTCCGGTTTGTTCGCGCTTCTTAACTGCCTCCCCGGCGCAGGTTCCGTCTGCCGTCCGGCCTCCCCGATTCCAGCGGAGGCCCTATGCAGCCCATGCATCAGATTCCCGCCCGCGGCGGGCTGGATTACGACGAGACGCCATTCCTCGCCATCTGGGAGGTCACGCAATCCTGTGACCTGGCCTGCAAGCACTGCCGCGCCGCCGCCCAGCCTCTTCCGCATCCCGACGAGCTGACCCATGCCGAGGGCAAGGCGCTGATTGACCAGATCGCCGCTATGCACATCCCCATCTTCGTCTTCACCGGCGGCGATCCGCTGAAGCGCAAAGACGTCTTCGAGTTGATCCGGTATGCGGCGGACAAGGGCGTGCAGGTTGCGGTTACGCCCAGCGCCACGCCGCTGCTGACGCGTGAGGCCATCTTCAAGATGAAGGAGGCTGGGCTGGTGCGGCTGGGCATCTCGCTGGACGGCTCAACCCCCGAGATTCACGATGCCTTCCGTGGCATGCCCGGCGCCTGGGCGCGCACCATCCAGGCCATCGAGTGGGCCAACGAGGCCGGCATTCCCATCCAGGTCCACTCCACCATCAGCCGGCACAATGTGCATGATCTGGACAACTTGTGCAACCTCTTCGAGAAGCTGGCGATCGTGATGTGGAATGTCTTTTTCCTGGTTCCCGTCGGCCGGGGGCAGTTGGCCGATCTGCTCAGCGGCGAGGAGTTCGAGCAGGTTTTCGGCAAGATCTACGAGCTTTCGCAGCGGGTCAGCTTCCAGATCAAAACCACCGAGGCCATGCACTACCGCCGCTATCTGCTGCAGCACAACCTCGAGGAGCGCCGCATGGGACACAGCCACCCGCACGCCCCGGCGCAGGCCTACGAGCCCGGCGCGCCCACTGCCGATGCCAAAACGCGCAACATGGGCTGGGCCACGCGCCGCGTCAACGATGGCAAGGGCTTCATGTTCATCTCGCACGTGGGCCACGTCTATCCGAGCGGCTTTCTGCCCATCTATGCCGGCAACATCCGCGAAACGCCGCTGGCCGAGATCTACCGCGAGGCGCCGATCTTCAAATCCTTGCGCGACACCAGCCAACTGGAAGGCAAGTGCGGCGTCTGCGAGTACAAGGAGATCTGCGGCGGATCGCGCGCCCGCGCCTACGCCCTGACCGGCGACCCGCTGGCCCAGGAGCCGTGCTGCATCTACCAGCCGCGCAACTGGACGCCGCGCCAGCAAGGTGAGCCGGCGGCGATCTGCCAGCCGGAGCAGTCGGGCGTGGTGGCGCCGCTGTAAGCGCCCGGGCGCTTGCGGAGCGAGGCCGCAAGCAGCCGCTCGCAGCCTCTGTCGCCAATCGGCGAACTTGCTAAAACAGCTCGGGAATGCTGTGAAAGGCAATGCGCGTGGGCGCGGCTTTGTAAGCCGTCAGCATCGTGGCCGGCGCCAGCGTGCTGAGGCCATATTTGTTGTTCAGCGCATCCATGGTTTCCAGCAAACGCGCACGGCTGGCCGCGTCTTCCAAGCTGTCGAAGAGGTTGAGCGTGTGCAGCCGCTCGGGCACCAGGCCGCCCAGAACCACCCCGATGAAGTAGGGATGCTCGAACTCGGCGCCGCCGGGCCGGGACTCCCACAGCCGGCGCAGCGCGGCGATCAGCGTGGCATTGTCCTGGCACTCGCTGAGCTTGAGTTCCTGTCTCCAGCCGCGCGCGGGCACGCCGAAGCGGCTGACCGGCGTGTTCTCGCTGCGCGGAACCGCGAAGCCGATGGCCAGCCCGATGCTGCCGGCCCACAATCCGGCGGCGCGCAGCCGCATAGCCGCCTTGTGAAGCAGCTTGTGCGCCACCGCCCAAGCCTTTTCCGGCGTGCGCATCTCCGGCGCCAGCACGTGCTGGTGGCTGATGGACTTCAGGTGCTCGGTCTCGGCCATGTCGAAGTCTTCGCCGCGCAGCCAGTGCCACAGCCGCTCGCCCCACACCGAACCCCACAGCTCCCCCGCCTGCTCGCTGCCTAGCGCCAGCAGATCGTCCATGGTGCGAATGCCCTGCTGGTTCAGCCGCGTCTCGGTGCGCGCGCCGATGCCGGGCAGGTCGCGCAGCTCAAGCTGGCGCAGCGCACGGGGGAGAATATCGAGCGGCAGCGCCACCAGGCCGTCGGGCTTTTCCATGTCACTGGCCACCTTGGCCAGATAGCGGTTAGTCGCCAGGCCCACGGAACTGCGCAGCGTCGCGCCCACCTCTTCGCGGATGCGCGCCTTGACCTTGCGCCCCAGTTCCAGCGCCGCCAGCAGCGGCCGCTCACGCCCCATCAGCCGGCAGGCCATCTCGTCGATGGAAAGCACGGCCGTGACCGGCAGGCAGCTCTCCACCGCCTCCACGATGCGGTGATGGTACTCGGTATACAGCTCGTGGCGGCCCTCAACCAGCACCAGATCGGGACACATCCGTTTGGCGTCGGCCACCATGGTGCCCGTCTTCACGCCGTGAGCCTTGGCTTCATAGCTGGCGGCGATGCAGACGGTGGTGTCCGCCATGGTGGGCACCACGGCCACCGGCCGGCCGCGCAGCTCCGGCCGCACCTGCTGCTCCACCGAGGCAAAGTAGGAGTTCAGATCGACAAAAAGCCAGTTCAGAACCGGCTCTTCATCCGCAGCCGGCGGCGCAGAGCTCTCCGCAGACGGCGTGGCGCATGAGGCCCCCAGCCCGGAAACGTGGAGCTCTTCGGGCCAATCTTCCGGTATCTGGCCCGCTGGACGCATCGGAGTAAGTTCCATTTTGGAACTATTTTCGCTTTCCATTCCCTATTTCGCAAGCGCATAATATATGCCGAGACGTGTTAGAAACCTAAGTGTGTGGTAGCACGTCAGAGTAAATAACAGTAAGCTTCAAGTAAGCTTAGATTTTCGAGGAGGCTCGACACCGAACATCGTTTCGGGTAGGAGCGGTGGTTATGCATGGTGTGGCTCAGTGGTTTGCGACGGGCGCAACGATTATAGCTTTGCTGATCACAGCAGCGGTGGCAATTTTTATTGTCTGCTGCCTGGAATGCACCAAATGTCCGAGGAAGGACGAGGACAATATTTTTAGCCGTCACGAACTCTAAACGCCCGGGTTGCGCGATGCATTATTGGTCACCCAAAGGAGTTAGCAAGTATCGCTCGAAGTAGGCCAAAATGCTGGCATAGAGCTGTGTCTGCGGGACTGCGCCTGTGATGGAATGCGTTTCGCGGGGGAAGATCTCCAGATTATAGGGGATGCCTGCTTTGATCAGCGCCTCTATGAATTGCACTGTATTCGCAAAGTGCACATTGTCGTCGCCGGTTCCGTGGACCAGCAACAAATGCCCTTTTAAGTTGGCGGCGGAATAGACAGGGGAGAACTCGCGGTAGAGCGCGGGAAACTGCGAGGGCCGGCCCAGATATCGCTCCGTATAAATGGAGTCGTAGTCGCGCCAGTCGGTCACCGGCGCCACGGCCACTCCGGCCAGGAAGCGATCGGAGTGGCTCATGGCATAGAGCGTGAAGGTGCCGCCCCAGCTCCAGCCCCACCATCCCAGGCGCTTGGGATCCAGCTCCGGATACCTCTTCAGCACCGCATCCAGCACTGTCAGTTGATCCTGGAACTGCACCTTGCCAAAATCATGGTAGGCAAACTGGGCGAAGGCGCGGCTGCGGCCGGCCATGCCGCGATTGTCGGCGTGCAGCACGGCGAAACCGTGCTGGGCCAGCAGTTCATCAAAGAGCAGACTGTCGGACCAACGATTCGCCACGCCCTGCTCGCCGGGACCTCCGTAAGGATTCACGATGAGCGGCACACTGGCCCTGGTCTTCGCGCCTTCCGGCAGCAGCAGCGTGGCGTAGAGTATGGTGCCGTCGTGGGCCTTCACCTCAAGCTGCACCGGAGGATGGAGGTGGTAGGGATCGAGCGCCTTTGTCTGCCAAAAAACATGGCACACGTTCAGGTCGCGGCAGAGGCTGAACGACGGCGGATCCATGCGCGTGGAGTATTTATCGACATATGCCCCGCCTGCCGCAGCGAAGTACCCGGAGTGCGATCCCGCGCCGGCGCTTAGCGGTCTGCGCTGGCCATCGAAGCCCACCTCCCACAACTGCTGATCCAGGGGATTGCCCTCGTTCGAGGCGTAGTCCACCACTTTCGCTTCGTCGTCCACGTTATACACCTCGCCCACATCAAAGTCCCCATTGGTGAGCTGCCGTTTCAGTTGGGCGGGCGCGGAGAGCGGATGCCTGACGTCGTAGGTGTAGAGATAGAGCTGATTGTGGCCGCTGCTCCAGTCGGTCAGAACAATGTATCCGTCACCGATCGAAACATCGTAGTTATCGTCAAGAAACTTCTCGTCGCTGATCTCCAGAACCTTGCGCGCCTCGCCGGTGTCCGCGTTGGCGAAGTACAGATCGCGGTGTTTCTGGTCCCGCGTGAGCGTTTCGATCCATAGCGTCTTGCTGTTGACCCACCCGAAGCGCGGAATGTAATCATTGCCTTCGTCAATGGGCAGCCTCATCCAGATAATCCTGCTGCCCTTGGCGCTGACCACGCCCAGGTGCACCTCGGGATTCGCGTCGCCGGGCTGGGGATAGTGCTGCATGAACAAGGTTGCGTGCGTTGGCAGCAAATCCTCGATGGGATACATGGGCACGGCAGCTTCGTCCATCTGCAGAAAGGCCAGCTCCTTCGAGTTCGGCGACCAGAAGTAGTTGCTTTGCGTGCCGAGTTCCTCGCGGTAGACCCAATCCACCCGGCCGTTCAGTATCCACGGCTTCCCGGAGGGCGCCACTGTGGTGGCCGGCGTGCCCCTGTCACGCAGCCGCATCACCGTGAGGCTGCGATCGCGAATGTAGGAGATCATCGAACCGTCGGGCGAAAACTTCGGGTCGTCGCCATAATCGGAGCCGGTCGTTGCCACCTGGATTCCCGTGCCATTGTCGAGGTTGTAAATCCACAACTGGCCGTCGCTGTTGAACATGATGTGCTTGGAATCCGGCGCCCAGAAGTAACTCGCCATGTGATAGCGCCGGCGATGGGCCTGGACTCGCACCGAGCTGCCCACTCTGGTGAGCGGGGCAAGCTTTTCGCGGCTGATCAGCACATGCGACTTGCCCGTTGCCGCATCCACCTCGATCATTTCGCCGCCATCGATGTAGGTGAGATCTTTGCCGTTTGGCGCCCAGCTAAGCTGCTCCGGCAAGGTGCCGATCAAAGGCCCGTGCGCAAAGATTTCTTCGACGGTGAGAGACTTCTGCTGAGCGCCGGCGGCAGGCAAAGCGGCCGCACAGGAAAGAGCCATAATGGCCGGGAACACGAGAGCGGATGCGCGCATGAAAGGCCCTTCCTTACTGGAACAGAATCCGTCGTGGCCTGTGAAGCCATGCTCAAAAATAACGAGGTGTCTTGCCTCCTAAGTCTAATGCAGAATCTGTAACTGCGCGCTCCATACTTTTGCGCCACAGGCTTCGCCGGCCATTGCGATGAGCCTGATCTGGCGCAAGAAAAAACGTGATGGAAATTGGGGCGAGCGCCCGCCGGCGGATGCGCGGGCCAACCTCCGCCCTCCGCGCCCTACAATAAACCCCATGCCCACCGCCGTTCGTTCCCACGCGAAGATCAATCTCGGCCTCTACATCGGCGCGCCACGGCCCGATGGCTTTCACGCGCTCGTCACCGTCTATCAGACCCTGGAGCTGTTCGACGTGGTGCGGGTGACCGCGCGGCCGGCGGCGGCAACCGCCTTGCGGCTGACCAGCAATGACCGCCGCGTTCCCACCAACGAAAGCAACACCGCGTGGAAGATGACCGCGCTGGCCCTGGAAGCGCTGGGCGTGACGGCGGAAGTGGAAATCGCCATCGAAAAGCATCTGCCGGTGCAGGGCGGATTGGGCGCCGGCTCGGCCAACGCCGTGGCTGCGCTGTTGGGGCTGGAGGCGGAGTTGGGAATCGCCGGGGAGCAAGTCAGCAAGCCGGCAGGCCGGCAAGCCAGCGGGGGCGCGTTGCCCGGTAACCTGGAAGGCTGGGCGGCCAAGCGGCTTGAGCTTGCCGCCAGGGTCGGCTCCGACGTACCGCTCTTTCTGGTCGGCGGCACGGTGTTGGGACTGGACCGCGGCCAGCAGGTCACGGCGCTGCCCGATATCGAGCCGGTCTGGTGCGTGGTGGCCGCGCCTGCCAACGGCGTTTCCACGCCTCAGGCCTTCCGCGACTGGGACGCTCGGTGCGCGGCTGAAGGTTTGACCGCCGAGGCAAGTGCCGCTAAACTAAATGAGTTGAGCCGCGCCTACGTCAGCGCCTTCACGGGACTAATCCCCGAGGCCGGGCAGAGTCGAGGTTCCTCCGGTGTCCTTTCCAGTGGAGAGGACCGGGCCGGACCGAAGGAGTCCGCGCTTGTCCGCACCGGGATTCTTAGCTGGATTCAGAACGACTTTGAACAAGTCGTCTTTCCCCAGTATCCCACTCTCAGTGCGATCAAGCGGCTTCTTGCGGGCCAAGGCACGCCGGAGGCAGCCATCTACACCTCGCTGTCGGGGTCCGGTTCGGCGCTTTTCGGGTTGTACGATTCCCGCGGAGATGCGGAAGCAGCGCAGGCACGGCTTGGGCAGGCGGAGGTAAAGAGTTATTTGACCCGCACCCTGCCGCGCGCAGCTTATTGGCGCGACATGCTGGCCTGAAAATCGACGTTGACAGGCTGCCGCCGGACGAGAGAGACTCGCCCTCGGCTGTCTGGATTGTTGGGCGATCGACTAATGGTAGGTCAAGTGCCTTTGGAGCACTTTGTCCAGGTTCGAATCCTGGTCGCCCAGCCAGAGTTTTCACACGGAAGTCCCGGATCTCAGCCAAAGCCAACCAGCTTGGAGGTATCGGCGATGCAAGTGGAAGCAGTTGTGGCAATCGCGGAAGGCGCGCAGAAGGAAAGCGAAAAAACGGGGTCCAGAGATGGCGCTTCGAGCGAGCCGGCGAAGGGGCGCGAGACCAGGTCGTCTGCCGCGGAGCGCAAGAAGACGCGCTTGAGCGACGACAAGCGCTTCAAGCTCTTCACGGGCACGGCCAACCCGAAGCTGGCGGAAGCCATCGGCAAGCACATCGGCGTGCCGGTGGGCGAGGCCAAGTTGCAGCGATTCGCCGACGGCGAGGTGTACTTCCAGTTGCTGGAAAACGTCCGCGGCGTGGATGTGTTTGTGGTGCAGCCCACCTGCTATCCGGTGGACCAGCACCTGGTGGAGCTATTGATCATGATCGATGCGCTCAAGCGGGCCTCGGCGGCCAGGATCACGGTGGTGGTGCCCTACTACGGCTACGCCCGCCAGGATCGCAAGGACCGTCCGCGCGTGGCCATCAGCGCCAAGCTCATCGCCGATCTGCTCACCACGGCCGGCGCCAACCGCGCCCTCTTTGTCGATCTGCACGCCGCGCAAATTCAGGGCTTCTTCAATATTCCCGTCGATCATCTCTTTGCCAGCCCGGTGCTGGTGAGCTACTTCCGCGAGCTGAATCTGCCCAATCTGATCGTGGTTTCGCCCGATGCGGGCGGCGTGGAACGGGCGCGCTTCTTTGCGCAAAAAATCGGCGCGCCGCTGGCCATTGTGGACAAGCGCCGCACCGAAATGAATGTTGCCGAGGTCATGCACGTCATCGGCGAGGTGAACGGCAAGACGTGCCTCATCATCGACGACATCATCGACACCGCCGGCACGCTGGTCAAGACGGTGGACGCCCTCTACGCCAACGGCGCGGCGAGCGTATACGCCTGCGCCAGCCATGCCGTGCTTTCCGGCCCCGCCATCGAGCGCATCGCCAGCTCACGGCTCGAACAATTGGTTGTCACCGACAGCATTCCGCTGCGCGAATCGGCGCAGAAGGTAGACAAGATCAAAGTGCTCACCATCGCCGGCCTGCTTGGCGCGGCCATCGAGAGCATTCACATGGAGACCAGCGTCAGTACGCTGTTTAGCTAGCTTTTCGCTTTGAGCTGGCGAAGTTTTCGACAAAGGCTTTTGCGATTCAGCAGAGGTCTGGATCAATGTTCGGGATCGCGGTTTCAAGCCGGTTCCGAGCCTAACCGTAACGGGCAGCCAGAGGCCAAGAGCTAAAAGCTGCCTTTCAACAAAGGGAGCGGACCAATGCAGCTTGCAGCGTCTGAACCAGGCTGGAAGCTAATGGCTGCCTTTCCGTGCCCGAACAGGAATGAGAGAGATGCCAGAAGTTGTCGTAGCCAAGCCCCGCGAGGGCAAGTTCAACAAGAATGCCGCGCGCCGCGTTCGCGCCGCCGGCAAGATTCCTGCCGTACTTTACGGCCCGGGATATGACCCGGTGGCTTTGGAAGTGGATCCCAAGCAGATTGCGCGGATTCTCTTTTCCGAGAGCGGCCACAACACCATCTTCGATCTTGAAGTTGCCGGCCAGTCCGCGGCCAAGGCCATGATCGTCGACTGGCAGCAGGAACCGATCCGGGATGAGCTGATCCACATCGACCTCAAGCGAATCGCCCTCGACAAGCCTCTGCGCGTCAAGGTGCGGGTCAAGCTGATCGGCATACCGGTGGGCGTGAAGACCTTCGGCGGCATTCTGGACCAGGTGATGCGCGAAGTCGAGATCGAATGCCTGCCCGCCGACATTCCCAGCCACATCGATGTGGACGTAACGGAGCTGGGCTTGCATGGCGTGCTGCGCGTGAGCGATTTGCCGCATTCGGAGGCTGTCAAGTACCTCAGCGCCGAGGAGTCGACCGTGGCGCACGTAATGACAATCCGTGAAGAAGTGGCTACTGCGGCTGAAGGAGCCGCGGCGGCTGAAGGAGCGGCGGCGCCGGGGGCCGAGCCCGAGGCAGCCAAGAAGACCGAAGCCGAGAAGAAGCCCGAGGCAAAGAAGTAAGCCTTGGCGGAAACCAACGAATCCGGTGCACGCGGCCCTTACCTGGTGGTGGGGCTTGGCAATCCCGGGCTGGAGTATCTGTGGACCCCGCATAACGCCGGGTTCATGGCCATTGACCGCATCGCCCAGCAAGAGGGCGTTGTGGTGCAAAACCGGCGCTGCCGGGCACTCACCGCAACCTGCCGATTGGCGGGACGCGCGGTGATCCTGGCCAAGCCGGAGACGTACATGAACCTGAGCGGCGCCGCGGTGGCCGCTCTGGTTCGGGAGTTTGAGGCGGACCCGGCACAGGACCTGCTCGTGATCTACGACGAGTTGGACCTGCCTCTGGGAACGTTCAAGATCAGGGCGCGCGGTTCGGCGGCGGGGCACAACGGAGCTCGCAGCGTAACCGCGGCCTTGGGCAGCGAGGAGTGGCTGCGGCTGCGCATCGGCGTGGGACCGAATTTGCCGCCTGAAGCCGTCGCCGCGCGCGGCAGGCGAGGCAGTGATTACCTGCTCTCGCCCATGCGCAAGGCGGATCTTGCGGTGCTGGACGAGCTGCTGGACCGGACGGCGACTGCCGTGCGGCGCATCCTGGAAGCCGGCCCGACAGCCGCGATGAATGAGTTTAACCGGAAAGACAGGGAGCAGGAATCAGGGAACGGAGAGCAGAAAGCTGAACAGAAAGACAAAAACAACGGACTGCGCCCCGGCAACCGGGAACTGTGAACTTTTAGCTGTAAGCGAAGGCCAATCGCCTTCGCGGAAAAGGAATGCTGATGTCCCGTACTTACGAAGTGATGTTCATCGTTCGGCCTGACGTGGCTGATGAGGATGTCGATAAGCTGATCGCCGGTTTTTCCACGACCGTCACCTCCGGCGGCGGAGCGGTCAAGTCGGTTGAAAAGATGGGCCGGCGCAAGCTTGCCTATCTGGTGCGCAAGTTTAGCGATGGCAACTACATCCTGCTTGTGCTTGAAGCCGACGGCGCGGTGGTGCTCGAGTTGGAGCGCCGTCTGCGCGTCACCGAGCAGGTGATCAAATTCATCACCGTGCGCATGGACGAGGAAGAGAAGCGTCTGGCGAAGGTGAAGGCTCTGCGCAATGCGCGGCGCAAGACCAGCGAAGCGCCGGCGGCCCGTGCCGAAGCCCCCGCCAGCGCTGAAGCCGCGGCGGCGGCTCACACCAGCGCCTGACGGAATAACTGCCATTGCCGCGGACGGCACCGGCCGGCGCGGCACGATCCAGTGTTCCGCCCTGCCACGGTGCCGGGCGGACCGAAGAGAGTGAAAAGGAAACAATATGCCTGAAGAGACACAAGCAAGAGCATCCGCGGCGGACGCACCCACGGCTCCGCAAGCCACTTCCGGGGCCGCCACATCTGGTCCCAGTTCCCGCGCCGGCGGCCGGCCCGGCGGCGGCGCACGCGGCAAGTTCTTTCGCCGCAAAAAGGTGTGCAAGTTCTGCACGGAAAAGATCGACGCGATTCCTTACCGCGATGTTCGTTTGCTGCAAGGGTTTGTGGCGGAGCACGGCAAGATCGTGCCGCGGCGGCTCACCGGTGTTTGCACCACGCACCAGCGGCGGCTGACTCGCGCCATCAAGCAGGCCCGCAACATCGCGCTGTTGCCGTTCGCCACCCGGCACTAATCGTCGGCCTCGCGGCTGACTTGAACAACCATTCGTGCGGCGAGCCACTGGGTGCGTCCTGCTCGAGCAGATGCGCCAGTGAAGCAACGCCCCGTAGTCATTGGAGAAGCAACCATGGAAGTCATTCTGAAGGAAGACGTAGCCAACCTGGGCCACCGCGGAGATGTGGTCAAGGTCGCCGACGGCTACGGCCGTAATTTTCTGCTGCCCCGCAAACTGGCGCTGCAGGCCAACCAGACCAACAAGGCCGTTATCGAGCAGATGAAGGCTTCCGCAGCGCGCCGCGCCGCCACCGAGAAGGCGCAGGCCGAACAGCAGGTGAAGGTGCTCGAGCCCGTTGCGCTCAGCTTTACCCGCAAGGCCGGCGCGCAGGGCCATCTCTTCGGTTCGGTCACCTCGGCCGACATCGCCGCCGAACTGGCCAGCCAGGGCTTCGAGATCGATCGCCGCAAGATTCAGCTTGCCGAGCCGCTCAAGAGCCTGGGCGATTTTGTCGTAGGGATCAGGCTCTACCGCGAAGTCATCGCGCACGTGAAGGTGCAGGTTGTGGCCGAAGCTGCCGAGGAAGGCGAGGCGCCGGAGTCCGCGGCCGCCGATGAGCCGGCCGCGGAAGCTGCAACCCCCGAGTAGTCTCTCGCGTTCACGCCGCCTCCTGCCGCCGCGGGAGGCGGCGCCGATTCCGCCGCAGATTTACCTCGAACCGCGAAAATACTCGCCTGTTTCCGCCATCGTCTTGACCCGCGCCAAAGGCATTTTGCGATCCGTCCGCAGCGTGGGCACCGCGGCCAGCAGTTCGCGTGTATAAGGATGGGCAGGCGAGGTCAGCAGCCGGCCGCTCGATCCCGCTTCAACCACCCTGCCATCGCGCATGACCGCTACCCGGCTGGCTACATGCCCCACCACGGCCAGATCGTGCGAGATAAAGAGCATGGCCAGCCCATACTGCTGCTGCAGGCTGCGCAGCAGCTCCAGCACCTGTGCCTGCACGGTCACGTCCAGCGCCGTGGTCGGCTCGTCGGCGATGAGCAGCCGCGGCCGGTTGATCAGCGCCATGGCAATGAGGATGCGCTGCCGCTGGCCGCCTGAAAACTGGTGCGGATAGTCGCCATAGCGCCGCGCCGCCTCGGGAATCGCCACCGCCTCCAGCGCCGCGATGGCCTTCTGTTTTGCCTCGCGGCCAGTCATCGAGGCGGTATGTGCGGCAAAGCTCTCCGCCACCTGCCGGCCAATGGTCATCACCGGATTGAGGGCCGTCATCGGCTCCTGAAAGATCATGGCGATCTCGCGCCCGCGCAGATGACGCAGGGCGCGTGCCGGCAGCCTCAATAGATCGACGCCTTCGCCGTCCTCTTCGCATGCCGCCCGGGAAGCGCCACCCGCGCCGCGCCATAGAATCCGCCCGGCAACCCGCGCGGTCGGTCCGAGCAAGCCCATGATCGCCAGCGCCGTGGCGCTCTTGCCCGATCCCGACTCGCCCACCAGGCCCAGCGCCTCGCCCTCGTCGATGTGCAGCTGGATGCCCGCCACGGCATGTGTCGCGCCGAAGCGAACCTGCAGATCCTCAATCTCGATCAGAGCGCTCATGGAGCCATCGTAGTGCATCGGCGGCCATCAAGCCGAGCGAACCCGCCATCGAATCGGCTTTTGTCTCGCAGATGATAAAAACCGGCCTGCACGTCACATGGCTGGATGCCGCAACAGCGAAGACCTCCAAAGGGCGAAACGGGGGTAATAAGCGAAGGGGCTGCTTTTCGCAGCCCCTCGCGGTGCTTCAAGCGTGGATCTTGCTGTGCTGACAAGTTCCACGTTGCGGTGCCACGCGCATTAAAAGTCGATGCGCGCCGAGAACTGCGCCGCCTTGCGATTGGCGACCGGGCTGTTCGTTACCTGCCCGAAGGTGGAGCTGCCCACCTGTGTGCTCGCCACGCCGAACAGGGTGTGGTTGGTCACGTTATACCATTCCGCCCGGAAGTCCAGCTTGGTGTCCTCGGTGATGTGCAGCGGGAAGCTGCGCACCATGGCGAGATCAAGCTGATAGTTGCCGGGGCCGTTGAGGTTGTATGGAGCAGTGCGCGCCGCATCCCCGAACATGTAATCCGGCGCCTTTTGAAACGCATTCGAGTTGATGAAGGAGACCTTGTTGTAATTGGCCAGCGTGATGCCGTGCCCCCATTTGCCATTCTGGTGCGCTGACCCGGTGAAGTTCGGATTAAGCGCCGGCACGCAGGTGCTTTGTGCCGGATTGATCTGGCAGGCCGACGACGCCATGGTCAATGCCAGAGGCGAGCCGGAATAGGCCTGGAAGACGCCGGAGAATGCAAAGCCGCCCATGAGGGCCCGCTCCAGGGGACTCTCGGCAAAGACCGTCCTGCCGAACGGCCAGTTCCAGACGGTCGTCGCCACAAAATGCTGCGGCTGGTTGGCCCTGGACACCGACCGCTCAATGCGATCCGCCGCGTACGATTGGGTAGGATGATTGGCAATCAAACCGGCGGGAATGGGATACCCGGTGCGGAAGGTGCCGACGTCGTCTATTGCCCTCGAGAAGGTATAGTTGGCATTCAGCGTCAAACCATGCCAGGAGCGCATGCTCAACGTTGTCTGCAGGGCGTGGTAGTTGGAGTTCCCTACATTGCCCATGCTGTCGGCAACTCCCTGGAATGGGAACGGCCGTAGCAGAACGGCCAGATTCTGCGAGGTGGTGAATTGGCTCAAGCCCTCGCAAGGCAGGTCGTAGGTCGCGCAATCCTGGGTCACCGTTGTGGCAGTCTTCCCCGTGTCCGCCAGCCTCGGCCCCAGATACAGATATTTTGGATTGAGGTCATTGGCCCAGAATCCGCGGGCGTGGTAGCTGTCCGGTTCCAGGAAGTGGCCCTCCGAGCCCACGTAGGTCGCTGATACCGTGAGCGCGTTGGCAAACTGGTGCTGGAGACCGAAGGTCCAGTTGATGAACTCCGGCGCCCGGCCGCCAAAGTAGGGATCGTTATAGTTCATCGTCGAAGGCGTTCCGGTATGGCCGCTGGTCTTGGTGTAGCCGGTGCCGTACACCGCACCAGAGGCCACGCCCGCCGCGGGCGTGTAGCTAGGAATGGCGCCATTACCGCCGTGCAAGGGGATGGTGCTCGTCAGGGAGCCGCTGTGCGAGAAAGATGGCGCCGCGGAAAAGCCCAGTGTCCCCAGGGTTGTAATCCGTCCGCCGATCGCGTTGCCATGGGTAAACATGATGCCATAGCTGGTGCGGAGCACCGTGTTGGAATCAATCTGGTAAGCCAGGCCGAGCCGCGGTCCCCAGTTGCCGTAGTAGTTGTCGACCGGCGTGGAACAGTTGCAGGTTCCAGGACCGCTCCCGGCGAACTGCAAAGCTCCATTCAGGCCTGTAATCGGGTTGTCCAGGTTGGGATTGAAAAAGCCCTGCGCGTTATGCACCTCGGTAACGCTGGGATAGAAGTCATAACGGAGGCCCAGGTTGAGGGTTAGTTTCGGACTGACCTTCCAGTCGTCCTGCACATAAGGCGAGATGGCCCGGAAGCGCGCTCCAAACTCCTGCTGCAAGTATTGCGTGAAGCTGCCTCTGTCGATTTCCCCGATCAGGAAGCTGGCGTAGGCGAGACCTGTATCGGGTTCGGCATTATAGCCGTTGCTCAGTTGCGCGGTCTCCGAGGCGGTATTGGCAAGGGTGATGGGCGTGGATCCGCCGGTAGCATTGACCGTGTTGTAGAGCATCCACGCGATCTGCCCGCCGAAGGTAAACGAGTGCTTGCCCACGTTCCATTGCAGGTTGTCCAGCAGCGTATAGTTCTCCGCAATGGTCCGGTTCTCCGTGGCGCCGTTCCAGTTGGTCGGCGCGATCGAACCGGAGAAGGTTACGAACGGGAACCCGTCCGCAGCCTGGCCTGTCGGGAGACCCGAGAGACCCATCGCGGTGGCGGCATAGACTGGGCTGACATTGGGATTGATGGTCGGCCCGTCGTAGCGCGCATAGCCGTACTTGAACTGGTTCAGAAGATTGGGCGCGAAGGTATGCGTCTCCCCAATCATCCATACGGCGGTCTTCGGCGCGTATGCCTGGCCATAGTTGTAAGGCAGCGGTCCGGTATTGCGGCCCGCGGTTGTCTGGCCGACCGGAACCGAGCTGGCCTGCCGTCCAACCGCCCCCAGCACCGTAAACGTGTCATTCGCATTGATCACGTAATCGATGCGTGAGGTCGTGGACCAGTTGTTCAGGCCGGTCAGGTTTGGAGCGATGTAGTTGTTGGCCGTGCCGTTGCTGGCAATGCTCGGCAGGAAGCTCTGCAGCTTGAGCGCGACCTGCGAAAACTCGCTCGGTGGAATCACATTTGGGACTCCGTTATAGCTGAATTGATACCGGCAAGGTATGCCGCCATTGGCCGCGGTGCAGGCATCCTGCGTGAGCGGGTCGTAAATGTTCACGCCGTCGGCGCTGAAATTGCCGGCCCGTTCCTGATTGGTCGGGAACCGCAAAGGCGTGGGGTTCGCGCTGGAGTAGCGGAAGCCATCGTAGTTGGTAAAGAAGAAGAGCTTCTGCTTCATCTTGCCGTAAGGAATGAGCGGGCCGCCGAGGTTGATGCCGTACTCGTTGCTGTGCTCGATCGGCTTCATTGGCAGGCCCGTTGCCGGATTGGGAGCCTTGCCGAAGAAGCCCCACGTATCCAGCGCCGTGTTCCGGAAGAACTCATAAACGGAGCCGTGGAAGTTCGCGCCCCCCCTGCTTGACCGAGTAGTTCATCACCCCCTGGCCTTCATAGATGGCCGAGTAACCGCTGGTCTGGAGCTGGAACTGGTTGACCGCATCCACCGAGATGGCGGTCCATACATAGCGCGGATCGCCCTGGCCGCCGGCGCGCACAAAGGGAAGGCCGTCAATATAAACGGTTGAAACCGCGCCGCGCGTGTTGGAGCCGTTGATCACGCCGGTGTTGGTGGTCGCATTGCCATTGGTCACGTTGCCCTGCACGCCCGGCATCAGGTAGACAAAGTCCGTGGCCCGCCGTTGATCCGGAGAACCGTAGGCTCCCATCATCAAGGGCAGGGCCGCATAGGACTGGTTTTCCATGGTGGCGCCCAACGTGGCGTTGCTCGTCTCCAACTGCGGCGGCGCCGCGGTCACCGTCACTTGAACGTCAGCCCGGCCAACCGTCAGGACGGCGTTAAATGCGGCCGACTGCATCGCGTTGACCACGATGTTTTCCTGCGTCAATTTCTGGAAGCCCGGCGCGGTCGCGGTTACCGAGTAGACGCCAGGATCCAGCGCCGGAAATGTGTAGATGCCCGCGCCGGTTGTCTTGGTGGTGACTGTGATGTTGGTCGCGGTGTTCGTGGCCGATACGTCGGCGTTGGGAATCACGGCGCCGGTCTTGTCCGATACCGTGCCTGTAATTTGTCCCTTGCCGGCCAGTTGGGCCATCGCGGATCCCGCGCAGATCAGGATGAATACTGCAATCAGACAAGCCGTCCGGCAGGTGCCGGCCAGCATTGCCGCTGCGATGCTCTGCGAGGACCCATTCCTACCGAGAAAGATCGTACCCTTCATCTCGTCTTGCCTCCTCACAAGGCCTTGTTACATCGTTCAACAATTTGGACAAACCACTCTTTTTCCCGGCAGTTCACGCGCCGCAGATGGTCTGACCAGCAGACGAAAGTAAAAGTGCAGTATTGTATGCATATTTCTGCAAAATGTCAATTGAGAAACGCTTTTGCGATCGATCCATGAAGCCCTTTTGTGCACATGGAACAGAACTCATCTCTCCTGGCCCGCGACTGTGGCCTGACCATTGCGGAACGCCGGCGGAAGCTTTAGGATGGCTCCGTTGAACCTAGCTTCTGAACCTAGCTTCCCAAGGCGGTAAAGCAGCAAGCTTTGTCCCCGGGACAAGAGACCCGGCATAGCCCCGTGGATGCGGATTGGAATCGAAGATGAATCGCCGGGAACTTCTGAAGCAATCGGCTTATTGCGCCGGAGCGGTCTGCGCAAGCGACACCCTGCGTGCCGTGGCCTGGGCCGGAACGGCCGCCGCGCCGCAAGCAACCATCACCTCAGGCCGCATCCGTGGCTTCATGGATCGCGGCATCTACGCCTTCAAGGGCATTCCTTATGGAGCCGACACGGCGCCGCGCCGCTTTAAGGCGCCCGTTCCACCCCGTCCCTGGAGCGGAGTCAGGGACGCGACCCAGTTTGGCCCTCGCGCGCCGCAGCCAACGTTCCATTTTTCCTCCCATCGGCACCCGGGCTATTACCTCCCGCCCGACGTGGGCCCGATCAGCGAAGACTGCCTCTACCTGAACGTCTGGACTCCCGCCTTGCGCGACGGCGGCAAGCGCCCCGTGATGGTCTATATTCACGGCGGCGGGTACGACAATGGCTCCGCCAACAATGTGCTCTACAACGGGGTCAACCTCTGCCACAAGGGCGATGTCGTTGTCGTGACGGTGAATCACCGCCTCAACCTCTTCGGCTTTCTCTACCTGGCCGATCTGGCGCCGGGCTTTGAAGACTCCGGCAACGCCGGCATGCTGGACCTGGTGCTGGCCCTCAAGTGGGTGCGCGACAACATCGAGGAGTTCGGCGGCGATCCCAGCCGGGTGCTGATCTTCGGCCAGTCCGGCGGCGGCGCCAAGTGCGCCACGCTGATGGATATGCCCGCCGCAAAAGGAGTCTTCCAGCGCGTGATCAGCATGAGCGGCGAGCAGGTGACCGCTTCGCGGCGCGAATCGGCGACCAAGCGCAGCCGCGCGGTTCTGGCCGCGCTCGACCTGCCCCTCAGCCGCATCGACGAGATACGGACCATGCCCATGGAACGGCTGATTGCCGTCTACCATGCGGCCGGCTACTACGGGCCGGTGATGGACGACCGCAACCTGCTCAGGAATCCCTTCGATCCCGACGCGCCGCCGCTCTCCGCCGCCATCCCGATGATCATGGGCAACACCCACGACGAAACGCGCTTCCTGATCGGCGACCGTGATCCGTCCACCTTCAGTCTTACCTGGGAAACGCTGCCCGCCCAGCTCGAGCATTACAGACAGTTTTTGGGTGACCTGAAGCTGAGCGAGATCATTCACGACTACCGTGCGTGGTTTCCGCACTACACCGCTTCCGACGTCTTCTTCGCCGTCACGACCGCGTTCCGCTCCTGGCGCCCGCAGCTCATCGAAGCCGAGCGCCGCGCCGAACAGCCCGCCGGAGCGGCTTCCACATGGGTTTACCAGTTAGATTGGCGCACGCCCATCGACGGCGGCAAATGGGGCGCTCCGCACACCCTCGACATTCCCCTGAATCTGGATAACGTGGCCGTAGCGCCGGGCATGACCGGCGACGGCTCGGGAGCGCAACAGATGGCGGAAATCATGAGCGAAACATGCATTGTGTTTGCCCGCACCGGCGACCCCAACCACCCCGGCCTGCCCCATTGGCGCCCCTACAACCTGATCCACCGGCCCACAATGAGTTTCAATCTGCCGCCGAAGCTCGTCGACGATCCGCGTGGAAGACAACGCCGCCTGGTCGAGCAGGTCCCCTATGTCCAGCCGGGAACATAGCCCGTAGCCGCGCACCGGCCGCTTCTGGGTTCCCCGACGGGACACCGGGAGCAGCCGGCCGCTGATCAGTCTGCCGCTTTCGCCCGCGCGCGGCCATCCTTGGCGGCGCGTGCCGACGCCTTGCGGCCGGTCGGGCGCTCCATGCCCTGTGCGGTTTGGGCCATCAGCAGATGTTTTTCCATCAGCCTGCGGGCTTCCTCCGCATCGTGGGCGCGTATGGCGCGATAGATGGCGCGATGCATCTCCGCCGACTCGTGCAGATCGATCGCGTGTTCCACCGTCTTGCGGCGCTTGTCGTACATCGACGATGTAACCGTTTCCATGATCGCAGCCAATATCGGGTTGCCCGACGCCTGGGCGACAATCCGGTGGAACAGAACGTCGTGGATGAGGTAATCGGAGGGGCTGCGCACCGCCGCAAACATCTCGGCAACCTCTTCAGCCAGCGCCGCATGATGCTCTTCCTTGCCGCGCTCGGCGGCGAGCGCGGCAAGATTGCTTTCCAGCAAAATGCGGGCTTCAAACATCTGCCAGGACTGAAACCCGTGCAGCGCCCCCATAAAGCTCAGTGAAGCCTTGCCTAGATCGGGCGGGCCGTCGGCTACGAACGTGCCCACGCCATGCCGGATCTTCATGACCCCCATGGCAGCCAGGTAACCAATCCCGGTGCGAAGGCTGGCGCGGCTGATCTTGAGCGATCGCGCCAATTCGCGCTCCGGCGGAATCTTGTCGCCCGGTTGCAGCGTGCCGTTCTCAATGAGAGAGCGCACGTGGTTCACGACTTGCATGGCCCTATATGTATCCGGAGTGTCTTGTTTAGTCTGCAGCATATGCCATCATTCCTGTCGAAGGGCCGAAGAATACGTAATAACAACGAGATTATCACCGGCTGCACAAAGCTTTCCAAAGAAAGACACCGCGCGGCCGGAAATTTGCCGCCATCCATCGTGGCGGCCGCCTGCCTGCAAAGGTATACTAATGTGGTCTGACCTTTCAAGAGGGTCGGCGGCGGCAGGGCCAGGCCCGGGGAATACAGGCGCCCGAACCGGAAAATCGGCCGCGCGATACCTGCTCTACGGCAGCTCATGATCGCAGTAAACAATCTCGCCCTCAGATGGCCATTTCCAGGCTGCGGAGCAGGAGTTTGACGTCATAAGGCAGCAGCAGGCGCACGGACTGCCGCGGATGATCCCGCCGTGCGGTTGTTCGTCCAGGCATAGGATCAGCCTCCGCGGCGTGCCTGGATTTTCAGTTTCTAATCTGGGGCTTTGAACGCGCCTCAAGCGATTTTGAATCAGGAGCAAATATGGAGAACAGCGTGTTGAAACTCGGCAAGTATTCCGTGGGCACAGGCGACAGGTTCGCGCATCAGGCCAAGGCCCAGTTGCAGGCCTGCGTCCAGGCTCTCAATGCAGGCGTTGAAGTGATTCCCGTCTGGAACAAGTCGAATCGCGAGCATGCGATCATCGGCTCCGAGCCTTCCTCGGCGCGCCAGGCGGCCGATGCCGCCGTCAAGGCCCTTCAGTGGAAGCATCCTTATTTCTGCGATGCCGATCACATCACGCTCGAAACCGTGGGCCGCTTCATGAGCGCCTGCGACTTCTTCACCATCGACGTGGCCGACTTCATCGGCCAGCCCGCTCCCGCGGCCGACATTGAAAGCTTCGTCAAGCGGCACCGCGACCTGCTCGGCACCATCCAGTTGGCCGGCGCGGAAGAGAGCGACGCCATTACGCTGGAAAGCCTCACCCAAACCGCGCAAAAGTTCCTGGGGGCCGTGAAAAAGGCCGGCGAGGTATACCGGACGGTCCTGAAGGCCAAAGGTGAAGGCAACTTCATCCCCGAGGTTTCGATGGACGAAACCGACATCGCGCAGAGCCCGGTCGAGCTGCTCATTATCCTTGCCGCCATCGCCGACGAAGGCATCCCGGTGCGCACCATTGCCCCCAAGTTCAGCGGTCGCTTCAACAAGGGAGTGGACTACGTGGGCGATGTGGCCCAGTTCGAGCGCGAGTTTGCCCTCGACATCGCCGCTATCGCCTACGCCGTGGAGCATTTCGGACTGCCCAAAGACCTGAAGCTGAGCGTACACTCGGGCAGCGACAAGTTCTCAATCTACCCGGCGATTCATGCGTCGATGAAGCGTTTCGACGTGGGCGTGCACCTCAAGACCGCCGGAACCACCTGGCTCGAAGAGCTGATCGGCCTTGCCGAAGCCGGTGGCGACGCGCTGGCGCTGGCCAAGGAGATTTACGCCGAGGCGTACGCACACCGCGAGGAGCTTTGCGCCCCTTACGCCACGGTCATCGACATCGACCCGGCCAAGCTGCCCGCACCCAATGAAGTCCGCGCCTGGTCCTCCGCGCAGTACACTTCCGCACTGCGCCATGTGGAGAGCGCGCCGGCCTACAACAGCAGCCTGCGCCAGCTGCTGCATGTGGGCTACAAAATCGCCGCCAAAATGGGAAGCCGTTATCTGGACCTGCTCGAAGCCAACGAAGCCGTCATCGCGCGCAACGTAACGGAAAACCTCTACGACCGTCACATCGCTCCCGTCTTTTTGGGTCGTAAAGGATAAGCACGCCTCGATAAGCACCCTTCGGCGCGGCCGCTTGCGGTAGCCGCGGCGCGCCGCCTGTTCGTCCCCGCCTATAAGCACCTTCCGCAACCATCCACAAAAAAAGCGCCCGGTTCGGCAGCTCCTCCGGAGAGGAGCTGCCGAACCGGGCATCCAGTTGTGGGTTTCTGTGTTCGTACAGTCTTAGAAGTTGATGTGCCCTTCGAACTGCCACTGGCGCGGCTGGTTCGCCTGGCCACTGACGATACCGAGCTTTGGAGAGCCGTTATCGGTGACTTCCTGCCCGATCTTGCTGGTGTAGTTCGATGAGGTGCTGCCAAACAACACGTGATTGCTGGCGTTGAACACGTCGGCTTCAAACACGAGCTTCACGCGATCACTCGGCACCAGGTTGAAGGTCCGCCGCAAGCTACCCTGCCAGTTGTAGTTGCCCGGAGCAAACAGGCCATCGGCTCCAATGCGTGCAACGTTGCCGATCACGTAAGGATTGGCGAGTTGGCTTGTGGTCTCGAAGGCCTTCGGGTTGATGTATTGAATCTGACCCAGTGTAGCCGCGGTGGCGCCGTGGCCCCATGCACCGTTCTGACGCGCCGACCCGCTGAAGCTCGGAGCGTAAATCGGCATACACTGGCCCTGTCCCGGCGTGTCGCAATTGCCGCTGGTGATTTGCAGCGGGTTGCCGGAGTGGTAGGTAAAGATCGGCGCCAGCGACCATCCGCCGATAACGTCGCTTACAACAGGATTGCTGCCACCCCAGTGTCCTTTTCCAAAAGGCAGATTGTAGACACCGTAGATTTGCAGGATATTGGGGACGTCGATCGCGCTCAACGAGCGGTCAATGGCATCTTGCGCAAACCCCTGGTTGGTGCCGTAGACCGTTCCCGGCGGAAGAGCATAGCCGGAGCGGAACGGGCCCAGGTCGTCCATGTTCTTGCTCCAGGTGTAGTTCAGCGAGTAGGTCAGGCCGCGCGTGGCGCGCTGCGTGATGGTAAGCTGCAGCGCGTTGTAGAACGAGTTGCCTGAAGCCTGTTCCTCATCCTTGACGCCCGTGTACTGCGGGTACGGAAGCAGTGCCTGTGCCACTGATCCGGTGGAATTGAGGAAGCTCGTATACGGCAAGCCGCCCGGAGTGTTCGTGTCGGTAGCCTTCTGACTCAAGGTGCTGCCCAGACCCAGATATTTGGGGTTCAGGCCGTTGCTGTACAGCCCGCGCGGATTTCCGCTGGCAGGAATGAAGTGCCCCTCGTTGCCCACCCAGCTTACGGTCGCCGTAATATTCGACGTCAGCAGCCGCTGGAAGCCGAATGACCAGCCCTCGTATTCCGGAGCGCGGTCACCGTAATAGGGATCGACGTAGTCAACCGTTCCCTCCCCGCGATACTGGTTGGGACTGGTTGAATAGTAGGTGTCAAACGCTTCGCTATAGATGGGAAGGACCGGGATGCCGGTTCCAGGCAGACCACCGCCGAAGGCTGTGTTGTTGGGATTGTTGGCAATGCCCTGAACGGAGCCCCCGTCATAGGTATTCCCGACAGCACCTGGGCCGCTCGTAGCTTGCGGATTGCTGTTCAGATAGAACGCGGGCAGATCGTAGCCCTGGCTTGAGGCATTCACCGTCGACGAGAAGCCAGGATTGTCGGGTGGCCCGGCATTCACGCCGCCGCCGCCATTGCCGGTTGAGTAATACACGCCGTAGGAGGCGCGAAGCACCGTCTTGCTGCCCAGTTCATAAGCGATACCGATCCGCGGGCCAAAGTTCTCAAGATAGCTCCGCACAGGAGTCTGGCAGTCGCAGCTAACCCCGGGGATGGATCTGCCGGCAAACTCCAGCGCGCCCCGCGTGCCGGTAACCGGGTTCGTCAGGGCCGGGTTCATGAACGACCAGCGGTTTTCTGCTTCGCGGTTCGGCGGCAAATAATCCCAGCGCAATCCCGCATTCACAGTGAGGTGCGAGGTCGCCCTGATGTTGTCGTTGACATAGAGCGCGAACGGACGGAAGCGGGTGCCGACCGTCTGCGCAATAGGCGCGATGTACTGGTAGTTGGCCGAGTCGACTGCGCCGATCATGTAGCTGGCGAATGGCAAACCTGTGTCTTTCGCAAGCGTCAGAGTGCCGGGCACGAACTGCGCTGTCTGGGCACCGTTGAAGTTGAGCGTAACCGGGCCGCTTCCACCCATCTGGTTCACGACGTTATCCTCAATCCACTCGATATCGCCGCCGAACGTGAAGGAGTTCCGGCCGTGCACCCACTGCACGTTATCCACAAGGTTGAAGCTGTTTTCGTCGTGGATGTTTCCGCCGTCGACGCCCCACTGGGCCGGAGCGAAATCGCCGCTGAACTTTGATTCGGGGAATCCCTGTCCAGCCTGGCCGCTCGGCAAGCCGCTCATCCAGTTCGACGCGTACCACTGGGTCGCACCGAATCCGTAGGTAGGATTGAAGTCCGGCGAATGGTATTGCGCAGCGCCGTACTTGAACTGGTTGATCAGGTTCGGGGTGAAGGTGTAGGTGTCCTCCAGGATGCCCACGCGGGTGATGGGACGATAGTACTTCGCGGTCTTATACGGGAACGGGCCCATGTCCGTGGTCGTGGCCGACGGGCCGACCAATCCCTGCCGCCCAGTGGCCAGGATGAAAGTGACGGTCTGCTTGCTGCTGGGCATGTAGTCAAGACGCACGCTGCCATCCCAGTTGCTCAGGCCGTAAGGGTACGCGCCAAGAAAGTTCTTGGTGAGGTTCGAATTGGCGTATTTAATCCCCTTCCAGAACTGCGCCATTTGCTGCGCTTCGGGAGAGATTTCGCCCGCCGGAATGATGTTGTTCGGATACGGCTGGCGCGTACAAGCGGACGTGGAACAGGTTTCCGTCAACGGATCGTAGATCTGGATCGGCGTGGGGTTGTCGGCGGACACGGTCAGCAGTTGGCTGAAGTTGCCCTGGAACATCTGCTGGGTGGGAATGGTGTTGTAGTTCGCCGGGGTCACCGTTGAGAAGCGGTAGCCTTCAAACGCGCCGAAGAAGAACAGCTTGTTGCGAACGATCGGTGCGCCAAGGTCGAGGCCGTACTCGTTCATGTGCTCCGGTGGTTTGTAGATGTTGCCGGTCACGACGCTCTTTGGCGGTAGGAAGCCGTACGCGTCAAACGCCGTATTGCGGGAAAGATCGTAAACCGATCCATGGATCTGGTTCGTGCCCGCCATGGTGTCGAAGTTCTCCGCATCCAGGCCGAAGTACTCCGCGGAAAATCCCGAAGTTTTGAGCTGGAACTGGCTCACATCCTGAACGCCGAACGCCGGCCAGATGAAGCGCGGGTCGCCCTGGGCGCCGGCGAATGAGAAGGGAATGCCCTCGATGTACATCTCGGTGCCGTTGGACTGGCCATTCACAACCATCGGCTCGTCGGTTTGGTTGTTGTGGGTCTCGTTGGCCGAGACGCCGGGCAGCAGAGCCGCGAAGTCGGTCACGCGCTGCTGATCGGGGCTGGCCGCTGCGCCCATCTCCAGGGGCAGTTGCCGGTAGGTCCGGCCAGACAAAGTCGCGCCCAGCGTCGCATCCTGCGTCTGCAGCGGCGGAGGCGCCGTCGAAACCGTAACCGTCTCTGTGGCCGCGCCCACCGTCAACTTCAGGTTGAGGCCCAGAATCTCCATGCCATTCAAGGTGATGTTCTTGTGGAACAGCTTCTTGAATCCGCGCGCTGTCACGCTCAGGGTGTACTTTCCAATCGGGAGCGCTGCAATGGAGTAAAATCCGGCGTCTGTCGTCTTCTGCACAAATGTCTGGTTGGTTCCGGTGTTGGTCACCGTAACCGTCGCACCGGGAATCACCGCTCCGGTGGGATCAGTAATTGTGCCTTGAATCGTCGCCGTTGCGCCGATCTGGGCGTGCGCCGCAAACGGCGCCAGCGTCACGATGGCAAGAATCGTCACCAGCCACTTCATTTTTGCACTGTGGAGCCAGGAACCACGCATTCCACATGCCCTCTTTATAACGGGAATGGGAACTGGATCTGGCGAATAGTTTTGCCCTTGCGGGAACTTATTCATCATTTACCTCCGAACAAGTTGAAGAACGAGCTTCACCTGAAGCTCCGTTTTTGCGCATAGCTGCTCGTTAGCGGGTTGAGGCCCACTCGGAAGGGCAGCAAGAATTCTGCGGCTTTGCGCCGCAACATCCCTACTTGCGCAACATCTGCTTTGAGACTTACTCCGCCCTCACGTGATCACCGCGATGGAGCTGCGGTGCTAGGTGACCACTCGACTGCGCTTATCCGGCGAACACGCTCGGCTAATGCGCTTTCTGTGGTCGGACCTCTTCCGGGGACTTAATCAGTCTCCTCTGACCGCCACCAAATTGTCAACAGGAAAAATTGCGGCGAACTCAGCCGCTAAAGCGAATCACTGGAAGTCCTGCAAAATACAGCACAAAAGCGCACGAGGGCTAACCACTCTCGTCGATTATTTTGTTTTAATGAAGCCCAATTAACTTGGGATGCGGGTATGGCTCTCTGGGTTGTCCGCTCCAGCCACTCTCCTCCGGGTGCAAGACAACCCAAACACAAAGTGGCTATTTCCTCAGGAAATAGCCACTTGGAAGTGTGCCAAAATAGCGCTTGGTCTCGTCAGAGCCGCTTTACTTTTGTGATTTGCCGGCGCTCTTGGGGCTGCTCTTCGTGGTGACGAGAAAGACGTGCGCCCCTGCCAGCTTCGTAATCGCCGGCCCGCCGGCAGCTTGCACCCTGAAATTCTGGCCGGTCACGGTAGCATATCCCACGGTCAGACCTTTCTGCGCGACAATTGCGACATTACGCAGTACCACTCCGGTTACTGGCGCCTCAGGCAATCCCACCACAACGCCGGCCATGCGGCTTCCCGTTGCCGAAACATTTTCCAGCACAATGTTATGAAAGTGCGGCGTCAACCGCGTGATCGGCGCCGGGGCAACGCCCTGGGGCGGCATCATCCGGGGATAATACTCGGTGATGACCAACGCGTCTTTCACGTTCACCATGTGGATGTTGCGGTAGACAAGGTTATAGACCGGATGCCCGCGGTCGCGGCTGGCCTTGACGCGGATGCCGTTGTCCGTGCCGTCAAACTCGATGTTTTCCGCCAGGATATTGTGCGCTCCACCAGACATCTCGCTGCCCACGGAAAGTCCGTGACCGTGCATAAACGTGCAGTTCTTGATCGTGATGTCATAGCTGGGCGAGTCGGGCCCCGGCGAATTGATCATGCCCGACTTGATGGCCACGTTGTCGTCGCCCACGTCGGAGTACACATGATCGATAAGGACATGGGAGGACGAAAATGGATCGATCGCATCCGTGTTGGGTGAGTGCGGCGGCGCCAGAATCCGCACATTGCGGATCGTCACGTAGTTCGAGTAGTAGGGAACCACCTGCCACATGGGCGAATTTTCGATGGTCACTCCCTCCAGGAGCACGTGGTCGCAGTGATCGAAGACCACCAGGCGCGGCCGCGGATGGTGACTGCCCAGAACGCCCGAGTTGCGGTATTCCCGCGCCATCTGCCACCACGCCTGGCCTTGCCCGTTGATCGTGCCCTGGCCGTCGATGGTGACGTTGTTGGCCTTGACGGCGCTGACCAGGGCCTGCCGCCCCGGAGCGCGGAATTCGGTGATCGCCGGGTAATCCGCGCGATTCGTGGAACCCAGCAGGGTGGCGCCCTTGTCCAGATGGAAGGTGATGTTGCTCTTCAACATGATGGGGGCGCTCAGATAGGTGCCCGGCGGCAGAAGCACCGTACCGCCACCCTTCTGCTCGCAGGCATTGATTGCGGATTGGATTGCCTTGGTGTCCATGGTGGTGCCGTTGCCCTTGGCGCCATAGTTGCGCACATTACACACGGCCGCGGCATGAAGCATTCCCGCCGATCCGGCCAGGAACAGGATAGAAGTCGCACAGGCATACAATCTCTGCCTGATTCGATGTGTCTGCGGTGTCATTTGGGGTCCTCGGATTGCAAATTCCTTGCCCGGCCATCATACACCGTCGGAGCGCAGTGGTCATGCCACAAGTCCATTCGCCACTGTAGGGGTCTGCTGCCTTGTTCCGTGCATCCCTTGACGCGCTGCGGCCCGCCTTCTATACATTGGAGTTGGCTTGTGGTCAGTCCTCTGGAAGATGCGTTTTCTCTTCAGGAGCTGTGCTTCTGCTGCAGAATTGGAGCCTCAAATGCGTTCAAAATTTCTCCGTGCGCTCGCTATCGCAGCGCCCCTGCTGCTTGCCTCGACGCCGCTGTTGCGCGCCCAGGATACCCGCACCGTAACCAAGCCGCGCATTCCGCCTGCCTGCGTTACGCTCAAAGCCCGCATCGCTGCCCTGCACGGCGTGATTCCGGCCAGCAAGGAGCAGTCCCTCGACACGGCGCGCATTCAGAACGCCCTCGATAGCTGCGCGCCGGGCAAAGCCGTGGTGCTGCGCAACGACGGCGCAAAAAACGTGTTTCTCATCGGACCCATCAGCCTGCGCTCGGGCGTCACGCTGGTGGTCACGGCCAACACCGCACTGGTCGCCTCAACTAATCCGCGTCTCTACGATCTCAGACCCGGCAGTTGCGGCATTCTCTCCCGGCGCGGCCACGGCTGCAAACCGCTCATTAGCGCGATCGATGTGCGGAACAGCGGCATCATGGGCGCCGGTTCCATTGACGGCCGCGGCGGTGACAGAATTCAGGGCAGCAAGTGGACCTGGTGGCAACTGGCGCACGCCGCCAAGGTTCTGGACGAGTCGCAGAGCGTCTTCCCGCTCATCATCGTGTCGCACGCCACCGATTTCACCATGTACGGCATCACGCTGCGCAACTCGCCCAGCATTCATGTCGGGGTCGGGCAAACCAACGGCTTCACAGCGTGGGCCGTGAAGATCGACACCCCGGGAACCGCCCGCAATACCGACGGCATCGATCCCCATTCCTCCCGCAACGTGACCATCGAACACTGCTTTATCCACGCTGGTGACGATGACGTCGCTGTTTCGTCCAGTCCTGCGGGTCCGTCCTCCGACATCTCCATCCTGCACAACCACTTCTATACTGGCCACGGCATGTCCATTGGCAGCGGAACCGCCGGCGGCGTCAACCACATGCTGGTTGACGATCTGACCATTGACGGCGCGCAGAATGGCATCCGCATCAAATCCGATCCCAGCCGCGGCGGCCTGGTGCGGGACATTACTTATCGCAACGTCTGCATTCGCAACGTCATCAACCCGCTGGTCTTTACGCCTCACTACACTCGCTTCTCCGGCAACCGGCTCCCAATCTACCGCGACATCACGCTTCAGAACATTCACATCCTCACACCGGGCACTTACACGTTCATGGGCTACGACGCGCAGCATAAGCTCGGCATCACGCTCGACAATGTCTTCGCCGACGGCCTCCACCAATCCCGCATGATCAACAAGGACGCGCAGATCATCATCGGCAAGCAGCGTGGCAACGTGGAACCCCGCGGCGACGACGTGAGCATTCAGCAGACGCCCGGCTCGGCGGCCGGCACGCCGCTGGCCTGCCAGGCACGCTTCGTTCCCTTCCCCGCCGATCCAACCGCGCCGGCGATGGCCGTCAAAGTCCCGCCCGTGGATCATACCTACTACGTCGCCGCCGACGGCACCGGCGACTACTACTCCATTCAGCAGGCCATCAACGCCATTCCCGCTGCCGGTCATGCCGTGATTTCCGTCGCGCCCGGCGTCTATCGTGAAGTGCTCCACGTCAATAAGCCCGATATTGAAATCCGCAGCGCCTATTCCGACCCCGGCAAGACGGTCATCGTTAACAACCGCAGCGCCGGCGCCGATGGCGGCACGCTGCACTCGGCCACCATGAACGTGACGGCCAACGGCTTCGTCGCCGAGAACATCACCATCGAGAACGATTTCAACCGCACCCATCCGCAGCTTCCTGAAGGCTCGCAGGCCCTGGCGCTGCTGGTCACCGGCGACCGCGCCATCTTCCACAATGTGCGCATCCTCGGCAATCAGGACACCCTCTACCTGGGCAGCCGCAACTGCCATCCCGACGGCAAAAGCTGCCAGGTGGCGCGCCAGTTCTTCTCCGATTGCTACATCGCCGGCAACGTCGATTTCATCTTCGGCGACGGCAAGGCGGCCTTCGATCACTGCGTGATTCACAGCACCGAACACAGCGTCGGCTTCATCACCGCGCAGGCCAAGCACTATCCCGGCGAGGATTCCGGCTTTGTCTTCGACCACTGCAAGCTCACCGCCGCGCCGCATCTGGCCGGCAAGGTCTATCTGGGGCGCCCATGGCGGCCTTACGCAACCGTCATCTATCTCAATACCGAGATGGGCGGCCAGATCAATCCCGCCGGCTGGCGCGAGTGGCATCCCGGACAAACGCACTCGCTCGACACGGCCTACTACGCCGAGTACAACTCCACCGGCCCCGGAGCGAATCCGGGCAAACGCGAGCCGCACGCTCATATTCTGAACGCGCAACAAGCCCAAAAGTACGCCCCGGCCGCATGGTTGCGCGGAAGTGACAACTGGAATCCCTTCGTGCTTCCCAAGCCGCCGAAGGTATATTGATTCTTTCCGCTGTCGGCGCCTGCGCTCACACAACCCCGGCGCCGATGCAGCTTGGCAAATCAATGGGGGAAAAGATCGGCCATGGATCGAAGGAGCTTTCTGGAAGGCTGCGCCGCGGTGGGCGCAATCGGCGGTTTGAATCTCTACGCCCAGAGTGGGCCTCAAGCGCCGCGCCGCGACGCCGCGTCGGATTTCGGACCAGCCTCAGTCGTCATTCCTGACGACGGCTGGAATCTCTGGATTGATCTGGCCGCGCCCTGGCAGGAAGACACCATCTATCTGCCCGAAGACGTCGATATCGCCAGGCTCCCCACCAACCCGCCCACCGGCGGCTGGGAGAGCCTCTATGCGCGCCGCGGCGGCGTCAACTACCAGCAGGTCACCTTGCCGGCCACCGTCGAGCAGTACTTCTGGAGCCAGTTCGGCCATCGCTCTTACACGCCGGCAGAGTACCGCTGGGCTGCCACCGATCCCGTGCCGCAAAACGGCGCCTACCGCGGCGTCTCCTGGTGGTGGCGCCAGATCGAGATTCCCGCCGCCATGAAGGGCCAGCGCATCTTTCTCCACATTCGCGGCGCCCGCATGAGGGCGGAAGTCTATTTGAACGGCAAGCTCACCGGCTACTCCATCATGGAGGAGCTGCCCTTCGAGTGCGATCTGACCGCGGCGGCCCAGCCCGGCGGCGCCAATCGCCTCGCCATTCGCATCACCAACCCCGGCGGCCGCTATGACTGGGTCGACGGCACCGTCATTCGCTGGGGCAAGGTCAACGTCTACCGTTCGCACGGCTTTGCCGGCCTCGACCGCGAACTGGTTGTCTACAGCGCGCCGCCCACCGCCAGGATCGAGGACGCCTGGGTCCTCAATACGCCCCAGCCGAAGACCGTGACCGGCTTCGCAAAGATTGAAGGCAAGCCCAGCGGCCCGGTGAAGTTCGAGGTCCTCGATCCCGCGACCGGCAGCGTGCTGGCCAGCACAACCGCTGAAGCGCAAGCCACCAGCTCGCAGGACGGCGCGCTCATCGCCCGCGCCAGCCTGCATTGCCCCAGCGCGCGCATCTGGGATCTGCCCACGCCGGCGCTCTATCGCCTCCGCGTCACCATGCCGGCGGCCAATGGCGCTCGCGACGTGCGCACCCGCGACTTCGGCTTCCGCTGGTTCGCACCCGACGGTCTGGGCGCCAACGCCATCTTTCGTCTCAACGGCCGCCGCATCAAGCTGTTCTCGGCCATCTCGTGGGGATTCTGGGGCATGAACGGCCTCTTTCCCACGCCGGCGCTCGCCGAACGCGAGGTGCGGCAGGCGCAGCGGCTGGGTCTCAACTGCCTCAACTTCCACCGCAACGTGGGCAAGGAAGAAGTCTTCCGCATCCAGGACCGCCTCGGCCTGCTGCGCTATATGGAGCCGGGCGGCGGCCGGCTGGCCATCGGCAGGCTGCCCAAAGGCGTCGCTCCCAATGCTCCCAGCGTCGTTATGCAGAACGCGGAAGACGAGGCAGACCGCTTCTCGCGCCAGTTCATGCTCGACAAGTGCCGCTACATGGTGCGCGCCTTCCGCAGCCATCCGTCGCTCATCCAGTACACGCTGCAGAACGAAATCGGCGCCAACCTCAGCAATCCGGAGACCTTCGTGCCGCTCCACATCATGCACGAAGAAGATCCCTCGCGCTCGGTGGTCCTGGACGACGGCTTTACCGCGCGCGGCGCGCCGCAGGCCTGGTATGCGCCGTATCACGACACCATGTACCGCAGCGACAAGGAGCAGTGGGCCTATTGGTGGAACAATCACCAGGGCGCAGGCGATCAGTGGTACGACGCCTTTTACAAGAACGCCGATGACTTCACCTACCGTCAGCCGCTCAAAACCTCGCTGGTGGAGTTTGGCGAGATGGAAGGCTGCGCCGTGGCCGATCACCACGCCCTGATGGCCCACCAGATCGAAGCCCGCGAATTCGGCGGCGACGGCAAAAGCTACGATCTCATCGATCACCAGGAAATCCTCGCGGCCTATGACCACTTTCTCGATCGCTGGGGTTTCCGCGGCGCATTTTCCACCGCCGGCCATCTCTTCCGCGAGATGGGCGTCAAGGTTTATCAGAGCTGGCAGCAATATCTTGAGAACGTCCGCATCTGCGACGCCGTCGACTTCGCCGTCATCAGCGGCTGGGAATCCACCGCCATCGAGAATCACTCCGGCATCGTCGACAATCTGCGCAACTTCAAGGGCGATCCCGAGCTGATCGCCTCCAGCCTCAAGCCCGTGCGTCCCGTCGCCAAGCAGCACCAGCTCTGCTACGCCGTCGGTGAACGCGCCGTCTTCGATCTCTACCTGTTCAATGAAACAGGCAAGCCGCTGGGCGGCAAGCTCCATCTCTCCATGATCGATCCCGGCAACAAGACCACCGAACTCGGTTCCTGGTCCGCGCCCGAGCCCATCAACGACCAGTTCAGCTACACCGTCGAAACCGCCTTCACCGCGCCGCCCTTTGCGCGCGAGGGCATCTACCGCTTCCGGTTCGCCTCCGATAACGCGCCTTCCTCTGACTTCATCCGCGAGATTTGGGTGGCCAGCACCAAGCCAGACTTCGCGCGCCCCATCCACGTGGGAGTCAGCGGCATCCTGGCCTCGGTGCACCAGCAGCTCGCCGCCCTGCCGGGCGTCTCCGTCTCCGACTTCGCCCCCGGCACGAAATACGACCTGATCGTGGCCAGCGGCGTCGTAAAGGGCGCGAAGCTCGACCGCCCGGACGGCGAAAAGCCGCACCCTCAACCGGAGCACGCCAAAGGCAAGCCCGTCGAATCAGGGCCGCCCGGGCACATCCCCGACGAGGTCCTTGCCGCCGTGCGTGCCGGCACGCCGATGCTGGCCGCCGTGCCCGACGACTTTCTGGCCGACGGCGTCGCCCGGCAGCTTGCCGCCGCTGGCGCCTTCAATTATTACGGCCAGGTTGGCGATCTGCGCGCCCCCTGGATGGGCAACTGGCTCTTTGTCCGCGAACACCCAACCTTCGCCGGCCTTCCCGTGAATCGCGTCCTCGGCATCTACTACCAGGCCCACGGCAAGCAATCCAACGGCCTCGTCATCGAACGCGCCGCCGGTGCGCCCGATCCCGTCGTCATCATGGGTTACAGCCGCGACCACGCCCGCAAAATTGGCGCAGCCAGCTTCCTCTGCTGGATCGGCAATACGCCGGTGCTCGTGCATCGTGCTCCGGCCTTCAGTGAGCCGCTGCAACTCCGCTGGCTCGCCAACGCCATCACCCACCTCACCAGCCAGCGCCTCTGACGCGCGGAAACCGCGGGCGGCGCAACTTACCCGCCTGGGCAATACTGACCCGGAAAGGCGCTGTGATACATTGACGCCATGATCTTTAAAGGTCTGGCGGTCGCCGCACTGCTCCTGGCTTTTGCGCAAGCGCCTTCCAGTTCCACGCGCCAGGCGGCGCCCGTCCCCATACAAAATCCCGCACCTGCCGCTTCGGCCCCGCCCACGCCCGGCGCCGCCGCTCCGTCCGCAAAATCCGCTTGCCCCGGCGGCAACTGCAATGAGTGGCCGCTTCAGGTCAAAGTCGCCAATCCTCCCGCCATGGTTCCTCTCTGGCCCTGGTATGCGCGCATTTCGTGGGTAGCCAACCTCGTTCTGGTCGTCCTGGGATACGTCGGCATTATGCTGGCGCTCTCGGTGCTGAAAAAAATCGAGCGCCAGACAAAAGCAAGCGAGCAAGCCGCCAATGCCGCGGCGGAAAGCGCCCAGGCCGCGCTGTCGCATGCGCAGGCTATCGTCAACGCTGAGAGAGCGTGGGTTCTGGTCGTGGCCGAGCCATCCCGCACGCTGAAAAACGGCTTCGTCGTCTTGGCCACCAACCGCGGCCGCACTCCCGCCAGAATCATCAGCGCGGTTGAGACAACTGAGTGCGCCCAGGACGAGGCGCACCTGCCGGCGCCCCCTCAATATCCGGAAGAAAAGCCTGGCTCGCCTCTTGTGCGTACAGTTCTGCTGCCCGGCGAGTCTGTTGAGATCACGACGTTCAGCCGCGACGATGTCGCCAATCTCTGTCCCTCCGAAGACCAGTTGAAGCGGATCGAGAGGTGGGAAGAAAAGATCTTTCTTTATGGAAGGCTGACGTATGAGGATCTGATTACGCCCCGGGGCGATCCGGTCCATCAGACCGCCTGGTGCTTCTGGTACATACACGGCCGGCAAAAGAGCGGCCTGGTTGCCGCCGGCTCACGCGACTATAACCTGCACACCTAGCAATTCGCCCCGAAGAACGCTCCGCGCGCCGCAAAGTCTTCTTTACGGCCGCTTCACGTCAAATGGTTCCAGTGCGCCATGCTTCCCAAAGGTGAAGTCACAGCTCTCTATACTGCCCTTTTGAATTCGCTTTCGCGCCGGGCCATGTATTGGTGAGCGTGCAACGGTCGCATATGCACCCTTGCCAATGCCGCTCAAGTTCTTGTCAAGCCCTGCGCGCCGCAACCCCTGCTAATCCAGCCACTTACATCTGCAGATAATTTCCGCCCCGCCGCGTACCATCAAAACATGGCCACTTCCACACACCTCCCGGCGAAGAACCCGAGCAGGACCCGGCCCATCCAGCGCACCCACATGTGAACGCACCCACCCCCCTTAAAATATTTTTCTTTTCCACAGATTTTTTTGCAGATAATTTCGTTTCCCGTGAAAAATGCGGATGTGCCCGACCGCTCTTCTCGCATTGCGGTACATTTGGGCAGCCGCCCAGGACTCAGAGAGCTCCGGTGAGCGGTTTGTGCCTGCGGGGGGCAAAACTCCCGCTGCTGTAACCAGACTTGCCCATAGCCTGTTTCAAGGCTGCGCGCTCTGGAATCTGCAGCAACCGGGTCCGAAGCCCGTTGCCTCTCCAATCAGGCCGACAGTTAAAAGC
>JAJZME010000016.1 GCA_021803035.1 Acidobacteriota bacterium | reverse complement strand
CTAGGAGCGAGCTCGCCGGACTCTGGTGCGATCATACTCCGCGAGCCCGACAAACCGGGTTTCGAGGAAGATATTGCGGAGATATCCGAGTTGCTGATTGGCGATCCTCCATTCGTCGGGATCGTAAACGAGATATAACCTTCTGAAGTATACCCGGATGATGGCGACAAGGCCGGTTATTACCATCACGGCTATTTGAGTTGCCTTGGCCATGCCGGCCCGGTCAGAAGCGTTGCCACCTCTGCGCCGATGTCGTCTGACGCGACCATCGTCGATTTATGCTGCCAGCTACGTTTTGGGGACTCGGAAGCGAGTCCGCCCTTTCCGCACCTCCTTGCTCATAACTGCCCTACCGCCTTCAGATCGGCGGCGAAGGTGGCGAGCGACATGACGAGCGTCAGAGGCTTGTTGCTCAAAGGCGCCGCGCCGTAACTGGCGTACCATCGGGCCGCACGGTCGTTCTTTGCATCGATAATTAGCACGACGCCCCCGACTTCAGCCGCAGCGCGCAGGCATCGCCGTGCAGCGGCGCCGAGAAGTTGGCCGCCGATTCCTTGGCCCTGCCAGCGCAGGTCTGTAGCAATGCGCGCGAGCCGAAAACCGGGTACATCGTGCCGGGCGAGACCGCGGCGAACCATCTCCGGCGTCTCAGCGTAAGCCAGAGCGCCCGGAGTCAAGCTATAGAAGCCAAGAATGCTCTTGCTGTCTGTGTTGTCAATTGCAAGAAACGTCTTCGCAGCGCCAGATTCATGGCTTTGGCGGGCGTAGCGCTCGAAGAAGTCATTCATGACCGGATCGCCACAATCGAAAGACTTTCGATCATGCTTTTTCGAGATTGGCTCTTCATGCCAGGCAGGAACGTTCATCGCCGTTTCCGCGTGGGCTTTGGCATTCGAGCGATGGCTGCGCGCAGCTTGGCATTCGGCGCGGGCGGATTTTCGAGCAGGTTCAGCACCATAAGGCTGTCACGCTCAGACAAGACGACACGTTCCGACTCCTCAATCACCGCCTTCGCCTCCCGCAAAGCGGGCTGGAGAACAAAGTCCGTGAGGTCCGTGTGCCTCAATGCCGCAGCGCGCACGAGCGTGGCCTTTTGCTCCGGTTGCAGCCGGAGGTTCATTCTTGGATTGTCGTCCACGGCCACTCTAGGCATGGCACCTCCTTACGTACTTATTAAAAGCGTACATGACTCGAAGAGAGTTGTCCAGGATCGCCCCGCGCGCGGATGGGACTGCTCACACTCCATATGGGAGGGTTGCAGGCTTCGGTGAGAACAGGTTGGCGGCATAAGGTCGGAGCGGCTGGCAGAGATAGTGAGAAACATTGCGGTTACCTATGATGCAGCCGGCAACACTCAACCGCGGCCGCGGCAGTCGAGCGTTCGGATTGCGCAGATGCGCGCCCCGATTGGATTGGAATAGAAGAAAAGTTGATGTAGCATATTGCTGTTCCGCCCAGACCTATACGGCGGAACACACGAGTTGCTTCCGTGCGGGCTGCTTGGAGGTGATTTCGTGGAACTATTCAGAAAGAACAAGTCGAAGTACTACTGGTATGACTTCACGGTGCGCGGCCAGCGCTACCGCGGGTCGACCAAAGAGACCAACGAAACCAGAGTGCAGAAAGTCGCCGCTCTCAAACTCGCTGCCGCCGTCAAGGGCAGCGATCCGCTCGACAGAAAGCCGCCCACGCTTCGTGAATACGCGAAGGATTTCCTGCGATGGGTGGAAGCTGGACGGCTCGAAGCCGACAGCCGGCGGTATTACAAAAACGGCTGGCGGCTGTTGGACCAAACGAAGATCGCCGGAATGCGCATGGACCAGATCAGCAAAGACGAGGTCGAGAAGCTCACATTTCCCGGCTCGGCATCGAATGGTAACAACGCCCTGCGGACGCTGAGAAGAATGTTTACGAAAGCCAAGGAAGGCAAGCTGGTCCAAGAGGTTCCTGGCTTTGCGCTCTTTAAGGAACGCGGGCGGTCGTTGCGCCTGAACGATGATGCAGAAAGGAGACTGTCAGCAGTGGCCGAGCAGCCACTCAAGGACATTATCGTGGTGATGCGCGACACTGGAATGCGCAACGCGCGCGAACTCTATTGCATGCGGGTAGAGAACCTGGACTTCGATGCCGGGACGATCTTCACGCCGGACAGCAAAACGGAGTCCGGCCGCCGGTTCATCCCCATGAGCAGTCGCGTGAAGCAGATTCTCGCGGCGCGCTGTGCGGGACGGAGAGAGGGCTGGCTGTGGATGTCGCGGTATAAGGACAAGCACATAGGAGAAGGGCTGGTGTATAGGCAGTGGGCGCGGGCAAGGCAAGCCGCGGGGCTGCCCCGCGAACTGGTCCTTTACTGTGCACGTCATGACTTCGGTAGCTTCGTATTGGCGAAGACGGGAAATCTGAAAGCGGTCATGAACGCCATGGGCCATGGCGATGTACGAAGCGCCATGGTCTACCAGCACCCGGAAGGCGAAATCATCCGCAACGCCTTAGACGCACGGCACCTTTTGCGGCCCACTGTGCAAAACGACAACCAGGCAAGTGCTTGAACCTAACCTGGATTGGTCCCAGATGAGCGTTTCAAGAATGCTGATGCCGGATCAGCATTCCGGTTCCGAACAGGGGCTCGCCATCTTCCTGAGGCAGACCCTTTTATTGTTGACGGGTGCTCTCGATAAGGACGAAGGCTTTGTCAAGGCGCACTTCATTTGGGCGGTGCGCGAGCGCCGCTTCTTTTGCCATGTGGTGTGAGGACCAGAGCTTTAAGTTCATCGCTGCATCATCCTTTTGGGGTGGGCATGTCGCTCCACCAACCATCGATACGGCCATTCGCCACAGGCCATGATGCTTCCATGCGGACATCCAGCCTGTGCTGGATGCGAGAGCGCCCAATCAATCCATCGGCCTTGTGGTGCGTGCCAAGGGCACCCGCGGGCTGCTCTCGATGCGGGCGATCTCCGGATAGCTCACGTTCTGTCTGAGCATCCAGCAGAGTCGCACGGCCAACTTCCTGGCCACTGCCACCTTGGCCACGCCCTTCGGCTTGTGGTGGCTGCGCGCCTGATACTGCTTACGAAATGTGTCATCCAGCCGGCAGGTGGTCTGCACCGCCTCCACCAGCAACTGGCGCATAAACCGGTTGCCTTGCTTGGTAATGGCGCCCAGCCGCTGCTTGCCGCCCGAGCTGTGCTCGCGCGGAATCAGACCCAGATAGCTGGCCACCTGCCCGCTGTGTTGAAACCGGCTTACCTCGCCGATCGTCAGCACAAACGCCAGCGCGGTGATCGGACCCACACCCGGCTGCGTCATCAAAAGCCGCGCCTGTGCATGCGCAAATGCCGCCTGCTCCACGGCCTGGTCCAACTCGCCAATCTGTGCATCCAGTCCCTTCAGCAGGACAAGAAGATCCTCCCTCCGCCGCGCACACCAGCCTTCGAGAGGAAGTTTTTCCAAATCAGCCCTCCCCCGAACGCCACACAGCCGGGAAGGCTTTGTTACCCCCTGATTCATCGCCAGGTGATACAACCCGTTCTTCACTCGCGTGCGGATCTCCACCAACTTGTGCCGGTGGATCAGCAACTGCCGCAGATCGCGCTGCGCGGCCGTTGGCACCCACAGGCGCGGAAAGCGGTCCTCCATCAGCAGCTTTAGAATGTGCCCCGCATCCCGCCGGTCGGTCTTCTGCTTGCGCACGTAGCTGGCTCGAATCTCGGCCGCATCCCCTACCCACGCCGTGTGCCCCAACCTCCCCAGCATGTCTAAAAACCACTGCGAGTTGCCGCAGGCTTCTACCCCTACCAGCGCCGGAGCGGGCAAACCGGCGTAAAACCGTTCCGCCTCTCCATCATTCGACAGCTTGTGTCCGTTAATCTCACCGGTCTCCGTGTCGAAAACCGCTATCTGTTGCCACCGCGGATGAAAATCACAGCCTACAATCTTCATCGAAGGCTCCCCCTTGGGTTTTTCATAGTCTCTGGTCCTCACAACCAAAAACCAAACCCATCGTAGAAGCCTTCGTCCTTATCCCATCACACCAGGCAGCAGCCCATGATCGACAGAGCACCCACCCCGAAAAACTCCGTTTCTATTTACTACTTCAACAGGGAAAAACGGAGGCAGGGTGCAGAATTGGAACTCCGCACAAGTTTCCGGAAGGGTAACGCAGCTCATTCAATCGCGCATCGCAGCCCAAGTCTGTCTGCCGTGGCGAGCATTTACAACGAGAATCCGGGATAGATAAAGGCGCTGCGGATCGTCTCGGCGTCGTTTTCTGAGACGCCTGATGAGCGAACAACGTCATACCAGTGGCCTACTTGTTCTCGCATCTCGGCGGCGATCTTCTCTGCCTCGTCCCTTTCGAGCAGAAATCTGGCGTGCTGCGACAGAATGTTCTTCGCATTGGCGAAGCGACCCTGGTCGCCGCACTCCATGGCCAGGCCGCGGTGGTCCTGACTAACGACCGGCGAGGGCGTTAAATCGTATGCTGGCGATAGTGACCAGTGCTGCTCCCGGGCAATAAACGCATGGTTGCGGGGATGGTCGTCGAGATTGGAAATCAGGGCGTTAAAGCACATGCGGCGGAAGAGTTCACGGGCGTCTTTCTTGGGCTCGGCAACAACCCGCCGCAACTCCTCAGCCAAGACAACGTATGACCAGTGGGCCCTGATCGTCGCGTCTTCTTCGGCCCGCAGCACCGTTAATGCACTCATCATGCGCGCGCGTAAGTAGCCCGCATCAGTCTTTTCGCGGTCGAATCGCTTGATAAGCAGCACATCTTTGCCCGCCACGGTTTCGAGGCGGCTATCGGCAGCGTTGATTCCGCACGCACGCGCCAGACGAAGCATGGCGTGCTCCACGCGCGGGTAGTTCCACCGGTCGTCATCGCGGCTGAATTTGGCGATCCAAAGCCCTTTCTCGTCCTCGACAACGGCCTTGGGGCGCGCGCCGCCCATCGATGTTTCCAGAAGGAGCAGGTCCTGGACCTGCGGCGTGGCTGGGTCTGCCGGAATCTCATCCTTGACCAGAGCGTCGGCCAACAACTGGAGCTTTTCGAGGTCGAGCGTCTTGTTAAAGGCGCGGCGAGGTGCGGGTGGCACCTGGTTAAGGCCGAAACCGAGCGCGCCTGCGCGGTCGTCAGGCGACTCGAGAAGGTAGTCCATTTCTCCCAGGCCGGTTTTTGCTGCGTGTTTGTCAATGACCCGGCGGCCCCAATAATCAGGCCCTGCATCCCGCAGAGCACCGAAGACGCCTTTTAGCCGCACGGTTTCGTAGGTGCGCCGTGAGAGCTTCAATTCGACAGGATCGATTTCGACGGCACGTGGATTGTCAAGGTACGTCCGGCCATAGACGAATCGCCCTAAGGGGACGCCGGTGCGGGTTTGCTCCAGGACGAATCTGCCCGCCGTTATCGCAGAAACCTCTCCGGGCAAAGTGATGTAGACGTAGCATTCCCGCGCGTCGCTAGAAGTCATTGTCGAGTTCTCCGCTTTTGCGGACACGCTGCTTTTCGCCGCGAGACGCCAGTGCAATTCCTTCTGCGTCCTTGAGTGGGTCCGCGAGTTCCTCGAAGGCTGGGAGCAGGCCGTAGGCCCAAAGCAGCGCAGCGTAGACGCCGGCGCCGGTGGACGCTTTGCCTTTCTCGGCGTCCATGACGGCGCGCCTACCCGTGCCGATTTTCTCGGCAACATCTTCGATGGTCAGTTTGCGCCTGACTCTGGCCAGACGGAGATTGCTGCCAACCCTTTTCAGGGCCTGCTCCACCGAGTAAGGTGGTGTTGTCAGTAGCTGGTTGCGACCGGGCATATCATCTCAAAAGCACGTTAAATCGCATAGCACTCTCTTAAGAGAATACGTCTAACCTGCATCAATTGCAAATCGTTATATGCTCTTAAGAGCACATAAGGCTGTTTAAAGTTTACTTAAAGAGACTTCTAGGGGGAGGGTCGATTCTATCCCCGATTCGCAAAACGAAGAAAATTGCCGTCCCTGGAGGTGGGCTTGGTTTTCCATCACCGCAGCCATGCCGCTCAGGCGCAGTTGCACCAGAGAGCGATTGAGTTCGATCAGGTTCATGGATTGGATTCCTCGAAGTTGATGCGTCGTTGGATCAGGTCGCGATACTGGCTTAGTTCGCGGATGAGTGGATCGACCTGTCGCAGAGTGAGAGGAGCCTTCGGGCTGCGCTCCAGATAGCGGCGCACGAAGCGATACTCGGCGACGCGCATCTCCAGGGCCGCCGCACAGGCGTCGTCGCACGCCACGTTGCCATATTGCTTCGCCAGTTGGAGGACGCCTTGGATGCGACGCACTCCGAGTTCGCCTTGGCGAGCATGGATCGCGTCGCAGACTGCGCCGATATTGGCTCCGGCCTTGTGCGCACGAGCCAGCAGTTGAAGCAGCTTCGGCGGAGTGCGGCGCGGCCGATCCGCATCCCGGATGCGGTGGCCGCCGCGTTTGCCGCTCAGATGCTCGCGCAGCAACTCTCCGGTGCGCGGATCAAGCAGCCGCACGAACATCGCGTCCCACTGCACGTTGACCTTCCGTCCGATCCAGCCGGGCGGCGCACCGTAATAAGCAGCTTCCACTTCGACACAGCCATCCAGATGAACCGTACGCTCGCCATACTGGTAGTAACGGAACGGCTCCAACGGCAGCGACTGCAGGTAAGGCTTCTCCTCGGCGAACATCGCCGCCACCTGCCGCTTAGTCCGGCCGTGGATGCGCTTATCGGCCCAGTGCTCCTCCCAGTGATCCAGGTACGCCTGCGCCTCTTCCAGACTCTCGAACTTCTTACCCTTCAGCGGCGTCTTTTGCGCATGGGCTACACCCGATTCGACCTTGCCCTTGCGATCCGGATCGCGCACTTTGCAAGGCAGCGCCGTCACGCCGTAGTGCGCCAGCACGTCGCGATACAAGGGATTCATGCCCGGATCGTAGAAGTCCGGAGACAGCACGCCCTCACGAAGGTTGTCCAGGACCACCACCCGCGGTGAACCGCCAAGCCGACGAAATGCCTTCTCGTGAAGCTCGGCCCACACCCGCGCGCTGGATCGGAACACAAGCAGCCGAACCGCTTTCCGGCTGCAACCCAGCATCAGTACGAACAGCCGCGTGCGACGGTACTTGCCGCTGTCGGGATCGCGCACCATCGGCCCCGTGCCGTAATCAACCTGGCACTCTTCCCCCGGCCGCGTTTCGATGATCGCCCGGGCTTCAGGCGACACCGATCCGCGCAGCTTGAGTACGAATCGCTGAACACTCTGATAGCTGTTGGTGAACCCATGCTTATCGACAAGATCCTGCCAGATACCCATCGCGTTGCGACCACGCGACAGCTCCAGCTCGATCATCTCCCGATACGGCTCACTGGCTCCCGATGGGCGCTTGTCACCTGGCTCCGGCAACATCGCTCCCGGCGAAAAGCCGGTAATCACTTCGTTGGCCGGTTTTGAAGGATCGGCCGATCGGGAATCGGAAAAGCCGGTGATCACCTCGTTGGCCGGTTTTGCCGCTTCTTCGCCAACTGGGTCGGTGGTCACCGAGCTGGCGGCCTTTGCTGGAGACTTTCGGCCCCAGCCTCCCGGCGCCCGTAGAGCTATCCCAGCCGACCTCAAGTATCCGCCAGCCGTCTCGCGACGAACTCCCGTCGCTGCCTCGATCCGGCGCAGAGACCAACCAAGACGCCCCAGCGCAATCACCTGTTCTTTCCAAGACATTACCCATGCCAACAGAGGCTAATTTCCCCTGCCGGAGCTAATGTCTCAGGCCTCTTCGCTATGGCCGGATTTGAGGTGATAACCTATGGCCGCTTTTGGGTGATTACCGAGGATTCGGAGAAGCGAACCTCCCAGGCATAGCCCTTCGCCTTGCGCACCTTCCTGATGCTACCCTGTTGGTACTGTGATCTTTTCACCCTCACTTGCGTTACTCCTGTCTTACTCCTGGGTTACTGGGTGGGATCAGTTGAATTATCGGCCTTGGAGTCAATTCTTTCATGCTGTGAGGAACTGTGAGGGAAAAAGTTTTCAACAGTCTGTAAGCCGTTCATTCTAAATGTGGCCCCGTAGCTCAGGTGGATAGAGCAGCAGTTTCCTAAACTGCGTGTCGGAAGTTCGAATCTTCCCGGGGTCACCATCGCGCCGCCTAAAATCCAGGACATTCAACGGCAATTGACCGCCTTCGCAACAGCCCGCCCGTCACGCTCAGGTGTGCCGGATACGCGCTTTGACGCAAGCGCGCAAACCCGCTATAAATGTTGATATCATTGAATCTCGTTCGATGATATTCACGGCTGTTCCTTTTGCGGAGCAGTCCAACTCACCACGGCAATCGCCAGGATGCTCGGGAAGGCGGTGAAAATCCGCCACTGCCCCGCAACTGTGAGCGCTCCTGCCCAGGCGCCCGTCTTAGAGGGCTGCCGCTAAATCGGCAGGATCCGGCCGGAGCTATTCCGCGCGCAGCGGAAAGCTCGCATCATCCACTGGACGAGAATCCAACGGATTCGCTTCCGGGAAGGTGGCTGGAGAAAGCGCAAGTCAGGAGACCGGTCCTCGGCGTCTTTACCCGCTTTCCGTTCCGAGGGGGACGAAGGAGCCATTCATGCCTGTTTCCGTTGGTCGTTGTTCGGTGCGCCAATGCGCCTTACCGCGCGCATTGGCCGCGCTCCTCATGTTGCTGGGTGCGGCTCTCTGCTCTGCCGCCTCCATTCACGGTGTCGTTACGGACACAACCGGCGCCAAAGTCAGCGGCGCCGCGGTGCTTCTTGTCAGCAACGGAAAAGTCGTCGCCTCCACGGTTTCCGAAGCCGACGGCAGCTTCCAGATCCTCACCGGCATCAGCGGCCGCTTCTTCCTGGTCGTCTCCGCCAAAAGCTTTCGCCAGTTGCAGACCCCCGACTTCTTCGCCGGCCGGTTCAACTCCATCCAGCGCAACCTCGTGCTGGAACCGGCCTGGGTCCGCCAATCGATCGTCGTTACAGCCACCGGCACGCCCACGCCGGAGGCGCAGACCAGCGCGGCCATCAGCGTGCTCGGCCCCACGGATCTTGCCCGCCACATCGGCCTCGGCAACGAGCTGCGCATGATGCCCGGCACCTTTGTCGTGCAGGATGGCCAGCTTGGCTCGCAAACCTCGCTTTTTGTTCGCGGCGGCGACTCCAACGACAACATGGTCATGCTCGACGGCGTCGATATCGGCGACCTCGGCAACGAATTCGATTTCGGCAACCTTTCCACCACCGCCATCCAAAGCGCCGAAGTCTATCGCGGACCCGATTCCAACCTGTATGGCGCCGGCGCCATGACCAGCGTCGTCAACATGACCACCCCGCACGGCACCACCAGCTTTCCGTCCTTGCTCTTCCAGGGCAGCGCCGGCAATCTCAACACCTCGCGCGAGCAACTCGAACTCGCAGGCGCCCATAAAAAGTTCGATTACCTCGGCGCCTTTAGCTGGCTGCAAACCAGCAACGACCTGCCCCGGGACCAATTCCATCTGGCCACCTCGGCGGCCAATCTCGGCTGGCAGCCCACGGGCAACACGCAGATCCGCGCCATTGTCCACTACGCCGTCAGCGCCACCGGCGTTCCCAATGCCTGGAACTTCTACCACGTAGCCGATAACGCCACGCAAAAAAACCAGAACATCTTTCTCAGCGCCTCCATCTCCAACCAGACCATCGCCGCCTTCCACCAAAGCTTGACCTACGGCCTGGTGCGCAAGCGCGAGCAGTACAGCCTCTGGAAGCAAAGCGGCAGCGGCGCCTTCGATGCCTACGGCGACAGCCTCGGTTATCCCGTCACCATCACCGGAGCCAACGGCTACTCCGTCTCCGGGCAAGCCATCCTCGATTACGCGCAGAAATATCCCTACCAGACCCAGCTCGCCTCCAACCGCGACGAGGTCTTCTATAAAGGCGACCTCACTTTTTCGCCGCACCTGGCCGCCCTTGTCGCCTTCAATTTTGAAGACGAGCGCGGGCTGGAGAATGTGCCCACTTACTCCACGCACGAGACCACCCAGCGCACCAACTACAACTACATCGCCTCGGTTCACGGCGACATCAAAACCCGCTTCTTCTACACGCTGGGCGGCAGCCTTGAGCACTATTCGCTCTTCGGCACCCAGACCAGCCCCCGGGCCGGCCTTTCCTTTTATGCTCTGCGTCCCCGCTCCGGCGCCTTCAGCGGCACGCGCATTCTTTTCAACTTCGGCGACGCGGTGCGCGAGCCCGACCTCACCGATCAATTCGGTTCGCTCCATCACTTCCTGGTCGCCAACGGATACCAGGCGGTTGCCAACCAGCTTCACATCGGCCCGCTGGCCGCGCCCGCCGTTCGCACCTACCAGGGCGGCGTATCGCAAAGCTTCTTCAGCAGCCGCGTCATGTTCACCGTCAACTACTTCCACAACCAGTTTGGCCGGGAGATCGAATACGTCGGCGGCCGCCTGCTGCCCAAGCTGGTTCCCGGTCTTACACCCGCGCAGCAGCAACAGCTCGCCAGCGCGCTCGGCTTTTACTACGCCGACAACTACGGCCTGGCCGTCAACACGGAGGCCTACCGCGCCCAGGGCATCGAGGCCGACGTCCAAAGCGGCATCGGCCGCTACATCTTTCTGCGCGGCGGCTACACTTGGCTCGACGCCGTCGTCGAGCGCTCCTTCGACAGCGACAACGAAGCGCTGGCTGGCGGCTACGAGCCCACCTACAACGGCATTCCCATCGGTGCCCTCTCGCCGCTGGTCGGCTCCCGCCCATTCCGCCGTCCGCCTTCCACCGGCTACTTCACCGCCACCTACGATGCCAAGCGCCTGTCGGCAAGCTTCACATCCGCCTTTGCCAGCCGCAGCAACGACTCCACCTTCCTGGAGTACCAGGACGCCAACGGCGGCAACAGCCTCCTGCTGCCCAACCTCGACCTCGACCACGGCTACGCCGAGCTGAACCTCGGTGGCAGCTATCAGTTATTCAGCGGCCTGGCCATCTTCATCCAGGCCAACAATCTCCTCAACGATCAGCACATCGCCCCCATCGGCTATCCCAGCCTCCCCATGACCGTCCGCACCGGCCTGCGCATGGGCTGGGGCATCCGCAAACATCACTAGCATCGCGTCCCTCGTGATTTCGCAATCAAGTCCACGCACTTGGCTTGCCCCGGGTCCCGGCTCTGGGACTCGGGACCGGCAATCGCCAGGTCCAGAATCATCCGGCCAGAGCCCTGGTAATCTCTCCATGGCCGTTCAGTGGCTCCCGGCCTCCGCTTCACCCCTCATGAACACGGAAAAGCACGCTGTCATCCTGAGGCAAAGCCGAAGGACCCGCGGTTGCCTTTAGCGCATCCCGCAGTGCCGCAAACGCTCAACCTCTACTGCCTTGTAACAGGGCACGGCCTCAGCCGGGCCGAAGAACCGCCACAAAATGACTTGGGCTTTAGCCCCTGCGATCTGTTATTGGGGCAATCCCTGGTTTGCCGGTGATACGCCCGGGACTTCATCGAGGAGCGACTTGGCGATTACGCGTAAAAGCCAAATCCGCCATTGCGACCGGCGATTTCTGGCGCTATCCCCGTTTCCCAATACCTATCCTGCGTTGGTTGCGGAAGCTATTCTGGATGAGCGAGTTGGCCTGATGGCAACAACGGACGACCAGGCGCACTTGTCAGGCTAGCCCGTTATACGGCAACTTACCGGGACACTGATCACTGGGCACCGAGACTTATCAGTAGAAATCGCATGCAATGATAGAAACTGCGCGAATGAAGTTTCTTCCAACCGCTCGGTAGAACTAGGGCGGCAAATGCACCAGTTGTGAGATTCGGCATTGTTTGGCGCGGGAGATGCACGACGCAAGCCTCTCGGCTTTCTAGGAGACTGCCGTGGACAGCAAAGATTGCGGAGCACGTTCTGAGGAAGGGACGTCATTTACCAGCCCGTGTAGAATTGAGCAAGCATTCTTGGAGTAGGTCCGCTAAAGGCTTGAGCGTTTCCGGGTCATGATCCAAGAGCCAGTTTGTCAATTCCACGGAGTGCAGCGTCTTTTCAAAACTAACTCGGCACTCGGTGAACTCGTTGAAAATTTCCCTCAAAACACCGGCCGCATCTGTGAAATCGGGATTTCCTTTGAGTTTGGGGTTTCCTTCGCAAGAATACTTAGCCTGTTTAGCCAAGTCTTCCATTCGGACCTTGACGCTCTCTGCGTCAAGAGGGGTTGAGCGTCCGTAATCGAAGCGATTAATCACGAATGCAATCGCTTCCGGGCTGAGGAGATAGTTTTCGTAGGATCGCCGGCCGATCGCTCGAAAGAGGCCTTTGCTCTTTTTGACGAGTTCGTTGAGTTTGTCATCCGATCTGCACTCTCGATCGAATAGGAAACCTAGGGTCGGGGGTAGCAAACTGCTAGACTTGCTGAGACTCCCGTAAATTTCGAAGACTCTCTCCGCGTCCTTACCTTCAAGATCGCCCGTTTTCCGCACGGCGAGGACTACCGTACCGGCAAGACTGCGAGGACACAGCTTACGTAGGATCCTTGGGAAGCATTCTTCTTCAGTGGGGCCTTCAACCCAGAGGATGTTATCCGCCCCATACACATCCGCGAGCCGGGCACCAAGCTCATTTAGAAGTATAGAGCGATGTTCCGCGTCATCTAATGAGATCTTCTTGATCGCTGAACTCTCTCCTGCTTCAAAGCACAGCGCTTGGTTTACTGCACCGGCTGAAATTATTGCAGGCGAGTGGGTTGCGATAATCAGCTGATGCTGCTGAAAATCGTCCAGAACCTCCATGAGCTTTCTTGCTGCACCAGGGTGGAGAAAGCTTTGCGGCTCGTCAATTAAGATCGTTCTCGATGTTGAAGATGTGCAGAGCACATACAGGATCGCGAGTACATGTCCCACGCCCGTGCCGCAGTCTGCCAAAGGAATCGCGAGGTCGTCCCTTCCAGTCTCTGGATTAATAAACCATACGAAGATCTCGTTGTTAGGCGTGCGGGCACGGACATCTACCCACTTGACCTGGGGCAATACACGTGAGACGGTTTCATTGTATTCGCGGAATCTCTCACGACTGGGTTGGAGGCGGTTCAAGACCTCTGGAAGATTGCTCGCATCTGTTTTGAGCGTCGTGCTGTCACCGTAGCCAGACGCACCGGCACAAAATCGCTCGGGTGAAAACCGATAAATTCGTGAAGAGATTGAGGCCACATCCAGCGCATTGACGCTCGTGGAATTCCACTCCCTATTGTGAATATGCGGTGTCCCGTCCCGCCCAATTCTGACTCTGTAATAAAGACTCTCCGCGTTAGATCGCTGTGCTTTTGGCATGCTTTCAAGATCCGGGAATGTACAGGTTTCAAACAGCCTCCCACCCTCGCGGACCTCGTAGGAACACCGGACCCTCAGTGCATCCTGATCGATAAACCAACGTAGAAATTTCTCTTCATCGGGCGGATCAACCTGGTACAAATTGGCCGGGGTGGAAATACCTATGCTCTGCAAGAACGGGGTTCCGGGTCGAGGCGCGGGTAGCGCAAAGGTTTTGCCACCTTGAGCAATTTCGACGAGTTCCTCTGGGAGCATCTTGCAGGTTACTTCGATCGAAGAAGATTCAAGTTCCGTGGCTATCCTGTTTAAACCTCGATTGGGATTGAGCCTGAACTGTAGCGACAGTGCCTCTAATGCAGCCGTTTTCCCTGAACCATTGGGGCCGGTCAGGACAACTATTCCCGGGCAGAGCGAGATAGGGCCGCTTTTTTCAAAACACTTGTAATTCGAAATTTCGAAGCTCTCGATGAACATTCTCAATCCATTCAACCAGCGATCTTCTGACGGGCGATCGCCTTCATCCTAAATGTTCAAGGCGCCCGATGGTGATCATCGCTAGCATGCCGAGCCAAATCGTCACTCGATTTTGGGAACGCAGACTTCACGAGTCCCCCCCCGGTCCGTCACACATCGGCGGGTGTGCCATATTCGTGAGCACGCCGGAGCTTTTCAGCCGGACCCGATAAGTAACCGGAACAGGCCAGTGTTCCGCGATCCACCTTGCCGTATCGTCGGCAGGTGGCCCGGGCAAGATCCATAACGCAGTACGTGGACCACAGACCTCTGTGCCCCATCCAACCGCGGCAGGTGGCCCGGGCAAGATCCATAACGCAGTACGTGGAC
>JAJZME010000063.1 GCA_021803035.1 Acidobacteriota bacterium | reverse complement strand
TCAACAACTGGGCCAACGCCCATCACACCCTCTTCCGCTCCCAGACCTACGGCTACCCCGCGGTCTCGCTTTCAAGCAACAGCTTGGTCGATAATCCCGAAGGCGAAGGCCCGCAGTGGCGGCAATTCGCTTTCATGCGCTGGGCATCCTCTGCCGGCCACGTCTATGGCCGCCGCATCATTTCCTCTGAAACCTTCACCTGGCTACACTCCCCGGCATTCCGCGCCGTGCCTCTCGACATGGAAGAGGAAGCCAATCGCTTCTTCCTCGAAGGCAGCAACCAGATTTACTGCCACGGCTGGCCTTACTCGCCTCCCTCGGCCGGACAACCTGGCTGGTCCTTCTATGCCGCCGCCGTTTTTAACGCCCACAATCCCTGGTACATCGTCATGCCCGATGTCACCAGTTATCTGCAGCGCGTAAGCTGGGTCCTCCGCCAGGGCCAGACGGACAACCGCGTCGCCGTCTTCCTGCCCGAAGCGGACGCCTGGGCGTCCTTCACTCCCGGCCGCGCGTCCATCACCGGCCTCATGGGGCGCTGGGTTACCCCTCAACTCACGCAGGCCATCGAAGACGCAGGCTACAACCTCGACTACATCGACGCGGCGGCCATCAAGGCGCGCGGCATTCACTACCCCGTGCTGATTCTGCCCAACGTCGACCGCATGTCCCCGGCCACTCTGGCGCGCATCGAGCAGTACGCCAGGTCTGGCGGCAAGGTGATCGCCGTGGGCCGCATTCCCGCGCACGCTCCCGGCTTCCTCCACTACGCGCAGATCTCGGCCGAGGTTTCGAGCCAGTCCCATGCCTTCTTCGACCATCCCAGTGCAAATGTGCAGTTCATCTCCGCTGTCAGTGCGCTTGGTGCAACCCTGCACAGGATGGTGCCTCCCACCATGCAGCTCTCGCCCGCCGCGCCTCTGGTGGGCTTCATCCGCCGCAAATTGCCTGACGCCGACATCTACTTCATCGCCAACACCAGCAACGTAACCGTCGACACCATGGCGCGCCTGCGCTCGAATTACCACTCCGGAACCTGGCTCGATCCCTACAACGGCAAAGCCGTCACGGCCGTCAGCCATGACGGCGCGTGGCCGCTCCATCTGCCCCCTTACGGATCGGCCATTCTGCTTCTGCACAATGGCTCATTGCCAGCGGCGGCGCCACCGGACAACAACCAGCCTGCGCAGCAGATAACCGACCTCAGCAACAACTGGCAGGTCAGCTTCCCTGCCCTCAATCTGCAGCGCAACATGCCGTCACTGGCATCGTGGACTGACAGTCCAAAGACCACCTACTATTCCGGCGTCGCCATCTACCACCGCACCTTCAACGTCAGCGAAAGCGAACTCCACCACGGCCGGATCTTGATCAGCTTCGGCCACGGCAAGCCCATCGCGAAGCCCCCCTATCGGGTCCACATGGGCACCGAGGCCTGGTACGATCCGCCCATCCAGGTCGCGGCCGTCATCTACATCAACGGCCAGCGCGCCGGCGCTCTATGGCATCCGCCCTACCAGCTTGACGTAACCAAACTGCTCAAGCCCGGCGTCAATCAGATCGATGTTCACGTCGCCAACACCGCGATGAATGAGATGGCCGGCAAATCGCTGCCCAACTATCGCTTGCTTTGGATGCGCTACGGCCGCCGCTTTACGCCCCAGCAAATGAACCTCGTCCACCCGCTGCCCTCGGGATTGCTCGGCAACGTCACCTTGCTGCGCCAGAATCAGCCATGACACCACATCGCCGCCTGTCTTGCGGCCGTGCTTCTGCCGGCCGCGGCAGGCGTCACGATGCTTGCCTCCAACATCAGCAACAAGGGCGCCACACCAAATCGTGTCGGCGCCGCACCCAGACACTTTCCAACCACCGATCAAGCGCATGAATCCAAAACCTCTACGCTCGTAACAACCTGCGATTGCCAATCATTTCCCGCCTTTCCCGCAAAACAAAAGCAACGCGTGTCGCTGACCGCTTGAACGTGTACCAACCGGGGCGCCATGTCCCGATTCGGCGACTGGCAATCACCCCGTCCAAATTCATTCGCCCAGACACCTGGCCCAGGTTCGTCACGGAATGGGCTTGCTCAACGAAGGACTTATTGATATCTTGCAACGCATCACTCTTCCACCATGCATGTCTGGCTAGCCGTCCGGTCCTTACTGCGCAGGTGGCTTTTTCACCCGATAGCAATACAGCACAGCATCGCCCAGATCCTGGTGAACCCGCAAATCCTCCAGTCCCTTCTTCGCGCTCCCCGGCAACGGCTTACCGACCTCAAACACAATCGGGTCTCCGCTCCACTCCCCTACCAGCGTTTCTGAAACGAAGCGGTATACCGGCGTCGCCTTGGGCTCCGAAACAAAAATCACATCCCCAGCGTGCCAGTCCGTGCTTGCGCCGTCGTGCGATACCGGCAGCAGATCGTGCACCTGCAGATTCACCCGAAGTTGCACCGCCCCACCGCGGTTCACAATCCGATACTCTACCGTGTGCGGATCGAGGATCGTCAAATCGGTCCGGCCCAGCGCACCGCAGCCGTGCTGCTGCTCAGCCGCCACACATTCCTCACGCGGTGTGCCAAAGGCCTTAATCGTGTATTGCTCTGGCACCGTCAGGCTTCCCATCGTCTCGGCGGGTGCAAATTCCGTCCCGCCCTTGACGTTAATCGTCGGCGGCGGATTCAGCCAGTGCGTCGTTGCTGAGGGGTCCAAAGTAGTGATCACCAGGGAATAACTGCCCACCTTCGCCGGTTCCGGCTTCGCATCCGTTCCCTGCGTGGCCGCCGCCCCCTGTTGTCCCCAGCCTCTTCCCGCACCCGGCACTGCCCCAAAAATCACCACTGCCAGCGCTGCGATCAACCAACGCGCGCGCATCCCATGCCCCCTTTCAGGCCGAATGATAGCAACGCAAATGCGCACTTGCTCCGGGAGCACGCCTGCTTTTCAGCCTTCGTTCCTAAACCAGGAACACCCTTCCCATCCCGGTCTTTTCAAGCAAGAGAACACTCCGCGGGATGCTTCTCAACCCGCTCCCATCTGGCCTTCGGGGTCCGTTCAAGCCTTAAAGAGTTGTACTTCGCCGCGCTTTTGAAACCGGTCACCCGGGTCTGCACCGTCTCTTGCGGTTCGCTTTCCCGCAGGATCGCGACGATGCGAAGCGCCATGCGGAAACGGATTGCCACCCGCGCTTGCAGAGTGATTGCGAGCCATACTCTTCCGTGATGCAACGGGCAAATCCATCTTTACGAAACTACCAGACGGAGATCGCGCCAGGATGCGACATTCCCTTGCGAGCACCCATGCTTGCCTGGCCTCCTCTAAATCAGCTTGAGTCAGACAGGAAGGGTTTATCGATGGCCAATCTCGTCGATTTTCTGCTGAAGAGCCCGATGGTCCAGAGAAGAAATCGGGAGCGATAAAAAGAGGACGATTCTGCGTTCAAGGATCGCAAACGCCTCCCGGTAAGCGCGGTCAATCTCTTCGGGTGTACCCACTACGGCAGCCGGATCCGGCACACCCCAATGGGCTGTCGCCGGCCGGCCAGGCCACAGCGGGCACACCTCCTTCGCAGCGTTGTCGCATACCGTGAAAACAAAGTCAACGCGGGGCGCTCCCGGCCGCGAAAACTCGTCCCAGGATTTGCTCCGCAATCCTTCGGTGGGCAACGAAGCGGATTGCAACTGACGAATCGCCTCCGGGCGCACGAATCCGCCCGGATGGCTCCCTGCGCTATAGGCGGTAAAAGTAGGAAAGCCCTTCTGGTTCATGATGGCTTCGGCCATGATCGAGCGCGCCGAGTTTCCCGTACAGAGAAACAGCACGTTGTAATGCAAACTCATCGTCTCCATCCGTAAATTCACTCTGTTCTTGTCATGCGGCAACTTCTGCGGCTGGCATAACCGCAAATACCTTCACGCTGGCGGCGGCACGATTGACGTCAAATTGAGAGAGCAATGCTTTCAGCTCGTCATGCAAGGCGATGCTAGGCTCCTGTGCGGGAGAACAGCATGAGCCGCCTACGATCTCGAAGGGATTCTCTCTCTTCATGGCCGGAGAACAGCACCCGCTCTGATTTTCTGCCTTGGCATACGCGTTGAGGTCGGCGCCGCTGTCAACGATTTCCACGTGCTCAAATCCGGCAGCGAGCAGTCCATCGCGGTACTGGTCGATACGAATAGCTCCGCTGATGCAGCCCACATAGGCGGCCAAACTGTTCGCTATGGCGGCAGGCAGCTCACCTTTGAGCGCGATATCACTGACCGCCAGCCGCCCCCCGGGCTTGAGAACCCGCGCGATTTCTCGAAAAACGGCGGACTTGTCCGGAGCCAGATTGATTACGCAATTGCTGATCACACAATCCACCGTCGAGTCCGCCAGAGGCAGATGATCGATTGTAGACAGGTAAAATTCGACGTTTTCGTAGCCGCCCTTGAGAGCATTGGCCCGAGCGCGCTCGATCATCGCCGGCGTCATGTCGATGCCAATCGCCTTGCCCGCAGGCCCAACCAGCTTCGCGGCCAGAAACACATCCAGGCCACCGCCCGAGCCGAGATCGACGACAACTTCCCCCGACCGGAGCGAGGCCATCGCCGTTGGATTTCCGCAGGAGAGCCCCATATTTGCCTCTGCCGGGATCGAAGCCAGTTCCTCCGTGCTGTAGCCGAATGCCTCCGCTACCGCCTTGACCCCGGGATGCGCGCTTGAAAGTGAGCTCTCCGCAACGGCGCCATACTTCGACCGCACGGACTCCAATAGCTGATCCGTCATTGCCCCTCCACTCGTATCTGCTGAATCGAATATATTCCCGATAGACACATTCGTCAACACGGATATAATAGAAGCATGGCACCAAGGCAGAAACCGTTTGACGTCGAACGATTCTTTCAGGCCCTGGCGGACAGAACTCGCCTTCGCCTGCTAAACCTCATGGGCGGCCAGGAAATCTGCGTCTGCTACTTTGTCGAGATTCTCGGCCAGCCCCAGCCCAAAATCTCGCGCCATCTGGCCTACCTGCGCAACGCCGGGATCGTGAGCGCGCGGCGGGAAGGAAAGTGGATGCACTACCGCATCGTCATGCCATCCAATACCGGCGCCGCCAGGGTGCTGCAAGGGATACTCGCCTGGCTAAAAGAGGAAAAGTCCATGCAGGCAGATCGCGCCCGGCTTACACGCGCCTGCTGTGCTCCGAAAAAGTTCGTGACGCTGCAAGGCGCGCCATCGCCCGCCTTGGCGGGAATGGAGCCCGCATCCACATCAAGGTGAATCCATTCAGGCGAGTGATAAGCCATTGGCTCCAATAAGCTGGGAGGAACAGAACATATGGCAAGAGCCGGAATGCGCAGCCTCGGATTTCTCGACCGCTATCTTACCGCGTGGATCTTCGCCGCAATGGCACTGGGCGTGTTCCTCGGCTGGCTCGTGCCAGGAGTGGTGCCATTCCTGAATCGCCTCAGCATTGGCACGACTTCAATTCCGATCGCAATCGGCCTGATCGTCATGATGTACCCGCCGTTTACACGGGTGCGTTACGAAGAGCTTCACGAAGTGTTTCGCAACAAGCGCATCTTGGCCCTGTCGCTCGTGCAAAATTGGATTATCGGCCCGATCCTGATGTTCGTCCTGGCTATCGTCTTTCTGCGCGCCTATCCCCAGTTCATGGCGGGCCTTATCATGATCGGCCTTGCACGGTGCATCGCAATGGTCATCGTCTGGAACGAATTGGCCAAAGGCGACACGCAGTATGCCGCCGGCCTTGTCGCGGTCAACTCGCTCTTCCAGGTGTTCTTTTATTCGGTCTATGCCTGGATCTTCGTTACCGTATTGCCAGCCCAATTGGGGCTGCACAGCGCAGTGGTCGATGTCTCCATCGGTCAAATCGCCAAGAGCGTTTTCATCTATTTGGGCATTCCATTTCTGGGTGGCCTCGCCACAAGAGCCGTCCTGCGAAGGATCAAAGGCCATGGCTGGTACGATCACAGCTTCGTGCCCAGGGTAAGCCCGCTCACTCTGATCGCGCTGCTCTTTACGATCATTGTGATGTTTTCGCTCAAGGGGGAATACATTGTCCGGCTGCCCCTGGACGTCCTGCGCATTGCAGTGCCGCTCCTCATCTATTTTGTCGTGATGTTCGTCGTCTCGTTCTTCATGGGCAAGGCTGTTGGCGCGGACTATAGCAAAACAGCCACGCTGTCGTTCACCGCCGCGTCCAATAACTTCGAGCTTGCAATCGCGGTCGCGGTCGCGGTTTTCGGCATCAATTCTGGTGCGGCCTTTGCAGCGGTCATCGGTCCGCTGGTTGAAGTGCCCGTCATGATTGCCCTGGTGAATGTCGCTTTCTTCTTCCAGCGGCGCTACTTCGCGGAGTCGCTTGAGCCTGCACGGGATGCCGCCGTGCGCGAAACAGCCTCGTAGCCGAACGGCGCTGTCCCATTGGCGTGTGCTGCACGAAAGATTGCGCCCATCATGCGAGGCGTTTGCGGAAGAGGTTGCCCGCCACGATCATGCAGCTCAGTCCAATTGTGAGCAGGGGCCAATATTCGGGCCAGAAGAGGGAAGTTCCGCCGCCCTCCAGAAAGCTGACTCGCAGGACGATCAGAAAGTATCGCAATGGATCGAGCAGCGTAATGTATTGCACGGCCCGGGGCATGTTTGCAATCGGGGTTGCAAAGCCGGAGAGCACGATAGCAGGCACCATAAAGAGAAAAACGCCCAGCAGCCCTTGCTGTTGCGTAACCGCCAGCGACGAAATCATCAATCCTATGCCGACAGACGAAAAGAGAAAGCAGAGCAGACCGAGGTAGAGGCCCACCAGGCTCCCGGTGAACGGGACGTGGAACCAAAATATTGCCACGACAATAATCAGAGTCGCTTCACCCGTGCCAACGAGAAACCCCGGCAATGCTTTCCCGACGAGGATTTCGGTTGGAGGCATCGGAGTCACGAGAAGCTGATCGAAGGTTCCCATCTCGCGCTCACGCGCCACGGAGAGGCCCGTCGTGAGCATGCTCACCAAGAGCGTGAGGATGCCGCAGATGCCGGGGACGATAAACCACCGGGAATCGAGATTGGGATTAAACCAGGCACGGTCCAAAAGCACGGTAGGCGGCGGTTTCATGTCGTGCTGCACGAGTTGTGTCTGATTGAACCGGGTCACGATCGACTGCACGTAGCCCATGGCAATAGCTGCGGTATTGGAGTCTCTTCCGTCGAGAATGATCTGGACATGTGCCGGCCGTCCGCGTTCCAGATCCGCACTGAAGTTCGGCCCTATATCCATGGCCATCAGTGCTGACTTGTCATCGATGGCTTGCTCCAGCGCCGTCTGATTGCCCACTGGTTGTAATAGCTCAAAACTGGGCGCGCCCGCGAAGCGCGCAATGAATTCTCGTGACAACAATCCCTGATCCTGGTTGTAAACCACAAAGGGCACGTGCTTCAGCTCGAACGTTGCCGCATAGCCGAAGACGATGAGTTGAATAATCGGCGGACCGATGAGGACAACACGGCTGGCGGGATCGCGCAGCAAGGCCAGAAGTTCCTTGACGACAAGTGCAAATACTCGCTGAAGCCTTGCTCGCATCAGTCCAGCCTCTTGCGAAACCGCAGTACAGACAAGCCCAGAAAGACAAAACAGAGGATAGCCAGGCCCAATACGTTGGGCAGGATGACGGACCGCAGGTCCCCTGCAAGAAATGACGTTTGCAGCATAGCCACAAAGTAGCGCGCAGCGACGATGTGAGTCAGAAGCCGAATCACACCCGGCATTGAGCGGATATCAAACAGAAATCCGGAGAGTATGAATGCCGGAAGAAACGTGGTGACAATAGCGACCATTGCGGCAACAAACTGGCTGTGCGCCAGCACAGAGATCGCCAACCCCATGCCCAGGGCGGTGAGCAAAAAGAGCGCGGCTGTTCCGACGAGAATCATCAACGAGCCGCGCAGCGGCACATGAAACAGAAACACCGCCATCGCAGTCGACATCATCATGCCGCCCATGCCCATGACAAAATACGGAACCAGCTTGCCCAGCAGCACTTCTGTTTTTGCAACCGGAGTCACCATGATTCCTTCCATGGTGCCGCGCTCCCACTCCCGGGCCACAACCAGTGCCGTCAGCAGGGCGCCAATGAGCGTCATAATAATGGCAATCAATCCTGGAATCAGGTAATCGCGGCTGGTGAGTGCGGGGTTGAACCAGACGCGCACCTCGGCCACAACAGGCATCGCGAGCGGCCTCCCCTGCAGCGTCGCCTGCTGCAGAAGCCAGGCCTGCCAGGCCCCATTCACGTAGTTCTCGATGATGCGTGCCTGATTGGCATCGACGCCGTTTACGGTGAGATGAATGGGCGCACTACCGGAACTGAGGGCGCGCCGCGTGAAGTCACTGCGCAACCAGAGAATAGCCTGGACTTGGCCGCGCATTACGGCCCGCTCCGCGGACGCCTGATCGGCATAGAGCGTGGGATGGAACCAGCGTGAATGCTTGAGCTCGGCAAGAAACGATGCGGTGAGATACGTGGGCTGGTCGACCACTTCTGCAACAGGAATGCTTCGTGCATCCAGTGAAACGCCATATCCGAAGATCAGCAGAAGGACCAGAGGCAGGACGAATGCAATGGCAATACTGGAGGGATCGCGCAGTATCTCATATACTTCCTTACGCATCAGGCCCTTAACGCGCATCCAGTTCATGATGCCCTCCGGCTGACACTCTCGTGTGCTTCAACCAAAGAGATAAAGGCATCTTCCATGCTTGGGTTGGGCTGATCCGCGCGTCGAGCCCTGCCCTTGATCTCCGAAGGAGTTCCTTCCGCAAGCACCTCTCCCAGCGACATCAACACCAGCCGGTCACAGTACTCCGCTTCCTCCATGAAATGTGTCGTCACCAGGCAGGTTGTTCCGCCTTGCGCAAGCGCATTGACGCGCGCCCAGAATTCCCGCCGTGCCAGAGGATCGACACCCGACGTCGGCTCATCAAGAAATAGAATGCTTGGCTCATGCATCAACGCGCAGGCCAGAGCGAGCCGCTGTTTGTAGCCCAGGGGCAACTCCGCGGCATTCATGGCGAGGTAGTCTTTCAGTTCCAGTTCTTCGAGCGCCCAAGCGATCCGGCCTCGTTTGCGATAGTTTTGAAGACCGTAGACAGAGGCAAAAAAAGACAAATTCTGCTCGACACTCAGCGCGCCATAGAGAGAAAACTTTTGCGATACATAACCGATGCGTGCACGCGCCGCCGCTGAGCCCGTGCGAAGATTCGCGCCGGCAACCCGCAAAGTCCCCGATGAAGCTGGCAGTAGTCCGCAAAGCATGCGGAAAGTTGTGGACTTACCGGCGCCGTTGGCTCCCAGCAGCCCAAAGATCTCTCCCCGGTGTACGGAGAAACTGACATTCTTCACCGCCGCGAACGCGCCGAAGTATCGGTATAGACTCTTGACTTCGACCACGGCTGCATCATTGCCTGCTGCACCTGTGCCTTCCGGCAACGGGACTGAATGATGCGCGCTTCGATTGAAGAGCAGACTGACAAACGTATCTTCGAGCCTGGCCGCAACAGGCTTCGAAGCGAGATTCATCGGCAAGGGCGGCACTTCATCCTTTTCCATTACGATGCGCAGCCCGTCGCCCTGGATCGCTGTATCCACTACGCCCGGCAGCCGGGAGATCTGGGACTGAAGTGTGCGCGGCGCAGTCGAGATTTCCTCCAGAAGAAAGGAATGGCCCTCCATGGGCGCGATGAGCTGCGACGGACTGCCCTGCGCAAGAATCTCCCCTTCGTGCAAAAGGATGACATGATCGCATCGCTCTGCTTCGTCCATGTACGCCGTGCTCAGCAGCACAGTTACCTGCTCGCGGACAACCTGCTGTCTGATGATGCTCCACAGTTCCCTGCGCGAAATGGGGTCCACACCGACGCTGGCCTCGTCCAGCAGCAGCACTTGCGGAGGGTGAATCAGGGTACATGCCAGTCCGAGCTTCTGTTTCATTCCACCGGAAAGTTGCCCGGCCCGGCGCGTGCGAAAGGGACCCAGCGCAGTCATGGCGAGCAATGCATCGAAGCGCGCCTTCCGCATGTTGCCCGGTATGTTGTGCAGATCGGCAAAGAGCGTAAGATTCTCTTCGACGGTCAGATTTTCATAGAGGCCAAATCGCTGCGGCATATAGCCGGCCTTGGCCTGGAGTTGCAATGCATCGCGCGGCAGCGTATGGCTGAGCACGCGCACGGTTCCGGAATCAGGCTGAAGAATGCCGGCAAGGAGGCGAAGCAGAGTTGTTTTCCCCGCGCCGTCCGGGCCGATCAGCGCCGTCATGCTTCCTTCGGCGATTGCGAAGGAAATGTTCTTCAGCGCATTCCTACGGCTTGTTCCTTTGCCAAAGGATTTGCAAAGATTCTTGACGGCGATAACATCCATCTCACTTTTCCTCGCAGGGATGAGCGCCGATTCCGCGCGCAGGGTTGTCGCTGAGGGGGATAACAACCGTTGCCGGCATGCCCAGGCGCAGACGATGATCCGGATTGCAGGCATACACGCGCACCCGGTAGACGAGCTGAGAGCGCAGCTCCGTTGTCTCTACATTCTTGGGCGTGAACTCGGACACCGGAGAAATAAATCCAACCCACCCGGCGAAGCGTTGACCAGGAAAACTGTCCACTTCGATCCATGCGCGCATGCCAGGTGCGACTCTTCCCATCTGCGGTTCGGGCAGATAGGCCCGCACCCAGAGTGGATTGTCGAGCGCCAGAGTGAAGACCGGCGTTTGCGGAGTCGCCATATCGCCGGGCTCCAGAATCCTGCTCTGGATGACGCCTGCGGCAGGAGCATGAAGCTGCGTATCGGCCAGTTGCTTCTGGGCCAGAGCCAGCGCCGCCCGGTCGGCCTGCAGCGTCGCTTCCGCGGCGGCAATGTCTTCTTTGCGGGGACCGATCACGGCCAGTTGTAGAACTTGTTGTTTGGCTGCAAGGATCTGCCGCGCGGCAGCGAGCTCGGCCTTCTGTGCCAGGTAGGCGCGTTCGGCATCATCCCGAATCTGCCACGAAACGTATTGCTGCTTGGCCAGGGTCTGTTGGCGATGATAGAGCAGCTCTGCGTTCTTCACGTTAGCCTGCGCGGCGGCGACGTTCGCTTCGGCTGCTCGAACATCGGCGCGCGCCTCTGCAATCTCTTCGGGGCGGCTTCCGGCCAGCAGCCGCGCCACAACCTGCTGCTGCGCTGCCACAATCGATTGATCCTGCGCAACGGCGTCGGAAAAGCGCTGCCGTGCTAACTGCCCAATAAGCTGACCGGCATGCACAACGCTGCCTTCATCCACAAGTAATTTGTCAATTCGCTCGCTGTCATTAAAAGCGATCTGCACCTGGCGAATGTCCACATTGCCATAAAGCGTAATGCTGTCACTCGCCGCGTGCTTCCTCTGGAAGCTGCGCCAGGCGAAGAAGCCCGCAACAAGAAGAATCAGAATGGCGAGAATCGAAATGCGCTTTCTGACCGAAATCATAGAGACTCTCCAGGTGAAGCTGCGCGGCTGCTCATTTTGCGGCCTTGCCATTCAGTAGAGAATTGATGTTCTCAATGTCCAGCGGAGTTAATACCCCTGCTGCCGCCTTCAATTGCGCGCGGGCAACCAATTGCGTGTAGAGTGCCAGATAGTAGTTGCGCTGCGCGGCAGCGTAGTCTGTCGCCGCAGTGAGCAGGTCAATGATGGAACGGCTCCCAATCTCATAGCCCTTGCGGGTGCCATCGAGAGCTACCTTCGCGGAGGTCACCGACTGCCCGGCCGCCCGGTACTGGGCAACACTGCTTTCGAGATCGAGGAATGCGGTTTGCGTTTCCAATGTGATCTGGTCATGCATATTTGCGAGGTTTTCCCTGCTCACGCGCGCAAGTGCCCGAGCCTGGTGAATGCTTGCACGCGTATGACCGCCCTCGAAGATCGGAATGGAAAGGTTCAGCGAAGCCCCCACCTGATCGATAGCGACTGGCGGTATCAATGTTCCGGCAGCATGCTGAGCGATTCCGTTTAGGGTGAGAGTCGGCCAGCGCGCGCGCGCTGCATACTCAACCTGTTGCTCGGAAACATGCAGTGTCGCCCTGGCCTGCCGCAAGAGCGGCTGATTCTTGAGCGCAGCAGCAACCCAGGCATCCACTGTATCCGGCTGAGGACCGATTGCCTGCAACGTCGTTATGTCCCGCAAGGCACCAACCGGCTGGTGCGTGAGACGCTCCAACCGGCTCTTTGCGACCGCGACCGCATTCTTCGCCGTGATCTGATCGGCATTTGCGGCATCCAGTTGTGCCCGTGCCTCCTGCACGGAGATGATGTCCCCCGTCCCAACCTTCAGGCTGGCATTTGTTTCGTCAACAATGCTCTGCAGCAACACCACTTGCTGCTGCGCGACCCGCTCGTTCGCCTGCGCTTGCAGCACGCCGAAATAGGCTTGCGTCACTTCTAATGCGACAACCTGCCGTGCGTAGGCCAGGGCAGCCTCACTGGACTGAATCCGGCTGTCCGCCTGCTTCATGGCGGTAAAGTTTTGCCCATCGAAGATGGATTCCGTCAGACTGGCGCTGAATGTATCGGAGTGATAGGCAGTGGAGATTGTCTGAGCGCCGAACCCCGTTACGCGTCCTGTATTCATGCCGCCACTGGTGGCCGCGTTGAGATGGGGAAGCAGCGACGAGCGCGCCAGCGGTTTACCCGCCAGATCCGCGTCAAGCCGTGCGCGGGCCTGGGCAATCAGCGGAGAAGAACTGGCCGCCTGCTGATAGGCCGTTTCCAGATCCTCCCCGGCAGTTTGCGCTGCCGCACATGTCGCGCTCCACAGGATCACCAGCAGAGCCGGTGAGAGCGCCCAGAGAAAGCGTCTGAACCGAATGCCGCTTTTCCTTCTTGACAAGCGCTCGAAGCTTCTCCTCATCGAGATGACTTTCATTTCATTCCACCTGAATACGTCATCCTTCCATGACCGGCTTATGCAGCGCCCTCACTTGACGCTTTGCACCATCTCGAAAACTGGCTCCGCATCGCCGACAACTTTGGTTGCCCCGGCAAACCGCACGATACGCACTGTCTCCATTACCTTTTCCGGCGCAATGCCCTGCATCTTCGCCTTGTTGGCCATCGCCTGAATGCACGCCTTACTGTCTGCGGCAAGCGCCGATGCAAGGTAGATCAGGGTGCGAGTCTCTTCATCGAGGGCCCCTCCGCAGGCATGGCGTAGGCTCGCGAGCGCAGGTGCTCGTAGAGCAGCCCCTCATCGGCCGCAGTCCCTTTCGCGATCGCCGGCGGGATGGATCCCATCATCTGTCGCATCATGCCAAAGACTTGTTCTACTGTGGTTTTCTGTTCAGTACTCATTTGGTCCTCTACCGGAAAGCTGAATCTTTATTGCTTACCTCGATCTTTCTTTCAAAACCTGCGTCGCACAGGTGAAGAAGTTGCATGCACACGGAGTAAGCAGCCGGTAATACACGGTAGTTCCCTCGCGGCGGCCTTCTACGATCCCATGTGCGCGAAGTAAAGCCAGGTGCTTGGAGACGGTCGACAGATCGCTGCCCACAAGCTTTTGAAGGTCTCCAACCGAACACTCGCCGCGGCTCAGCCGGTCTACGATGATCAACCTGGATTTATGAGCAAGAGCCTTGAGCATTCGGGCCTGCTTCGCAAAGGAGTCTCGCCTGTCCATTGCTGCATTGTTTCCTTATTGGCCAATCTGCCATGTATAGATCGAGATAGGCAGTGACCGCTGTCACATTCTGTTTTCTTCGGACACGCTTGCATGCAGCAAGCGGAAGGAGATAGTTCCTGCCGCTATCTCTTCGCGCGCGGCATCCCGATTGAAATATGGTCATTCTCGTCTTTACGATCCAACGGCGCGCACAGCTTCAGAGGAGTTGTATGTTTCACTGCCCAACAATGATCTGGCAACGCCCGCTTTGATCACTCCTCCTTCAGACTTTTCCCCAACTTCATTACAGTCTCTCCGCTTTGTGAGCTGTAGCCTCGTCGGCGCTCACTGCGAGTCTGTTGCCAGTTATCGAGATAGACAGATTCATCCGCCGCTAATGCGGCCGGTCGCGTAAATGCCGCCGGGATAAAATTACACCCCGGCTGAAAGCAATCCCCGTGTAACCTGTAAGCACAGAAGTTGAGTTGGCGAGGCCCACACTGAGTCCGCCGCAGCCAACAGCCGCACGGTTCTGTTTGGACGTTCCGGCACCGGCCGGCCCTGGATCTTCGGCATAAAAATGCCTGCGGTTCACCCCAAGCCTTTCGTTGCCTTCGTTCTTCCCGGGACACTTACATCT
>JAJZME010000004.1 GCA_021803035.1 Acidobacteriota bacterium | reverse complement strand
TCATCCAGTGCAGGGCGGCCGAGGTGTCGAGCCCGCCGGAAAAGGCGATGCCCACTTTCTGGCCGACGGGCAATGATTCTAGAATCACGGACATCTTCGAATTACCTCAAACATTAATCAAACGGCTATCTTCGGCATTGAAAGGCCACACAGAGATCGCAGAGGATTGCCCAATCGTTTCTAAATCCCATCTATCTCTGTAAGGCGTCAACAGCTCCATCTCACGATCCAACAGCTTTTGTCGTTCCGGGGTTCGCGCCTTTTTTTCGGATAGAAACGAAACGTGACTTTGCCGGGCTTATGGCCCGATCCGTCGTACTTCTTCATCCTGAACAATGCGAGATTGGTCTGTACGGCAGCTTCGGCAACGCCAATGGGAAGAACGACGCACTGATACTCCTTTGGAGTCTTGACGCACACGAGGACGACAACGTCTGCGTGAAACGCCCCTGTGTGTCTATTAAAAAATGGGAGGTCACACTTTGCTATGTGCTCCTCAGTGCAAAAGCCGTAACTGAACCACCAGCCATGTCGCTTGTCGTAGGTCGAGCCCTTCACCTGAATTTGCCAAGTTCTGCCTTTCTTTCCGGCGATCAAATCAACATTTGCTGCTAGGCGTTCTAAGTTCAGATCGCGCACAGTAAAGTCGCGCGCCTCGATCTCATTCGCAGCTATGCGTTCGGCAATCTTGCCCACGTTCGTCTTGTTAATTCCATGAGCGCCCATCTGAATTACTCCCATCGAATGAAACTCCATCGGACACACTAGATTCCGTTTCCTATCCGGAGCTGCCCGAGATGGTTACTGTCTAACCATTCCAATATCTGCTCATACCCGCGACCTGTAACTGAGGCTGATTTTTTGGCGAATGCCCGCGCACCAGCTGCGCTTGCCTTTGACGGCCACGGTACGGGCTTACCAAGCAAGTCTAGGCAACCTCGACGCAGCTGAGCCCATGAATGGTTTCTTTCACTCCGGAGTTTGTAGAGTGCCCTCCCAATAGGGTCGTCGCGCACTGTTGCCACTTGGCCCTCGATTCCATCGTGGACTTTCTTGCTAAGGAGAATCGGAGGGCGGCCGTCCCGAACTGGATGGTGCAACTCGCTGTGCTCACCAAGAGCAATACCTGTAACCAAGCAGGTCTTCACTGCTTCACGGCATAATTCGCGTGCGTTTCCCCCAAGCAGGTAGCGATCTGTTGCAGCTTGCTCGGCGGCCACCCATTGTTTGAGGGAATTGAGCGCCAAACAAAAAACCCGAAATTCGTCCGGTAACCTCCCCTTCATCGATCGCGGCAGCGGGTTATCTTTCAGAAATTTCCGCAGACCCGTGTCTACGGCGAGCTTTGCCGACTCAGACAACAGCGTTTCACCCAGATGATCCAGGAGATCACGGAACAATTCACGAGGAACCTTTCGATTCAGAGCAGCCTTATCGGTCGCGACCAGATGACGATAGTGCTCAGCATAATCCTTGAGCAAATCCAGTTTCTCGGACTTCGATAGCTTTTGTTCGTTTGTCGGTCGCTTGTACGCCACGGGAGGCCCCTTCCAATCAAGGACAGAAAAATTCAGCTTGCCACGATCCAACCTCACTGTTACTGAAACTTCTCTACGTTGGCGAGACCTCCCAACAACAGAAGCAGCAGCGCCTTTTGGGCGTGCAGCCGGTTTTCGGCCTGATCGAAGACGATGGACTGCGGGCTGTCGATCACGGCGTCGGTCACTTCTTCGCCGCGGCGCGCGGGCAGGCAGTGCATGAAGACCGCGCGCTGTGAGGCTTTGGCCATCAGCGCCTCGTTGACCTGGAAGGGGCGGAAGATGGGCGCGCGCTTGGTCGATTCGTGCTCGTAGCCCATGCTGACGCAGACGTCGGTGTAAACGGCGTCGGCGCCTTCCACGGCAACCTGCGGATCCTGCAGCAGGCGCACTTCGCAGCCGTTGGCCTGTGCGATCTCGCGGGCGATGGTTACGATTTCAATGTCCGGCGAGTAACCGCGCGGCGTGGCGATGGTGACGTTGGCGCCCAGTTGCGCGCCGGTGAGCATCAGCGAGTGGCAGACGTTGTTGCCGTCGCCCACGTAAGTAAAGTTGAGTGCGGCGGCCGTGCCGAAGTGCTCTTCGATGGTCATGAAGTCGGCCAGCGCCTGGCAGGGATGCTCGAAGTCGGAGAGTGCGTTGACGACGGGCACGCGCGAGTTGGCGGCCATCTCGGTGATGGTGTCGTGCGCGTAGGTGCGCAGCACAATCATGTCCACCCAGCGCTCCAGATTGCGCGCCACGTCGGCGATGGTCTCGCGCTCGCCCAACGGCGATTTGGTCTGATCGACGAAGATCGCGTTGCCGCCCATGGTGTTGATGCCGGACTCGAAGCTGAGCCGCGTGCGCAGGCTGGCCTTCTCGAACATCAGCACCATCTGCTTGGCGTCGAGGGCGTGGCGATACGCGCCGGGATTGCGCTTGACCTCGTGGCCCAGCTTGAGGATTGCGCGGACCTCGGAGCTTGAGAGATCGGCGATGGAGCAGAGGTCTTCGCCGCGCAGCCGCTCGGCGGCGGCCAGAATGTCCGGGTCCTTGTGCACAGCGATGCCGCCCGGCGTGTGTTCGAGAGTTCTGCTAGCCATGGATCTGTCCTCCCTGGGATGGCGCTGCGGAGTTGGCTGCGTGTTCGGCAAGAAACTGGTCAAGCGCGGCAATGGTGGTGTCTACATGCGCGCGCTCCAGAATGTAGGGCGGCAGGAAGCGCAGCACCGTGTCGCTGGTGCAGTTGATGAGGATGCGGTGCTTCAGCATTTCGGCAACGGCGGCTTGGGCAAGATCGGCCGAATCCAGTTCGGCGGCGACCATCAGACCCTTGCCGCGCACATCCACAATCGCATCGTGGCGCGTTGCAAGCGCGCGCAACTGCTGCTGGAAGTAGTCGCCCACCTCGGTTGCATGCGCCAGCAGGTTTTCCTTTTCCAGTGTGTCAATGACCGCGACGGCCACGGCACAGGCCAGCGGGCCTCCGCCAAAGGTGCTGCCGTGCATGCCGGCGTGCATCACGCGCGCCACCTCCTCGCTACAAAGAACTGCTCCAAGAGGCAGGCCGCCCGCCAGCGGCTTGGCCAGCGTGGTGACGTCGGGTTGAATGCCGTAGTGCTGATAGGCGCACCACTTGCCGGTGCGTCCCATGCCGGCCTGAATCTCGTCCACGACCAGCAGAGCGCCGGTGGAGTTGGCCAGCGCGCGCGCCGCGGCAAAGAACTCCTGCGTAAGCGGGCGAACACCGCCCTCGCCCTGGATGGCTTCAACCAGAATGGCGCACACTTCATCGGAAAATTTGGCGCGCAGGTCGTCCACGTCGTTGAAGCGCACAAACTCCACGCCGGAAACCACGGGCGCGAACGGCTCGCGGTATTTTTCCTTGTAGGTGGTGGACATGGAGCCGAAGGTGCGGCCGTGGAAGCCCTGTTCGAGCGCCAGAAATTTGGTGCCGGTCTTCGCGCCTTCACTGCGTTTGAGTCCGGCATAGGCGCGCGCCAGTTTCAGCGCGCCTTCCCACGCTTCGGTTCCGCTGTTGCAGAAGAACACGCGGTCGAGGCCGGTGCGCTCGGTCAGGCGCATGGCAAGCTCCGCCTGGCCCTCGTGATAGTAGAGGTTCGAAATGTGGATCAGCGCGCGGCTTTGGCGCGCAATGGTCTCCACGATGGCCGGATGGCCGTAGCCCAGAGCATTGACGCCGATGCCGCTGAGCAGGTCGAGATAGCGCTCGCCCTTCTCGTCGGTCATGTATACGCCCTCGCCGCCGGTGAAGAGAATGGGGCTGCGGTTGTATGTGGAAAGCAACAGCCGCTCTTCGGCGGCGCGAATCTCATCGAATTTCACCAATACCTCCTCAGGCCACCATCACTTCAGTGCCGTGGGCCACGCGCGCGCTGCACAGGTCGGGCAATACCGCGGCAGCTTCGGCGGGCAGAATGCGTACGCGCTTGACGCCGTTCAGCAGCGCCTCGCGGCAGGCGCCCAGCTTGGGCAACATGCCGCCGGAGATCACGGCGCTTTTGGCCATCTCGGCGATCTGGTCAATGGAGAGCCAGCGCAGCACTTCGCCGTTTGCGCCTTTGACGCCGGGAACGTCGGTAAGGAAGACGAGCGCGTCGGCGCGGCAGGCGACGGCGCAGGCGGAAGCCATCTCGTCGGCGTTGATGTTGTAGTACTCGCCGTCGAAGCCCAGAGCCATGGACGAGAGCACGGGCACGCCGTTCAACTGCCAGATGGCCTCAAGCCAGCGCGGATCGCTGGAGGCAATCTCGCCCACGTAGCCAAGATCGGGCGCGGAGCGCTTCTTGCGCGCGCGGAACAGCAGCCCGTCGCCGCCAGAGAGTCCGATAGCGGGCTGGCCCAGGGCTCCCAGCGCGGCCACCAGGCTCTTGTTCACCCGGCCGGCAAACACCATCAGCGCCACGTCGCGCGTCTCCGCGTCGGTCACGCGCAGGCCGTCCACAAACTGGCTCTGCTTGCCCAGCGCCTTGAGCGTGCGCGTCAACTGCACGCCGCCGCCATGCACGACGGCCACCTGGTTGCCGTCGCGCACCAGTTCCACGATGGCGCGCATGCAGCCCTCGAACAGCGCCGGATTTTCGAGGCCCGCTCCGCCCAATTTGACGACATACTTCATGCAAGCCCCTCCGCCTCGCCCCAGCCCAGCATCACGTTCAGATTTTGCACGGCCTGCGAGGACGCGCCCTTCAGCAGATTGTCGAGGCAACTGACAATCACGGCGCGGCGGCCGTCGGCTGCAAGCTGAAAGCCGATGTCGGCATAGTTGGTTCTGACGACATATTGAATTTGCGGCAGTGTCTTGTCGTACAGCCGGACCAGCGGGCTGCCGGCAAAGAAATCGCGATAGACGCGGCCCACGCTCTCGGCCGTTTGCGGCGCCCGAAAGCGCACGTAGATCGTGGACAGAATGCCGCGCGGAATCGGCAGCAGGTGCGGCGTGAAGACGATCTGGTCGCGGGCCACGCCGATCTGCTCCAGCAGTTCGCCGGTATGGCGATGCCCGAAGACCGCGTAGGCGGAAAGATTGTCGGCCGCGTACATGAAGTGCGTTTTGGCCGTGGGCGCCTTGCCCGCGCCGCTGACGCCGCTTTTGGAGTCGGCCACGATGCCGTGATCCAGGTCAAGGAGACCGGCCGCGACCAGCGGCTTGAGCGGCAGAATGACGGAAGTCGAATAGCAGCCGGGATTGGCGATTAGCCGTGCCCCGGCAATCTTGTCGCGGTGCAGCTCCGGCATGCCGTACACAGCCTGTGCCTGCGTTGCCGCCGCTTGCTCGCTGCCTTCGCCGGAAAAGTTGTAGACGGCGCGGTTGGCCGGGTCAACCAGACGCCACGCGCCGCTCAGGTCGATGACGCGCAGGCCGCGCGCCAGCGCCTCGGGAACCCACTCGCGCGACTGCTCGTGCGGCGTGGCCAGAAAGAGCACATCGACGCCGCGGCTGGCCAGCAGCTCCCAGGAAAACGGCTCCAGACGCAAGTCGCCGCTGCCGTTGCGGTCGGCAAGCTGGGGATGGATTTCCGTGAGTGGAACGCCGCCGCGCGCCAGGTCTTTGGGCTCAACACGGCCGGCAAAGACGGGCGGCGTGCCCTGCAGGCGGGGATGGCGCAGCAGTAGCCGCGCAAGCTCCGCGCCCGCATATCCGGTGACGCCAATTACCGCGGTTTGTACCTGTTTGGTCATGATTCCAGCATTGTCCTCAAGCGCGCTTCTACTTCACCGGCGCGGCGCGTGTCGGGGCAGATCACCAGCACGGTGTCATCGCCGGCGATGGTGCCCAGCACGTCCGTCCATCCTTCGCGGTCCATGGCCGCGGCCACCGGCGGCGCTCCGCCCATCACCGTGCTCACCACCACCTGGTTCATGGCCTGCTGCGCGCGCACCGCAAAGCTCTCGATCATCTCCTTGAGCGACGGCGAGCTGTCGTCCACGGCGGCGTCATGAGCGCCATTGCCGTTGGGCAGCGAGTAGCCGCTCGGCCCTTTCAAGAGCCGCAGCTCGTGAATATCGCGCGACAGCGTCGCCTGCGTCACGCGAAAACCCCGCCGGCGCAGCATGCGGCGCAGCTCGTCCTGGTTGGGGACCGGGGAGTGCGAGAGCAGCTCGCGGATGGCGTCGAGACGCTGATGTTTCATGGCGATGTTCACGGACTTGCCTTCAAAGCGAAGGCGCGGCCCGCTAGGCGGAAGCCGCGCTCGTATAAATATACAGTCCCGATGTATAAGTATGCAAGCGCCGCCGGCGCAACGCCACTGAGAAAATTCTAACTGAACGCCCCCGCCAGGCGCGGGGCCACGCGCAGGGCAAGGGCCGACGGGTGCGGAATCAGCCGCGCAGCCCGCCTCCATAAATGGCTTCGCGCGGGACCATTTCAGGCTGCGCGATGGGCGCTGCGGCCCTGGCGGCGTACCAGCCGGCGCGGGTGAGCGGTAGGCCGCTCCTGCCCTTGTCGGAGCGGCTCAGCAGCACCTGGTTGACGGTGATGTCGCCGCGGCGGAAGGCGGCCGCCGCGCCTGCCATATAGAGCAGCCAGATGCGGTAGGTGGTCTTGGAGACGTGGCGCAGCAGCGCCTCCTTGCTTCGCTGAAGGCCCTGGACCCAGTGCCGCAGAGTAAGCTCGTAATGCTCGCGCAGGTTTTCAACATCGCGCACCTCGAAGCCCTGGGACTCGGCCGCGGCGAGCATTTCCGGGAGCGTGACCAGGCGGCCGTCTGGAAAGACATAGCGGTCCACAAAGGAGTCAGGCCGGATGGGCGAAAGTGCCGACCGCGCAATGGCATGATTGAGCATCATTCCTCCGGGTTTAAGCAAATCATAGGCGATGCCGAAGTAGAGCGGCAGGTTTTTGAGGCCCACATGCTCCGCCATGCCCACGCTGGCAATCTTGTCGAATATCTGGTGGGTGTTGTGCAGATCGCGATAGTCACGCAACTCCGCGGTGCAGTCCCCATCCAGACCGGCACGCTGAATGCGGCGCTGCGCGGTGGCCGCCTGCTCGTGGCTGAGGGTGATGCCGCAGGCCTGTGCGTGGTGTTTGCCGGCGGCGTGGAGCGCCAGGCTGCCCCACCCACAGCCGATGTCCAGGAAGCGCTCACCCGGCGCCAGGCGCAGTTTTTGGCAAACAAGCTCCAGCTTTTGCTGTTGGGCCTGGTTCAGGGAGTCGGTGGACTCGTGGAAATAGGCGCACGAGTAAACGAGGGAGTCGCCCAGCCAGGGCTGGAAGAAGTCGACCGGCTGGTCGTAGTGGTAGGCGATCGAGGCGCGGTCGCGGCCGCGGGAGCTGACCGCGCCGTGCCGCAGCCACTGGCCCAGGCCGAACAGAGCGATGGCGAGGCTCTCGGCAAGCTGCCGGTGCAGGCGTCGGGGGCGGCTGAAGATGTGCTCGGCGATGGAGAACACGGAAAAGATGTCGCCCTCCACGTCGAGTCTGCCGTTGACGAAGGCCTCGCCGAGGGTCAGTTCATTGGGTTTGGTGAGCAGGGCCGTGAGAGCCTTGGGATCGGTGACGACAACGGTGCAGATGGGCGGCTGGTTCGGCGCCCGGCAGGTCCAGTGCCACCCATCCCACAGGCGGAGAACGAAGGCAGGGCCGTCATAGCCGGCAAAGAGCTGGTCGAGCCAGGATTTTCTGCGCATCGGTAGAGAATCGGGCATGACAATTCTCCTCTGATAATTGGTTTGCGCGTGCGCTATGCCGGAAACAAAAAGCCGAGCATGGGCCGCACGCGCCGGGACCAGGCGGTCTCGTCGTGCGTGCCGCCGGCCACGCGCTCGAAGCGGAGATTTTCGCCTGGGCGCCAGCCGGTAGCTTCAAGACGGCGGGCGAGCAGTTCGGCGTCCTGCAGCGTGCGAGCGCCTTCCTGATCACCCACGTCGAGCCAGATGCGCGGGCGGCTGGAAATGCCGGGCGCGCAATCGCTTACAAATTCAAGGATGCTGCTTTGGTTCCACCAGACGCTGGGCGACAAAAGAGCCAGCTTGCCGAAGCGCTCGAAATGGCGGAGCCCGAGGTAAAGACTCACCAGGCCACCCAGCGATGAGCCGCCGATGCCGGTGGAGGCGCGGTCGTCGCGAACCCGATAGTGGGCGGCGATCCAGGGCATAAGCTCGCGGGTGATGAACTGGCCGTATTGGGCCGCTTCGCCACCCTGCATCCGTGCGTCGCGTTCGTGCGTGTACTCGGCCAGGCGGCGTTCCCCGGCGTTGTAGATGCCGACAATCACCAGCGGCTCGATCTCCCCGGCCGCGATAGCCGCGTCGGCATGTTCGCCCACCTGCCAGGTGCGGCCCGGGACGAAGGATGTCTGGCCGTCGAAGAGATTTTGTCCGTCCTGCAGGTAGAGCACGGGATACGGGCGCGGGCTGTGCCGGTCGTAAGCGGGTGGAAGATAAACGGCGACATCGCGCGCGCCGGGCAGGTAGCGGCTGGGGAAGGCGCGATGGAGGTGCAGGCGCGGATGCAGCGAAGGCGCGCCGGCGATGGGCGCCGTGGACTCGTCAGGACGCGGCTGCGATTCCAGTTTCAATGGCCCGGATCCCCGAGGATGTGGCGGGAAGCTGATCGCGCCACGGTCCATCAGAACCGTGATCGCAGGTTTCAGATGCGCGGGAAACCCCACAGCCTTCCCAGCATGCTACAGTAGCAGGATTCGCACGGATCTCCAACCGCCCTGGAGGTCAGTTCCCGTTCAAGGCAGGGTGTTCTCTTACATTTTGGCGCCGGTGCACAGGGGGATTGAGGCAGCAGTTGAGGTAAGCGCGGGAGACCTCGCGCGCCAGCTCTTCCAGCAGCCGCATGCGCAGCGGCGGATAGTTCTGGAAGGCGCTTCGCAGGGCATCGATGGGCAGCATCAGCAGCGAGCCGGGCGTCTGCGCGCTCAGGGTGTAAGTGTGCACGCCATCGCCCAGGGCGGCGGCCAGCTCCACCAGATCGCCAGTGCGGGCCAGTCCCAGCGTCAGGCGCGTCTTCAGCCGCTCGGCCTTGCGCACAAATTGCCCCGAAACCACCACGTAGAGGCCGCGGCAGATTCCGCCCTGGCGGAAGACGCATTCCCCGGCACCCAGATCGACAGTTTGGGCCGAACCGTTAAGCAGAGTTCCGGCGGTCGGCGGGCATTCCAATAACTCGGCGATCGGATGCGCGGCGACAGCGTCCAGCTTTCCGGATCGCGCCTCGGTTTGCATGATTCCGTCTCCCCTTTTTGCGCGCCGTTTCCGGTTGCGCGGCGGCCGGCGGCCACCTGAAAACATGCACCCACGACGAGCTGAAGCGGTGTTGATCTTCACTGTGCACGCTACGTAATCTCGGCGGACAGGCAAGGTTCCGGCTCCAGCGTGCCCGGTGCCGGCTCGGGAGGAACACACAGCACCGGTGCACGCGAGCGGGCGAGCAAAGCAAACGCCGTGCCATGCTTGCCCGGTGTCTGGCTGATGCGCTTTACGCCGGCCACCAGAATGCAAGGGCGATACTGCGCAATGGCCTGCTCGATGGCGTCCACCGGGTTGCCATCGACCACGATGCATTGCACCTTCAGACTCTCGTCCGGCTTGATTCCAAACTCCTGGAGCGGATGGGCGCAGGGATTCGGGAAAGCTGCGGCCTCGGCGGGGGTACGAGCATGCAGCACCAGCAACGTGCGCTCAAAGACCGCCGCCAGCGAGCAGGCCGTTGCGGCGGCAGCTTTGGCGGCTTCGTTCCGCTCGATCGCCAGCAGCACCGGCCCTCCAGGTGTGGGACGGCACGGGCCGGCGTTCCAGTCCGCGGCAACGGCCAGCACCGGGCACGGAGCCATGCGCACCAGTTGCTCGGCGATGGCCCCGACCACGACCGGCCCAGCGCCCTGCATCCCCTTGGTGCCGATGACCAGCAGTCCCGCCTTGTACTGCCGGACCACATCCACAAGCATTTGCGCCACTGCGCCCTGACGCACCTCGGAATGGCTGTGGATTCCGGCCTGCAGCAGATCGCCCGCCATGCGGTCCAGCGCCGCCCGCGCCTCGTCGGTCAGGCCTTGCAGCACCGCGCCAGGAACCGCGTCCAGCGCCGCATATTCCACCGGGTCAACGCCGTGGGCCAGCACGATGCGCGCTCCGTAGGCCGCGGCCAGCTTCCGCGCATACTCCAGGGCCGCCTCGGACTGCCCGCTCAGGTCGGTGGCCACAACAATACTCTTCAAGCCGGTTGCAAAGCTCATCGAACGACTCCTCCCGGCGCGTGCGCTGTCTCGCTGCCCATTGGATTTCGAGTCTGCGCTTGGTTGCGGAGCACGGGCAGTGACCCCATTCACCCCGCGCTGTGATGTGGGTCACTATCTATCTCTTTGATTCTGCTGAGGAAGATTCAGACCGAAGGGACGGCTGCCGGCGGGGCGCCGGATAAGCGTAAATCGGGCGAATCCCGGGCTCCCAAAAGACGAAGCCTGGCATATCCGGATGGGCAACGCTGTTTTGATTCAGCCGGCTGACACTAGTTTCTGCTGTTGATTTTGGAGAGCAGGCGGAGCATCTCCAGGTAGAGCCACACCAGCGTGACCATGATGCCGAAGGCGCCGTACCACTCCATATACTTGGGCACGCCGTAGGTCACGCCCTGTTCGATGAAGTCGAAGTCAAGCACCAGGTTGAGCGCGGCGATGGCCACGATGAAGAGGCTGAAGCCGATGCCGATGATGCCCGAGCCATTCAGGATGCCGAAGGCGTGGATGCCGAAAAAGCCCAGAACCATCTCCACCACGTAGAACAGCATGATGCCGCCGGTGGCGGCAAAGACGCCCATCCGGAATTTCTGCGTGACCTTGATGATGCGGGTCTTATAGGCAAACAGCATGACGAAGAGCGTGCCGAAAGTCAGGCCCACGGCCTGCATGGCGATGCCCGGATAGCTGAGGTCGAACATGGCCGAGATGCCGCCCAGCGCCAGGCCTTCGAGCAGCGCATAAATCGGCGCGCACACCGGCGACCACTCCTTCTTGAAGGAGGTGATCAAGGCGAAGATGAGTCCGCCGATGAAGCCCAGCATCATCAGCGGGCTGATAACGGCCAGGTTGTGCGAGACCAGGAAAAGGTGCCAGGTCCAGGCCGCTGTGGCCACCGTGCAGAGAAGCAGAATCGCGGTCTTGTTCACCGTGCCGCTCAGGGTCATGCGGGCGCTGGCGTCGATTGCGCCGCCATAGCCAATACCTGCGGCGTCGCGAAAAGTGTTGCTGCCAAGGGCGGGATTGGATGTCTTCATCAGTGCCATGCAAATGTCTCCGTGATAGGGACGGGGATTCCCCTTCCAGCTTCGGCCGGAAGGTTGTGGACCGCTCTATCGATTCTATAGCCTTTCCGCTTTTGCCGCGTCTCCGCGGGTGATGGGCAATCGCCAGGTTCAAGACACATGGTCAAAGAACCGCCCTCACTAATTGGCCTGCTTGAGCAGATCCTGTTCCGCCTCGTTCAGGGTGATATAGGCGGGCAATTGCTTGAAGTTCCACTTCACGTCATCCTCCTGCTCGGAGATGGACTTGAAAACGAGCGCGTGTCCCTGGATATGGACGTGCGTTTGGGTGATCCGCCAAATGCCCGGGGCCAATTCCTGCCGCTGCATCTCAAAGGAGCCTCCGGCATAAAGATCGGCCAGCAGACCGAAGAAGATCTTGACATCGTGGAGCAGGTGTCCCTGGAGGCTCACGATGCGGTGCTGCGCATCGTTGACCGTCATTTCGCCGGCCATGGCGTCAAAGACGCGCGCCTGCCACGTGGGTGGGTTGTATTGCGGATTCGGTTTGAAGTAAAACACGGTGTTGCCATTGGTCGTGGGGCCCTGCGTCCAGAGGAAAGCGGTCGGCAGCGATTGCAGCAGTTGTTGCGCCTGCCGGTCGTCGTGTTGGGCCCCTTTCTTCCGCTTGGCCTGCGCGGCTGGATTATTGATGAAGGCGTTCATGGCAGCGAGCTGCTGCTCCTTGCTGAACTTCTGCCCGTTCTTGGCGACCACGCACGTCAGCGTGCCTTGCGACGTCTCGGCCACCCACTGCTCAACGGTCGAGCTTGGCTTGCGGTCGACCTCGTAATAGATCCAGTGGCTATGATCGCTCGCGTCGTCATGCAGTTCCGTATTGACCGCCTGCTGGACAAGCTGCTGCGTACTCTGTGCCTGCACCGCTGCGCACACCGCGAACGGGGCCGCAACCAGAAGCAACTGTCCCCACTTGAGCATACCTTTCCTCCTTCGTTTCAATGTACAACCGCGAATCCGTGTGCCACCCGCGAAAAACTCATCACCGGAGGCAATGCTGTCTGTACTTTGATGCATTTGACGGCCCAGGGGAGGAGTGTGAAGCAATGCCGCGTTGTTATTCGATTGTAAACGCGGGACTTGGCCAGCAATGCCCGTCTTCGTTCCTGGCTGCAAATCCGGCCGATGAATGGGCTGGGCGTTTCCCGGTAAGGGTTTAGGCCCGGCCAGACGCGGAGCGCCCTGGTCGAGGAATCGGGAACTCGTCAAAACGGGGCAGGGGGCGCGGTCAGTGCCTTGACGAGGGCGAATACGGGCCGTTATCGGGCAGGATTTTCACTGCTGCGCGGAACAGGTGGTACCGCGTGTACTGGATATTGTTCACCTCCGTCAGGATATGCGGCTGCATGAGGCGCGATGCATCCGGCTTTCTGGAGAGAGCAACGCCTCTTACGGGGCATACATAAGCCCGGCCTCCTATCGTTACAGAACCGTACTTCACCATGATTGCGGTTTCTGCATTCCTGTTCGCCGGTTCCGGATCCGCCACCACCGTGACGCGATAGATCGTTCCGGTGCCGGGATCGATGTCGATTTCACCGTGGTAGGCGGGCGTGAGGGCCCTTACGCCCCACGGGAACGGCCAGTAGACGAAGTAATGCGAGTATGCGGCGGGAACCCGGTAACGGAACACCGCCAGCTTGCCGCTCGGGCCACGCTCCCAATGCGCCCAGACAACGGTGCCGTGAGCGGCATCGTGCAGAATCACGTCCAGAATTGGACCAAACTCTCCGCTAATGGAGAGGGTGAGCGATCGCTCCCGGCGCGACGTGGTTCTTCTCCAGCGTTTGCCCGTAAACTCCTTTCCGTCGTTATAGGTGACGATCAACCTGGATCTGCCCAGGTCGAATGGAGCAAAGAGGAGCGAGGGTCCCATGGAGCCCGCGGACCATGCATGGTATCTGCACCTTGTATAAAGGACCACGGTGCGGCAGGGCATCGGCATGCGCTCCGGGATCGTGGTCGCTTCTTCAAAGTGGGTGGTGGTGCGCACGGCATAGAAGTTGGGCAGCTTCGACAGGGTCTTATGTACGTAGCTTACGGTTCGCACAAAGATCTGCCGTTGCGCGGCCATGCTCGGAGGCGGACCGGCGGGCAGGTCGGCTGGCGGAAGGTCCAGGAATGCCGAAGCGTCGGCCAACACCGTCAGCGCCTGGTGCGCGCGCTTGCCGCGAACCTCGGCCTGCCACCGCGCCAGCCTGGAGGTGCTGATGCGCTGCGTCATATCCAGCGCGGAAAGCTCCCTGGCCAATTTGCCGTCTCTTGTGCTGCGCGCTTGGGACATCAGTTGCGCCAACTGCGCGACGGTTACGCGCGTGATAGGTTGCGCGGCCCATGCCTCCGTGACCATGATGGCGGCCAATAAGCAAAGAATGGGGAACTTGCTCATTGCGCCTCCCGTTGCGCCGGCCGCTTGCGCGCCCTCTATCGCCGATTTATCTGCCGCAACGAATTTTACGAGCAACGTCTGTGCCGCGCCAACTTCTTTGGCGAACATGCTCCGGTGCGGGACTGCTGCGGCGCGCGCGGCATAAAATCGACCTATGAAGCGCGTCCTTTTGTCCTGGAGCAGCGGAAAAGACAGCGCCTGGACGCTGCACGTGCTCCGGCGCGACCCCTCCATCGAGATCTGTGGCCTGCTGACTACCCTGAACACCGAGTTTCAGCGCGTTGCCATGCACGGCACGCGGCGCGCGGTGCTGGAGGCCCAGGCCCGGGCCGCCGGCCTGCCGCTGTGGATTGTGCCGCTGCCCTGGCCCTGCCCCAACGAGGTCTACGAGCAGCGCATGGCCGAGGTTTGCGACCGTGCCGTAGCCGAGCACATTCATGCCGTCGCCTTTGGCGATCTTTTCCTCGCCGACGTGCGCGCCTACCGCGAAAAGCAGCTTGCCCCAACCGGCCTGGAACCGCTCTTTCCGTTGTGGGGCCGTCCCACGGCGGAGCTGGCTCGGGAGATGATCGCCGGTGGATTACGCGCCCGCCTCACCTGTGTGGATTCGCGCGTGCTGCCGGCCTCGTTTGCGGGTCGCGAGTTTGACGCGGCGCTCTTGCGCGATCTGCCTGTGGGAACCGATCCCTGCGCCGAGTGCGGCGAGTTTCATAGTTGCGCCTATGCCGGGCCCATGTTTGCTGCGCCCCTCGCGCTTGAGCCGGGAGAAGTGGTGAATCGCGACGGCTTCATCTTCGCGGATTTTGCCGTGGCGAAGACGGCCCAGCCTGTCTGATTCATGGCGCATTCCAGCTCGGGCGCAAGGTCTGCGCAGGCGAAACAGTGGTAAGGCTCAGTATGGTCTCGCGCAATCGTGAACTTGCTGCGCCCGCCGCGGTGAATCGGTCGCTCCTGGCGTCAAGTTCCTGCACCAGCACGCCCCTCTGGACTACGGAGTATTCGGAGGAATCAGTAGTCAAGCCCCGTGCGCTCCAACCGCTGCAAATTCATCACCTTACGTTTGCAGGTAATTTCCGCGCCGCGGCATAGAATGGAAACATCATCGCGTCGAAAGACCAGCCTGCGGAGAACACGAGCATGACCAAGCGAATCTCTCCCGTTTCATATCGCAAACCCCTCAGCGAGCGCAGAGCGCTCTCTACGCGATAAAGCCGCCGCAACCAAGTGAACGGCCGGGGACAAA
>JAJZME010000053.1 GCA_021803035.1 Acidobacteriota bacterium | reverse complement strand
GGCCTTAAGCTAATCCCGATCCCGCGTCTTCAGCTGGTCCGGGGTGCTCAGTTGATCCTGTGTATGCAGTTGATCTTTGGCCTTAAGCTGATCCCGATCCTGCGTCTTCAGCTGGTCCTTACTCTGCAACTGATCCTTTGTCTTCAGCTGATCCTTGGTCTTCAGCTGATCCTTGGTCTTCAGCTGATCCTTGGTCTGGAGCTTGTCCCGATCCCGCGTCTTCAGCTGGTCTTTGGTATGCAACTGGTCCTTTGTCTTGAGTTGATCGCGGGTCCGCAAATGGTCTGGCGTCCGCAACCTATCGCGCGTTCGAAGCTGATCGCGTTGCGCGCTGCCCATGCTCGTACGTCTGCCAGCCGCGCCACGATGTTGTGCCGGTGCCAAGGCCGGAATCGTCAGGACGACGGCAACCAGTAGTCCTTTTATGAGGGTTTTCATGACTTCACCTCCAGTCGGATTTAAGGCTGGTGACTCGAACTCACCATATCTATGGTCATCGCCTGCCCCTGCCCACGGGACGATTCGTTCCGCCGCTACCCAATCCCCGCATGCCGATTCCAGAAGAACCGGAACCTTTCAGTCCCGGCATTGACCGCTGCATTCGCTGCGGCTGGCTGAGCTCCTGTCCGTTTCTCAACCAGACTTCCTGCCCAGACTTAACCAATACTTCCTGTTCAGGATGAAGTTGGCTTGCCACTGCGACAAGTCCCTTCTCCACCCCAACCTGGGTGTCCCCGTTCTGCGCCACCGCCACTGCAAAGATAGTCCCTCTGACCGCGATAATTGCGGTGGGTGTAGTTATCACCTTGGGGTTCGGGCGGCCGCTTAGCTTCTCGATCTGCACGCGTACGTTACCCAGCAGTACATGGAGGAACTCCTTCCATCTGCCGTGTCCCGAACGCAACTCAACATGAGAATTGGGAAAAATGCGGATAGTACTGCCATCCGGTAATCGCATGATTGCCGACGACCTGGCATCGGTGAGGATCGAATCGCCGGCCTGAACTTCGTCTCGTTGATGCAGGCGCACAGGCACGTTGTGACCACGTATCAGGCTGACCTTGCCTTTCACCGCCGATATTTGTCCTGCTACCGGGTTCTGCGCCAACGCGGGCAGAGCCAGGATAAACATGATAACCACGGCGACGAATTTGTAGTGAGTCCGAGTCATCGTAGCCTCGCTTTCAAGAGCAGCAAACTGGATGCCAAAGTAGCAATCCCGGAAAGCGCTGAAAACACACGTTCAGGATTTCTCATTGTGCTTTGAAACCTGCGTTTCGGGCACACTGGTGTGCCCTTCGTGCAGCAGGCCCCAGCGATCAAGCTTCTTGTAAAGAGTGCGGCGCTGAATGTTGAGGCGTTCGGCCGCCGCCGTACGATTGCCTCCGCACGCGCGGAGCGCTTCCAGTACATGCTTCTTTTCCGCTTCTTCCAGACTCTGGGCTGTCGAAGCCGGCATCGCTTGAGTATCAGCCAAGCCCAGGATCTGCCGAACCTCTGCCGCTCCCAGTGGTCCTGAAGATGACATGGCAACCATGCGCTCAATGGCGTTTTTCAGTTCACGGACATTGCCCGGCCATCGGTACGTTTCAAGCACGTTCATGCCCGCCGGCTCCAGCCGGCTGCTCCGGCCCATCCGATCATTGGCATCCCCGAGAAAGCGATGGACCAGCAGAGGTATGTCCTTCACTCGTTCGCGCAGCGGTGGCACGTCGATGTGCAGCACGTTCAGCCGGTGATAGAGATCAGCGCGAAACTCACCGGCTTGTATCATCGCTTCCAATTGCCGGTGCGTGGCTGCCAGAATCCGCGCCGTAACCGGCTTTGCCGTGTTCGCACCCACAGGACGATACTCCCTGGCCTCCAGAAGGCGGAGCAGCTTTGCCTGGAAAGAGACTGGAATCTCCCCGATCTCATCCAGAAAAACGGTGCCATTGCGGGCCTGTTCGATGATGCCGACGCGATCTTTTTCTGCACTGGTGAATGCGCCTCGAGTGGAGCCGAACAGCTCGCTTTCCCAGAGATTCTCGGGAATGGCGGCGCAATCCACAGGCAAAAACGGCTGCTTGGCTTTTGCGCCTGCAGCATGAATGGCACGGGCCACCAACTCTTTTCCGCTGCCGGTTTCGCCACGGATCAACACAATGGCCTGCGACTGCGCTGCCCGCGCTATGTCTTTATACAGCCGCACCATGACCGGAGATGTACCCACGATCTCATCGCCCGATGCCGGCTCAGGAGGCAGGGGTTCTGCCGGCTGCAACGACAACTCCGCCCGTTGCAGCACTTGCAACAGCTCATGCAGGTCAACCGGCTTGGGCAGGTAGTCGAATGCGCCGCTTGTTTCCGCCTCAACAGTCGTTCGTACCGAACCTTTGGCGGTCATCAGGATCACTGCACTGGATGGCATCGTCCCTTTCGCCGCCTTCAAAATGTCCAGGCCGGTGACGCGGTCAATGTAAATGTCAGCCACAATCAACGGAAATTGCGCGGTGACAGCCAACCGCAGTCCTTCGCTGCCACTGTTGGTCACCGTGACGGGATAGCCTTTTGCTTCAAGGAATGTGGCGATCGGAAACGTAATTTCCTCTTCGTCATCGATCAGGAGGACGGGAAGCTTTTCGCTCATTCCGTCACCTCTCTTGGCAGCAGCACAGTAAAGCGGGAACCCTTTCCCGGTTCGCTTGACACTTCCACTCTGCCTCCGTGTTGAGTAACGATCTCCTTGACCAGGGCCAATCCCACGCCCGAGCCCGGTTGCCCTCCATCGTGCAGCCTGGCTCGATAGAAGCGCTCAAAGATGTGCTTCTGTTCCGCCGGTTCAATGCCGCATCCCTGGTCGCTGACATCAAGGCGTGCCAACTGCGATTCAGATCGCAACGTGATGCGAACAGTGCTCGATTCCGGACTGAACTTGACGGCATTCACGAGCAGGTTATAGACAGCAAACTGGAGCAACACCGGATCCGCGGCGACGGTTACGAACTCAAGGTCCTGCTCGATTGCGATGTTCTTCCTCAGCGCCAGTAGCGCTGCGCGCTCACAGGCATCAGCAGCGACCTTGTCCAGTTCTACATGCTGTCGCTCCAGCTTCAGCACGCCGGCGGCAATGCGTTCAACATCAAGGAAGGTGGTCACTACTCCTGAAAGGCGCCCGGATTCCGAGTAAATACGCTGAGCTATCTCTTCCTTCTTGCGCTCGGGGATCTCCGCTTCCGTCATCAATTGACTGGAGGCGTGGATTGCAGTCAGCGGAGTTTTGATTTCGTGCGCGACTGCCTGCAGGCGAAACGCATAGTCTTGCTGGCCCACGATGGCCGCACGGAGCCGGCTGCGAACAAAACGAGTGTGCACCAGAAACGCAATCAGCGAGGCGGCCGCCTCCGTTACCAACCACGAGCCTGCAGGTACAATCACCCCGCTACGGAAGAGCACGTACGACAGCACCGGGATCAGCACCACGCCGCTTACCGCGACAGGAATCAAAAAGCGTCCCTGCCGCCACCACACGGCACCTGCGATCAGGGTGGCAATCAACAGCACCGACAGCAATTCCGCCAGTGGACTCAGAGGAATCAGGTAGGCGCCGTCCGCGAGGGTGCGGAAGACATTGGCGTGAATCTCAATTCCACTCATGCCAAGCCCGGCAGAGAAGGGCGTAAAGACACGATCGCCTGCCCCTTGCGCGGTGACCCCCAATATCACAACCTTCCCGGCAAAAACGGAATCCGGCACTCGCCCCTCAAGCACCCCCGCCATGGAAACATGCTGGAAGGTGCCTTCAGGCCCGGCATAATGAATCCACAGCAACCGGTCATTGTCCCTGGCCGCCGGAACGTGACGTGTACCGACCCGCAGTGCATTTGCGGATTCGATTGTTGGTCCCTGCGCTCCCAGCCATGCGCGAAACGCTTCAAAGCCAAGCGCCCAGTAGCGTTGATCGCCGTCGCTCTTCGCCAGCAGCAGCGTGCGCGCGACGCCGTCCGGATCCGGTTCGATGTGAACATTCCCAAGAGCAATCGCGTGACTCGCAAACTCTGAAAGCGGCTTTAGCCACCGTGAGGGTCTGCCCTGCGAAGGCAACTCCAGAGCTGTTGCCAATATGACATGTGGAAACCGGTGTAACGCGCCGGCCAAACTGGCATCGGCGGCCGGGGTCGTCTTCTCCGACAACAGCATGTCGACAGCAAGAACAGATGGTCCCGCGTTCGCCACCCGCTTTAATCCTGCAGCAAGCACTGCGCGGTTGATTGGCAAAGGTCCGTAACGCTCAACAGTCTCATCATCGATGGCCAACAACACCACATTTTTCGGGGCCGATCCAGGGTGGCGATGATCCAGCCGCAGCAGCATATCGGCGGCTGCGGCATTTCCGTGCTGGGCGAAACCACTCCAGGCAAGAAACATCAGAACTGCCAGCGCCAAAAGACCACCCATCGAGATGAGTACTTTGCGCCTCACGAGTGAACGTCCTTGCGGCAAAGCACTGAAGAAGCTCCCTTCACTTCGCCTGGCGGCCAAAAGCCCGAATGGGATCAAATCCCAGTCCAAAAGAGAATGTGTTCAGATCGTAGCCGAAACTGCGATTAAAACCAATCTGCAGATCGATGAAATGCGGAAGGTTAGCAGTAAGCCATGCTCCGACTCCATGATCCCGGGTAATGTCATTTCCTTCGGTCACCTGTTGAGTCATGAATCCATTTCTGTTGCCACTGCCGTTGCCATTTCCACCGGTCGCCTGTTGGGTGATGAATCCATTTCCATTCCCGTTGCCGTCGCCATTTCCGCTCCCCGGTCCGCTGTCTGATCCCCCTGGCCCCCCGCCAGTCCCACCCGATCCCGTGCCCGGGCCGTGAAACTCGCGGCTATAAAGGGTCTGACTGCCTGAGGGCAGTACGTAATAAAACGAAGCGCCAGTGCTGAAGATCGTTGTCAGTACTGCGTCCGCGCCCGCCTCAAACCGTGCATTGAACCCCTGCGCTGTGTAAGGGAGAAGAAATAGCGGAGTATCCGGAACAGTATTTGCTATGTCGGCCTGCCCGAACGGGATCAATCGGCTCACGGGATGGCTGAAGCGACTTGCCCAGTCCACCAGCACCGACCCGGTGGTAAAGCCACTGTTCATGTCGGCTATGGGAACCCAGGTCGTCAGACGTGTTCTGTAGTCCAGGATTCGATTGGGAAAACGCAGCTGGAGAGCGAACGATGGATCGCCGATCCCTTGATCTGTAGTTGTGATCGATTCCGTTCCCCCAGTGGAATCTGTGGCAGTTGTCGAAGCCGATACGTAGTAGAAGGGCACCTGCCCATCTACGCTGACGTGCGTGTTGAGCTGGTAGCCAAGGCTGTAGCCCATGGTAAAAATATGGCCGATGCTGTTTGAGTTGCCACTGAAATCGACGTAAGACCGGAGTCCCCTTTCATCCGTAATGGAATGAGTCGGCTCTGGAGTAACCACTGCCTCCGGAACCGTCTCCGGCGTGCGGGGCGAAGCTGTGACTAAGGTTTCGTTCGTTGATTGTGCTATTACTGCACCAGAAAGCAAGAATGCAAGAAAAATTGGAGTCCGGTACATGTGCGCTCCTCTTTCTCAAATGCTCCGAGACTGGCCCCTTCGACACGCGCAGGTTACAGGCACCCCGGTCGAATAAGGGGCTATTCCTACTGGCCCAGCGTTGGTACACTCGAAGGCCACCTGAGCCCATGTGTACGCCATGCTCGGTACAAATTTTAGCGAGTTGGACAATGATGTTCAGTGCAGTAAATCACGAGCATGAGTGATGACTGCGACGAGGGCCGCCTATATCATCACGAAAGGTCGAACTTCTTGTAACGAATCTCTTCCCGAAGCCGACGGGGATTTGAGCATAGCGTATGAGAAGGCCCCGGGCTTGTCGACGACGCTTGTGCTGAAGTGGAAGTAGTGACACGCCGGCGCGATAGAACTCCTGCTGAAAACCGCTGCTCGAGCCGAAACCGGCAGGAGGTCTAGATCATCTGAGGAGGGCACCATGTAACTAACTCCAAGTGGGTGTTGGGCAGTGAGGGACTCGAACCCCCGACTTCCTGCTTGTAAGGCGGTTCGGGAGTTTTTCTCCCACTGCCCGCCATGGTATATAAACCTTGCAAAATCAACTACTTTTAACCTTCACAGACCTGAGGGTGATTTCTTCCAAAGACTCTCAATTTCTGGCTAGGTCTCTGACAAGGTGAATTTGTTCTGTTTGTAGCCGAACTTCTGGCGTGCGCTTTTGCGCGTGAATTTCCAGTTGATGGTGATCCGATCGCGATTCACTTTCCGGTTCCATGCTTGCGCTTCCGGGCGCAGTGCCGCTAACGATGGAATTCTGCGTTGTCCCAGGCATTGACGGCTGAACAAACTGATCTCGATCTCGGCTTGATTGAGCCAACTGCCGTGCTTGGGCGTGTAATGCACCGTAAACCGATCCCATAACAAGCCGCCGATCTTTTCTCCGTATCGACCATCGCCTTGCGGCGGTGCGTGCTCAGATTGTCCATCACCAGATGGATGGTGCCGGCGTCAGGATAGGCGGCGACGGTCCCCACCAGGTAGTCGGCGAACTGGGGCGCAGAGCGGTTAGACGTCACTTTGGTAAAGTGCCGCCCTGCTTTGGGCTCAACACCACTGAAGGCGTTGGCCGTACCGCGGCGCACATATTCGCAATCGCGTCGCAGGACTTGTCCCGGCTGCATGGGGCGCGGCGGGCGAACCTCGGCGTGCAGCACCACCGGTTTCTCATCCATGCAGACCACCGGTTCCTTCTCCAAGAGCGGCTTTTCGTACCGCTTCAGCACATCTTCCATGCACGCAATGTACTCCTCATTCAACTCCGCGATGCACCAACCTTTTTTCCCGCCACGGCTTCAAATCGTGGCTCTCAAGCAGGATGCGGATGGTCTCGCGGCTTACCGCCGGTGCCAGCTTCCGACGCGCCGCTTCTTCGGCGATCAGCCGCACACTCCGCCGCGCCCGGCCCTCCGGCGGCAAGCCGCATACCATAGCCACGATGCGCTGGCTCTGGGCCGTGTTCAGCACCCGCTCCTGGCCCGGGCGCGGCTTCTCGTGCAGCGCCGCATCCAGCCCTTCCTCCTCATAACGTCGGGGAATGGCGCGCACCGTCTTACGCGCTACGCCCACGTTTTCGGCCACCTGCCCCATCTTTTGTCCATCGTCGAGCTGGCGCAGAATCGAAGCCCGCCGCAGCACCCGCGCCGACTCCCGCCCCTTCCTCAACATCTCCATCACTTGTCGCCGATCCTTCTTCCCCAAGTCCACATGCACACGATGGTAACTTTGCATGCTCCAACTATGCAGGTCTTCTTACCTCACGAAAAGTGACCATAATGGTATATCTTCAGATTGTCAGAGACCTAGTTGGTTCCAGCGATAGGAGCTGTCTTCTGACTTGCCTTTGCCCTGAGCAGGAGTGAGCTTCGTGATGAGAGAAAGTGAGGATAGACTGATGGGTACTCGCAAAAGCCATGCAGGTCTTCAGGGCGTCAGATTTTTATCACCACACCAAAACCTAGCCGCACCAATCAGCGGAGCCCTGTCGAACAGGCTTGATGCCACCAGGTGTACATCTGCGCTGCGGAATTGTTGCCGCGCGCTAGGCAAATAAAGATCAGCAGCTCGCGAGATTCCCCCGCCAATGATAACCACATCCGGAGCAAATGGCGCAAGGATCGTGCGAACGATCTCTCCCAAATGCAGACCAAAGGCCTCAAATACCTGGCGTGCTGAAACGTCGGATGAAACCCGTGCCGCAATTTCTATGACTTTAGCGCTATGCCCCGTACGTCCGGCATAGCTGCTTGTTAAGGCACGGGTGGAAAGGAGATCCTCAACAGTCCCTTCAAGGTAGGGAATATTCCAGATTTCTCCTCCGGGAGGAACCCCTTCTCCGTCGGTCATCAGGTGGCCGCAGACGGCAAAAGCCGAACCGATTCCGGTTCCCAGAGTTAGACCGATTGCGCGATGCGCACCTTGCGCTACTCCGGCGTGAACTTCTCCCAGCAGGAACGCTCCGGCATCATTCAGAAAGCGAAACTGGTCGCGCTGCCAGCCGAACCGCTGCGCAAGCTCCGCACGCAAATCCACGCCGTAGAGTGACCGCAGCTTGTGGCGCATGTAGCTCACACCTGCGGCATAATCAAAGGGCCCTGGTATTGCCAGAGAGGCACCCACGACTTGTTTCTCCCGATCTCCGATCACCTCCCGGGCAAGTCGATAGAGACATTCCACGAAGCTGCCGCTCCCGGGACCGTTAGGTAGCGGGGAGGAAGATTGCGAGACCAGATTCAAACTGCCGAGTTCGCATAGTCCGCCCGCGATATGACTGCCACCGACATCAAAGGCGAGAATATACATAGTCGGCTGCGGGTATTCAACGCTACGCCCGTGTTCTGATGATTTCGATATCATTCCTACGTTTTAGCACACGATTTAACGTTAGGTCGAGATAGAATCGGTGGCATTCCTTGACAATTGTGTTTGCACCGTACTATAAAACTTTAGCAGTTATGATAACGATATCCTATCTGTGACCAGATAATCGCTTCCTGTCGGCAAAAAACGTCGCAGGCCCCAGGGTTTAAATGCGTGAAAGATCTAATTGCTAACGAAAAGAACAACATTCACGAGAAGAACCTGCCTATGTCTACGCAAGCAAAGTCATCCGCGCTCGCCTCGCCGGGATATCTGGCGCCGTTCATCATCGTCACCACGTTGTTCTTTATCTTCGGCTTTATCACCACGCTGAACATGGCGCTGGTGCCGCACCTGCGCTCGGTCTTCAATCTGGACTACGCGTGGGCGATGCTGGCCGAATCTGCCTTCTTCCTCGCCTACTTTATCTTCTCGTCACCCAGCTCAAAGCTCATCGAGTGGATCGGCTACAAGCAGACCATGGTGGTCTCGCTGTTTGTCCAGATGGCCGGATGCCTGCTGTTCATCCCGGCGGCCAAGCTGGTGAATTTCCCGCTCTTTCTTGCCGCGGTCTTCATTGTGGGTGCCGGCGTTACGGCCTTGCAGACCTCGGCCAACCCCTATGTTGCCATCCTGGGCCCGGAGCACAGCGCACCGGTGCGGCTTACGCTGGCGCAGGCCTTCAACTCCGTGGGCGCCTTTCTGGCTCCGCTGGTGGGCGGCGCCTTCATCCTGACCAAATCCCCACTTCTGGAATCGAAAGCCGCCATTGCGGCCACGGTACGCGTGCCTTATCTGGTGATCGCCGCGGGACTGCTGGTTCTGGGTCTCGCCGTCGCCTTCATGCATCTGCCGCACATCGATCACCCGCAGGAATCCCAACCCAGCGAGAGAGGTTCCGCGCACACCTACAGCATTTGGCGCTACCGGCACACCGTGTTGGGCGCGGTGGGCATCTTCGTTTATGTCGGTGTAGAGGTGGGGCTGGCGTCGATTGCCGTGAACTACTTCAAGCAAGAGGGAATGAGCTCGCTCAAGTCCGCCTCGTACCTGGTTTCGCTTTACTGGTTCGGCGCCATGGTTGGCCGTTTGCTTGGCTCCTGGGCCCTGACGCGAGTCAAGTCGGGGAGGCTGCTGGGCATCTTCGCCTTTTCCGGGGCCGTGCTGCTGGGCATCTCGGCGCTGACTTCCGGACAAGTAGCCATCTGGACGCTGGTGCTGTGCGGCTTTTTGAACTCCGTTCAGTTCCCCAACATTTTCGCGCTGGGAATTACCGGGCTGGGACCGCTTACCAGCCGCGGCTCGGGCTTGATGATGACGGCCATCGTCGGAGGCGCAGTGATTCCCTACCTGCTGGGCGCTCTGGCAGACACCATCGGCATTCAGGGCTCCTTCATTCTGCCCATGGCCTGCTACCTCTACATTGCCTGGTACGGCCTCTGGGGGTCGAAACCCATCCGCAGACTGACCGCATAGAGGCGGCTTGGTAATGACTAGGAAACACAAGAGACAGCGCAGGAGGCTACGCATCTGGCCCGCGAAGCCTCCTGCACTGTTGTTGCTAAGCTCTAATTCGAGGACGTGAGAAATGGGGCCCGAGAATGGAATCGGCTATTTGACCGGATCAGAAGTCCGGCGAGCATGCTTGTTTGAGCGAATACAGAAAGCGCGGTGAGGTGCCGATATCAGGTAACGCGGCGCTTGTTAGCTCGCTCGGACTATGCCGGCACTACCTCATAGGCCTTACTCAGTCATGCTGCTTGCTGCGGCCAGCTGGGAGTAATGCGGATCAGATCTAGGCCGCCCAGATCTTCCACCTCAAAGGCAGGCGAGAGCGCCGGCACCGCAACAATGCCGCGCGTCGGCAGCTCAACCGGCTCGAAGCCTTCACCGGTGATTCTTGCTGAACCCGCGGCAGCGAACAGATACGCCAGGCTCGGGGCAGGCTCATCGCTGCCTGGCCGCTCCGCGCTGGAGCGGCTGCCGGCAATCGGGATCCGCTCAACGCGGAAGTACTCCGTGTCGATCAGGATGGTGCGGTCGGCAAGTGCGGTGGGCGCAACCTTGCCTGCGCATGTCACCAGCCGCGTGGCTTCAAGCGATTTCTCCACATGCAGTTCCCGGGGACGGCCGTAGTCATACATGCGGTAAGTCAGATCGCAGTTCTGCTGGGTTTCAAGCAGTATTGGTCCCGGCCAGATGGCATGTACTGTTCCGGCGTCGACAAAGATCATGTCTCCAGCTGCCACCGGAACCGCGTTGAGGCTTGCCTCCAGCGTGCCCGCCGCAATGCCTTCTTTCACCTGTTCGAGCGAGGCGCCCTGCTTGAGCCCCAAAGCCACCGCTGCGTGGGGCTCGGCCGCCAGGGCATACCAGCACTCCGTCTTGCCGCGAGGAAAGCCGTACTTTTGCGCCATCCGGTCGTCGGGATGGACCTGCACGCTGAGCTTTTCTCTGGCAAAAAGCACCTTGATGAGCAGCGGCGACTCGGGCGACGGAACGGCGGGTCCCAACAGAGATTCCTGCGCCTCGCTGAAAACGTCGCAGAGACACTTTCCGGCATGAGGGCCAGTGCCAACCAATGAATTATCGCCGGTGAGCCAGACTTCGCCGATGGGTTCATGCACGGCTACATGATCGTACCAGGGCCGCAGATCATTGAATCCCCAGACCCTTGGGTCATACCACGGCTCCATGCGGAATGGCGCCAGTTGTTGAAGAGATGCTTGATGAGAGATAGTCATCTTGTGCCACTCACACCAGACCTTACTGCAACACAATTACGGAAGGAGTTGTTTGGCCCGCGACCACGCGCACCAGAACCACGGGGCCGAAGCGGTCATTTGCCGTTGCCCACCGCGAGGCGGAGTTTGCAGACAAAGCCGAGGGATTGACCTTAGCAAGCGGCTTGCCGTTGATGGTCACACTGTGTGCCGCAGTGTGGATGCGAAGCAGGTAAGTGCGCAGCGGGCTGGCATAACTTCCCTTCGCACCGCCGATTGTGACTTCTGTTCGGCTGCCGATGCGCTGCGTGGTAATTTTCTGCTGTAGATAGTCGCCTTTCTCGTAGTTGTAGGTCTCACCGTCGTCACTGTAAGCGGTGAATGTGGCCTTGGAGTGCGAAGGAAAGATGTTGAGCGTGAATTTCTGGATGGGACGCTGCCCGACGTACTGCTCCAACGGCTGAGTGGCTAATATGGAGCCGCTGCGGACAAAGAGCGGAATGTCTTTCCATGTCTTTGCGTCGGCCGGAATGACGATGTTGTGCGCGCCGTTGTAGCGCCGGCCGGTTGCGTAGTCGAACCATTCACCCGGCGGCAGATAGACGGCCTTGGAGGTTGCATCGCGGGTCACGATCGGAGCCACGAGAAGCGCGTTGCCAAACATCCACTCCGAGGTCACAGTCGCTGAGCGCGGGTCGGAAGGAAACTCCCAGAACAGCGGGCGAACGAGACCAACATTGCCTTCGTTCCCTAGACGCTCGTATGAGTAGATATAGGGAAGCAGCTTATAGCGCAGATCGATGGCACCGCGGGCAGCGGCCTCGGCTACAGGACCATAGACCCAGGGTTGGCGCTTCTGCTCATAGAATCCATGCACACGCATGATGGGCACGAAGGCTGCAAACTCAACCCAGCGAGCATAGTTTTGAGGGCTGGGATGGCCGTAAAATCCGCCCGTATCCATGCTCCACCCTGCTACGCCTGTATCGAGTGCGGCCAGCATTCGGCGGCGCTGGTATGCCATATTAGCGAATCCGGTATGAATGTCGCCTGACCAGAGGTTATAGCCGTAGCGGCCGGCGCCGAGATAGAAGTTCCGGTTGAGTGTCCAGACACGCAGGTTAGAGTCGGCGCGTTGGCCATCGTAGATTGCCCGACCCATGTTGAAGAACTGGAAGTTGCCGAAGACCGTCTTGCCATCTATATCGGCCTCGTCGTCCCACCACCCTACCATGCCTGAGTGGAAAGCGGGCAATAGATGCTTCCAGTACCAGGTCCGCGTGGCGGCAAGGTTAAAGTTCAGGTCGCGCGCCATGCGGTGGGAGTAGTAGTCGCGCACCGGCGCTTCATTCGGATACCACAGGTGATGTTTCGTTGCATAAGCCGCGGCCTTTGTGAGCTTATCTGGGTGGCCGGCCACGGTCATGAGAATGCGCGGCTTGAGAATGCCGGCCAGCTTCACGCCTTCCGCAGCAAGCTTCTTCGCAAAGACACCGGAAGCACCGTCAGGAAATTTGTCGGGCGCCACGTTGCCGGGACCGGAGGTGCTGTTCCAGCGCCACTCACCATAGTTATCTTCGCCCCACGCCTTCCAGTCGAAGTCGAGGATGAAGCCGTCAATGGGAATCTGCTTTTTGCGATAGGTGGCGACGATCTTCTCCACTTGCGATTCGGTGGCGCCCCACTGGCTGTTGAGAAATCCAAGGGTCCACTCGGGCGGCAGCGGCGGCGGGCCTGCGAGCCGGGACAGCGCGGCCATGGTCTGCAGAGGCGGGCCAGCCAGAACGTAGTATTCGACGTCAGTTCGCGAATCGTGCTCGAAAGTGAAGCTGTCGGCGGTTGTCGTAAAGTCACCGCCGTTGGAGTCGACTAGCAGCCCATAACGCACAGAGAAGATGAACGGCGCTCCGCTGTTGCCCTGAATGCCGGCGACAACCTTGCCTCCGTTGTCTCGTGTGAGACCGCCGCCTCTGTTTTTCAGGGGCAGGCCGTGGATGCCGTACAGCTTTTCACCCGGAGCGTGCCGCATGGTCACGCCACCGTTGCGCGCCTGGCCAAGTGGATCGAGGCTGCGAAGCAGTTGCCGGCCGCTGGCGTTGAAAAACGTGATCGTGTAGGGAGCGCTTTCTTTGATGCGTACCGAAATGCCGGGAGTGGAAAGCATGTATACGCCGTTGTGTTCTGATTTATGAATACTGGTGGGCTTCATGAGCGGGGGATGCGGATCCATAACCAGCGTGCGCGGCGTCGACTGGCCGTTGGGCCGCACATGCACGCGCACCACGCGGTTTTCAAGAACCTGCACATCGAGGACAGATGAGCCGGCAGTTAGTTGAACACCGTCATGAAGCGGTGAAATACGTGCATTCTCGGCATGAGCAGTCGCGGATTGCACCAGTCCGCATACCGACAAAAGAACGGCGCAAGACACCCCAAGCATTTTCTTAACAACCACTCACCCCTCCTGCCTTGCCACCCGGAATTAATCATTCTTACTGACGTCTGTTTGTCCGTGCCTGTCCTAGTTAGTTTTAGCAAAGAAGGCAGGACGAGATGCGACCAAGAATACCATTATTCCCAGCTCTTCGCTTGTACGGTTTCTGCCAAGTTAGAGACAAGCCGTTCGACCAGATTACTCGTAGCAAGCGATAGCTTGAGGAATCAGCGATGTCCTATCTTGGACGCCAAGCACAGCATCGCAAGCCGGCCAGCTTGTAATCGGTTGTCTGGAACCGATTCAGACTAAGAACAGCCAGATGGCGGCAATGCTCCGTTCCATGCAGGCATATTGCCCGCGATTGCGTCAGCTTCAACATACTCTACATATCTGTTGTATGTTTCTGCAGGACGCCCTGCATAAAATGCTACTTTGCTGAGCGTCCTGCACCCTTGCTACCACACGGTGAGGCTATAGTTATCGTAGTAAACAGAGTTGGACGCGGCTGAGGAGTTATTATCGATCTGCTGCTCAACAACCAGCGCCGGGCTGGATGAATACGGTTTTGCGTTGTACGAGTTGCCAAGGTTCTTATACACAGTCACACCATCAATCACGAAGGTTTGATAGGTGTACGTGTGCGTAGAGTAATCCACGGTTCCGTAGAGCTGGAAGTGATGCCACTGGTTAGTCTCGGTCAGCAGCGAGCAAGGATAAACTGCGGTCGAGCCGTTGTTCTGCTTCGTTGTCCAATCTCCGTTGGCCATGTCCCAGAAGCGCCAATCGCCGGTAGCTGAGTCGCACTGCATGGACATGAAGTATTCGTAGTTCCCGTCGTAAACGTCGGGGTCAAACTCAAGCGCCTGAAGTGCGGTGGTCGTTGAGGGAATGTAAAACCAGACATCATCAATAAAGTTAGTCACTGAAGTACAGCCCGTACTCGGACAAGGCGGCTTGAGATAACCCAGCGTGTTGAAGGCCGCTCCGGTCGAGGTCTCTTCCATCGTTGAGCCGGAAAGTGAAGGCTCGAAATTGGTAGCGTCGAGCGTGATGTTACTGCTTCCGGTACCTGATGAGCCAGAACAGGGGCCGTTGCAAATTTTCCAGCTTTCTTGACTACCGTTTGCCTCCTGCAGGTTTGTGTATGTGGTGGCAGTAGACGGCGGAGTTGGCAGCGACGTGGCAGGCACCGTGATGGTGGCCGTATACGAATGTACCGAATAGCTTGGCGCATTGTTGTCCCAGACATTAATCCCGATCAGGTGGGTTCCCGGAGAAAGCCCGGGGATGGTGGCGTTCCACCAACTCGTGTCGCCATTGAAGGTGGGCTGGCTGCTCGCGCTCGTGGTCACGAGATTACCGTCCACGTATGCCTGCCAACCAGACATGCCGTACTGCGAACTGGCGTAGGCGGAGATGGGCACAGGCGAGGTGTACGTGGCGCCGTCAACCGGCAGGTTTGCACACTCCTGGAAGGACTTTTCATCTCCGCAGGCCGTGGTCCCCGTACCCTTGGTAACAGTGGCGTTGTTAGATCCGGAGCCGGATCCTGAATTGGAATTTGCGTTTCCCGGGCTAGTGAGGGCTACGGGAAACCCTTTGCCATTGCACGCGATCATACTCATCAGAAACAAACTTGCAAATGCGAGCTTTGCGCCTAGTTTGTAGTACGTCATTGGATTCCTCCTGCTATGGTTGGTGCTCATGCCGCTTCTTAGCTGGTGGCCTGCCCGCAGGCTGGCATCCGGTCTTCAGGTGCTTGCCCGCCAATGCAATGCGCGATTTCTTTGCATCAAGTGCGACGAAATATCTCCCTGAGAGCTGTTGCTGCTGGTTTAAGGTCGCCATTGAAATCCACAATGGACGTGTTGGCAGTGCATGGGAAGCAATCGTGGCCCATCCAGAGGATCACGCCACCACAGGCGGGAAAGCGCGATTTGACCTCGGACACGGCGAGCGTCAGCGCATCAGCCTGGCGCTTCTGGCTCCACGCGACGAACTCCTCGAGCGATTTCGGTTCCCTTCCCTTCTCTTCAGCAAACTTGGGCCAGTCGATCCACCATGGCTGGCGGTTCCACAGCGCATTGCTGTGCGTGCCTGGAACAACGGGCAGATTGCCACTGTAGGCCCGAATCATAGCCGCCGGGCTTGCAGAGGGCGCTCCCATTTCAGAATGGAACATGGCATCGTCGTGCTTCCACAGGTCCCGCCAGTCGCCGTCGACGGGACCATTGAGGTTCCATGGACCATGCACATCCCAGTGCTTGTGCTTGCCGCAGGTCTCGCGGGTGAAGCTGCCAATTGGCCCATACGGACTGGTCGGCAGAAACATTCGTCCCGGATCGTTGCGGCGAATGATCTCTGCGAATCGCACAATGAGAGGGTGCCGAGCAATGGTCAAAGTTGGATCTGGGCTAATGTGGCCTACCCGGTCGTCTTCCAACTCATTGCCGCCGCACCAAAGAAGCAGCGAAGCATGGTGCTGCAGGCGCTTGATGTACGACACTGCAATCCCGCTCAGTTGCAGGATGGATTTCGGATCGTCGGGCGGATAGTTATCCAAGCCGGAGCTGGAGAGAGGTAACTCTTGCCAGATAAGGATGCCGTTTTCGTCGCACAGGTCGTAGAGACATTCGCGCTCGGCAAAGCCTCCTCCCCACACGCGAAGCACATTGACGCCGATGTCACGATAAACACCTACCCGCTTGTGGTACTCGTCGTCGTGCAGGTCGGCGAAATTGGGCCGGATGGGCGTCCAGTTCACACCGAACAGGAGTACCTCTTTGCCATTAACGACACATAAATACGGATGCGCATCTGGCGCCGCCCCCCGCGTGCGCTTCCACTCAATGTTGCGGAAGCCGACCCTCAACGATCTGGAATCGATGAGGCGCTTCCCCGCGTCAAGAAGTTCGACGTCCAGTTTGTAAAGGTTTTGCTTGCCCATGCCGGTGGGCCACCACAGTTCGACCGGAAGACTCTCCCACGTCACTTCAGCGTTGCCCCCAGCTACCGGAACGACTGCTGAGCGGATGGGCCGGTTGCCATCGCTGAGCGTGACCCGCATCGAGCTACCTCCGGTGGTAGCCGCGGAAAGTTGCAAGTTGCCCTGGCCGGACTTGAGCGTGGCTCCGCTGAGGCATTTTACATTCAAGATTTCTGCGCCTTTTACTGCTTCAAGTGTGACCGAATCCCATATACCGACTTGCACCATGCGGATGATCCAGTCCCACGTGTAATTAAAGCGGGGCTTCCACTGTCTCATGTCGGAGGTGTATCCGAACTGTCCCAACCAACGTGGGGGAGGTTGAAACCAAATCTGGAGCAGATTGCCGGATGATTTCAGGTAAGGTTTTAGATCAACCGTATGAGGAATAAAGCTGTTATGGAAAGAGAGCAAAGGCTTGCCGTTGAGCAGAATCTTGCCCCGATAATCCAGACCCGCGCAGTTGAGCCGGAGCTTATCGCCGTCATGCAGCCATTCGTCGGGCAACTTTACCTGATAGATCCAGTCGCGGTTTTCCACCCACTCCACTTCGCGGTAGTTCAGCCCGACATTCCAGTCTGGAATGACGCCAGCCTTGAGGAGAGATCCTTGTACAGAGCCGGGTACCTGCGCATCGATGGGCCCAACTTCGGCGTCGGGCGCTTTGTTGACGTCCGTCAGCTTATCGAAACTCCAAAGATATGGAGTCATTCCAATGAGCTGCCATTTCAGACTATTCAGGTTGTAAATACGTTTAGCCAATGGAGACGCCTGAGCAGCTTTCCCGCTTAGCGGCCCCGTTTCCGCCGCTCCCGCTCTGCTACCGGCTCCCAGAGTAATGGCGGTTGCGCTCGCAATTTGTATAAACTCCCGTCGTGTTACTTCTTCGTGTTGTGTCACGATATTCCCCGCTGGTCTCTTTCTAATCCTGTAGCGGCTGCGGATGGCGCGGTTGCCATGTTGCGCCGCGCCATCTTGCCGCTTGCTGTGTCTAGCTTGGGTTGAAGTTAGAATTGAATCCTTAAAGACATTTGCCCCTGGCGTTGGCCTGATCCACATTTCGGATTCGTAACTTTACCGTACGTACTGTCGTCAATGTTCATGTCGACGCACCAGGGGGTATACCAACGGTTCAGTGGATTGAAGTAGTCGACCCGCAGGATGGCCTTCGCCCGTTCGGTTACTGAGAATTCCTTCATCAAGCCGACGGCCTCGTTTGCATAGGGCGGATCTCTGAATGCGGTATAGGTTGCCTTTGAGTTGCCAGGAATGTAACCCCATTGCGGCGAAACGGGTTGACCATTGGCACCATCGGAGTAGCCGTCTGCAACTGCCGGATCAATGAAAGCGCCATTGTTCTGGACGATCTGGGGAGCAGCGGCCGGCGGTGCGCCATCCATGATCCACTTCTTGACCGCGTGGTAGTTATTGACTTTGATGGGAATGGTTTGCACCCGGTCGGCCCGGTTGCCAAGGCCGAAGGGGCTTCCGTCGGCGACAACACTGTGCGGAGAGCCACTACCGTAGTAGAGAGCCCACGCCAGTTTCCACCCACCGATCAACTCACCTGTGAAGCCCCTGTTGTTTAGCCAAGGCCTTCCAGGACCAATGGGAAGATCGTAGGTGCCAGCAATGTTGACCATCCAGTCTGGACCGGTGGGGGCAACAGCCGTTGATGGCCGGTAAGGGTCAACTGGATTGGTGTTCATTCCAGCCCAGGAGAGCTCATTGGTAGCGTTGCTGATGTCACGCTGGATGGTAAAGCCTGAGAGTAACGCGATCCCGTTGGAATAGCGCTTGTCGATCTCATTCTGCCATGCGTTGTAGCTCATAAATCCAGTTGAGTTGAAGTTATTCATGATGCTTGTGTACTGCGGGTAAGGCTTCAGGGCCTGTCCCACGGTCGCGCTCGATCCCATCACCTGCGCAAAGTTGCCAAAGGGGGCTTGGATTCCTGCATTAAGTGCAGCTTGCGAAGTGATGCTCTGAGAAAGCAGATTGCCATATCTCTCCGGGACTCCCTCAGGCAGAAGATTCATATCCATCGGGAACCGCACCAAGTGGATGCCTCGCTGGCCTACATAGCTTGAACGAATGAACCAGTTACCCGGAAGGACTCTCTGAACGCTCACATCCCACAGAAAATAGTAGGGATCTCGGCCGGAAACTGCGGGGTTGAAGTAGCCCACACTCTGACCAGTTAACGCAGTGTTACTAAACTGGACGGGCGGCGGGAAATTCAGCGTCGTCTTATCCCAGTTGCCAAAGCCTGGCTGGTTGGTGCCGTTGCCGTTGATATAGTTGGAGACACCGAACGCGTTGCCGTCATTGGCATATTCGCCTCCGCCATTTTCGTTGCTGGCCGCCTGTTGCCACAGCGTAGAGAAGCCTGCAGAAATGACAGTCTTGCGATCAAGCGCATATGAAAAGCCAACACGCGGTCCAAGTTCGCCCCAATGAATCGCCGCACGGTTGAAGCCGGCGCAACTGGGGCATGTTCCGTAATGCGTCAAAACACCCAGTTCTCCGTCCGCAGCCTCATTGGGTAACTTCAACGATTGAGGAGTCACAAAGTCTTGCTTGCCATTGTTCGTCCACTGCGGAATCTGGATGTCCCAGCGCAGACCGGCGTTCACGGTAAGCCTTGGGCTGGCCTTGAAAGCATCCTGGACATAGAGCGCGTAGGCAGCATACTTCACAGCGACTTCCGGTGAATATGATAAGCCGGCGCTATCCACCTGGCCGATCATGAAGCTGGCAAAGGGACTGCCGGCGTAGGGATTGCCGGTAAACTGGCTCGGGTTGCTGCTGATATTGTTGGTAGTCGTGGTGCCAACGAAGTTGAACTGCCCGGCGCAGTTCATGCAACTGAACCCATAGCTCATGTAGTACATGCCTTGCGCACCAAAGTTCAGCGCGTGACGGCCTTTGGTCCAGTACACGTTGGTGTAAAAGGAGTAATAGGGCGTTTTTGTGTCAACACCCACCATGCCCGAGCCTTTGCCGAAGCCCTGCGGAGCGTCGATTCCACTAAACGTGATAGTCGGAAAACCTTTCACCGGAGCACCTGCCAGATTCTGTGCAGGGATAGTCATATTAGGCTCCAGACCTTTGCGGGTGAAGCTGTAATGAAATGGCACTGAGAGACCGGCGCTGAGGAGCAGCGTGGGACGGATGGCCCAAACATAATTACCGTATACGAACCCGCTCGGCCAATTTTGCTGGATTAAATCATTAAGCGGATTCGGATTGCTGAGTCCGCCAAAGATTGGCGGGCCATTGTATGCTGCCTTCTGCGGCGTTGGCGAATCGACGACGGCTACGTTGACGCTTTGGTTGGCGTTGAAGTGCTCGTCGATTGAAAACGCCCAGCGGTTATACGAAGAAGGCACCGCGATATTGTAATGATAGTTATCGATCAGGTTGCCGGGACCTGATCCGGTAGTATTTGGCAAGGGAATATACTTAGCCAGCAGCTGCGACGTTGCGCTCAGTTGGCCCGGCGGAATCACATTGGGCTCACCATCATAATCAAACTGCTGGGGAGCATTCGGATTGGGGCTGAGTGGATTGTAAATCGGCGCCTGTACCACTTGCCCGCTCGCATTGTAGGTCATCAGTCCCCTGAAATCGCCTTTCCTCATCGCTGCGGTCGGCACTGTAGTGTAACCACTTATCGGCGAACCGATGGACTGGTTGTTTTGACGGAAACCCTCGTAGGAAAAGTAGAAGAATGTATGGTTGTGACCGTTATAGATCTTGGGAATCACCACCGGCCCGCCGATCGAGAAGCCGTAGTTGTTCTGGTGGTTCTGCGGAACTGGACTGGGTGCCGGATCGAATGGCCCGCGCGAATCAAAGAAGCTGTTGCGGTTGATCTCGAACGCGCTGCCGTGGATCTGGTTGGTGCCGAATTTGGTCTGGAAATTTACCTCTCCCACTCCCCAGCCGTATTCCGCATTCATTGAGGTAGTATCGACGTGAACTTCGTTCACAAAATCGTAGGGAGGCGTAATCGTGGCATTGGAGTTTTGCGGTAAGCCGTTAAAATAATTGAATTCCGCACCGTATTGAGAGCCGGCAATCTTGCCGTAGCCGTAGGCGAAGTACTCAACGCCCGGTATATTGCTCAATGCCACCGCGCGCGGGTCGCGTCCGCCTCCGTTAACCTCGACCGGCATGTTTTTCCAGATCTCGGGCTCGATCGTGGTGCCGATATCAGGCTGCTCCGTGAGCAGCGGCGTCTGGGCACCGTTCACCTCGACGCTTGCGGTCGCCGCTCCTGGCTTCAGAGTGGCCATCAATGCCGCCGTCGCGCCAATGTCCACGCGGAAGTTCGTCTGGATAAACTTCGCAAATCCCGGCGCTTCCACAGTAATTGTGTAGTTGCCTGGGATGACGTTCACAAGGAGGAAAGTTCCTGCCGATGAAGATTGCGACTTGTATGTGACACCGGAGCTGGGGCTATAGACGATGATCTTTGCGCCTGGGACTACCGCGCCCGTTGAATCCGTGATCGTACCGTTAATCCCGCCCAGCTGCTGGGCGTCAATTCGTTGAAGAGCCGGGCCTACCAACAGAAAAAGCAGTACCCACATCCAGACAGCGAACCGCTTGCCGTTTGGTCCACCCCCCGTACCTTCGAGAGAGATTCTCACGCCTGTCATTCCGTATTGCCTCCCAAGCACCAGGAACTCTTCCCGGCCAAGCCAATCATTCCTGGAACATTGAATCCTCGGTTTTTTATCGGGAAGCACCCACTCGACTTTCACTAGGGATGGTTGCTTGACCCAAGGCGAGTTTCGACGAATCGCTGACGCCTGCAAAGGGTTTAGCCTCAAAAATCACGGTGAAAACTATGTTTTCACACGTGATTTTTGGGATTCGCGCTAAAAAGCGAGTCCTGAAATCATTTACAATATGAAAATTTTAAACATCACTAAAGTTAATATTGTTCACTTAATTATCCTAACGGCTTTGCCAATGTCGATGGCTGGCAGGGGCATGGCGTGACGAGCGCGCAGAGGGAAGTTGCTCATTTTGCGCTTTACGCCGCGAGGATTGCGCCGATGGCGGCTGGAGACGACGCGTTCCTGGAGGATTGCATCGAGAACGGCGTTATGAAATGTCCTCTTCTTCCGAGGGGGGAATAGCGGGCTAGACGGCCAGCTTGCGGCGGACGACGCGGACAGCGTGCAGAAAGGAGAGCCGGTCCGGATCGTCGTGGGCTTTCAAGGCCGCTTCGTGCATCAAGCCGCGGATGGCAAAGTGTGCCATCAGCAGACCGTAGAATTCCTGCCGCACCAGATCGGGAGTTTTGCTGCGCAGCACCATGTGCGCTCCGCGCAGATGCGTCTTTAGTTCGTCGAAGGTGGTCTCTATCTCCCAGCGCTCGTAATAGAGAGCGGCCAGTTCGTTGGCCGGAGCCTTGTCCGTGTTGAGAATAGTGGTCGCCAGCCGGTAGATCGGCTCGTCGCCATCGATCCCCTCCAGCCGGTAGTCGATCACCCGCACCGGGATACCATTGGTTTTGTGCCGCCAGTCACGTGCGGAAGGATACACGTGGCTGAGATAGGAACCGTCGGGCAGGCGTTGCTCACACGCCATGCGCATGTTCTTTTTCATCCGCCACAGCAGATCCGCGCCCGTTGCTTGCGCCTGCTGCCAGAGTGCAAAGCCGAAGAAATTCCGATCGGCCAAGCACAACATACCCTTACACAAGCGCGGAAGCACCGCTTTGGCCAGCGTGATTTCGCCGGTTCGATAGCTGTCCATCTGGCTGCCGAACAGCACGTGCGTGCCGTTCTCCACCAACGACACAAAACGGATTTGCGGATAGGCGCTGGTACCGCGACCGGCTCCGGGGCGGCCGAAAGCTTCTTCGTTGACCTTCTCGTCAGCCACCTCCAACGTGCTGCCATCCAGACTCACCAACCGCCAGTCCCGGTACCAGGCGCCCCGTGTGCCGCGCGCTGCAACCGGCTGGACCAACTCATCATGCAGCTGCCGCAGCGGCTCCCAGCCCAGCCGCGTGCGGGCCTGAGAAATACCCGACTTGCCCGCTACCCGCACCCGCGCCGAAGGATCGCGCAGCCACTGGATGCCCTCCACCAGACAACGCAACACTTCCCGATACGACGACTGCATGTACAGCGCCAGGGCAATCACGTAGTACACCACCACGTGCGCCGGCAAATCGCGCTGACGAAGGCTCATCCTGCCAGTACGCGCCAATACCCCTTCAATGGCCTCGATAGGGAATGATTTGCTCACCACGCTGAGGCTGATGTAATCCGTGATCCGCGACCCGGCCGGAAGTTCGGCAACTGTACGCGCCAATGTGGCCTCCTGTACCTCTCACACAGAATGCCACAAAATTTTTAAGTGAACAGTATTATCACTAAAGTGCATTTAACGGGAGGGAAAAGACTTTATCGCTTCGGATCTCCCGGACTCTCGGAAGCCCAGACCTTAAATAATAATGTCAACTGCATATTCTGGGACTATAATGCAGCTTGAATCATGCTGGCTCCTGAAACAACCTCTCTGACCCCATCGTCTGACGCAATGCCGGCCTCGGAATTACAAGCTGATCCTCGGTGGCAGTTGGTGGAGAGGGTTCTGAGGACAGGCCCATTTCAAAAGTCGGCCCACCTGCACACATTATTAACATATCTGGCCAAACATACCATACAGGAAAAGACTGCCCCCCTTACAGAGCGACAGATTGGAGTCGCGGTGTTTGGCAAACCCTCTGATTACAGTCCCGCCGAGGACAGTGCGGTACGCGTGCATGTTCGGCACCTACGGCTACGACTGCACGAGTTCTTTGCTTGCGAGGGGCGGAACGAGCGGATCCATCTTGAGATCCCGAAAGGTTCCTATGTTCTGGAGTTTCTCCCTGCTGCGGAACCGCAACTTCAGCCTTCGCCAGTTGCGACTCAGGAAAACTCGCGGCCTGACAAAGCGAAGGCGCGGATCACAATGCGGGATGCACTCCTGTGGCTCGCGATAGGCGCCGCAGCTGTTTGTGGACTCAGTTGGTACAGAGCAACGAGGAATGTCGCCTCTCAAGCCCAAGGCCAGGTTCCGTGGCCTCTAACAGCCGTGATCAAACCGGGCGAGCAGACCCATGTGGTCGTTTCCGACGGCAGTCTTATGCTGCGATTTCTTAGCCCTAAGGAAATCTCGCTGGCGGAGTATCTTAAGCCAAATTATCAGCAGTCGCTGATACCAACGAATCTGTCACCTAATGTCTCGCACCTGGTGAACTATATAGCCAATTCGCGGCTGACATCTTTAGCTGATATTGAGGCAGCGTCAACAGTAACGCAACTCGCGGGCCCCGAAGCTGGACAACTGGTTATTTCTTCCGCGCGCGATCTGAATCAAAACGAGTTGGATCAGGGTAACTTTGTTTTCGTAGGAAGTCCCATTTCCAATCCATGGGTTTCGCTCTTCACCGATCAATTAAATTTTCAGGTTGAAGAGAAAGGCGTGGGCGGAAAGATGTTTTTTGTGAATAGAAAGCCGCTGCCGGGAGAACAGAAGACATACTCTGGACTGGCCCACACCGGCTATACCGGCGAAGACTACGCAACCATATCGCTTCTTCCGAGCAGCAGCGGTGAAGGAAATGTCCTGATTCTTCAAGGGCTCCGGGATGTAGGGACTGAAGCCCTCGACGAACTTCTGTCCGATGCTACAAAGCGTGCGAAACTGCGGCAGGCAATAGGTTTCCACAGCGGCTCCATGCACTCACCCTACTTTGAGGCTTTGATTCGTGCCCGCGCTTTAGCTGGCGCGCCTGTCTCCATCAAGATTATCGCTACCCGTCGGATCCAACATTGAGTTCTCCAGTGAGATTTGATACACCCCCGGCGGACATCGTCAACCTTCAGCTTTCGGCATTTACACTCACATTGAAAGCTGCGCTCAGTACCTGAAGCCTCTTGCAAGTGAAGTCGGCCGTCCCCGCGCAGTAATAGTCGGCGCCTAGCCTAAGTGTTCAACCCCGAAGATTGCGTGGATGGCATCAATCGCGAACACGTAATTGACTAGCCAGGCCACCGGGACCGACATGACCAGTACTGTCAGCACAGGCGTAACGGCCAACATCAGTTGCCAAACGCAAGAACCGCCTTTCTTGGTTGGCGAAAATCAGGATCAGTATCGGCAAGTATTTGGGCTGTTCCGTTGAGCGTTTGCCGCCGGACCTCCATATGCCACCCGCCCAATTTGTGGTTTACAGCCTATGCGTCTCTTTGCTACACTTCGAAGTGACATGAACCGCGAGTCCCGTCATTTTTCGTGTTGTCGCCTGTCGAACATTCTCGACGGGTGTCCCCGCTAGTCTCCGATCTTCCCATGCATTCGCTTTGAAGATGCACCCGTAGCTGAACAGCCGGGTTCGTCTTTGCGTCACCGGCTTTCGGCCCGCACCGTTCAACCATGAGGTCTGCCATGCCGGTCGTTGAAACCGAAAGAAGCACGCAAGTGCCGCGCGCCACCCCGCATACGCCGCGCCGCCTGAGCCATCTGCGTCAGCTCGAAGCTGAAAGCATCCACATTTTGCGTGAGGTCGCCTCGGAGTTCGAGCGGCCGGTCATGCTTTACTCCATCGGCAAGGATTCGTCAGTGATGCTGCGCCTGGCGCAAAAGGCGTTTTACCCCGCGCCCATTCCGTTTCCTCTGCTGCACATCGACACGGGATTCAAATTCAAGGAGATGCTCATCTTCCGTGACGCGATAGCGCGCCATGTGGGCGCGGAGCTGCTGGTGTGGCGCAATGAGCCGGCCATCGCCGCGGGCACCAACCCTATCGTGCTCGACACCAAGCGCTGCTGCGGTCTGCTGAAGACGCAGGCGCTGCTCGATGCCCTGCGCCATTACAACTTCGACGCGGCCTTTGGCGGTGCGCGGCGCGACGAGGAGAAATCGCGCGCCAAGGAGCGCATCTACTCCTTCCGCGATCACGCCGGCCAATGGGATCCCAAGAATCAGCGGCCGGAGTTATGGAACCTGTACAACGCGCGCATTCATCCCGGCGAAAGCATTCGTGTCTTTCCGCTGTCGAACTGGACCGAGATGGACGTGTGGCAGTACATCCACGAGGAAAAAATTCCGGTTGTCGATCTCTACTTCGCCAAAGAGCGCCCCATGTATGTGCGCGGCGATACTTTGCTGCCCATCGAACAGGCATTCATGGCGCGGCCCGGCGAGCAGCCGCAAATGGTCAAGTGCCGCTTGCGCTCGCTCGGCTGCAGTCCTTGCACCGGCGCCATCCGCTCCGATGCGGACACGATTCCAGCCATCATTGCGGAGCTGATTTCCTTCCGTTCTTCTGAGCGCGCAAACCGCGCCATCGATCACGACCAGGAAGGCTCGATGGAGATCAAGAAGCGGGAGGGCTACTTCTGACTATGCCCGCGATTTCGGCCTCTGCATTTTCCATCGACGAATTTCTGGCGCAGGAACGCGAGAAGGATCTGCTGCGCTTTTCCACGGCAGGCAGCGTGGACGACGGCAAGTCCACACTGATCGGCCGCCTGCTCTACGACACGCAATCGGTCTACGAAGACCAGGTGCGTTCCATTGAAGGCAAGGGCACAACCGCGCCGGGACAGATCGACTTTGCCTTGCTCACCGACGGGCTGCGCGCCGAGCGCGAGCAGGGCATCACCATCGACGTCGCCTACCGCTATTTCTCCACGGCGCGGCGCAAGTTCATCATTGCCGACACGCCGGGACACGAGCAGTACACGCGCAACATGGCCACCGGCGCTTCGACGGCCGACGCCGCCGTGGTGCTGATCGATGCCAGCAAGGGAGTGTTGATCCAGTCGCGCCGGCATGCGTATATCGCCTCGCTCCTGCGTGTTCGTCACGTGCTTGTCGCCGTCAACAAGATGGATCTGATCGGCTACGACGAGCAGGCATTTCGCGCGATTGAAGGTGAATTCAGATCGGTTCTCCAACAGATCGCCGCTGACACCGGCAATCCCGTTGAGGCCATCTTCGTTCCGGTCAGCGCACTGGCCGGCGACAACGTGGTTCACCGCTCCGAGGCGATGCCATGGTACGAGGGACCATCGCTGCTTGCGCTGCTGGAATCGCTGCCTTCGGCCCGCGACGCGAGCGCCGCGGCATTTCGTTTTCCCGTGCAGCGCGTTCTCCGGCCCGACCACACCTTTCGCGGTTTTTCCGGCCAAATCGCTTCGGGTACGATTCGCGTTGGCGACACCATTACAGTGCTGCCCTCGGGCCGCGGCGCCAAGGTGGCGCGCGTGGTTACCTGGGACGGCGATCTTGAAGAGGCGGCGGCGCCGCTTTCCGTTACGCTGGTGCTCGATCGCGAGCTCGACATCAGCCGCGGCGATCTGATTGTCGCGGCGGATGTGCCGGCCACGGTCGCGCGGCGCCTGAAAGCCTCGATGGTCTGGATGGATCAGCGTCCCCTCGAAGCACATCGCCGTTATCTGCTCAAGCACACCAGCCAGACTGTCCCCGCGTTTGTCACCGCTATCGGGCATCGCACCGACCTGGCCACTCTGGCGCATCAGCCCGCGTCCACGCTGCATATGAACGACATCGGCGCTGTCTCGATTGACCTGCTTCGGCCCATCGCGCATGATCTTTACGGCGAAAATCGCGCCTGCGGATCATTTATCCTCATCGATCCGGAAAGCAACGCCACCGTTGCCGCGGGCATGGTCACAGACGCATCGGGCCATGCGGCAAAGGGCGCCCACAACAGCGCCGAAGCCTGGGGGGCGGTCACTGCCGGCGAAAGGCAGGCGCGCTGGGGGCATCGCGGCGGCGTTCTGGAGTTGACAGGTCCGCCAGAGCTGATCGACGCCGTCGAACGGTCGCTCTTCTCGGTGGGTATTGTCCTAACTCGCATCGATGCCGACGACGATGCCTTTCTGCTTCACCCCCGTTTGCTTGAGGTCGTCACCGGCATCGAGAGCCAGTCGGGCTTGCTTTCCCTCGTCGCTCGCGCCACCGACGGCAACACTCTGATCGCGCGCGCGGAGGGCGAAGAACTCAGACTTGCGGCCAGTGAGCCCACCCACGCCGTCACGGCCGTTCATCAGTTTTTGCACAGCAAAGGCATTTTCATCCCACCGGAAAAGGCAGGTTTGTAATGAGTACAGCGGAAATTGCGGCGCAGGTAAGTGCAAAGCTCAACCAGGTACGCGAAGCGCTTGCGCGCGAAATCAGCGGTAAGGGCGATGTATGCCTGACCTGCAGCTTCCAGGCGGAAGACGTATTGCTGACAAAGCTCGCGCTTGCATTTGATGCCCGGATTCCGGTTCTGTTTCTTGACACCGGCTATCACTTTGCAGAGACTTACGCCTACCGCGACCGCATCGCGCGCGAGTGGGGCTTGAATCTGATCAATCTGCTGCCGGAAAAGACCGTGGCCGAGCAGGAAGTCGAGCACGGATTGCTCTATCGTTCCACGCCCGATCAGTGCTGCAAGCTGCGCAAGGTCGAGCCGCTTTTCAAAGCCGTGGCGCAGTATCGGGTGTGGGTCACCGGTTTGCGGCGGGAGCAGGCAAAGAGCCGCACGGAGCTTGAAGAGTCGTCGCTGTTTGCGCTGCCCGGCGGCACACAGGTGCTCAAGCTAGCGCCGTTGGCCGCCTGGACTACGCGCGACGTGTGGTATGCCTGCGAACAGCTTGCCATTCCCTTGCTGCCGCTCTACGAAAAGGGCTACACGTCGATTGGCTGCGAGCCTTGCACCACGCTGCCGACCGATCCCCATGATCCGCGCTCAGGCCGCTGGGGAGGCCGCAAGGTGGAATGCGGCATTCACATCGAAGCTGCTCCAGCAAGCTGAAAGCAGGCGGCAAGAATGACAGGTGCAGATCCGGTCTTTGCCGGAGCGGATCCTGCTTGTCTTGGCGTTTACACCAAGCGGGTCTTGAAGGGCATCGGAGTCTGGAAGCCAGCTTTTACATCCTGCGCCACGCCGGCGACCTCGGCACCGGCCGCGTGCGCCATGGGCACTGCAAGACCGGATCGTAAGGCCGCAAGCAGGACCACATCGTGGGATTTCCGCCGTGGAATGGGTGTCGGTCCTGCCCGGGCGGCCGCGTTGAAGCCAGATTGGCGAATTGCCGCAGCGCGCGATCATTCCATCGCCCCGCCGATATAAAATTAAATCAATCTCAACGTACGCCGGATTGGCTTCTGGTTGGGCCACCGTTCCATCCTGAATGCCGATGCGCCGGTTTGAACCGGATCTGCGGCGTTGTTGACAACCTCTGGAACGACGGAGGCGTGCGTGTGCTGGGGACACGCACAGCACCTCCAGAAGCCCGGCTCAGGAGCGTTTAGCGATCCTATGATGTGGATTGTCCGGCTCGCGCTGCGGCGGCCTTATACCTTCATCGTCTTCGCGCTCCTGATTCTGATCCTGGGCATCTTCAGCATTGAATCGATGCCGGTGGACATTTTCCCCAACATCAACATTCCCGTCATCACGGTGATCTGGAACTTCGCCGGCCTTTCCCCGCCGCAAATGGCCGACCGCATCGTGAGCAACTCCGAGCGGGTAATGACCGTCGCCGTGAACGACATCGACCGCATCGAGTCGCAGTCGCTGGTAGGCATCGGCATTATCAAGGTCTACTTTCATCCGGGCGTCAATATCGGCGAAGCCATGGCCCAGATAAGCGCTGCGAGCCAGTTGGAATTACGCCTCCTGCCTCCCGGTTCGGAGCCGCCTTTCATCATTCAATACAACGCTTCCAGCGTGCCCATTCTGCAACTGGGGCTCTCCGGGCAGGGATTGAACGGGCAGCAGTTGTACGACCTGGCCACGAACACCATTCGGGTGCAACTCGCCTCGATCGAGGGTGCGCAGACGCCCTTCCCTTACGGTGGCAAACAGCGCGAGATTATGGTGGACCTGAATCTGCCTGCGCTGCAGGCCAGAGGCCTTTCCCCGGCCGACGTGGCCAACGCGATCACCAATCAGAACGTGATCGCGCCCTCAGGCACGATCAAGATCAACCGCTTCGAGGACGAGGTCGAAACCAACTCCGCGCCCCTCACCATCGCCGGCCTGAACAACCTCCCCATCAAGACGGCGGACGGCACGGTCGTGTACATCCACGATGTGGCGCACGTGCGGGACGGCTACCCGCCGCAGACCAACATCGTGCGGGTGGACGGCAATCGCGCCGTCCTCATGAGCATCCTGAAGACCGGCTCGGCCTCAACGCTCAATATCATCAAGGGCGTGCGGCAGAAACTGGCCTACATCAAGGGCATGCTGCCGCCTACGCTCAAGATCAAAGCCGTCTCGGACCAGTCAATCTTCGTTCGCGCCGCCGTGGACGGCGTGGTGCATGAGACCATCATCGCGGCTTGCCTCACCGCCCTGATGATCTTGATCTTCCTGGGCAGTTGGCGCTCCACGCTCATCATCGCAGTCTCGATTCCCCTGTCGATCCTCAGCTCGCTGGCAATCCTCCACGCGATACACCAGACCATCAACATCATGACTCTGGGCGGGCTGGCGCTGGCGGTGGGCATACTTGTCGACGACGCCACCGTGGCCATTGAGAACATCAACCGCAAGCTCGAAGCCGGCAAGGAACTGGAGCAGTCGATCCTCGACGGCTCGGCCGAGATCGCCACCCCGGCGCTGGTTTCCACGCTCGCCATTTGCATCGTTTTCGTCCCCATGTTCATGCTGAGCGGGGTGGCGCGCTATCTGTTTGTGCCTCTGGCGGAAGCCGTCGTCTTCGCCATGCTGGCCAGCTATCTGCTCTCGCGCAGTGTCGTCCCCACCCTGGCACGCTACCTGCTGCGGGAGCACGACGATGCAGAGGCCGCGCGCAGGCACTCCAGCCGCAATCCACTGGTCCGGTTGCAAGTAGCCTTCGAGGCCGGGTTCGAGCGCGCCCGCAGCTTCTATGTGCGTCTGCTGACCCTCTGTCTGGACCACGCGGCCGTGTTTCTGATCCTCTTTCTGGGCTTTACCGTGGCTTCCGTCGGCCTTTTGACGCCTTGGCTCGGCGAGGATTTCTTTCCCTCGGTCGACTCCGGCCAGTTCAAGATTCACGTCCGGGCGGAAACCGGCACGCGCATCGAACAGACGGCCAAGCTTTGCAGCCACATCGACGCCACCATCCGGCGCGTGATTCCTCCTGACCAACTGGATACAATCCTCGACAATATCGGCCTGCCCAACTCGCCGCTGAACCTTTCCTATTCGACTTCCGCCCCCGTCGGGCCCTCGGATGCCAACATCCAGGTACAACTGGCGGCCAATCATCGCCCAACCAACGAATACGTGGCGGAGCTGCGCAGGGTGCTGAAGCGCGACTACCCCGGCGTGGAGTTTTACCGGGTGCCGGTCAACATCATCACCCAGATTCTCGACTTCGGAGTCGCGGCGCCCATCGACATTCAGATTGTGGGCCCGGACGTCTACCGCAATCGCGACCTGGCCGAGCGCATCCTGAACCAGATCCGCTATGTGCCAGGCGTGGCCGGCGCGCGCATCCAGCAGCCCTTCAACTATCCCAACTGGACTGTGAACGTGGACCGCACCCGCGCCGAGGAAGTCGGCCTGACGCAGCAGAACGTGGCGCAGAGCCTGCTGGTGGCCCTGAGCGGCAGCTTCCAGACCAGCCCCAACTTCTACCTCGATCCCCGCAACGGCGTCTCCTACAATATTGCCGTACAGTCGCCGCAGTATAAGCTCGATACGCTGGCCGAGCTCAACGACCTTCCCATCACCGCGCCCATCGCCACCTCGCGCTCAGGCGGCACGGCAACCGCAGCTCAGCCTTCCTCTCCGGACAATGCCGCTCCCACCACCGCACCCGGCGCCATTCCGTCTAACGCCAACGCCGGAGACGCCGCCACGACCGCGCCCGGCGCGCCCGTTCCGCAGCAAGTGCTCAGCAACCTGTCCACCGTCGTGCCGGGAGCCGAGCAGGCCGAGGTGAGCCACTACGACATCATGCCGGTCATCGATATCTACGCCAATGTGACGGGCACCGATCTGGGGTCGGTCACCCGCGCCATGGAGAAGATCGTGGCCCGCAACAAAAGCCACCTGCCCCGCGGCTCTCACATCGTCCTCCGCGGGCAAAGCGAGACCATGGAAAAGTCCTACATCGGGCTGTTGAGCGGGCTGGCGTTTTCCATTCTGCTTGTCTACCTGCTCATCGTCGTCAACTTCCAGTCCTGGGTCGATCCCTTCCTGATCATCTCCGCGCTGCCGGCGGCGCTGGCGGGCATCGTCTGGTTTCTGTTCCTCACCGGGACGCGGCTGAGCGTGCCGGCGCTGACCGGTGCCATCATGTGCATGGGCGTGGCCACGGCCAACTCCATCCTGGTGGTGAGCTTTGCCCGCGAGCAGTTGGATGTCCTGGTGGGCGATGCGCGCCGCGCCGCGCTGAATGCGGGCTTCGTGCGCCTGCGCCCTGTGCTCATGACCGCGCTGGCCATGATCATCGGCATGGTCCCCATGGCGCTGGGCATGGGCTCGGGCGGCGAAGAAAACGCACCCCTGGGCCGCGCCGTCATCGGTGGCCTGATGCTGGCCACGGTGGCCACACTCTTCTTTGTACCCGTTTTCTTTGCCGTGGTGCATGGCCGGCTTGAACGGCGGCGCAATGTGGCTCGCGACGCAGCGCGGGCCGCTGCCGCAGACGAATTCGACAAACGATCGGAGTAGCGCTTTTATGAGCGATGAATCCAAACCGAACCCGCAGCCGGGACTCGAGGGGCAGGCGCCGGAGGAAAAGCCCATCTCGCCGCGCGCGGCGCTGATCGGCGTGGCCATCGCGCTCTTCGTGGCGTGTGTGCTGGCCGGCGTGGGCATCCTCGCCCGCCTCCACGCCCGGACGGTTCTGGCGCAGCAAACGTGGGCATTGGCGCCGCCGACGGTCACCGTTGCGCCGCCTGAAAGAGGAGCGCCGGTTGACTCTATTGCTCTGCCCGGCAACGTGACCGCCTACACGGACTCGCCCATCTACGCGCAGGTCAGCGGCTACCTGACGCACTGGTATTACGACATCGGCGCGCATGTAAAGAAAGGCGCGCTGCTGGCGACCATCTCCGCGCCCGAAGTCGACCAGGAGCTGGCCCAGGCCAAAGCTGACCTGGTCACCGCCGAAGCCAACGCCAGCAACGCCCGCATCCAGGCCCAGAGATATACCCAGTTGGTAAAATCAAAAGCCGTTTCGCAGCTCGACACCGACACCCTGGTCAGCCAGGCCGCGGCCACCGCCGCCGCCGTCCGCTCCGCTCAAGCCAACGTGCGGCGCCTGCAGGCGCTGCAAAACTTCGAGAAGATCTATGCGCCCTTCACCGGCGTGATCACCGCTCGCAACGTCGATACGGGACAGTTGGTCACAGCAGACTCAAGCACCGAGCTGTTCCACATGCAGGCCATTCAAACCCTGCGCGTTTACACCGACGTGCCGCAGCTTTATTCCAATGCGATCAAGCGCGGCATGAAGATCGCGCTCACCTTTCCCGAATTCCCGGGAGAAACCTTTGAAGGCACGCTGGTGCGCACCGCCGACGCCATTGACCCGGTGAGCCGCACGTTGCTGGTGGAAATCGACGTGAACAATCGCGACGGCAAGCTGCTGCCCGGCGCACTGGCGGATGTTCACTTCAAAACCAGGCCGATAGCCACTACGTTCATCGTTCCCAGCGCCGCGCTGATCTTCCGCCGCAAGAACGTGAAGCTGGGCCTGGTGGTCAACACCAAACAGGGTACGGTCGCGCGTCTTGTGCCGGTCATCATCGGCGAAGACGACGGCGTGACTGTGCAGATCGTCAGCGGCTTGAAGGCCGGCGACCGTGTCATCCAGGCTCCGCCCGACGCGCTGATCACCGGCGAGCGAGTCACGGTGGTCAATCCCGGCGGCGATTCCGGCCAGGGGGGCAGATAGCGATGCGGCCTTCGCTTCAGGTCCTTCGCGGGGGGGCCCAAAAAACAGCCCCCGGAGGGCCGGCGCACAACCCCGTGCCCAGGCTGGCCGCGCTCGGCGTGCTCTTCCTGCTCACCGGCTGCAGACCCGTCGGCCCAAACTACAGCCGGCCCTCTTATCAAACGCCGGCCCTTTACAAGGACACCGGCGCGTCCTCGGTCATTGTGCCTCCGCCCAATCCCGTCGGCGGCGGCTGGACCAAGGCCAACCCATCCGACGGCATGTTGAAGGGCAAATGGTGGAAGATCTACAACGATCCGCAACTCGACCGCCTGGAAGCCCGCATCGACGCCACAAACGTGCAACTGCGCCAGGCGGTCGAGACCTACCTGGCCGCGCGCGACCAGGTAAAGGCGGTCCGCGCCAATCTTTATCCCATCCTCTTTGCCGGCCCGTCGATCAGCCGCAACCACATTTCGGCCAATCGTCCGCTCGCCTCGACGGGCGGTACCACCAACTACAACGACTTCGTCCTGGACGGCCAGGCAAGCTGGGAGCCGGATTTCTGGGGGCAGGTTCGCCGTAGCATTCAAGCGGCCCATGCCAGCGCACAGGCCTCCGCCGCCGAAATGGCTAACGTCGATCTGAGCCTGCACGCCGAGATGGCTGCGGACTACTTCCAAATGCGCGGCCTGGACTCGCAACAGCAGTTGCTCACCAGAACCGTCGCCGATCTGAGGGGCCTGCTCAACCTCACTGAGCGGCGCCTGCAAGGCGGCGTGGCCACCGAGGAGGACGTGGCCCTGGCCCGCACCCAGCTTGAAACCGTTCGTGCCCAGTTGGTCGACGTGGGCGTGGCGCGCGCCCAGTTCGAGAACGCCATCGGCACCCTGGGCAATTACGACCTTTCCACTTTCCACATTCCGCCTTCGCCGCTCAATTTGCCCCTGCCAAGGATTCCACTGGGCGTGCCATCGCAACTGCTCGAGCGCCGCCCCGATATTGCCGCCGCCGAACGCCTCACCGACGCCGCCAACGCCCAGATCGGCATCGCCATCAGCGCCTTTTACCCCACCATCACGCTGGGCGGCGCAGGCGGATTTGAAAGCGCCCATCCCGGCACGTGGATTCAAGGGCCCAGCTCGCTGTGGAGCCTGGGCGCGCAGGCCACGCAGTTGCTCTTCGACGCAGGGCAACGCCACGCCTTCACCAGCGAGGCGCGTCACGCCTATCTGGCGCAGGTGGCCGCCTACCGCAACACCGTTTTTCAGGCCTTCGATGATGTGCAAAACCAGCTATCCACGCTGCAAATTCTGCAGCAGGAGGCGGGCGTCGAGCGGCAGGCCGTGGCCGCCGCACAGAACTCCTTCAACATCTCCAAACTGCGCTACGAGGGTGGCGTGACCAGCTATCTTGAAGTGCTCACGGCCGAAACCGCGCTGCTCCAGAACCAGAGCACCGCCATCAGCATCGAGACTCGCCGCTTCGCCGCCAGCGTGGGCCTGGTGCGCGCCCTCGGCGGCGGCTGGGACGTGACGCAATTGCCGAAATAACCGCGGCGAATGCTGACCGCAGCCTTTCGCAAACCGCTCAAGTCATCTGCCGCGCTCTTGCCGGGCGCTCGCGAGTGGCGCGACTGAAGAGCCATCTGGATGACCGGAAATCCGTGGAAAGCGGCAAGGCACTGTGATGGTTGTGACGCGTCCGGCGATACTCAGTCGAATGATGTAACAAGCGCGATTCGCGCAGCGAAGCTGCTTGCTCCTCAAAAAGCCGGCATCCCGGGCTATAAAAGCGGTGCCTTCGGGGATCGGGATGGGGCTTTTCCGCGCTCCGCGCCTCCAGCGCGCAAACAACATGTCTCGCCGCTCTGCTATCCTCTGGTCTTGACGGCGTTTCTGCTGAGGCGCCGCGCTCGCGCCATTGAGTCTTAGCTCGCAGGGAGGATTCTCATGAAGAAAAATCTGTTCTTCGGCCTGGCGATCTCTGCCGCACTCTGCATACCCGCCTTCGCTGCCCTCAAACCAGGCGACCGCGCGCCCGAGTTCTCTGCCCCCGCCTCCCTGGCGGGCAAGCAATTCCATTTCTCGCTGCGGGCCGCGTTGAAAAAGGGCCCCGTGGTCGTCTATTTCTTCCCATCCGCCTTCACCAGCGGCTGCGATCTCGAAGCCCACACCTTCTCCCAGGAGAAGAACAAATTCACTGCGGCTGGCGCCAGTATCATTGGCGTCTCGCAAGACAGCATCGCGCGCCTCAAGCAGTTCTCCGCTGATCCCAAGTACTGCGCGGGCCGTTTCCCCGTCGCTTCCGATCCCAACGGCAAGATCGGCGTTTCCTACGGTGTAAAGACCTTCCCCGCCAGGCCTGGCATGAAAGATGTGCGCGGTGTCGTCATTCACCACGGCTTTTTTGCGCGCACCACCTTCGTGGTCAACAAAGATGACAAGATCGTCGCGGAATTTTCTACCCAGGCGGATCATTTAACGCCGCCTGAGCATGTGCAGAAGGCGTTGGCGATCGTGCGGCAGCTTGACCACAAGTAATTGCCTGCCGGCACCTGACCGGAAACAACCGCGCGGAATCAACCATGCGCGCTCCATCGATTGAAACGCCGGCTGCCGCGAACTCTGTAACCTGCAGCCAGCCAGCGTCATGGGATCTGCGCGATGCCGCCGGAAGGGCGGTTTCGCGCGGCCCTGGCCCGTTCAATTTCACGAGCCGAGCGGCGGAAGCAGCCTTGGCGGGGTCTTTCTCTCATCTTCTCAGCGGCCATTCTCAGCCGTGACAGGCAACTTTGCTGCGCTTTCGATGGAAGCACGTGCACGAGTGAGCGTATACAGAAGGGATTCTCGGGGGATCTTTGCCACAAAGGGCTTGATCAGCCATTCCAGCCCCCAGGGAATGCTGCGGGTAAGAGCAATGACTTCAAACTGCATATAGACGCCGGCAGGGGTTTGCCGGAAGCGGCGATAGTCGTTGAGTCTCCACAAGTATCCGTGCCCCGTGCCGGGAGGATCTGCATATTGCTGCGGCGTTCCCGGATTCTCAACTTCGGCAATAGAAATACTGTGGGAGCAACCGTACACTCGCGACGGATCCAGCTGGAAATACTGCACGTCCTCCACTACATGGAGAACGATGGTAACAAAGCTCTTCTTTTCAAGCCAGAGAGAAACCTTGAAATGATTGCCGTGGTGCTCGAGAATCTTCGAGCGCGTAATCTCGGCAGGGTAGATTCGAGCATAGGCGTTGTAGTTCTGGACTTGCGCCAGAGCTTCCTCGATGGTTACATTCGGAATGAATACCACTCCAACCCAGTCGTGAATCATGCCGCCGGGTACATCCAGGCCGGCAGCCAACGAACGAACCAGAACTGCTCCATTACGGAGACGCGCGTAGGCGGCTGCCCGGTCCGCTTTGGGAAGGCTATCCACCCAAAGAAACGAACCGCCCGGCTTGATCTCGCCATTCATGCGGAGTTCTGCCTGCTGGACATACTGGTCAAACGCTTGAATCGTCTCCGGTTGCAGTTCTGCTGCGCAGAGCCGGCTGGGCGCACAAAGCAAAACACCCATGCAGACAAAGCAAACCAGCAGACTCGCGGCAATTCCTCGTAATGGTTGAAGCAAAGGTACGCGGGTGGCGTGGCAAAGCCGCCCTCGATCGCCATCAAGAGCCGCGCATCGTGCGCTACGTGCATCACTGCGAACCATCCATCTGCCGTCCATTGCACAACACCTTCAATCGGATAATTTGCCGTTCCCTGCTCGCCACCGAAAGGACCGATCACGTTCTTCCATCATTTGGACACCATTCACAGGTCAGCGAAGCTGCCAACGGCTCAGCGGGATCTCCATCGACATTCCTACCAGATGCGTGCGCGGATCAGCGATGGGATCAAGCGAACCGATCACTTTGCTCGAAAGCGTTTGTGCCCCCCCGCAACAATGCAAAGCATGATGGCGCAGAACATAGCCGCCTGTAAGAAATCCAATTGCCTGGCCCACAAGCACATCTGACGGGAAATGCTGGTTGGCGAGAAGGCGGGAAATGCTCACCGATTCAGCGAAGCCGTAGGCGGGCAGCATGACGTACCAGTGCGGATACTCTCCGGACACAACGCGGGCAAGAGCCATGCTGGCCGTGGCATGATCGGAGGGAAACGACGAATCAAACTCCCAGTGGGCAGTGCCGTCAGCCCAAAAGTTGCCCTGCCCATTCCCCTGCAGCGGCCGTTGGCGATTGGTGGCCATCTTGAGCACCGCAGCCACCGTTCCAGAGGCAAGCATGGCCTCTACGCCCAGGCGCCCCGTTTCGGCCAGTTTCGCGTTCCGGTTTGCCAGGCCAAGAAAATAGAGCCCCGCACCTTCAGCGCCGGTAGCATAGTACGAGCCGAAGTTGGCAATGTTGTTGGCAATCTTGGTGCGGTTCGGATCCACGCCTGCTGCTTTGGAGGCATCGGCATCATAGGCGAAAGCCAGTCCGGTGGCAGCGCCCAGAGGCATCAGCCAATCGGCATCTTCTGGATGAAGGCGAAAGGGGCTTGTGAAAACGCCCTTTTCATCGTCGCCGAGATCACGCAGGCAACGGCCCAGGTGCGTAATACCGCAAATGGGAGTGCGGCTCGATGGCAACGCATTCTTCGGGGCCGGAGTTGGAACCTGATCATGCGCCCGCACGCCCACTGTGTGCTTCGTGGAAACCTGCTGCTGGTTCGTCGTACTCTGTGCATACGCCGGTAAGGCGCAAATGCAGAAGAATGCAAAGGCGGCGATGGCAAGCGGATACTTGCGTGCGCTCATTCTCCAATCTCCTCAAAGGTCCACTGTACTGTAGCCGGGCAGTGAGAAGCGCGGGCCGGGACTCAGGATTATCTTCTGCTTCGAGGATATCGGAGAAAGACGGCGTTACCTAACCCATTCTCTTGCACACATCGGTCCAAAGCTCATGCCTTGTCCGCTGAAGCGGCGATTGCCGCAAAGCGCCCGCAACTCGGCGAACGCGTGGGCAGCACGAGCGGATTCAACACCGCTGACGTCAGCAGTCCGCTCAGGATGATGATGGCCATCGGATCTTCGATTTCCCGGCTGGGCATCGGTGCCTGGCGCCAGCGGCAGGCCCAGCCCGGTGACGGTTGCGGTCATCCGGGTTGGTGCTAACCGCTCGGAAGCGCCGCGGAGATACCCGCCGGCTGTCTCCCTATGGCCCCATTTCACTGGATCATCGATGGCCGTTTGGGGTGATCACCAAGGTTTAATTCACCCCTTGAGATGATTGGCCCACTGCCGTGCCGTGAGCAGCGGTTGCGGCAATATGCCCGCTGAGGCGGTAGACGCGCACGTAGTCCACCAACATGCTGGACGGAAAGTGCGTTGTCGCGTCCGGATTGCCCGGCCAGTAACCACCCACCGCCAGGTTCAGCACGATGTAGAAAGGATGGTCGAAGGCCCAGCGCTTCCCTGCCGGCTGATCGCCCGCTTTTTGGGTCTCGTAAAGATGGCCGTCCACGTAGAAGCGAATCTCCTTTGGCTCCCATTCGACGGCGAAGATATGAAAGCCGTCGCTAAAGCGGGCCTGATTGGGCAGCGAATAGGCTCCAGTCAGCGGGTTGGAACCGGAATAGCCAGGACCATGCAGACTGCCATGCACGGTGGACGGTTCGAAGCCGACATTTTCCATAATGTCGATCTCGCCGCACGCCGGCCATCCGATCCGGCCAATGTCGCTGCCCAGCAGCCAGAAGGCCGGCCAGAAGCCTCTGCCGCTGGGCACCTTGATGCGTGCTTCGATGCGGCCGTACTGCACGTCGAAGCGGCCCTGCGTCTCGATGCGCGCGGAGGTGTATGCGCGCGTCCGCCCGTCTTTTCCTGTGAATGTTTCCTTGCGCGCCGTGATGATGAGGTTCCCGTTTTCTTCGTGCAGATTCAGGGGCCGGTCGGTGTAGTACTCCAGTTCGCGATTGCCGTAGCCCGAGCCGTTATTGACGACAACCCATTTCTTCGGGTCGGGCATGCTCCCGTTCGGGCCATTGAACTCGTCGCTCCAAATCAGCGTACCGCCTGTTGAAGCGTGATCCGCTTTTCGCGCGGTGTTTGTACTCGTAGTCTGGCAGACTGACACCGGCAGGCACAGTGCGGCCGCCAATGGCAGTGCCAGGCCTGCAACGTAATATTTGAATCGCAACATCGCTTATCCCTCTTATCCCCCGCAGCCCTGGGGAGTGGCGTCCAGGCGCCTTAGTTGGTGTAAATCCGCACATAATCCACGAGCATCTGAGCAGGGAAGGTAGTACTTGCATCTGGGCTTCCCGGCCATGTCCCGCCTACGGCAAGGTTGATCAGAATAAAGTTGCCTCCAGCGTCGAACGGCCACACTGCGCCGCTGAGTCCTGCCAGGCTGGACGCGGTGTAAGTGACGTAGGGCGTGGCAGGATCGTCGACGTAATACGACACGCTGCCCTTGTTCCAGATCATGCCGTAGGTATGCCAGCCTGCGGCGGTCTGCCCGCTGCTGAAGTTGTAAACCGTTCCCAGGTTCGTGCCCGTAAAGCCGGTTCCGTGGATCGAGCCTTCGTTCCAGTCCGGCGTGGCAGCGGCATTCACGCGCTCCAGCACGTCCATCTCGCCGCAGGCCGGCCAGTTGACGGTCGAGATGTTGTTGCCCAGCAACCAGATCGCGGGCCACAGTCCTTGTTCCTCGGGAACCTGGGCGCGCACCTCGATGCGGCCGTACTGCAAGCTGAAAAGCCCCTGCGTTTTAAGCCGCGCCGAGGTGTACACGCCGGGGGAGGGCTGCTGCGCAACAATGTGCAGATAGCCGTCTGTGCCCACATAGGCATTGGGACTCGATGAATTGCACGGTGAAACCGACGAATTCCAGCCACAGTAAGTTTCCAGCTCGCTGTTGCCCCAGCCGCCCGCGCCGGTGTCGTAGGTCCACACCTTGGGATCAGGCTGGGCGTTGGCGCCGGAGGTGTTGTTGAATTCGTCAGACCAGACCAGCGTTCCCGATGGAATGTTCGGCGTAAATGACCAGCTTGCGACGCTACTGGCCGTGTCGCCAGGCGCCGTAGCAATGGCCTTCACCGTCAGGTTTGACGCCACCAGAAATGGTGCTTCGTAAACCGGCGATGAGCTGCTGGGTGTGGACCCATCGAGCGTGTAGTGGATGGCGGCGCCCGCGGTGCTCGTCGTGAGCGTCACGATCTTGGCGCCGTTTTGCGCGTCTGCTACGAAGGTGACGGGCGTTGCTGCCGGCTGGCCGGAATCTGGCGTTGTCGTACCGCTGCCGCCTCCGCCGCAGCCGACGAAAAATAGGCTGCCGGCTACGAGTGAAGACAAAATACGCAATGAAAAGATCTGAACCATGGAGTCATTCCCCTCCGAATAAGCCGATATCGGATCGTCCGGACGCTTTGGAACAAGGCTGCGGGCGGAACGAATGTGTATCGAGGCCCCGGGCAGCCGGAGCACGGCTGCCCGAAGTCCTGCGGGAACGGCGCTTAGAAGGTCAGTCGCGCGCCAAACTGGCCGACACGTCCGCCCAACCCTCCATAGTTGAGAACCTTACCGAAGTTGGGATCCGCCAGGTTCGTGTCCGGACCCGCAAGCTGGTTGCGGTTGAACACATTGAAGAACTCCAGGCGGAGCGTCAGGTTATAGTTCCGGTCTGGCCCCATCGCCACGGCCTTGTGCAGACCCACGTCTTCGGTGGCCAGTCCGGGATTCCGCAATTGCGAGAGGAAGTTGCCGGCTGTGCCCAGTTGTCCCGGTGCCGGGTTCTGGAAACAGCTCTTGTTCAGCCAGCTCTGGTAGAGATGGCGGCCGCCACTGCTCAACTTGCAGCCCGGAGCCAGGTCCACATATACGGAGTTGAATCCCGGATACGAGTTCGTGGAGTGAATCGAGATCGGCGTGCCGGTGTTGTAGTGGAAGTCGCCGTCGAGGCTCCAACCGCTCACAAAGTAGTTGACCCCGGAGCCGACGCCGCCCATCAGCGCCTGTCCCTGGCCAAAGGGCAGGTTATAGATGATGTAGCCCTTGACAATGTGCGTCATATCGAACGACGCAATGTTCTTTCTCTCGTTTTGCAGGTCGTAGATGTTCTGCAGGCTGCCTGTTCCCCATAGTTCCTGGAAGTTGCTGTCCACGTCGCCGTGGGCGCGCGACCAGGCATAGCTGCCCTGCAACGAGAGCCCATTCGCAGCACGCCGAACGACGCTGAACTGCAGGCTCTTGTAGTCGGAGTTGCCCAACGGCGCACCGACGCTGAACAGCGGGCCATAGGACACCGCGACTTGCGGATAAGGCGTAATGCCCTGCCAGCCCGGCCCTCCATAGCCCCAGTAAGGATTGGCAAGATAGGAGGCAGGAAACGACGCCTGAATGTTGTTCAAGCCACCGTTCTGGATGTACCTCTGCATGTTGGCCACGGTGGGCTGGTTGGTGAGCAGCGTTCCGCTTTGCAGATGGTAGCTGTGGCTCTGAATCCAGTTCACGTCTACCCGGGTGGCGGAATCCAGCTCGCGCTGCACGTCGATGTTGTATTGCTGGGTGTTGCCCGGCGTCAGCGAGCGTGGATCGATGCTGACCACGCCCCACTGGGTGTAGTCAGGCGTCTTCACCTGCGACAGCACCGGGTGATATCCGTTATCCCAGTTGAAGTTCTGTTGGACGCTGTGCTGGTAGAAACCGGGATTGCCGGTCTGCTGGTACGGAATGCCGCCCCAGGTGTTCATGTTGAGCGGCGTATAGAAGATGCTGAAGTTGCCGCGGACTACGGTCTTGTTGGTGATCATGTACGCGGCGCCGATGTGCGGGGCGTAGTTGAACCAATCCTGGCGCGTCTCGAAGGACTGGCTGCCGCTGGTCAGGTACTGATACTCGCCCATCTCGCCGGTAACCGGATTCTTCGCATTGAGCACGAAGCTGGACCAGTGACCGTACTTCTCCTTGTAGGGATTGTTGTAGTCCCAGCGCAGGCTGATGTTCATCGTCAGGCGCGGTCCCACCTTGAACTCATCGATTGCGTACCAGGAGAAGGCCTTGCGGCGGCCATACTGCGGATCGTTGGGCATTAAGGTAGCCTGGTAGACGTCGCCCAGCAGGAAGCTGGCGAAGGCGTTGCCGACCATGTTGTAGGCGTTGAAGTCATACCATGCTGGCGCCGTCGAGGTCGGATCGAAGGTGATGTTGTTGAAGGTTCCCGTATCCGGGTGGCTGTTGAACTGCATCGCCCGGAATTCCACGCCCAGCTTGATATTGTGCCGTCCGTGGGTCCAGACCACCTGGTCGTCGTAGATGTAGGTGTTGCCGGCGTAAAAGTCGTTGAACTGGCTGCCCATCGGAGAAAAGCCCCAGCCGTTCTGATAATTGCCGCCGTTGGTGTACATGCCGCTGCTGAAGACGATCAGCGGGAAGTTGCCTGCGCCGTTGTTGATGCCCAGCGACTTGTCCCAGCCGGCCGCCTGCGAGACCGCGATGCTGGGATTGCGGAAGCGGTTGAATGTGGCATAGACCGTATTCACCAGCTTGGGAGAAAAAATGTAGGTGTCGCTCAGGCGCGCGCCCACGGCCGTCGTGTTGTGCCAGTAGGAGTTGGCCATCGGCCCACCATACTGCGCTGTGGGCGACCATACGCCGCCCTGATCGGCGTTGATGCGCGGATAGTCGTCGTAATAATACGATCCGGCGATGTGCTGCTTGTTGCTGAGGTTGTAGTCGATCTTGATGCTGCTCTGCGTATTGTGGAACCACGGGTCGGGATTGTAAGACGGCCCCGCCTGGTTTGGAATCAAAGACGTCTCCGGCTTGTAGTACTGGTGATAAAGCTGCAGAATCTTCGCTGTCGTGGGGCTGATCATGCTGGTGGGAATATGGTTATTCACAAACACGCAGCCGAACTTGCCGTTGACCGCCGTGGCCGGGTCCACAATCGCGCCCATGTAGATGGGATTGCCGCAGTCGTCATAGGCCGGCGTACCGCCATAGGTCATCACCGGCACGTTCGGCGAAAGCATCGGGCTCAGGTCGGCATACTGAGCGACGCTGCCGTTCGAGTTCAGACCCATCATGGCGTCGGTGGGCACAGTGCGCGAGTTGGGGCCGAGCGCCCACATCGACTGCATGTAGCGCTCCAGCGCGGCATAGAAGAAGAGCTTGTTCTTCACGATCGGTCCGCCTATGCCGCCGCCCCAGTCGGAGAGCGAATCGCTCTTGCGCAGGTATGCCGCTGCATTGTTGGGGTCGGTGACGGCCGCCAGGTGGTTTGCCGCGCTCAGCGCGTCCAGATTGGTGGAGTGCAGAAAGCCGAACGCCGAACCATGCACTTTGTTGGTGCCCGACTTTAATTCGTAGCGGAAGACGCCGCCGCCGCTGCGGCCCGCGTCGGCGCTGATGCCGGTGGTATCGGCTTCAAATTCCTGCACGGCGGCCATCGGCGGCTGCGATTCGCTGATGTAGCCGCCCAGTTGCGATACGGCCGAGGTGCCGTCGATGAGCACCTCCTTGGTCATCGCCATGCTGCCGTCGATGTGCGAACTGTAGTCGTTGCCCTCGACGCCCGGAACAAAGGCAAACATGAAGTTGGAGAGATTCCGGCTGCCCTGCACATTCAAGGGAAGTTGTTCGACCGCCTGGTTATTCAGGTTGGTCGAAACGGCGGTGTTCACAGTCTGAAGGATGGGAGCCGCGGCGGTAACCTCCACCGTCTGCGTGGTCCCGCCGACCTGAAGCGTGGCGTTGATGGCCGCCACCTGGCTGATCTGGAGCGTAATGCCCGTCTGAGTGTAAGTCTTGAAGCCGTTCATGGTAAACGTGACGGTATAGTTGCCAATCGGAAGGTTGCCAATCCGGTAGGAGCCGGTATTGTCGGTCGTCGCTACCCGTGTCGCATTGGTCCCCGTGTTCGTCACCTCGACTCGCACCCCGGGCAACACGGCCTGCGACGCGTCCATCACGGTGCCGGTGATGGTGGCCCGGTCAGACTGCGCGAAAACCGGCAGGGCCAGTACGCACACAGCCAGCGCCACTAGAAGTTGCGCCATTCTCTTGAACATGGCTACGTATCCTCCATAATGCCGCATTTTTCATGCGGGCGGTGCGCTTTGTCCTCCGGCGACGCCATTTCCGTTGTCCATCGGCCGGGTTGGAAGTTCCGCCTTCCCGGGCAAGCGCATTTTCGTCGTCACTGCGAGAATCGTCCCAATCCTTCCTACTCTTCTCGTCAATCGTTTCCCGAACTGCTTCGCCGGCGTCTTCGAAGCCATCAACGGCTCCGCGTCCGTGCAACGTTCCTCTGCTCCTGACTTGAGGCAGCGCCTGTGTCGCCCCGCCCGATGGCAGAAGCCCCTTTGCAAACTCTGCGGAACATTGCGTATTCAACCCGCTGCGCAGTGCGGCTGGAAACGTAAAGGCAGATAAATTTACGGGTAGCATCGCCGGCGCCCGGCTCAGCGGAACCCACAGCGGCACAGGTTAACCGAGAAAGCAACTTTCAACCCCTTGCGGAGGGCCGCCTGAACCGGGCAGAAAGACACCTTGCCGGGGGTTGATTCCAATCTGCGCGAATCGCCGTAAGGCGCCGATCTTCTTGTGCGACTACACGATAGTGCGTGAATCGTAGCCGGTGATCTGGGGGAACAAAATAGGCGCGCGGATGCATTGGAGATCGCGCATTGGGCGGCAGCAGCGAGATCGCTGCGCATGGCCGTGACGGGCAAAGCCCGGACGGAATACTTCCTCTGATTTACGGGTAAATCCGGCGTAAATCGGCTCCCATTTACCCTTGGCCAGGCGGTTTATCCGCCGCCTGTAACCTCAAACGGTACGGTGAGCTGCGACCGGTTTCCGCTCATGGTGGTAGCCGTAATGGTGACTTTATAGTGACCCGGCGCTGCCGTCGTCCTGCCCTTGTCGGAAAAGGACTCCGTCGCGAGCGTCAGCGTGTCTTCCTGCGAGAGCGTATCGGAGAAGTTCACAACCGAGGTAGCCAGAGAACACGTGGCCGTGGCGGGCTGCGTCGTGCAGCTCAGCAGCACCCGGCCGGCGTACTGCCGCGCCTGCAGGCTCACAAGGCTGGCCACGGAAGCCCCGCTCTTCACGTGCACCGGCTGCCACATGATGCTCGGCGCCGGAACTGCGGGAATCTTGTAGACGCGGACATAGTCCACGACCATGTCCGCCGGATTCGGGGTCGAGGCATCCGGATCTCCCGGCCAGTCGCCGCCCACGGCCAGGTTCAAGACAAGCGAAAAGGGGTGGTTGAAGACCCACTGGCCGCCCGCCGGGATGTCGTTCGCATCCTGCACAAAATACACGTTCGCGGGGTCGTCCACATAGAACTGGATCATGCCGGGCGACCAGATGATGCCGTAGGTGTGAAAGCTGCTGTCGTCCACCCGCCCGCCGTCGGGCAGCATAAAGTCGTGCCACAGGCCGTTTGCGCCGTAATAGCGGGGCCCGTGCACCGTGGCACGGATCATCTGCGGCCCCAGGCCGTTGGTGCGCGGCGTTTCTGAGACATTCTCCACAATATCCACGGAACCGGAGGCCGGCCAGCCAACTTTCCTGAAGTCCGCGCCCAGCATCCAGAACGAGGGCCAAAGCCCGGGGCCGACGGGCATCCTCATGCGCGCCTCGATTCGCCCGTACTGGAAATCCTTCAGGCCGCTGGTGGTCATCCTGGCCGAAGTCCAATCTCCCTCCGCGTTGCGTTCGGCGCGCAGCACTAGATGACCCGCGCCATCCAGGAACGCATTCGGCCGCCGCGGATTGCACCCGCGAGGGTTCGGGCCGCGTGGTGCACAATAAATCTCCAGCTCGTGATTGCCCCAACCATCGTTATTTCCGGTTTGGAAGGTCCATTTGGCGGGGTCTGGCGCTTGCCCGGTAGCCCCGTTGAACTCGTCGCTCCAAACCGGCTGACCCCAGTTGAATGAATGGCTTACGGAGACCGGCGAGTGCCCGGCGTGCTGCCCGAAGAAATAACCGGCCACAAAAACACCCGCCAGCGCCACCAGCACCAAACCGGATTGCACCATCACCCGCCGGTGCGCGGCCAGCCAGTGAACATTGCGCGCCTGCTGTGCTTCATCGCCAGCGCCTTCCGCTGGTCCGCCCGGTTGCGGCGTGCGGACAAACTGAGGCACATAGTGCCCCACCGGCAGAACAACCTGCAGCGCCCGGTCCTTGCCGTCGCTCTTGTAAATCTCGTCCAGCTTCTTGCGCAGCGCCCTGGCGGTCACGCGAACTATCGGATCCACATGCGAATCGAAGCTCGTCGCCTTGCGGCCCAGTGCCTCCACGGCAATCGAATACTCGCGGATCTCGTCCGACTCGCCGTCAAAGTACCGGTTGCAGATGAAGGAAAGAAAGCGCACCAGGTTGGCGGACCGGACCATCTCCGGATGGCGAAGAAGCCATTCCAGTTCCTCGCGCTCTTCCCGGAAATTCGGTGAGCCTGGCGGCACTGCGTCCGCTTCCTGAAGCCGCGATTCCGCCGAACTGTCCGGACCTGCGCCAAAGGCATCCAATTGCATCGTCGTGCCTCAAAACAGAAACGCCATGCTCAACGCCCGCGGCTGCATCGCCTTGCAGGGGGCAGCGCTGCGCCTTGAAATTTCCCCACCGATGGCTGTGCAGGAATCATAGCACTTGCCGAGCCGGTTGCACGTCCGCTCCCGAGTTTCCTGCAGGGCGATCGCATGAAGGCTATTTGTTAACTTCAGTGGTTCCGATTTGCTGGCGCCGTAGGCGCAATGTTCGTTAGCCCAGCGTTTCAACGCTGGGAAAGCGCCGGAAAAACACCTCGGAGCCCCATCGGGGCGGCGTAACAAGGCCAGTGCGGGCAGAACTGCCCGTTCATGCGATTGCCCTGGAGTTTCCTGAGCCGCGGCTTGGGTAGCGGATCTATCTGCTGCAAGGCGCGGTCGCCTATCGTGCGCGAATAACCGCTGCGATTCCCATTCCGCCGCCGATGCAGAGGCTCACAACGCCCAGTTCCTTGTTCATGCGCCGCAGGCCGTGAATCAGCGTGACCAGCAGCCGTGCTCCGGAGGCGCCTATGGGATGCCCGAGCGCGATCGCCCCGCCGCTCACGTTCACCCGGGCCGGATCGAGATGCAATTCGCGGATCACGGCAACTGCGGTCGCGGCGAATGCTTCGCTCAATTCGATAAGATCGATATCCGCCAGGCTGACGCCCGCTTTTGCAAGAGCCGCCGGAATGGCGCTGACAGGAGCGATGCCCATCACCTCGGGATCGACCGCCGACACAGCGTAGCCGACAATCTCCGCAACAACCGGCAACCCATTGGCTTTCGCATACTCCTCGGTTGCGACTGCAGCCATGGCCGCGCCATCGTTGATGCCGCTGGCATTGCCGGCAGTCACCGTCCCTCCGTCCGGCTTGAATGCCGGGCGAAGCTTGGCCAGTCCGTCCATGGTGGTATCGGCGCGCACATGCTCGTCCTGCACGAAGGTTACGGTTCCTTTGCGCGAGGGAACCGCGACCGGCACAATCTCTTCCTTGAAGTGTCCGGCGGCAATCGCGGCTGCGGCGCGGCGCTGGCTCTCGCAGGCATAAGCGTCCTGATCGGCGCGCGTAACTCCCCAGCGCGCCGCGACCGTTTCAGCCGTCACGCCCATGTGGCAGTTGCCGAAGGCGTCAGTCAGGCCGTCGCTTACCATGCTGTCAATCAGCTCCGCATTGCCCATGCGTATGCCGGATCTGGCTCCCTTCAACAAAAACGGCGCGCCGGACATGCTTTCGATCCCGCCGGCAAGATAGAGCTGTCCATCGCCGGCCTTGATGCCCTGTACCGCACTCACCACCGCCTGCAGGCCACTGCCGCAGGGGCGCTGGATGGTTTGGGCAGGCACGCGCGACGGCAAGCCCGCGCCGAGAGCGACCTGGCGCGCGGGGTTCATGCCTGCTCCGGCTTGCAGCACGTTGCCGACAATCACGTCGGCAACATCCGATGGCGGCAGGCCCGCAACAACCGGCCTCGCCGCGGCGATCCCCAGTGCGGTTGCAGGAACGTCCTTCAGTGTGCCCATAAACGTGCCCACGGCGGTGCGTTTGGCGGCGATGATGACAGTCTTCATATTCGTTCAAGCTCCTTGGCTCTGATCATTCATCTCGTGGTTGCGCTTCGATGCCCAGCCTATGGCCTGCCATGTTGTGGGCGGGGCTCAGGCACTCTTCAAGCGCGTCCACCTCTCGTACAACTCTTTTTTCGCGACCTTGCCGGACGAAGTGCGCGGCAGTTCAGTGAGAAATTCAATTTGCCTGGGCAGCTTGTATCGCGCTATCCGCTGGCTGAGAAAGGTAGTGATTTCCTCACCTGTGACGGGCCTGCGCGCCACCAGAAATGCCACCGGAACCTCGCCCCATTTCGCATCGGGGACTCCGACAACGGCTGCGGCGGCAATCGCGGGATGATCCAGCAGCGCGGTCTCGATCTCTGCGGGATAGATGTTGACCCCGCCGGAAATGAGCATTTCTCCTAGCCGCCCGACGATCCAATAGAAACCCTCCTCGTCTGCGCGTGCCAGGTCGCCGGTGTGCAGCCAGCCGTCGGCATCGAATGCCGCGGCGCTGGCTGCGGGCTGATTCCAGTAACCGCTCGCGACATGCGGCCCGCGCAGGCACAGTTCGCCCGCGCCTTCCGTCGTGCCCGCAACCGGCGCCAGCCTGGCCTCTGTGAACAGCATGGGCTTGCCGATGGAGCCGGCTTTGGTCCGGGATTCCTCCGCGCTCATCGCGAAACAGTTCACCCCTGCTTCGGTGAGGCCGTAGCCTTCTTTCATCACCAATCCGCGGTGGCGATAGAGAGCGGCGACCGGCGCAGGCAGGGGAGCGCCGCCGCTGATGCACCAGCGCAGGCTGCTCAAATCCGCGTTCGGCCACTCCGCCGCGCGCGTGAGCATTTCCAAGATGGTGGGTACGGCAAAGAAGAATGTGCAGCGCTCGCGCTCGATCGTACGCAGCACTTCGCCGGCATCGAAGCCCTCATGCAGGACGATCCGGCCGCCGAGCAGAAAGAGCGACGGCATCGAGACGCAGGCGCCGGCGTGATAAAGTGGCGTGCAGATGCTGGTGACATCCGTTGCGCACAGTTGCCACGATGCCGCGGTGTTATACGCGTTCCACGCCACCATGCGATGCGGAATCATCACGCCCTTGGGCTTTCCCGTGGTGCCGCTGGTATAGAGCAGAAGATAGAGATCCTCCGGTTCGCAGGCGGTGCGCCCGAAGGCCTCGTCGCCCCTGGCGTAGGCGTTGTCGTCAAGCTGCAGGCTTCGGCCGATCGGTGCCCTCCGGCATAGTTCCCCGGCTGTTGCCGCATAGCGCCCGCTGTACAGCAGCGCCTTCATGCCGCAGTCGCGCGCCACCTGCGCCAGTTCGCTTGCAGTCCAGCGTGTATTGAGCGGAACAAGAACAAATCCCAGGCGCCCGGCGGCGAAGAATGCATCGAGAAAAGCAACGCCGTTTTCGGCAAGAATTCCCACGCGGTCGCGCTTCGCGATGCCCAATGCGCCGCTCAGCGATTGCGCCAGGCGATCGGCCCGCGAATCCAGTTCGCCATACGAATAGCGGCGGCCGTCCGCAACCGTGAGCAGTGCCTCATCATGCGGTGACAGCCGCGCCCGCTCACTGAGAATGTCGCCGGCAATCATACGGTCTCTCTTTCCGGCGCCGTCCGTGCCAGCGCCGCGCGCAGGGCTTCCATGAATCGTTGCGGGCAGTCGATATGCGGCAAATGGCCGCAGCCCTCGAGCCGCGTAACGCGCACGTTGGGAAGCCGGGCCAGCAGAATCTCCGCATTGGCAAAGCTGACCAACTCGTCGTCCATGCCCCAGATCAGATCCACAGGCCGCGGAAAATGCTGAAGACGGTCATCGAGAAAATACGGCTTCCAGGCTTCCAGATCGAAGACGAAGCGGCCGATGGGGCCGGTCCGCGCGTAGGCAATATAAGCGTCGAGCATGGCGTCGCCCACCGGCGCGCTGGTGGAAGAGCTGGTGGCCGCAAACAGCCGCGCCGCTTCAGCGCGATTGTTGGGCAGGAGGGAAAGCCCTTCCGGCCAGGGCAGCAGCAGCGGCCCATTCACGAGCACCACGCACCGCACCAATTCGGGGTGGCGCAGCGTCAGCACGCAGCTCAGCCATCCGCCCAGCGAGTGGCCCACAAGGACTGCGGGCTCCGCCGCCTCCGCGTGCAGGATGGCTTCGAGCGCCTCCAGTTGCATTGCGAACGTGATCTTGCCGGTTCGCGGCGCGCTGGCGCCGTGCCCGGCAAGGTCGGGGATCACCACGCGATACTCGCCGCAAAGCGCCTCACCGGCAGCCGACCAACTGGCTGCGATGGCGCCCACGCCGTGCAAGAAAAACAGCGGCGCGCCCGAGCCGCCGGCCAGATAATGCTGCCCTCCGGCGGCCAAATCGACGGTGTGGGACGCTAGCTTGCCCATCGGAACGCCACCGCCGCCTGATTGTAGCCAACACCTGAGCCCACCAGCACCAGGATGCTGCCCGGTTCGATCTTGCCCAGCCGGCGCGCCTCGTCCAGAGCCATCGCCACGCACGCCGAGCCCGTGTAACCCTTTTCCTCCATGATGCAATGGCTGCGCTCGCGTTCCAGGCCCAGCGCTTCCATCACTGTGTCAATCGTTTTCTTGCGCACCTGCGTAAAGAGCACATGCCCGATATCGCTCACCTTGAAGCCGCCCGCGGCGGCCACCTCGCGCACCAGCTTCTGCCAGCCCTCTTCATTCACTTCCGGCGGGTAGCGCTCGATCAATCTCACCTTCGTGCGTCCGGCCGCAAGCGCTTCCTCACTGGCCGGCTCCGCTGTTCCGCCCGCGTAAATGCCCCAGTGCTTCGCATAGGCGCCGTCCGCAAGAAACGCCGACGACAGGAAGCCCGGCTCGTCGCCGGGCTCCAACACCGCCGCGCCCGCGCCGTCACCATAAAAGAAGATCGTCGGATCCTTCGGATCGGCCAGCTTGTGCATCATGTAGACACCGAGCACCAGGATGGTCTTCAGGTTTGCATTCGTGGCCAGCAGACCCGACGCGATAGCCAGGCCCGCGGGGAACGACGAGCACGCGCAGCCCACATCGAACGTTCCCGCGCGCTTTGCGCCGAGCTTGTGCTGCAGCACCACGGAAGTTGCGGGGGTAATGTAATCGGGCGAATCCGTGCCGAGAATGATGAGGTCTACATCGGCGGGCGCGCGGCCGGCATCAGCCAGCGCCGTCTCGGCAGCCCTCAGCGCCAGATCGCTCGTCGCCCAGTCTTCGGGCGCATACCAGCGTTTGCGAATGCCGGTGCTGGCCTCCATCTTGTCCACAAACTCAGGCACATGCGCCAGTTGCTTGCGCAACACGTCGTTGCTGATTTCAATTTCCGGAAGATAAGCGCCTGTGCCGATGATTCTTGCGTACCGCATCCGCGCGTTCTCCTGCATGATTTGTTTGCATCCCTCGACCCCGGCCCTATGTGCCCAGAACAATTCCGCCATCCACGCTCAGCACGGCGCCGTGTACGAACGCCGCTTCGTCGCTGGCCAGCCACGCATAGGCGCTGGCGATCTCGCCCGGCTCGCCCAGGCGGCCCAGTGGCGTGTGCGCGCACATCCCTTCCAGCACCTTTTCAGGCATGGCGCGCACCATCTCGGTGGCGATGAATCCCGGCGCTACAGCATTCACGCGGATGCCGTACTTGCCCAACTCGCGCGCCCAGGTGCGCGTGAAGGAGATGACGCCGGCCTTGGTGGCGGCGTAGTTGGTCTGCCCGAAGTTGCCATACAAACCCACCACCGATGAGGCATTCAGAATCACGCCGCCGTGGGCGCGAATCATATGCGGCACCACCGCCCGCGTACAGTGGAATACGCCGCGCAGGTTTACGGAGAGCACTGCGTCAAATGCCTCATCCGTCATGGCTCCGGCAATCTGGCCATCCTTCACCTTCACCAGTTGCGCGTCGCGCGTGATGCCCGCGTTATTCACAAGCACATCAACACTGCCCCAGGTGTCTATGATCGCAGCAACCCCGGATTCGACCGCGCCCGGGTTGGTTACGTCCACGGCGGCAAAGCGGGCGTCCGCGCCCAGAGCCTTCAACTCTGCCTCCCAGCTCTCACCCGCCTCTGCCTTCACGTCCCATCCGGCCACGCGGGCGCCTTCGCGCGCAAAGCGCACAGCCGTCGCTTTGCCGATCCCCGCCGCCGCGCCTGTCACCAGCACGCGCTTGCCACGCAAGCTCTCGAAGCTCATACGTTCTCCTTGCCGCTCGTCTTGGTCCTGAATGCCGCGTATTCCTCGTGATGTCCCACACTGCCCGCAAGCGCCGCGGACAGCCTGGGACACCCGCCGCATGGTCAGAAGTGGTATTTCAGCACGAACTGAACGACGCGCGGTCCCGAAGCGGAGAGGGCCGGCGTCGTGCCCGCCGTGCTGGGCACCGCAATGTTGTTGTTGGGATTGTTGAAGTTCTCCCAGTTGCCCACGTTGAACAGCTCCGCCCGGAACTGCACGCCGCTGTTCTCCTTGATCGGGAAGTTCCGGATGATGCTCAGGTCCACGTTCTTTTGTCCCGGCCCGCGCAGGAAATTGCGCGGCGTATTGCCGTAAGGCGGAAAGTACACCCCCGCATCGCACTGGTAGGCATTGGGGTTGAATTCGGTCCCGGCGGGCTTCGGCGCCACCGTCCCGGTGACGTAATCCGCGCGGCTGTTGATGGACGAGCCAATGATGCAATTCACGGAGTACGGCGTCCCCGACTGGAAAGTCATAATGCTCGCCATCTGCCAGTTGTTGGCCACCGTGGCCGCCAGTCTCGATCCGCCTTTGAATGGCGCGCCCTCGTCCAGCAGACCGCTCAGCACCAGCCGGTGCTTGCGGTCGTAATCGGAAAGCCCTCGCTGGCTTGCCGGATCGTTCTGGTTTCCCGGCAGCGCCGCCAGCTCGTTCTCCGGCGCTCCCGAGTAGTTGTCGATCGACTTGCCGAACGTGTAGGACGCCACCATCTGCAGATGCTGATCCATTCGCTTGGTCAGGCTCGCTTGCAGCGAGTTGTATTCGCTGTTGGCGCTGTTATTCACGTACTCCAGGCCGTTAAACGCTTTGTTCGTGGAGAAGGCCGCGCCGAATGGCGCCACTCCCGGATACTGATTCAGTGTCAGCACATTGAGCAGCTTCACGCCCTTCACGCCCACGTATGCCACTTGCACAAGCCAGCTGCGCCACGGCTCAACCTGCGTGCTCAGGCTGTACTGATACGCATACGGCGACGCAAACTTCGGGTTCACGTAGTAGCCGCTGATCGGCGTCGAAACCGCCAGCGGCGTGTTGTAGTAGTAGAGCGGCAGCGCCGCGGGTACGGTCGCCTGCATCGGGAAGGTTACGCCCGTGAAGTTCGGGAACGGCGTTTCCAGGTTGCCGAAGCCCGCCCCCACGATGTCATACGGATAGTTGAAGATCTGCAGGTTGGCGATGCGCGACGAAACCCGGTCGTGATACACGCCAAATCCGCCCCGCACCGTCAGGTTCCAGCGCGCCGGCGGCTGCCAGGCAAAACCAACGCGCGGATCAAGGGCAAGTTGGTTGTTATAAAGAGGATTGCCGCCGAGTACGAATCCCGCGTTCGTTCCCGTGCACGATGCGGTCGCCGTCGTACATCCCGAAGGATTGTTGGCCGCAAAGACACCAGGCAGGAAGTTCACCATCCGGTTGTGGATGTCGCTCGGTCCGCCAAACCGGTTCAGGCGCAGCCCGGCGTTCAGCATCAGCCGCGGCGTAAGCCGGAAGTCGTCCTGGAAAAAGAAGTCGCTGTCCCACATGCGGATGCCGCGATCTGGGACCCCGTCGCCCAGCAGCCCGGTGATATTGCCGGGCAGGCCGCCCAGTGCCGCGTTCGCATCGTTGCCGCCCAGCAGAAACGACCCAAAGTTGTTCACGATCTCCTCGCCCCGCGTGAAAGCGTGAAAGTAGAAGTCCACGTGGTGGCGCAGCACGTCAAACCCGAAGCGCATGCTGTTTCTGCCCTTGTTCCAAGTCACCATCTCCGTGTACATGAAGGTTTCCGTCACGCTCTTCTGGTCGGAGAGCGGCGCCGGACCCACGGTAAAGTCGCCCGTCAGCCCAATCGTCGCCAACCCGCTGTATCTGCTCGCCAGCGAGTTGTAGATGCCCATCTGCGCGTTGGTAAAAGGCTCCGTGGGATACGAAACTCCGTGAATCCGGCTGAAGCCGATGCGCATGTCATTCAGCAGCGACGGGCTGAATACGTGGGTCTCATCCAGGGACAGCAGCCGGTAGCGGAAGTTCAGCGGCGCACCGTAGCCCGGAGCCTCGTTCGCATTCGCGCCCAGAAAGCTGAAGATTCCCTGATATTCCGGCGAGTTTGACGAGAAGAACTTGCCGCTGAAGTGATCCCCGGAGCCGATGTTCTGGTCCAGATTCACGTCAAACTGATTCTCGTCAAAGGTGGACCGGGTGCTGATCGTCGTCGGCACCGTGCAGAACGTTGCGGGCGCTCCGCTGTAGGAGAACAGTGCAGACGCCGCCGTCGAGCAGGGCCTTCCCGCCGCCGCGCTTGGAATCGCATAGTGCCCGTTGGGCAGCTTGGCCTGCAACAACGCCAGCGCCGTCGGATCAATCGGCGTCGGCCAGCGATAGATGAGCGGCCACGGATAATTGCCCGGCGCCGCGTAGTATCCCCCCAGGCCCAGCGAGTTCGCATAATTCACCAGCGTCGCCGTCGAGCGGTCGTTGGTCAGCCCGCTGGGAACGTTCAGGTATGACAGGCTCGAAAACGGATCGGCGCCGTTCACCTCGCGCTGTCCCTGGTACGACAGGAAAAAGAACGTCTTTTCCTTCACCAGCGGCCCGCCCAGCGTGGCGCCGTACTGGTTCTTCTTCAGCGCCGGCCGCGGCTGCCCCTGCTGCTTCAGAAAGTAGTCGTTTGCGTTCAGCGCGTCATTGCGGAAGTACTCAAACACACTCCCGTGAAACTGGCTGCCCCCCGATTTCGTGACCAGCGCCACATTCCCGCCCAGGTTTCGCCCTTGCGTGGCGTCGTAGAGCGAGGTCTGCACAATGAACTCCTTGACCGCGTCGATCGAAGGCACGGGAATGTTCGGCGTCGAATTCGTTCCGATCGAGTTCACCTGAATGCCGTCGATAAGCACGTTATTGCTCGTCGCCTGCTGGCCGTTCACGTTGATGTCCACATCGCCGCGGCCCAGCGCGATGTTGTTGGTCAGCGGAATGGTGGTTCCCGGCTGCAGACCCAGCAGTTGCTGGTAATTGCGCGTGGGCAGCGGCAGCTCGTGAACTTCCTGCTCCTCCACCACGCGGCCTATGGTGGGATTTTCGGTCTGCACCAGCGGCGCCCGCTCGGTGACCTGCACGTTGGTTGTGGCTGCCCCCACCTGCATTTGCGGCGAAACGTCCGCCGTCTGCGTCACGCCTACCGTGATCCCCGTCGCCGTGTACGTCGCAAACCCCGCCGCCGTCACCTCCAGCGAGTACTCGCCCGGCTCCACGCCGGAAAACCGGTAATATCCCTCGCCGCTCGATTCCGTTGCCCGCGTCTGTCCCGTGGGTGATGTCAGCACCACCTTGGCCCCCGCAATCACCGCGCCGGAAGGGTCGTGAATCGTTCCCGTAATCTGTCCTGTTGTTGCTGTCTGGGCCCCCAAATAGGCTGCGGACGCAAGCATGGCGCCCAACAGCATGGCTGTGAGTTGGATCCTCATATCGCACCTCTCGATCTTTCCTGTTGCCTGGGCTAACGCGATATCTTTTTGCCTGTCCGGACCTTGACGGCCAGATTGTCTGATTTTTTCCTGCTCCGCCCCGGAGACCCCTGGCGACCGGCCGCGGGCCGCGGACCTGCCCCATCGATCCTCCATATGCCGTTCAGCGCCATGTCGATCATCCTGCGGATCGCCGTGTCTTCCGCGACCCCAAGGTGCTGCTCGCCGCCAAACAGCCGTTCCACCAGGAAATAGGTGAGGATCTGCATGTAAATGGTCGCCAATACGAAGCCGGGGTCAATGCCGCACCACGAGGGATTGGCCGCCACCTTTTTCAACTGCCCGTCGAGTGGCCAGTTGAACTGCTCCGGCACGTTGTGAAAACTGTGCGCGAAGTGCTGGTTGTTGAACTCGACCACGTCGATGTACATCAGCTTCCAATAATCGGCGTGATCGTAGACAAAGGAGCGGATCTCCCGCGCCAGGCCCTCCAGGTTGTGCCGCGAAAACGGCTCCGCGGCGCTCTGGAACTCCCGCGCCAGCCAGGAACGGATGCGCTTCTGATAGCTCGAGACCACGCTCTTCTGGTAACTGTGTACGACGCTCTCGTAAAGCGCGTCCTTGGTGGGGAAGTAGGTGTAAATCGCCCCCGTTGACATCTGCGCCAGCTCGGCAATGTCGCGAATGTTCGTCCCGTGAAAACCCTGCCGCGTGAACAGGCTGAAGGCAGCCTCCTCTATCTGGCGGCGATTCTGGTCGACGCGGTGCTTGCCGAGCTTGGGCATAACCGAATGAACGCTTGTTCAAAAAATGAACGATCGTGTTTTTTAGCATTATGGAAACGCCAATGTCAAGGAGATTTTTTCCGGGCCCGCACCCCGATCCGGTCTGGCCGCCGCCGCGCCATGCCGCTTTCAGGGCGGCGCTGAAGCTGTCTCCCGCGAAGTTACACAACCTTCGTCCATCTTTCGCCTCTGCCGAAGAGGCCGATCCCGCGCACGCTGGCGATTCACTCCCCGCCATCACAAACTCGCTCCCAGACAGGAATCCCGTTACGGATGGCGGCTCATTGCGGCCGTTCTTGTCCCCAGTCCCGCGCAATCCCATCCTCGCAGGCGCGGCCGCCATCGATTCACGTTCCGGCAATAGAGTTCGTAATCCGCGCCGAACTTCCGGCTTAGCGTCGGCTCCTCATACGCCACAACAAAGATGTGTACTCCCACAGCGACGGCAATCACGGCTCCGATTGCGAATAAGTTGGCCTGTCCGAATACAACCCACAATCCGATCCAGCCTGTCGCAAAGCCCAGGTACATGGGATTGCGCACGTAGCGGTACGCGCCCACAACCACCAGCCGCTTCGGCGGAGCAACCGGAGCCGGCGTTCCGCGTCCGGTCCATCCAAAATCCCACACGCAGCGCAAAGCAACCGCGAATCCCAAAACCGATGGAAGCGCCGCAATCCACCGCCACTGTGCCGCACCTGCGGCCTCCGCATGGAAACCCAGCCACCGCGGAAGCAGCCAGAACCAGAGTGAGAAGAAGGCGCCGCCTGCCAAGAGAGCCGCGACCGCAGTTGGCCAGTGATGTTCCTGCGATGCCGCCGGGATTCTTTCGGAATGTGCGTTTGCCATGGGTCCTCCATTTGCTGCTACTCACTCTGCGCTCCAGGCGGTTCGACGGGGCTGGACCAGACAAAGCTGAAGCACTCGAAAGAATAGCCCTATAAGTCAGTTACTTCGAGCAGAGTTGGGCAACGTCCATATCAGGGCCTCTCCCCACCGGCAAGGCGCCGCAACACATGCCTGAGCATTTCTCGCCGGCCAGTGGGGCCCACTGTGATCCCGCTCACATCAGTTCCCGCTGGCCGCCAACCATGCAACTCCTTTTGCCGGCAATGTCTGGCCGGACAGCGTGGAGTTTGATGGCCGGCGTTCGCAACACCGTGCCACATTACCACCTTATAAGTTCTATCTCGTAATAGATTCTTAGTAACTAAGGTCAATTACTCTAACAGGAGGTGCAAGTTACTCGTTTGACTCGGCATGGCCGCAAGTTATAATGGTGTAACTTTTCGTCTGATGGCACTATAGAGTGGTTATCTTCTGTATTTGACATTGCGGAGGTAGGGCCGTGAAGTCAGTCGAAAGTGCAAGCCTCGCCGCTCTGACGGCGTCGGATCTGTCCCACCTGGCAACCCAGAGGATCTTCTTCGGCCATCAATCTGTTGGCGATGATATCGTGCGCGGTCTCCGCGATCTCATGGCCTCTGATCCGCGATTGAAGCTTCGCATTGTGGAGTCGGCCGCCCCACAACTTCTTACCGAGCCAGCCTTCGTTGAATCCCATATCGGCCGCAACGGCGATCCGCATTCAAAGGCCGAAGCGTTCAGAACCATAGTCGACAAGGGACTGGGCCGCGAAGGTGGGATCGCCATGTACAAGTACTGCTACGCAGACGTTGGCCCCTCCACCGATATCGCGCGCATGTTTGACATCTACCGCCGCGAAATGAACGCTCTCAAGTCGAAATACCCGTTGCTCCGGGTCGTGCACATCACCATTCCGCTTACCACTGCGGAGCCGGCCGCAAAGGGCTGGGTCAAGAGCGCTTTGGGCCGGGCAACCGCGAGAGACCTGAACCGCAAGCGCAATGAGTACAACCGGTTGCTCACGCAAGCTTATAACAATTCGGATCCGGTTTTCGATCTCGCGGGAGTCGAATCGACGCGTTGCGATGGACTGCGATCGGAGCTGATCGGCAGCGGCCAGCGAATTTTTACGCTTGCTCCCGAATTCACGACCGATGGCGGACATCTGAACGGCGCTGGGCGGCGCATTGCTGCCGCGCACTTGCTTATGGCGCTGGCAAAGTTGTAAGGCAGTCTACGAACTGCATGAAAGAGGGGAATAACAAATGAACAGAGAAATCCTTGAGCAGTTACGAGCTTTCATTTATCAAAACTTCCTTTTCCGTCAGGAATTTGTCCTTGGTGATTCCGATTCCTTTCTCGCAAATGGGTTAATCGATTCGACGGGGGTGCTGGAGTTGGTTGCGTTTCTGGAAGAGACCTTCGGCATCATAGTCGAAGACAGGGAACTTACCCCCGAGAATCTCGACACGTTCGAGAACCTCACAGCATACGTTGTGCGGAAGCTCGACGGACGAGCGGCGATGGAGCCGAGCGCCGGCCGCCAGGTACTGGTATGACGGACAGCCAGATGAATGTCGCTCAGTTTCTCCTTGCAGGAAAGGACCCTGAACGCGCAGCCCTGCTCTTCATCCATGATCAATACAGTTATGGAGATCTGCAAAGGCGGGTGGAGCAGGTAGGCCGGGCGATCCTTGCCCTGGGCGGTCGCAAAGGTGACCGCATAGTGCTGCTCGGGGAAAACTCCTTCTTTTGGGTCTCGGCTTACCTTGGTGTCCTGCGGGCAGGCCTCGTTTGCGTTCCCTTGTCGGACGCCATCACTTCGAACGATATGGCGTTCGTCCTGCGGAACACGGAGGCTCGCGCCATCTTCATCGAAAAGAACATCGCGGCGCGGCGGCTGCCCGGCCGGACAGAGGTTCGTGTTGTCACTGATTCTCAGATCGATGCCCTGGCAGCAGATCAGCCATCAGCTTCGCCGTTTCCCGATGTCGGGGCGGACGACCTTGCCGCCCTGATGTTCACCTCCGGATCCACCGGCCAGCCACGCGGTGTAATGGTCTCCCACGGCAATATCATCGCCAACACAGAATCCATCATCGAGTATTTGCGGCTGAGGGAAGATGACCGCATCCTGACCGTTCTGCCGTTCCACTATTGTTTCGGCACCTCGCTGCTCCACACACATCTTCGCGTGGGCGGGTCTCTGGTAGTCGAGCCACGCTTTATATACACGGAGACGGTGCTGCAAAGGATGATCGACACCGCCTGCACCGGTTTTGCCGGCGTGCCAAGCCATTTTCAGATTCTCTTGCGCAACTCGACCCTGCGGCAGAAGAGCTTTCCTCACCTGCGGTATGTGCAGCAGGCCGGAGGCCACTTGCCGCCCCCTGTGATTCACGAGCTTTGCGCTGCTCTGCCCACGACCCAGGTCTTCATCATGTACGGGCAAACCGAAGCCACCGCGCGGCTTTCCTATCTCCCGCCGGAGTGCCTGCCCGCCAGGATTGGGTCCATCGGCCGCGGCATTCCGGGCGTCGTCCTGCGCGTGCTCAACGATGCGGGAGAGGATGTGCGCCCGGGCGAGGTGGGCGAGATTGTGGCCCGCGGCGCCAACGTGGCTCGCGGGTACTGGCGCGCGCCTCAGGAAACCGCGGCGTCTTTCGGAGACGGGGAGCTTCGCACCGGGGACCTCGCCATGGTGGACAGCGATGGCTTCATCTATGTCGTAGACCGCGCCAAAGACTTTCTCAAGTGCGGCGGCGAACGAGTCAGTTGCCGCCGTATCGAGGAGGAACTGTTGGCCTTCGACGAGTTGCTCGAAGCCGCTGTCGTTCCAGTTCCTGATCAGATATTGGGCGAAGCTGCCAAGGCGTTTATCGTACCCCGCTTTAAAGAACATTCTGGCTTGGAAGAGCGCTTGACCGCTTTCCTCAAAGCCCGTTCGCCCGCTCAGCTTGTCCCCAAGCAGTTCGTGGTGCTGCCAACACTGCCCAAGAACAGCTCCGGCAAGGTTCTCAAAGCAAAATTGAGAGCGCCGGAAACATCCTGACCGTGGTCGTCCGCAGCCCAGCGGTTACCGGCTCTCGGCCATCGATCATCTCGCTGACGATATATGCCCGGCCGCTCTCCGAAAGCCACTCCCGCAAGCTCGGCGCAAGGAGAAAATCCTGTTCAGGGAAACGGAGCCGGTAGCTCTTCGCCATGCTCCCAGGCCCGCATGGCTGCGGCCTCTCTTCGATTACTTTCTGCGGCAAAAGCTCGATCACTCAGGCCCGTCAAGCCCCGTGCTCCATAACCCATGCAAATTCATCAGGTTACCGTTGCAGATAATTTCAGCTCCGCCGTGCAGAATAGAACCATCTTCGCTTTCCGGCAGAGAACACGAGCATGACTGAGCCAATCCAGACCGTATGCCACCCAGATAGCGCGGAGCGCGCTCCGCAGAGCCCAAATCGCCGCCCCCCGAAGCGCAACAGCCACCCCCCCTCAAAATATTTTTCCTTTCCACATATTTTTTGCAGGCAATTTCGTTTCCAGCGAACAATGCAGATCCGGATGACCGCACTTCTCACATTGCGGTACGACGATTCTTCCTCGCCCGCTTTACCCGCCTGCCGCGCAAGTCGGGCATCGGATCAGATCGCAGAAGTGCAGCCAACCAGCAACCAGCAGCTAATAGCTGCCTTTCATATCGCATAAGTCGCAAATCTGCCGCGGCCGCATGAGCCAGCCGGCAAGTCAGC
>JAJZME010000051.1 GCA_021803035.1 Acidobacteriota bacterium | reverse complement strand
TCGTGTAAGTTGATGACGTGGGTAAATGCCTGCGCAGTTGAGAATCTTCGTCAAGTCCATTTTCCCAACCTGCATATCTTAGATAGAAGCCCACTTCAACGGGGGATACGCCGATGCTAACTAGATCTGTGCTTTCTGCCTTGGTATTCGCTTCGAGATGACGCGGAGAATCCTTATTTTTATGTCTCTGATCGCGATCGCGGGTTGCGGGTCGCCTATGGCGTCTTCCGGGAGCGGCCCCTCGCCCCAGAACTTCCCGTTTCCCGCGGCAAACACCCTCCAATTTGTCCATGAATTCGGAACCAATAACTATGAGGGGGATACGATTACTGGGCTTGTGACGGATCCTGACGGCGATATTCTTGTTGCCGGTTACACGGCGGGAAACCTGCCTGGCTACTCGGTGCCGGATGGAGTCCTCAAAGGAGCGCTCTATGCGATGGACCCCAGCGGAAACCAGCTTTGGGCCAAGGAACTGGCCCAGGGCAGCGAGGCAGCCTTCAACGGCGTCGCCGCAACACCTGCGGGAATCTTTGTCCTCGGCGATACCAGGGGCGCCTTTGCGGGCGCGTCGAATCCCAACGGCATCGATGAAACATTCGTAGCCAAGTACGATACTTCCGGCAATCAGTTGTGGGTCAAGCAGTATGCTTCCTTGCAGGACACGCTCCCGGAAACCATTTGCGCGGATGGCAACGGCAACCTGATCTTTGCCGGGGAGGTGGACGATAGCAGCGGCGGGCAGGATATGTTCGTCGAAGAAGTGGATGCAAGCGGCAACGAACTGTGGGAGAAGACATATGGAACAGATGCTGTGGATTCGTTGTCGAGCGTAACTGTGGACGCAAGCGGTGATATCTACGCCGTCGGCGCCACCAGCGGAACGTTTCCTGGAAGTCATACCTCTACCCTCGCGCAGCCATTTGTTCTGAAGCTTGATGGCGGAACGGGGGCAACGGTGTGGCTACAGAATTTCGACGGTAGCACCACTCCGCCAATCTTCTATCCATCCGCCATCCAGGCCGTACCTGGGGGAAAGCTCGACATCGTGGGGGAGAGCGTTGCGCAAATCACCAACAACTTTCCCACAGATATTCAAATGGAAGTGATGCAGATGGACGCGGAGACAGACTCCGCCCTGTGGAACATCCAGTTTGGCGCGGGCAATTGGAATATCCCCGGCCAGAACCTCGCCGTGGACACGAATGGGGATATTTACGTAGGGGGCACAACCACGGGTCCTGTTGCGCCAAACGTGACGGCCGACATCTTTCTGGCAAAGATCAGTTCAAGCGGAAGCGGTATTTGGGCGCAGCGGATCGGAACCGGAATGGACGGTCCAACCATTGCAACTTCGGTTTCGACGCCTGTGTACGTGAGTCTCGCAAATCAGAGTGTCTTCTTGGGCGGCATGACTGCCGGGCAGTTCCAGGGTTTCAGCAATCCGAATCACGACATGGAGCTCTTTCTGGCCAAGTTCGGGCAGTAGAGGCCTCAATCAAGATCTCCCGTAGCGAAGCGTCCAGGTGAGACCAGTCGTGAAGCCGTTCCGAGGTTGGGGAGGGGCGGGCAGCGGAAGGGGTAATAGAACTCAAGGACCACTACCCCCAGAGAGGAAAAGTGCAAAGAACCACACAGATCCGCAAATCCGCAGTCATCCGGCCAAGGACCGCCGCCGAGCATCGGTTCTCGCGCTCACGACGGCCCCAGAATATCACCGCCAGAAAGACGATGAATTTGCACCGGGGCGCATAATCCAGGGCGAAGAAGCGCGTTCGGAGCGTATTGTCAGCAAGTCTTCAGAAGCTTATGCAAATACTTCGAAACGAATAATTTATGCATCCACTAACGGCGGCGCGCCCGATTTGTCGGCAAGTGTGACCCTTGCTCCATTTCTCCTAGCCACGCCAACCGTACCGCACCACTCCGGACAACCGGCAAAAACGCCTCACCCCAAGGCATTCCCAAAACCAGTCAAGCCCCGCACGCCCCAACCTCTGCAAATCCATCACCTTACGATTGCAGATAATTTCCGTCTGCCGTGCAGAATAGAAACATGACTGCCTCTACACACGGCCACTCCACGGCGAAGACAATCATGACCGCGCAGACCCATTCCGCTGCATCTGAACACCCAGCCTCCCCAGCTCTTGCTCTTCACCTTGTCACCGCCTCTCGTTGTAGTGTCGGGAATGTGCCCGGTTCAATCTGTCAGGCATGTGCCCGGTCCGTACCACCCCGCAACGTACCCACCCCCCTAAAATATTTTTCTTTTCCACAGAATTTTTTGCCGATTATTTCGCCGCCGAACCCGCGTCCAGGATCGCATCGGCAATTCGCGCGGCCTCCACGGCTGGCCGCACGGCATGAACCCGCACCATCGACGCACCGTGCAGAATCGCGGCTACCAGCGCGGCGATGCTGGCGGTGTCCCGAGCCTGTGCCGGCGCGTCGGCGCCGTCAAACAGCGGTGCCAGCGTGTGCCCCAGAAACGACTTGCGGCTGAGCCCGGCCAGCAGCGGACGGCCCAGCGCCAGCAGTTCCGCCTGTCGCGCCAGCAGCGCGTAGTTCTCGCCAAAGCGCTTGCCGAATCCATAGCCCGGGTCGAGCACGAGAGCTTCCAGCGCAATGCCGGCCTTTGCGGCTGCTTCCATGCTCGCCGTCAGCCCGGCGCGCACTATGGCCAGCAGCGCATCCGGCTCCAGCGGCGGCTGCGTGCGCCACTGCTCGGGCCGGCCGCGCGTGTGCATCAGCACCACACCCGCGCCATGTTCCGCGCAAACCGCGGGCATCGCCGCATCCCAGGCAAATCCGCTTACGTCGTTCACGATTTCGGCGCCGGCGGCCAGCGCCGCGCCGGCTGTCCCGGCCTTGTAGGTGTCGATCGAGACAATCGCCTCCGGCCGCGCCCGCAGAATGCCTTCGAGTACCGGCAGCAGCCGCGCCTGCTCTTCCGCGCCGCTGACGGCGGGCGCAAATTCAGTCCCGGCCGCTCCGCCGGCGCGCGAACCGGGCCGCGTGCTTTCGGCGCCCAAGTCGACGATGTCCGCGCCTTCGTCCAGCAGCCGCAGCCCCTGCTCCACGGCGGCTTCGGCGTCAAGGAAACGCCCGCCGTCGCTGAACGAATCCGGGGTGATGTTCACCACGCCCATCACCAGTGTGCGCGCTCCCAGTTCCAGCGTGCGCGTGCGGAGCTTCCAGACGGCGATGGCGCGATGCGTAGCCATTTCCCGATCAATCCTATGCTTAACTATTTTTGATTCTACGTATACGGCAACGTGGCCCGGCCGTGTCGCGGGCCTCCGCTCCTGCTACACTCCGGGCATGATGATCTTCAGCCGAGCCCTGATCTGTGTGCTCGCGAGCTTCCTGCTTCTGCCCGTGAGCCCGGCGGCGCAGACACACCGCCCGTACCGGCGAACGCCGCCGCCCATGGCTGCGCGCCCCGGACTGCTTGCCGCCCGCATCCAGGCCATCCTGCGCCAGCCCGATCTGCGCTACTCGGATTTCGGCATCAGCGTGGTCACGCTGGACAATAAGCCCATCTATGGCCTGAACGACACGCACCTGTTCCTTCCCGCCTCGAATGCCAAGCTGTTTACCACTGCGGCGGCTTTTGCCCTGCTGCCGGTGGAGACGATGACCTGGACCACCAATGTGGTGACCAGCGGCGACTTGGGCGCCGCAGGAACGCTGCGCGGCAACCTGGTGCTGCTGGGCTCGGGCGATCCCACGCTGAGTGGGCAGCAGTATCCGTACAAGCCGTCCGACGGACAAACGCCCCGCCACGATCCCATGAGCGTGATGGATCTCCTCGCCGAGCAAGTGGAGCAGGCGGGTGTGCGCACCGTGGAAGGCAACATCGTGGGCGACGACAGCTTCTTTATCGACCAGCCGTATGGGCAGGGCTGGGCGTGGAACGACCTGCAGTGGGAGTATGGAGCGCCCGTCTCCGCGCTCACCTTTAACGACAATGTGCAGCAACTCACCGTCCTGCCCACCAATTCTCCCTACACTCCAACCCGTGCGGCGTGGAGCCCGAATATCCCCTATTACACCCTTGAGAACAACATGACACCCGCGCCGCCCGGCGCCGTGGCGCATCCCGGCGTATCCCACATGCCCGGCTCGCTGCTGGTGCGCACCTGGGGCACCATACCGCGAAGCGGACTGAGTCTGGACCTGGCCGTCGGCGATCCTGCCGAGTACGCTGCCGAGGCCTTTGAAACCGCGCTGATCAACCGCGGCATCCACGTAACCGGTACGCCCGCGACCGCGCACGAACTACCGCTCGGAAATGGCGACTTCGCCGGGGCGCGCGAGCAGCCCATCAAGCTGTTCCGCTCCGATCTCAAGACCGTCGAGGCTCCCTTGAGGGGCCGCAAAGTTCTCGCCACGCGTGTCTCCGTGCCCATGATCGAAGACATCACCCTGACCAACAAAGTCAGTCAGAACCTGCACGCCGAGCTGTACCTGCGGCTGTTGGGCAAGATCGAGACCGGCACCGGCAGCCTTGAGCAAGGCACTCGCGTGGTGCGGCAGTTTGTGGTCAACGCGGGCGTGAAGGACGACGAATTCTTTCTCTACGACGGGTCCGGCATGAGCCTCGACGACCGGATCGCGCCGCGCGCCTTCACCACGCTCCTGGCTTACGCTGCCCGCCAGCCCTGGGGCGCTGCCTGGCGCGCAACCCTGCCCATCGGCGGCGTGGACGGCACACTCGAAGACCGCTTCCGCCACGCGCCGCTCCAGGGCCATGTATGGGCCAAAACCGGCACGCTCGATGAAGTCAATACACTCTCAGGCTACGTCGAGACCGCAAGCGGCAAAATGCTGGCCTTTTCCATTCTTGTCGATGGCCGCCGCCCAGGCAGCGATGTCCAGGTCCAGGCCATGGATCGCATTGTGGAGGCCATCGCGGCTTCCGAGTGATGCCTGTATCATCGATAGTAGATGCGCCTCCGGTCTATTGCTGCTTATCTTGCTCTGTCCCTCGCGGCGGCGTGCCTCGTTGGCCTTGCGGGGTGCCGTCCACTTCCGCCTTCTATGCCGCCGTCGCAATGGACCCCGCAGGAAGCTCGCGGAGCGGCGGTCTTCCGTGAGCACTGCGCCCGCTGCCACCACGCCACCAGTACCCGCGCGCTGCACGGCCCCGGCTTGCAGGCGCTTACCAAGCTCAAGGCCATGCCTTCCGGCGCGCCGCCCACCAATGGGCGCCTGACCGACGTCATTCTTCATGGTTACGGCCTGATGCCGGCGACAAATCTCACCAACCGCCAGCTTCGTGAATTGCTCGCCTATCTCCATACCTTGTAAGTCCGGGCGGGATTCCGCTCAGCTTGCCGGCCCGCTGCGTGCAGATTTGGAATCACAGCGGAAAACGGTCCGCTCCCACAAGCCGGGAATGCAGTTTTTCGCATTGCAGGATAGGCGCAGCCTATTTGCCACGAGCACCTTGGGCAGAGCTGTAGCTTCTTCGGAACTTTGATCCAGCGAACCGGAAACTCGCTCCTGAGTCCGGACAGAGCGGATGCTCAAAGGGTGCGCCTTTGTTCGGCTGCCGAGGCCGCTTGGTCATGGTGCTGCGGGTCCGATGGAGGTTGCGGAAAGCGCGTGACATTTTTCCCTCTGGACTTGCCTCCCCTGGTCAGGAAGGTCGTAAAAGCCCCCAGAATCGCCCAGACGAGAAAGAGGACGCCGATGACGGTCAGCACGACACCTCCGATGGCGCCGGGGCCGTCAATGACCACGCTGAGGTGAAATGTGGAGTTCGACCAGGGCAGCGCGGCGCTGATGCCGCTCTTGGCGGTGCCATAGTAAAAAATGGTCGAGAGCCCCGCTGCGAGGAACGCCGCGGAGGCCAGTAATGAACGGTCGGATCTCATCGACAACTCCTTTCTCAGCTAAGCATTGCATCCGATGAGCCTCATCCCAGGCCGCAGCCCGCGCCTGGGCGGCGAACTATGCGGCCTACCTCAATGATGCCCCGTGGGACAAAAATTTAGTCTCTCCGCCCAACCAGCGTGGCGGCAGCAAAAGATGCTGCCCGTCCAACTTGGCGGTTCAAGTCCCGTCCTGCCGTTACCGGCACAGACTGTGCAACTGCTCGACCGGCTCCGGCTTGAAGGAAGGATACTGCAGATGGCGCAGATTCATAAACTCATTGGGTACATTGCCCTGCTGGATGAACTCCACGGCGCTCTCATTTCCATCCAGCCGCAGCCCGTGTATCCTGCGATGATTCCTCTTTTGGGCCAACAGGTGAGTGGCTTTGCTATTCGAAGAAAACGGCCCGATTTCGCTGCCGTTACAATGAAAGCGTGATCGATTCCGCCCAGACCCTCGTCCAGATCGAGCCGGCGCGGCACGCTCCGGCGCCCAAGCCTGACTGGCTCAAGGCGCGCGCCCCGGTAGGCGAGAACTACCACAGTCTCAAGCGTTTGGCGCGCTCGCTTGGGCTGCATACGGTGTGCGAAAGCGCGCAGTGTCCCAACATCGGCGAGTGCTGGCACCACAAAACCGCCACCTTCATGCTGCTCGGCAACCTGTGCACGCGCCGCTGTGGCTTTTGCGCCGTACCCAAAGGCCGGCCCCAGCCGATCGACTACGATGAGCCGCGCCGCGTGGCCGAAGCCGTGGCCGCCCTCGGCCTGGAGCATGCCGTCGTCACCAGCGTGGATCGCGACGACGATCTGCTTGGTGGCGCGCGCATCTTTGCCATGGCTATCGAGGAGATTCGCCGCCAGGCTCCCACCTGCCGCGTCGAGGTGCTCATCCCCGATTTCCAGGGCAACCGCGAAGCCATCCGCATCGTGGTTGAAGCCGCTCCTGAGGTGCTCAATCACAACACCGAGACGGTGCCGCGCCTTTATCGCGTCGCCCGTTCGGGCGCACGCTACGAGCGCTCCCTGGAGCTGCTTCGCTATGCCAAAGAGCTGAATCCCCGCAGAGTGACGAAATCCGGCGTGATGGTGGGTCTGGGCGAGGAGACGCCGGAACTGCTGGAGGTCTTTCGCGATCTGGCTCGCGCCGGCTGTGACATCCTCACCATCGGCCAGTATCTGCGCCCCTCGCGCGATCACCTCCCCATGGCGCGTCTTTACACCCCGCGCGAGTTCGCCGAGCTGAAGGCCGAGGCCCTCAGGATGGGCTTTCGCCATGTCGAGTCGGGCCCGCTGGTGCGGTCAAGTTACCACGCGCACGAACAGGCGGCTTCAACCCGGATGGCGGCTGTTTAGCCAGCTGCGCAGGCCGGTTTGAGGGCGTAGTGGTTGTAGAATAACCGTTGGCAAATTGGCCGAGCGAGGACAGAATCCTATGGCAGTTTCGATCATGGCCGGCATTCCGGCGCTCAAGGACCTTAACAGCGATCTCAAGCGGCGTATGGATAGCGCGGTGGCCGATTTCCAGGCCAATCTGGCCGCCACGCGCACTGGTCGGGCCAGCGTGCACATGCTTGACCAGGTCAAGGTAGACTACTACGGCACGCCTACGCCCATCAGTCAGTTGGCGCAGCTTTCCGCGCCCGAGGCGCAGTTGATCCTCGTCTCGCCCTGGGACCCGAACATTCTTAAAGAGGTTGAAAAGGCCATTCAGGCGGCTGATCTCGGCTTCAACCCCATCTCCGACGGCAAGGTGATCCGGATCCCCGTCCCGCCCATGACCGAGGAGCGCCGCCGCGAGGTCTGCAAGCACCTGAACAAGATCCTCGAAGAGCACCGCACGGCCATCCGCAACGTCCGCCGCGACGGCAATGAGGCTCTCAAGAAGCTGGCCAAGGAAAAGAAGATCAGTGAAGACGAAGAGAAGCGGTCGCTCGAAGAGGTTCAGAAGATGACCGATGAGGAGATCCGGCGCATGGAAGAGCTTTCGCGCAAGAAGGAAGCGGAAGTCATGCAAGTCTGAGGAGGACTTCGGCCCCGATCCTCCATTCCGCGGAGATCATATCTCGGACATTTCCGCCGATGCCGCCGGCCATCGCTCCGGTGGCCGTGTCGCCTGCCTGCCGATTGCCACGAGTGCCCGGGGTTATTGGTGCGCCAGCCCGGTTGCAACACCCACCCCGTGAGCCACGATGCCTATAAACGGCGTGACCCACCACGAGTGTAAGCCGTGCAGCTTCATCCGGCCGCTGACCAGCGCGCCAAACCCGACAAGCCCGAATTCCACGCCGGCGCGCCCCGCCAGCGACGCCGGCATCAGGGGATTTCCTTCCCGGCAGCGGTGCGCGTCGATGCAGCGCTGCGTCAGAGCCAGGTCGAGACCTGCCATGCCTAGGTGCAGTCCGTTCAGCAGGAAATACCTCGTGCCCAGAGCTGGGTGCTGCGAAGCACGCAGGATGCGAATGGCGTCCGCGACGGACGCTGCCCCGCTCACGGAGGGCGCCGCAGTGGATGCTGCGGGCGCAAGACCAGAGAACGAAGCGCCGTTCGTCCCGCCATCCGGCACGGCGGGCCTGGGGGCCAGTTCCGTATTCATTTCGATCTGCCCAAATTGAATCTGAGTATCTTGCGCAAAGCATGTGCATCCTGCGATGAGGAGCGCGCCTCCCAGTGCCAGCCCATGTATCTTTCTCATGTGGACCTTCAGCCTCTCTTCCACTTCCGGCTGACCGGGTTATCGGCATAAAACTCTATGGGCTGAGGCTTCAGCGAGCTCTTACCAGCATTTAGTCATTAATCGCGGCTCATGCATCTGTTTGCCGATGATCTTCTGCAGCTGGCTCTTGTGCGCCAGTCCGAACAGGAAGTCCACCTGGTTCTGGTCGGCTTCGCACCAGGCCATCAACTCCTCGAGGCAGAAGCCCGAGTCGCCGCGCAGCATGATGCGCACCTTCGGCCATCGGGCGCGCAACTGGGCCACGATGCGCTTGACTTCATCCAGCGCGCCGGCGGCCCCGTCCACGTTCGATGGCCTGAGCCGCGCACACAGCAGTTGATCGCCCGCGAAGATATACAGCGGCAAATAGCAGTAGCTTCGGTCTGGCGCAACAACAGAGCCCCGCCGGCGCTCGATATCTGCCCGGCAGTGAAACTGGCTTCGACCCGGCGCGAAAACTTTGCTGCAAACGAGAAAACTTCTTGTGTACGCTCTGTTGTCCAGCACTTCGTGCACGGCTGGGTGGTTTGCGTAGCTGGGTTTGGCGAGTGTTTCTGGGGTTTCCATTTTCCGCTCGATACGGATATTCTCATTACCCATGGACCACCCGGCGGAGTTCTTGATAATAGCCCCGCCGATTATCCGGGTCCGGCAGGCGACCAGGAGCTGCGTGCGGCGGTCATCCGAGTCAAACCCAAACTTCACGTGTTCAGGCATGTCCACTCTGGTTACGGAGCCCAGCACATCCTATATCCCGAGACGTGCAAAAGAACCTCCACAAGGGCTTCTATGCTGTTTGTGGTCTTGGGGTTGAGGTGTTGGCTGCAGGTACGACCAGTTACGAAAGTACCGCAATTGTCTTACATTTCGCTTTTTGTTTGGGTTGTCCGGCAGCCGATCCGGGTGTAGTATGACGCTTGAAGTACTTTAGTGTTCATCCGTGAAGTACTTCAATGTTCATCCGTGAAGTACTTCAATGTTCATGGGTGAAGTGCTCTAGCTTCCTCTGCAAACTCTCAAGTATTCCGCATATTGTTGCCTCTGGTCGGCGTCATAGGTTCGGGCCCCGCAGATTCCAACGCAGGGGAGTTGTGCTGCGGTAAGGCAGCCTCCGCGAACTTGTGTCTGAGCAGTCCCTGGCACTTGGGACTGAAGGGGGCGAAGCCTGTCTTGAAATAAGGCTCTGAAGGGATAAGCATCCCTGCTGGTTCCCGGAATATCAAAATGGGTCCTGGAGTGCCGCGCTGTCGATTCAATATCCGTATCCACGAAAGCATCAACCAGCAACAAAATTCTCAACGTACCACCTTTCCGGCATGACAGTCCTAAAACCGCGATCACGCATGATCAGCGTTCGGCTCTCTGAAGAGGAATATTCGGCGCTCAGAGAGCTTTGCAACGCAACCGGCGCGCGGAGCGTCTCCGACCTCACGCGCGACGCCATGCGGACTCTTCTCAACGGCTCGTCACGCGACGAGATGCTGGGCGCTCGCATCGAAGAGTTCTGCACTCAAATCAAGAACATGGACAGGAAGATCGAACAACTTTCCGCTGAGCTCACTCGGTCGCGAGATGCCGGCGGCAACAAATTGCTGTCCTAACGGCACATCTCTGGATACGAAGGAGAGTGTGAGTGCATATGGCTCTCAAGGATGTGTTGTGATCGCAGCGCTTCCGTATGCCAGAACGAAGCCGCTGAGGATGCTGGCCCAGACAACCGCTCAACTTATGAAGGCCCTTGAGTGGAGATACAGAACCGAGAATTGGTGTGCAGATCGTACTATGAGACACTGGATGATCGCGGTGGGTAGATGTCGGCCAAGCTACATGTCCCCGCGGGGAGCCTTCAATGCGCATCATCGTAACCGGGGCGGCAGGCATGCTGGGATCGGTACTGATCCCGGTCCTCGAAAGAGAGCACCAGGTTAGCGGACTGACCAGAAAAGACTGCGACCTTTGCGATGAACACGCCGTGAGGGAGATTTTCACGCGGCAAAGGCCCGACGCAGTTATTCATCTTGCAGCATTTACCAATGTGGATGCCTGCGAGCTTGAGCCGGAAAAGGCAAAAGCGGGCAATGAGCTTACAACATTCAATGTCGCTCAGGCCGCAAGGCATGTTGGCGCTGCAATGCTCTATATCAGTACAGATTACGTCTTCGATGGCAGGCTCAATCGACCCTATGCTGAAGACGATCTGCCCTGTCCCCTTAGCGTTTATGGCCGCACGAAGGTGCAGGGAGAGAAGCATGTGCAGGAGATTCTGGACCGTCACTTCATCGTGAGAACCTCCTGGCTGTTCGGTCCTAACGGCAAGAACTTTGTTTCCACAATTCTTCGTCTCGCCGGCGAACGACCGGAAATTCGCGTTGTCAACGACCAGCAAGGCGCGCCGACCTATACGCGCCACCTCGCACAAGCACTCACACAACTGCTGACGACCGAGGAATACGGAATCTTTCACTTAACTGGAACGGGAAATTGCAGCTGGTTTGAATTTGCGAAGAAGATCGTTGCCGCCAGAGGCCTTAGCCAAGTTCAGGTGATTCCCATATCTTCCGCTGAATTCGGCCGCCCCGCGCCGAGACCGGCCTACTCGGTCCTGGCAAACCGGCGAGCAACTTCATTAGGCATCGCACCTTTGCCGCCCTGGGAAAAGGGACTCGAGGATTATCTCGGCGAACTATGTGGGATCGTAGGTGGCCAGGTATAACCAAACCTCGCCGGAAATCTTGCGGGGTTTTCAGACGCAGATGGACATCCTCAGTTACTCAACTGACCAACTGCAAGACCGGCTCATGTACCGGGAAAAGCACTTAAGAGAGAAATTGTCATGACCAAGCATGCCGGGTTGACGCCGGGCAGTGTATGCCATAAGGCGCGCATTCGGGTGTCTGAACCTACTGCGGAGCCCCAATGAAAAGAACAGTATTTATGCTCTTTGTGCTTGCCGCGACGGTGGCGGCGGCCCAGCAGCAGCCTCTCCTGCCGACCATACAGGGAGGAGAGGCAACCGCGACGCCTACGTTGGGCGGCGCTCCAAGCGTTGCCGTGGGTAGAATCGGAGACGATGATCTGCTTGAGGTTACGGTCTATGATAGTTCGCCGCTGACAGGCCCCGTCCGCGTCAGTCAGGAAGGCAACATCCGGCTGCCGATGGTGATACAGCCGATCCATGCAGCGGGACTTTATCCCCGGGCCCTGGAGAAAGTTATTGCGGCCACCCTGATCAAGGATCACCTGCTCTTAAACCCGATCGTCACCGTAACCATAATTGAATATGACAGCAGGCCTATCACGGTCGTGGGTGCGGTGAGATCGCCCCTCACCTTTCAGGCCATGGGCCCCGTGACCTTGCTGGACGCGATTTCGCGGGCGAAGGGGCTGACTGCTCACGCCGGCTCGGAGGTTTTGGTCAGCAGCCATGAGCCAGGTGCCAACGGTAAAGAAGCCACTCTGATCCGGCGCATACCAGTAAGCGGCCTCCTTGACAGCGCGAATCCGGCCCTGAACATCGATCTCCACGGGGGAGATGTAGTTCGGGTGCCGGAGGCAGGCCGTATTTATGTCGTCGGAGACGTCAAGAAACCTGGCTATTATTTCATCACCGGCAGCTCGCAGAGCAGCATCATGAAGGCGCTGGCTCTTTCGGGGGGGCTCGGCCGTCGTTCGGGACGCGTAGCTTATATCTATCGCAGAGAAGGCGGCGCCGTAGGGCGAAACGAAATCCCGGTCCCACTCAAGAAGATCATGAGACGAAAATCGCCGGACGTCGCCCTGCAAGCAAACGATATCCTGTATGTCCCTGGCAAGATGGGGGGGCCGATGAGCCCGGTAATTTTGCAAGACACTGTTTCCGCGGCCACTGCCATCGGCGCAACACTTCTCTACGTCTACCATTGAGGTTCGAGAAAGCTATGTCCACTTGGCCACGACGCCTAGACCAAACACCCTCCGATCAGCCGTCAATCGGGATGGCTCCGCCCCAGTACATCGTCCCTCCTTTCAATGAACCTGTTGTGTCGGATGTCCCCGCTGTCCCGCTCTCACACTATTTCTGGATCCTTCGGCGGCATTTCTGGAAGATGGCCGCATTTGTCGCAACATGTGTGCTTGCAACACTTATCATTTCATCCAGACTGAAACCCATCTATGAATCAACGGTTACGGTGGATGTAAATCCCCAGGCTCCGTCGGAGGTGGTAGGTGCAGGCTCCAATCAGCCCGGAGCTTCAATTGATGAAGACGAGTTTCTCGCGACACAGATAAGACTGATCCAATCGGATTCTGTCTTAAGGCCCGTGGCGGAGAAGTTTCACCTTCTTGCCTCGGATGGGAAGGCCGGACGTATTACAACTGCGGAGCAGCAGCGCCTAGCTGCTGCTCCGGTTTCTCTGCCAGCTTTGAAGGTGATTCGCCCACCGAACACCTTTCTGCTGCTCATCAGCTACCGTTCCAAGGATCCGCAGCGAGCGGCGGCTGTGGCCAATGCAATCGCCAAGTCCTACCTCTTCCAGACCTACGATCTTCGCATACGCTCCTCGGCGGACCTGTCATCGTTCATGGAAAGGCAGCTCGACGCATTGAAAGCGAAGATGGAACGCTCCAGCCTGGCACTCGCCGAATTCGAGAAGAATCTGGACGTTATTAATCCGGGGGAAAAGACGAACATTCTGTCCGCCCGTCTTCTCCAGCTCAACAACGACTACACGACCGCCCAAGCGGCGCGTATACAAGCGGAAGCCGTTTGGAACGCGATCAAGTCGGGCTCCTTGGCGAACGCCACGGCGCTGTCGGGAAGTAACCAACTGGCGCAGTTGACCGACACCCTGAATCAGGCTCAGCAACGGTTTGCATTGGTCAAGACCATCTACGGCACGAGCTATCCCGAATACCACAAGGCGGCCTCTGAGCTGGCTGAAGTCCAGAAGGAGATTGACGCGGCCCGGTTGAGAATTGCCAGTCAGGCTAAGGCGCAGTATATAGAGAGCCTGCGTCGCGAACAGTTGCTCCAGGCGGCCGTGGCGAAGACCAAAGCGAAGTGGGACCGGCTGAACGCGCGCTCCTTTCAGTACCAGCAGTTGAAGCAGGAAGCTGATACGGACAGGGCGCTCTACAACGAGTTGACCACAAAGATACAAGACGCCAACATCAATCAGGGCTTCCAGAACAACAACATTCGCATCGCGGATTACGCTCGCCCGCCCTTGAGGCCGGTCTTCCCGGATATCAAGATCAATCTTGTTTTGGCGTTTCTCTTTTCGACGCTGCTTGCGGTCGGGGCGGCAATTCTGTGGGACAGGCTCGATACCACTCTCCGCGATCCCAAGGAGGCTGGCCGCTTCCTCCAGACAGACGTCATTGCTACCATTCCCATCGACAAGGCTGCGGCGCAGCTCCCGCGGAGGAAAGAGTCTGCCACTGCACCGCAGATCGTTCCCGCGGATGGCGCCAGGGAAAGGCAAAAAGGAGATCGGTATGCGGCATCCTCGCGCTTTGACGAGGCCGTTAGGACGCTGCGCAACACCATCTTTCTCTCCGACTTCGAAGGCCGGCTGCACTCGCTTGTGCTTACGAGTGCGACACCTGGAGAAGGGAAGACAACGCTCTCCGCTCATTTCGCAATCGCGAATGCCGATCACGGCAAGAAGACTCTCCTGGTGGACGGGGATCTGCGCCGCCCGAGCCTGCATGCAAAGTTTGCGCTGACTCCGAACCAGGGCCTTGCCAATGTGCTCACCGGCGAACTGCCGTGGCAGGATGCAGTCATTCCAATTGACGGGAAGGCCAATCTCAGCCTGCTTCCGGCCGGCATCGGCTCGCATCGCGCCGCAGACCTGATCGGTCCGCGGCTGGCAACGTTGCTCGACGAGTTCGGCAAAGAGTATGACATGGTGATTCTGGACGCGCCGCCGCTGCTCGGATTTGCGGAGGGTCTCCAGATGGCTTCTGCCGCAGATGGTGTCCTCATCGTCAGTAAGGCCGCGGGAACGAAGCGCCGGGCAGTTGCCGAGGTGATTGCGGCCCTCCATCGCGTCCACGCGAACATTGTTGGCGTGGTCATGAATCAACTCAGCCACAATACTTCAGCCTATGGGTATTCGTACTATGGCTATTACGGGAAGCAGAATTTGAAGGATTACGAAGAAGAGAAGGCGTAAGTGCGGAAATTTTAAGTATCTAAATTTGCATTGTGCCGGATCTCGATCAATGAAGCCACCCCTTCCCTTCCGGATAGACTCTTTGGGTTGATGGAGCATACGTGATTAACTACTCAGGTATTCCAAATCGGAGTTGTTAGGGCGGACTCTCCGCCTGCCGCTTCGTCTTGTCCCAAAGAGCGCCGTGGTGCCCATCCTGCAGGGGCCGCTAAAGGGCAAACGATGGATCGCCGGTTCAGCCACCCACGGCTGCTGGCTGGGTTCTTATGAGGCTGCCAAACAGAGAAAAGTCATGGATCTGGTTCGGCCAGGAATGGTCTGCTGGGACATCGGTGCCAACGTGGGATTCTATACCTTGCTTTTTGCGGAACTCGTGGGAGCAACGGGTAAAGTATTCGCATTTGAGCCCTTTCCCAGGAACATCGAATTCCTGCGACGGCACGTGCAGATGAACAGGTATCAAAACGTGCAAATTTCTCCCCGCGCTTTGGATGACTTCGACGGTGAGAGCGGCTTCGATCCGGAAGCGAACCCGTCAATGGGTCACTTGGCGGCGGGAGGATCGCTGCGGGTTTCATGTTCGCGTGCCGATACTTTGCTCGCTGCTGGTGAGATTGAGGCACCGGATTTGATCAAGATAGATGTTGAAGGTGCGGAAGCCGGCGTCCTTCGTGGGGCGAAGCGAGTACTCGAGCACAGACCGGTCATCTTGCTGGCCACGCATGGTGACGACGTACATCGCTCTTGTGTTGACTTGCTCATCCAATCCGGTTATTCGGTCCGCGCACTTGATGACGGAGCAATCTCTGCAACCGACGAAATTGTTGCCATGACGGCATCGGCTCAGACAGCGTCGTCCCACGCCTGATCACTAATTGCTCGCCAGCCAATCTATAAGAGCGTCCCAGGCAGGCAGCCAATGATGACAGTCCTCTAGCTTTGTAGACCCCCCAGAGAAGAACAAATGGCGGCTACTTCTTCTGATATTCATCACCTCCGCCGTGAACGGGAACGCCGTGCCTGGCTGACGTCCAAA
>JAJZME010000025.1 GCA_021803035.1 Acidobacteriota bacterium | reverse complement strand
GGGTCGCCTGCCGCCAGATCTCCCGCAACTGCTCCGCAACCTTCACGCGCACCATCCTCTTTTCCGCCGCCTGAAAACAAAAAAGGCACAACCCTCAAAAGGGCAGTGCCTGGTTCTTTTGCAGCTTTCAGCTATGAGCTTTTAGCTGTAAGTTCTCAGCCTTCAGCTTCTAACTCCCCAACTTCTGACTCACAATATTTATCCTACCGCAAACAACAGAAATTACCTGCAAACTTCCGCCAAATTTTTTTCTGATCGATAACTCGAAGCAGAGAAAGAACCCGATAACTGCGCATGAACACTTAGAGAAAAATCTAAAAGCTGAGAGCTGAAACCCCTCACACTCTCAGCTCCCGCCGCGCCGTCTCCGCCACTCGCCCCAGGTCCGAGGTGGTCAGCACCCTGATCCGGTGTTCCTCCATCGTTTCCACGCCGAAGCGGTACATGGCCAGCCGTTCCGGCTCTTCATCGGTGGCCCCCAGTTTCGTGGCGGGTTCGATGATTGCGGTCAGCTCCAGCGCCGCTCTTTCCACGCGCTCCACGCCGGCGTGCAGCGCCGCCGCGGAAAAGGCCAGCACCTTGGCCATCTCCACGCCCGGCTCAAGGCTTACCGCATGAAACATGCGCACGATGCCATTGGGCCGGTATCCGGCGTCGATGCGCAGCGGGTCGCCGGGCCGCGTGTACTCCGAGGCGGCAATGCGCTTCCTCATCAGCTCCCACACCCCGGCGTGCTCGAACTCGGCGCGCATGCGCGCCTGAATTGCGGCCCTGCCGCTCAACCGCGGCAACCGCTCCCGGGGCGGCGGGTCGACATAGAGGCGCATCAGTTCCTCCAGCCCGGCGGGAAGACTTTCCGCCAGATACGCCTTGGCGTCGGTCAACTGCACGCTCAGCGACAGCGACTCTTCGAGCAGCCGCATCAGGTTCGCGCCCGCCTCGGACTGCAGCCGTCTGCGCAGTTCGCTCTCCATGCCTTCCAGCAGCGCCGTGTCGGCGTCCGGGTCCAGGCAGCGCACCCTGCGCCAGTCGCGGGTAAAACGCACTTCCACCCGCCGGCTTTCCCGCTCGCGCAGAATCACCCCGATATGGACGTACTCGTTCCTGACCGCGTCCGGCACATACCGGAGCAGGTGAAAGTCGCAGGCGCGTCTCTGCATTTCGCCGCTCATAATGCGATGTCAGCTCTCCGCTCTTAGCCCTTAGCCTCAATGAACTTGCCGTGGCGGAAAGAATCAGCTCCACCATCATCTTCCCAACGTTGCGGCCGCTCGCTGCGTCTCCACAAAGCTGAAAGCCGGGAGCCGGGAGCTGTCTTTCAATTCACCCTCCCCGCAATGTTAGTCCCCCATCGGGTTTCCATCCAACCGTCTTTGTCCTCTTCTTTTCCCATTCCCATCCATTTCGGGAACGGCCTCCGGTCCGACTTCCCGAATGTCTCAATCAGTTCCCGGATCCGGCTTCGCCGTAGGAGCAGCTTTTCCACCAGCGCTTCCATCTCGCCCAGGTCGCCGCCGTACCACTCCGGAGGAACATCGCCGGCCGCGGCCCAGATGGTTTCGGCCGGCATGGTCTCCATCCGTGTCAGCCACGGCTCAAAGGACTCCCAGCCGCTGATCTCCCGGTACACGTCGTTGCGGTAGTAGACTCCGCGCAGCGGCGCATCCTCAAACTGCCAATCGCCGGCGTGAAAGCAATAGCCGAAGTCGATGAAGACCGCCTTGTAGCGCCGCTCCCGCTGGCGGCGCGTAAAGACCGCCTGCCGTCCGTTGGCGTTTCCGGTCCACTTGTCCAGTGCCAGGATGCCGGCGAACTCGGCCAGGTTCCGGACTTCGGCCAGTTGCTCCTCAGGCAGATAGTCAACCACCTGCCCCGGCATCAGCCCGCCTGCAAACCGCGATCCGAATTGCAGCCCCGGCCTGCAGCGTTCCCGCGTCCGGCCCAGGTCCATCTCCAGCTCCGGCGTATTCTCCACCAGCCAGTTGGAGACTTCAACGAGCTCGCATTCGGGCGCCGTCAGCCCCGCCGCCAGGGCCAGCCGCGAAGCCAGAAACTCATTGGCCAGCACGCGAATATGCTGCGGGTTGTTCTGGAACTTGACGACATAGACGTGGCCGTCGGCGCCCAGCATGAGCTGCCCCTGCGCGCCCCCGCGCATCCGCCGGATCTGCTGCACCGCCAGAACCGCCAACTGCTCCCCCACTTCACGCTGCTGTTCACTTGCATTCTACGCGATGGCAGCTTTCAGCTTTTCGCTAGAAGTTCCTCTCTAGCCGCCAGCCCGATGGCCATCGCCATCACCCGGTCGTCGTGCGTTCCCGCGCGCGCTCCCGTGCTGCCGTTCGCCATCCGCACAAAGCTGCGGCATTCGCCCAGCAGCCGTCGGCTCACGAATCGCCGCGGTGCTTCCACCAGCGCCGCGTCCAGCCGTCCCAGCGCCGCCGGCCGGCTCAGCGATGTGGTCAACCACCCCGCTTCGCCCTCGCGCCGCCCGCCCTCGCGATAGATCCGCTCGTAGCGGCAGGAGCTTTCCAAATGCGCCAGCACGCCGCTGCCGTGATTGTTCCGCTCCACCACCAGCCACGCCCCGTTGTACTCGCGCCCCAGTTCGGCCGCCAGCCGCGCCAGCTCCAGGCCGCCCACGTGCCCCGCAAACTCCGCGCACTGCAGGCCCGTCTCCAACTCCAGGACTTCCATCGCCGAATAATCGCCCAGGCTTCCGCCGCCGGCCGGATCCACGGCCACCAGATACTCCCGGCCGGCGACCGGCGGCAGCCACAACTCCAGCTCTCCATTGCGCCGCCGCTCCACCGGCTCCGGCGCCGTCTTCAGCCGCTCCTCCACCACCGCCAGTTCAAAGACCGATTCGCCGCTGGCCAGAAAGCAGCTTTCGTCGTCCTCGGCGTACTCCTGCGCCGTAAGCCCGCGAAAATCCGCCCGGATGCGCCGCCGGTACCCAATCTGCCGCAGGCTCAGCCGGTGCTGCGCCATCAGCGCGCGCTCCTCATCGGTCAAGCTCGCTTCGTCCACGGCCTCGGCGCGGTAGCGCGGCTCCATCCACCACGGGAAAAAATGCCGCACCATTCCCGTCTCTGGGGCCTTCCGCCACTCATCGTGAAAGCATCCGCCCACACCCTGCGGCGTCGATTCCAGAATCACCTCCGCGCCCGGCGCCAGCGCCGCCCGCAGCCCGGCCAGTGTCTCCGCCGCGTCGCCGGGCCAGCGCGCCAGCTCGGAGCAGTGCAGGTTCTGCACTGTCAGCCCGCGTCCCGCGTTGCGGTCGCCGGCCGTCACCACGCGATACTCGGAATCGATCTCCGGAAACACAATCTGCCGCACGTTGGCGCGCGAGGTCCGGAGCGGGCCCTCGCGCAGCCCATCCGGCAGCCAGTCCACAAACCGGTGCACGATGCGGAAGATCTCCTCGGCCGCCTCCTGCGTATGTGCCACCTCCAGGGTCAGGGTGCCCGGCCGCGTGATGGTCTTCAAGAAGAACCGCCCCGCCGCCCAGGTCGTCATTCCCATTTGCCGCGCCTTCAGCACGATGTTTCGCACACCCCGCCGCCGCTCAAAGCCTGTCTGCACGGCGTTGGCCTTCAGTGGCGCGGCGAACCCTTCGCGCGTTCTCACCCGCAGCAGATATCCGGCCAGCGCCATCGCCACCGTTCCCCCGCGCAAGCTTGCCGGCCGCAGGTCCAGGATTCTTCCCAATCGCGCCAACTCCGCCCGGTCCAGCCCCTCCGGATGAAGCGGTGGTTCCGGCTCTTTGCCACCGCCCGCATGTTCTCGAATCAGCGTCAATTGATCCTCCAGCAGACCTCGCTCGTATCCGTGTTGCTGGAAGACTCGATCGCAAAGCTGGTCCCCGGTGTTACCGCGCCGACAGAAAGGATGCCCAATGTCCCCGACGAAGCGCAGTGCGTCAGCTGATAATTGCAGGAACTGCCAACTGTGCAAGCTGCCGGAGTATTCACCGTGGCTGTTCCTGATGAAAGCGTGGTAACGCCTGTTGCCGCAACCGGCGGCGTTATCCATTGGCAACCGCTGCCTGTCGTGCTCATTACCTGACCGCTTGTGCCAGAGCTTCCGTTGCACTGATAGCCCTTTAAGGCATTGAATGCGCCGTCCGTCTGCACCACTCCTGCCGCGCCCCGGTAAAGATCGGTGTCATTGCCCCAGTAAAGCTTGTGACTGGGGGCCATAACCAGCACCGCCCCGCTTGTCGTCAGATTGGACGGCACATAGCCATGCAATAACTCCTGACGCCAGCGCATAATCTCATCCGTTGGGATGTTGGCCGATGCCGGAATGTAAATAAGGAACGGGTCATAGAACTGGTTGCCCTGGCCCACACTCTGACCGCTGTAAAGGCTCATTTTGATGCTGTGCGAGGTGGATTCTCCGCTTGCGATTTCCGCTATCGCCACGACGGGATGCCACCAGTTATCCGCGTATCCTGTGCCGAAGGCGTCTGGGTTATAGGAGCCGTTGACGAACGTATCGGTCCCGTATGAGTAGAGACTGAATGGGTAGCCAAACGCGCTCCCCGCCCTGGTCTCGTTTGCACCGGGCCGCTCCCACACGCCATAGATGAATATATCGCCAGGCGACGTAGAGAAGCTTCCCGAGTACACCACCACGCTTCCACTGGGCGATGCGGTGGTTGTCAATTCTCCCGCGTCACTTGCTCCATCCGGACCTTGCACGGTGCTGACCGTGCAGGTAGATCCACAGGTCCATGAGGATACGGTTTGATTCACATTTTCGGTTGGATAGGGAATCAGACTTGGAGCAAAAGCGGCGCCGATCCCGTCGATTTCTCCTTGCACGATTCCAGCGCCCATCCAGATTCCCCGCTTCGCGGTAGGATTGAGCGGAAGCGATACGCTGGTAGTTGTACCCTTTGCCGTAAGACTGCCGTCGAAGTAGGAGTTAACCCGGCAAGGAAATGTGTCAGCCGGATTATCAATCACGATTCCGCCATGTCCTCCCGAGTAAGTTGTGTAAGTTAAGTCGCAGACCTGATTGTAGGGAAACCCGTCCAGGTCATCCTGCACATATGGAGCAATTAGATCGATGGTTCCGATGTTTGTAGAGGTAGTCGTGGCAGGAACAAGCCGGATAGCAGACGCCGCTCTCTCGAACAAATCATCGCGGAAGATCATGCCGAGGGCTTCGCTTGCACGCGTATAGCCCCCACCGTCAATTTGCACCCCGCGTTCAATCCAGCTATGTTCTACCGTCAGCATGGAACTTTCGTTCCCGGCATTTTGATTGCTCGCATTATCTGGATTTTCTGTGAATATCATCCCCCAGGGACTGCTTGGACTCGTCGTTGATGCCGCCGACATGAATGCATCACCATCGAAGAGCGCATTGAACACCGTCGCGCCGATGAACGGTATGGAAGTTTCTGCCGTCGTCCCGTTAAGCGAGTCGTCTTTGAGGCTGAGGTAGGAGGTGTCGTTGGCGGCAAAACACGCCCCGCCGCAATTCTGCAGTGAGATATTGTCAATCCCCTTGGGCCCCCAGGAGTGGCTCGGTGTTGTAATGACGTTGACACCGAATGGATCGGTGGCTGCATGGCCAAACTTGAATGTGGCTGTCGCCGTTGTAGAGGTCGTTGCGGTGACGGTGACGACCTCTATGCTGTCTTCATCCAGCCCGGCTACCGTGCCCCCAGCGCTCGTAGAATCAGACCCGCTCTGGTTCCACGACACCGTATTCTGCCCGTAATCGCTGGCCACCGCAAAGAATGTGCCGTTATAACTCGTATCCGTAACTCCGGCGATGGCAACCAATGCGCCCGGAGGGATGTGGCAACTTGAGGAGAGAGTCGCCGTTACATAATTAGACGACCGCGCAATGCTGGAAATCGAGCATGTTATATTGCTTGCTACTGTGAGCGACGTACCCGGATAAATGTTCGCCATGCTGGAGGGCGTGAAAGTGTCGGTCCCCGCCGTTACTGCTGTTCCCAGCGTGCCCGTCGTCGCAAGCCCACTGATCTGCGCGACCGAACCTTCATAAAGCTGCGCAAGACCGTAACCACCCGATTCGCCGTCAATGAAAACGTTGTTGTTCAGTACAAGAGTTGATCCGAGCTTCAGCGTGCCTTGTATCTTGAGGCGAATAATGTCTGCGGAGCTCGGCCATGTTATCTGAGTCGGATTGGCAATATAGCAACCTGCTCCGATGCCGGGCACCAGAATCGTTCCTCCATTCGAGCCGAGCGCGCTTATGGCAGCCTGGAGCGCGGCTGTGTCGTCTGTGGTGCCGTTGCACTTCGCGCCGTAGGCCCGGATATCGACGCGGGGAGAGGTGGATGTTATCGACGCGGCTGCTGTGACTGCGCCGGCAACACTGATGCCGTTGTTGCCGTCCGCAGACACGCCCGGCAGGAGGTTTGCCAGCGCGGCCGATGCGGTTGAGCCTCCCGTGCCGCCCGCGGAGACGGGGATTGTGCTTATGCCGCCAAGCGTGGTGCCGTTGGCTGTGTAATAGGCAATCTGGCCGGTGACTCCCGAGCCGACGGTGCCGCTGCCCCCCGAGCCCGAGCCGCAGGGCGAGCCGGTATTGCTGATGTAACCCGAGTTATCGATCTGCAGGCAGTTATCGCCGCTGCTCGCCGCCAGTCCGGGAAATTTGATGGCATTCGCTCCGGTGAAGCTCGCATACAAGTTACTGCCGCCGCCGTAGATATTGAATGCCTTGCCCGATCCCGTCTCATAGTTGATCCGCACCGTCCCCGACGAGTTAGACGCATCCACATAGGTGTCGCCGCTGTTCGTGCTTTGATAGGCCTTGAAGCTGTCCAGTCCTCCGGTGGCGGAGTTAAGCGCCCAGTTATTGCTCGCATCCTTCACCATGTACCACTGGCTGCTTCCGTTCCAGTCCTTGTAGACGAAAGACTCTTTCTGCGGAGTTGTCAGCCCGGCCCACAGCGTCGAGTCAATTTCCGCGTCGGCCCCGTTCTTCACCGTCGTCGAGCCGCTGAATGTCGAAGCTCCGCCCACCTTCAGCGCGCCGTTGAGCTGCGCGTCGCCCGCGTTGTCAATGGTGGCCACGGTTGAGGCAGTGGCTCCGCCCGAGCCGAAGACCACCCCGCCGGTGCCCGCGTTGTTTGATCCGTTCAGCACAACGGCGCCGGTTCCGGCCGAATTCAGCACCGTCTGGTTGTTGGTGCTCGACTGGCCATGGTTGTACTGGCCGATCGACAGCCGGTAAACGTTGTTCAGCTCGTCCAGAATCTCGTAGAACTGTTCGCCCGCCGTTGCGTCGCTCAGCCCCGTCGTCCAGCGGTAGCCGTAGTCCGTCTGATAGCGTTTCAGCAGGCCGCGCTCATTGCCGGTCCCGATTCCCAGCCGGTAGTGATTGGTGATCGTCGCGTCCACCTGGCTGCCGTACCAGTCGCCGTTGATGCCGTTGAAGCTGCGGTGGAAGGTGTCCAGAAAGCTGTTTCGCGTGCCGTTGTCCGTCAGCGCTCCGGTAAACATGGTGCCGCCGGTGATCCAGCTGTTATACGAGCTGCCCGTGTCCGCCACCACCTGGTCCGTCGAGTTCTCGTTGCGCAGTCCGATGATGGTGTTGTTCTCGGCATTCGGCCCCAGGTGCAGCGCGGTCGAACATCCTTCCACGTCGCCGCCCGTAAAAGTATTTCCGTCGCCTTGCAGCAGATTGATGCCGACGGTTCCGGCAATCGGACTTCCGCCGCTCGTCGGGCAATCGATGTGCAGCCGCACAAAGGTGCTCGCATTCATCCAGTCCGTGGTCGCCGAATTCGCAACCTGGTGTCCGATCGCATTCACGGCGGTTCCGAAGCCGTTGAAAGCATCGTCGTAGAACGTGCCGCCGGTGTAGTTTCCGGTTCCGTCCAGCGTCATGCCCGTCTGGTTCTCGTTGCCCAAAAAGTACAGGCTCTCCAGATCCATCTCCTGCGTACGGTAGGCCGCCAGTCCTTCAGCGGTTGCGCTGGTTGCGCCGGTGGTGTTGATGGCCACATTGTCGAGGTGAAAGCCCATCGTATCGGCCGCGTACTTCGCATCGCCGACCTGGATCATGGCGCCCGTGCCGGAGTACTCGAACACGGTTCCGCCCAGGTCTCCGTTCGCCGCGCTGCCGCCGCGGAGCGCGCAGCCGCGCAGCGACACATTCCGCGTTCCCGCCGTCACAATCACCTGATTGGCCGTGGCAATGGTTGCGCAGGGCAGATCGACAGTCGTATTCGGCGTGGCAATCGTCAGGTTCGATCCCATGGCCAGCGTGCCGGTGAAATTCCGCGCATCGCACGTCCCGCCGTAGGTCGGATTCACGGCGCTCAGGCACGCTTCGAGCTTGGCGCCGAAGTCCGCGCCCGGGAACTGGTCCACTTTGTAGGTCGATCCCATGGCGGCGTTGGCCACCAGCGCCTGATACGTTCCGCCGCCCGGCAGATTGCCGCCGCCGCCGTCCAGTTGCGTTCCGTAGGTCGCGGACTCGTTTGCATCCCACACCGTGTAGCCGCCATTGCCCTTCAGCAGATTGCCGCCGAAGAGGGACATATTCTGGCCGCCGATCAGATTGACAGGCGCCGCCGTGTCCCACGTCCCCGGCTCATGCACGCTGGCCGTGGTTGTCGATGAACAGCCCGTCCCGCCCTGCGTTACGGTAACGGTGCCGAGCGATCCATCGCTGTTCACGCTTGCCGTAGCCTGCGCCGTGCAGGTGCCGCTGAACGCCAGCGGAACCCAGGTTCCGTATGGATCGAAGCCCATCCCATTCTGGGAGCCCACGGTCACGGCCGTCACCGCGCCGCCTGATGCGGTCACCGTCAACTGCGGCGGCACCACATCCCACATCGGCTGCACCACCGCATTGCGCACCGTCCATCCCTGCTGCCCGCTGGACAGGTCCAGCACGATTCCGGTCGGCGGCTCAGCCGTAGCGGCGGAGTTGTCCGCCAGCGCCGTTACGTTGTCCAGCACGTTGTTCGATCCGGCGGCTGCCGTAAACGCATGTGTCGCCTCAATCGTGATGTTCTGCCACCGGTTCGCGTCCGCGGTAAGCCCCGCGGGCGCAGCCACCGGCAGAGCGGGAATCGCGATGCCCGTATTGACCCCGCGAATCTGGATGTTCTTGAAGTCGCTGCTTTGCGGCCACTGCGCCAGATAAAGACCGCAGGTGTGAGTCGAATGTGCCCCCGGATACTGCGCCGCCACCGGATCAGTCCCCGTAGCCACAATCGCCACATTCTCAAACGATGCATTCCGCAGCCCGTTGCCGCCCGTGCCCGTCTGCGCCGGCATGGCAATGGCGCAATTGCCCACATCCCATGCCGCTCCGCTTCCGGTCGTTCCCGTCAGGCCGTCGCCGCCCTTTGAAAAGATCGAATTGCTCTCCATCGGCCGGCTGTAGCTGCAGTCACCGGCCGGTGCCACACCCTCGGCCGGCGAGCACGATTCGTCCACGCTTTGATCCACGTAGATAGTCAGATCGTGAATGCGCGTATTCGCCATCAGCGTGCCGCTGTCGGGCATCGACGCCAGCACATCCTCGCCGGGAAATCCCATCAGCGCCGACGTCTGCTCGCTTACGCCGCTAATTGACTCGCCATGCCAGCTCAGCTGCCGCGTCTTGCAGATGCCCTGCGGAATGGTCAGCGCCACGTTGTGCGTGTGCGCGTAATCGAGCGCCTCCTGCAGGGCGTTGGTGTCGTCGGTCACCCCATCGCACACTGCGCCAAACTCCTTCACGCTGCGCGCCGCCGGCTGCGCTCCGGTCGTCCGCAGATCCGTCACGTCCACTCCGTTCAGATTGGTAAACGTGTCCGTCCCGGCATAGGTCGGCGGAATCTCCACGGCTCCACTTGTTCCCGCCGCATTCACGGCCGCCTGCAAAGTGGTCTGCGAACTGCCCGTCGCCGGCGACTGCACCCCGTTTACCGCCGGCGTCGTCAGCCCGCCCGTCATGCCGCCGCCCGCCAGTGGAACCGCCTGGGCCACCGACTGGTCCACGTAGTGCTTGTCGGCGGCCTGCAGGGGCTGCGTCGGATCCCCGTTCAGATAGAGCGGTCCGGTCAATGTCCCGCCCGCCACCGCCAACTGATTCCCCACCGCTTCAGTCACTGCCTGATCCACATACGCCTTGCTCACCGCCTGCACCGCCTGCGAGGCCGGCATCACCTGCGTCTGCACCTGTGCCAGGCTGGCCTGCGCCGCCGCCGGAACCACCCAGTACTGCGTGTTCACCGTGCCGTCGCTCATGTAGAAGACCGCGGTGTAATACTGCCCGGCCGGCGTTGCCCCCTGGTTCGGCGCCAGATTCACGCTCACAAATCCATCGGCAGGAATGGCCACCGTCAGGCTGTCGGCCGCCACCATCTGCCCTTCCGCCGTGGTAAACGCCGGCCAGCTCACCACCAGAGTCCCCGCGCCCGGCTGCCCGTTCGCCAGGTACACCGTCCCCTGCACCGTTGTTGTGCTTACCGCCTGCGCCTGCGCCATCCGTCCCGGAGCCGCCAGCAGGCACATCGTCATCACGCACAGTCCAACCCGCATCGCGGCGCCTAACCAACTCTTCTCTGTGAGCTTCATTCCTGCCTCATCCTTCGCTTTTGAATGCCTAACCAAACGGATTTGAAATTCTCCAGCACGACGGCCCCAGGCCTTGTAACTGGGCATGACTCGAGTCGTGCCGCAATGGCGCCAGAAGCGATCTGGACTGCCTATGTTGTTTGAACAGCCCGTGGCCAAAGTCTGGTCTTGTAAGGGCACGACTTGAGTCGTGCACGTAAGTGCCGCAAAATCAATCAGGCTTCAGCCCCTGAGGGATGGGTTTCTCCAGATTTCGACTTCCACCACAGGCTGTTTGCCGCTGAGCGGACACACTTTCGCGATTTCGACTCTTGCCACAGGCTGTTCAGCCGGAAATCAGATCTCCGGTTCCCGGCTTCCGGCGCCAACCTCCGCCGTTTCTTCGGTGAGCGGCTCATCCTGCCATGGCTGCTCACTTTCCCATTGATCCGCCATGCTCAGAAGCGGATTCCTCTCCGCCTCCTTGCGCGGCTTCTTTTCTGCGAACGCAAGCAGCAGCCTCGCGCTCGTCACATCCCCCGCGAGCGCCAGGTTCATCAGCATCGTGGAAAGCTCGCCGGCCCTTTCCTTCAGCGATTCATCCACCACGGCGCAAAACGCAGCCATACCACTTTTGTCCTGCGCTGCAGCGCCGGTGGCGAGTGCGGCAGGCAGCTTCGCCTCCGCCGTTTCCGCAGCCTCGCCTGTTCCCGAGTCCGCGTTCGCTCCGCCGTCCGCATCCGCCGCTGCGACGAGCTTTGTTGCCTTGCGGCGTGAGCCGCCTGTTTTCGTTCTCTTTTGTTTCAGCTCTTCTGCCATTTCGGCCATCTGTCCGCCATTCCCGGCCACCTTTCCGCGGCTCTTCGGCGCGCAGAACAGGAGCAAGCGGCAATTCCTCATTGCACTGCCCAGGAACGCATCATCAGAAAAGTAGATGAAAGCTTCTAAAAACGCGGCTGTTGACTCTTCTTCTGCGCCCGCGAATCCGCGGCGATGGCCTGAAGAAGATTAAGAAAGCCACACTGGCTTTCCGTTCTGCATTTGCTTCATTTCCGTACGAATGTTTCTAGCTTACTGAATTTCGCCAAAATTCCCTGCAAACCAGCGCCCAACTTTATTCACTTATTTTTCAATCATTTATGCCGGACGCGCCTCGCCGGCCATTTGACAAGATTTTTCCCGCAGCCTGGAAAGCTTCATTGCTCAAGATTTCGGAGATTACAGGACGGCTCGAATCGCGCCCTGTTGTGACGCGGAAGAGACAAGGTTTACGGCAGGCTACTGGAGCGGAATATTGCGGAGATTGAGGCCCGGCGAATCCAGCGGCAGGCCAGGGAATCTGGCCCCTGCCGCTGCGATTCGTTCGCGCATGCCGGGCACTCTGTTTGATCTGGGGTGGTCCATGAGCACCCGGTCAAGCAGCGTAGATGGCGTCTTTCCTTAGGCCATTGCTTCCCGGCCCATCGGCTCAAATACAAGCTGACTCGACTTGCGGTCCACGTCGATCCGCACGTGCGCCCCGTGCAGCACCTCGCCGTCGAGAATCTTCATCGCCAGCGGATCCTGCACCATGCGCTGCAAGGCGCGTTTCAGCGGCCGCGCGCCGTACGCCGCATCCGAGCCCGCGGCCAGAATCAGTTGCCGCGCCGGTTCGGTCAGCTCCAGCGAAATCGCCCGGTCCTCAAGCAGCTTGCGGATGTCGTTCAGCCGCATCTCCAGAATCTGGCCCATCTGCGCCGCGCCCAGCGGCCGGTACATCACGATATCGTCCACACGGTTCAGGAACTCGGGCCGGAAGTGCTCGCGCAGCACGCGCAGCACGCTCTCGCGCGCCATATCGTAATCATGCTCGGTCTTGAGCGTGTCGCCGGCCAGCATCGCCGCGCCCAGGTTCGACGTCATGATCAGCACCGTGTTCTTGAAGTCCACGGTGCGTCCCTTGGAGTCAGTCAGCCGTCCGTCATCCATCACCTGCAGCAGCACGTTGAACACATCCGCATGCGCCTTCTCGATCTCGTCGAAGAGAATCACCGCATACGGCCTGCGCCGCACGGCTTCAGTCAACTGCCCGCCCTCGTCGTAGCCCACGTAGCCTGGCGGCGCGCCGATCAGCCGCGCCACGGCGTGCTTCTCCATGTACTCGCTCATGTCGATGCGCACCATGGCCTGCTCGTCGTCGAAGAGAAACTCGGCCAGCGCCCGCGCGGTTTCCGTCTTGCCCACGCCGGTCGGCCCCAGGAAGATGAACGAGCCGATGGGCCGCTTGGGATCGCTCAGCCCCGCGCGCGAACGGCGAATGGCGTTGGCCACCACGGATAAGGCTGCGTCCTGTCCCACGACCCGTTCGCGCAGCCGGTCCTCCATCTCCACAAGCTTCTTGACTTCGCCTTCCAGCATGCGCGAGACGGGAATGCCGGTCCACTTGCTGACAACCTTGGCGATGTCTTCTTCATCCACCTCTTCCTTCAACATGCGCTCCAGGCCGGAGCCGCCGTCCTGCGCCTCGTTCAGCCGCTTCAGTTCAGCTTCCAGTTTGGGCAGCTCGCCATATTGAATCTGCGCGGCCCGGTCCAGTTGTCCCTTGCGCGTCTGTTCCTCGGCCTCAAAGCGCAGCGCCTCGATCTGCTTCTTGAGTTCGCCGATGCGGTTGATGGCGTCGCGCTCCCGGGTCCAGCGCGCGCGCCGCGCCGTAATCTGCTCGCGCAATGCCGCGATCTCGCGCTCCACCGCCTCCAGCCGCTCAATGCTGTTGGGGTCGGTTTCGCGCTTCAGCGCCGCGCGCTCGATCTCCCGCGACGTGGCCTCGCGCTCCAGTTGGTCAATCTCGGTCGGCACCGAGCCGATCTGAATGGCCAGCGATGCCGCGGCCTCGTCCACCAGATCGATAGCCTTGTCGGGCAGAAAGCGGTCGCTGATGTAGCGGTGCGAAAGCGTCGCCGCGGCCACAATGGCAGCGTCCTTGATGCGCACGTTGTGATGCGCCTCGTAGCGCTCCTTCAGCCCGCGCAGAATCGCAATCGTGTCTTCCACGTTGGGCTCGCCCACGTACACAATCTGGAAACGCCGCTCCAGCGCCGCGTCCTTCTCGATGTATTTGCGGTATTCGTTCAGCGTGGTGGCGCCGATGGCGCGCAGCTCGCCGCGCGCCAGGGCGGGTTTGAGCATGTTGCTGGCGTCAATCGCGCCCTCGGCCGCACCGGCCCCGACCAGCGTGTGCAGTTCGTCGATGAAGAGCACGATCTCGCCGTTCGACTCTTCGATCTCCTTCAGCACAGCCTTGAGCCGGTCCTCGAACTCGCCACGATACTTTGCCCCGGCCAGCATGGAGCCCAGATCGAGGGAGATCACGCGCTTGTCGCGCAGGCTCTCCGGCACGTCGCCGGAGACGATGCGCCGCGCCAGCCCTTCCACAATCGCCGTCTTGCCCACGCCCGGCTCGCCAATCAGCACCGGATTATTTTTGGTGCGGCGGCTCAGCACCTGGATCACGCGCCGGATCTCTTCGTCGCGGCCGATCACCGGGTCCAGCTTGCCGCGCCGCGCCAGATCGGTCAGGTCTTTGGCGTACTTTTCCAGCGCCTGAAATTTGCCTTCCGGGTTCTGGTCGGTCACGCGCTGCGCACCGCGCACCGCGGTCAGCGCCTTCAGAATCGCTTCGCGCGTGGCGCCCGCCGCCGCCAGCACATCGTAGGCCGCATCGCCCTTCAGGTGTGCGATGCCCAGCAGCAGATGCTCAGTCGAGACATACTCGTCCTTGAAGTTGGAAGCCTCTTTGAACGCCTGCTCCAGGGCGCGGGTCAGCGCCTGGCTGGGGCCCGGCTGCGCGGCCGCGCCGGCTACGCGTGGCAGTTTCTCCTCGATCCGGTGCAGATCGCTCTCCAGCCGCTCGATGGCTACGCCAATCTTGCCGAGCACTGCGGGAATCACGCCTTCGCGGTCTTCCACCAGCGCCAGCAGCAGGTGCACGGGCTGCAACTCCGGGTTGCCCAGTTCCGCGGCCCGCGCTTGCGCCTGCTGCACGGCCTGCTGCGATTTGACGGTAAATTTTTCCCAACGAAGCGCCATAATAGATAGCTCCTTGCTGCCAGCCTTCAGCTCCTGGCTTGATCCCGCCGGACGCCCGCGTCCAGCTCTCGCCAATTTTCAAAGCTGTCTGATCCCACCTTAGACCCAAAAACACATGCGCCGGGCGGGCACAACCTACCTTCCTCACCCGGCGCCTTATCCTTCGGCTGCCATCAGTCCCCAGCCCTAAGGCTGGAAGCTGCCTTCTTACGCCGCCAGCGACTTGTTGACGTTGACCTTGATCTGTTTGGGCTGCGCCTCAGGCTTCTTCTTCAGCTCCAGCTTCAGCACGCCCGCACTGTAATTCGCCGTCACATGCTCGGTGTCCACGGTCGAAGGCAGGGTGAAGGCGCGGTAGAAGCTCCCATAGCGCCGCTCAATGCGATGGAAGTTCTCTTCCTTCTCCTCTTTCTCGAACTTGCGCTCGCCCTTCACCGTCAGCGTGTTGTTTTCCACGCTCACGTCCAGATCCTTCTCATCGATGCCCGGCACTTCCAGCTTGAGCAGGATCTTCTTGTCGTCCTCGTAAATATCGGCGGCTGGCACAAACGAGGCCGTCGTCAACGGTGCCTCCTCTTCGTCCAGACCACGAAAGAGCGAATTCATGCGGTTCTGCAACGCTACGACTTCACGGAACGGATCCCAACGAGTGATTGCCATGACGTACTTCCTCCTGATTTATATCCAAGATTTTGATGGCGGGCCGGGGTGATGCTCCAGCCGTTCAATCCATCTGATGAAACTATAGCACATATGATTCATAAAATATGAGTGCAATACACTAATGTTTATAAAATTCTTCCAACCGTAATCCTTTCTACAAGATACTGAATCACTTCGGCCGGTTCGGGCCAGCGGATGCCGCGGCCTTGGCCGAAAGACGCCCTCCGGATCTGCCTTTATGAGCCGCCCGGCTCGCCCCACCCCTCAGGCTGCTGTTCGGGCATGCGTCTCTGCTGATGAGACGCACCCGCTCGGCGCTCCAGGGCAAACGCATCTTAATTTCCTCACTCTGAGTAGTGTGAGCAGGTAGTCATGGTCCCCTGCAGCGGCGAGGCGTTTTCCGGGGACGCCGAGCTTGGAGGTTTTATCCTGTTTCAGCAGATGCAAGGCGATGCGGTTCAGTAGAGAGAAGTTTTGGGCGGCGTGCCCAGCGCGTTTGCGGCTCAGGTCTTCGGGGGCTACATCCAGCACCCAGTGGAGTTTGTTTTCGATGCCCCAGTGTTGACGGATGGCGGTGTTCAGTTGGGTGGCGCCGGGCTTGAGACTGGAGATGTCGTAACCGGTTTCATGCCCGGTCTTGCC
>JAJZME010000030.1 GCA_021803035.1 Acidobacteriota bacterium | reverse complement strand
AACATAAAGGCAAAAACAAAAACCTTCCTGATAAGGAAAAAGTGTCAGGGATGTGCCCGGTCTAAAATGTCAGCTTTGTCCCCGGCCGTTCAGAGATAGGAGCGAGTTAGCAGGGTCATTGACATTCGTGGCGTCGGCGGAGTGAGTGGCTTCGCGACGGTCATGAGTTCCTCTTTGGTGAATCGGCGGGTTAGCGAGCCGGCCGGTTGGCGGCTGCACGCATGGTTGCGATGTTGCTTCTATTCTGCGCGAAGGACGGGAAATTGCCGGCAACGGCAAGTTGTTGCAATAGTGAGAGTTCTAGATTCAGGAGCTTGACTAATCGGCGCGGTAACCCCGCAAGCGGCCAAAGCTGTGAGCACGGGGCGATTCGCGCTACATCGGGCTGTTGCATGGATCACTGAACGGCGCCGGTTTTCCGCATCATTCTCGCCGCAACTCCGGATCCGGGGAGCAGGAAGGTGTGTATGCTCCATCGTTTGATCCCTTAGCGAGCGCCGCGCCTGTGGCAGGGCAGACATCGGTGATTGGCAACGATTGAGCGAGCGCGGTCAAACCCCTCCGTCCCGCACGCCATGCGAAACGGATGGACGCCTGCCTTTTCTGCTCCGCCTCCGGCTCAGATGCTGATGCCCACCTTGTAGCGCGGCCAAAGCGGACGCATGGCTTCGTGGTTGACGGTGGGCTCGCCGTCGCACTGGACTTCAATGACCGTGGCCGGCGAGTCGGGCGGATCGATGGGCAGGCCGGTGAGGCGCAGGCGGAACTCGTCCTGCGTGAATTTGAGGGACTGGCCGGTCTTGAGGACCTTGGCGGAAAGCACCCTGGGCTTGAGGCCACCGAGGGCGATGACCGCCTCGGGCTGATAGAAGCTGAGCCAGTCGGCGGCGGGGGTGTGGCCGGGCCAGAAGTGCTGATGAATATAGAGCGTGTTGCCGCGGCGCGTGTAGTTGGCGTTGATGTTGAAGTCCGCCGCGCAGCGGTCGGTTCCGTAGAAGGCCTGGCCGTTGGTGTCGAGCCACTGGCCCACGGTTTCGAGGATTTCAACGGACGCCGGCGGGACGGATCCATCCGGCTCCGGGCCGATGTTGAGCAGGTAATTGCCGCCGCCTTTGGCCACGGTGGCCAGGTTATCGACGATCACCTCGGGGGTCTTCCAGGCATTGTCGTAGCGGTTGAAGCCCCAACTGTCGTTAAGGGTCATGCAGGTTTCCCAGGCGCGGCCGGCTTCAGAGGGCTTGATGTGCTGCTCGGGCGTGGAGAAGTCGCCGGGAAGGCCGTTGCGGTTGTTGACGATGATCCCGGGCTGGAGCTGGAAGACCATTTCGTTCATCTTTTCGGACTCCCACTGCTCGGGGGTGAGCGGCCAGTCGACGTCGTACCAGAGGATGTCGATTTTGCCGTAGTTGGTCATCAGCTCGCGGATGAGGCCGTGGGTGTAGGCGACGAAGCGTTGGCGGGCGGCCTCGTCAGTCTTGCAGCGTGCGCCGTCGGGGTGGTGCCAGTCCATGAGCGAGTAATAAAAGCCCACGCGCAGGCCCTCGGCGCGGGCGGCCTCAACGTATTCGCGCACCAGGTCGCGGCCGGGGCCCTGCTGCACAGCGTTGTAATCGGTGAGCTTGGTGTCGAAGTTGCAGAAGCCTTCGTGGTGCTTGGTGGTCATGACCATGTAGCGCTGGCCGGCGGCTTTGGCCAGCCGCGCCCAGTCGCGGGCGGCGTTGGGTTTGGGCTTGAAGTGTTTGGCCAGGATCTCGTACTGGGGGATGGGAACGCCTTCGACCTCCATGGCCCATTCGTGCTGCCCGATGACGCTGTAAAGCCCCCAGTGGATGAACATGCCGAACTTGGCCTGGTGCCACCACTGCATGCGCTGGGCGCGCGTGGCGGCCTGGCGGCGGTCGGCGGCCAGTTCGCCGGGGGTTTCGTGCATCTGCGCGGCCGGCCGGGGCATGGCTTCGGCGCCGGCGGCGGCCAGGGCCATTGCGCCTGCGGCGCCAAACTGCTTCAAGAAGGTGCGTCTCGTGCTTTCCGTCCAATCCATGGGTTTTCTCCTTGCTGCTGCAGGTGAAATGAGGCCGGCCGGCGTGTTCGTTAGCGTTAACGAACAGCGGTCAAAATGCGTCGAGCCAATATAGCAGAAAGGCGGCGAAGGGGGCTTTGGAACATCGCGGCCCCACGGGATTGCCTCTAGTTTATGATCGAGAGGGCTGCGGAATGCGTGAGTCCGCGCCTTTGTTTTGCCGCCGCGGCGCCGGCGCGTCGATTGATTGACCGCAAGCTTCACAACTTCCACTTACAATGACGGGCGTCAAGACGGGATTATGAGGACAGAGATGCGAGCGAAGACGGCTGTGGTGTTGGGCGCCCAATGGGGCGACGAGGGCAAGGGCAAGATTGTCGACGTGCTGAGCGAGCGGTTTTCCGCCGTGGCGCGCTACTCCGGCGGGCACAATGCCGGGCACACGGTGATTGCCGGGGGGCAGAAGTTCGTGCTGCAACTGGTTCCCTGCGGCGTGCTGCGGGCGGGATGCAAGGGCGTCATCGGCAACGGCGTGGTGCTGGATCCGCTGGCCTTTCTCGACGAGGTGGAGCGGCTGCGCAAGCTCGGGGTGAACGTGGACGGGCAGCTCTTTGTCTCCAATCGCGCGCAGGTGATTCTGCCCTATCACCGCATGATTGAGCTGGCGGCGGAGCACGCACCGGGGCGGCTGAAGATCGGCACCACCAGCAAGGGCATTGGCCCCGCGTACGAAGACAAGATGGCGCGCAGCGGCCTGCGCATTGTTGACCTGCTGCAGCCCGGGCTGCTGAAGACGCACATCGAGTCGGCGTGCGCGGAGAAGAATGCCATTGCACATGCGCTGTTCGGCACCGATCCGCTGGACCCGGCGAGGATGTACGACGAATACGCGGCGGCGGCCGAGCGGGTGCGCCCGTTTGTGACCGACACGGGGCGCATGCTGCACGGCATTCTGGCCGATGGCGGCAGCATTATGTTCGAGGGCGCGCAGGGGACGATGCTCGACATCGACCACGGGACGTATCCATTTGTGACCTCGTCGTCGGCCACGGCCGGCGGCGCGGCAACCGGGACGGGCGTGGGGCCGACGGCGATCGGAACGGTGATTTCGGTGACCAAGGCGTATGTGACGCGGGTGGGCGAAGGGCCATTCCCGACCGAGATTCACGAGCCTGTTGGCGACCTGCTGCGGGCGCGGGGCAACGAGTACGGCGCGGTGACCGGACGGCCGCGGCGCTGCGGCTGGCTGGATATTCCGCTGCTGCGCTACTCGAACCAGACCAACGGCGCCGAGTGGCTGGTGGTGACCAAGCTGGACGTGCTGGATGAGCTGGCGGAGATCCCCGTGTGCACCGGCTATGAGACCGGCGGCAAGGTGACGGACGAGATTCCCGCCGACGTGACCGGGCTGGAGGCGATCAAGCCGCGCTACACCACGCTGAAGGGCTGGCAGGAGCCGACGGTCGGAATCACCGAGTTTGACCGGCTGCCCAAGGCGGCGCGGGAGTATCTGAGCTTCCAGGAGCGCGAAAGCGGAGCGCGCATCGGCATGATCTCCACCGGCCCGGACCGCGACCAAGCGATTGTGCTGCCGGAGTTTGCCGCGGCGCTGGAAGCGATGCACGTCCGCGGCTGAAGACCACGGAAAATGAGGCCGTTGCGGCGGCGGCTTGGGCTTTTTGGCGGCGCCGCTGTTGCCAGCAGCAGGCGCGGCAGCAAAACCGCGCGCGATGTTTCCGCTCTCGTTTGCGGCCGACCAGCCGTCCAACTTCCAGGAGCCAGGCACGGCAGGCGCCGGTTCATTGAAGGGAAGGCCAGATGACTGCAAAGCTGCACCGTCATACATGGCACTGGGCGATCTGCGTTGACCGGGATGCCCAGCTGGGTCTACCATGCGAGACGCTCATGCAAGGCCCTGAATCCCACCTTTCCGTCAATGCAAGCCATCATTCGCTGGCTGGTCTGAAGCTTGTTTCGTTGCTGATGGCGGCGATGTGCGTCAATCCGCTGTATGCCGCCGTGCCGAAGCCGAGGCTGAGGAGGCATGAAAATCTTCATCGCCAGATCGACCACCTTGAGCATGTGTGGCGCGAAGCAATCCTGAGCTCGGATACGGCCGTGATGAGCTCCCTGCTGGCCAACGACTACACCGCCATTACGCCCAACGGCACGCTGCAAACCAAGCAAGACGCGCTGACCAATCTTAGCTCCGGCAGGGTGCATTTTACGGAGCTGAGCGTTTCCGACCGCAAGGTGCGCTTTTATGGCAATACCGCCGTGGTCACGTCGCGCGCCCAGGTGCAAGGCACGAACAACGGGACAAGCATCTCCGGCGATTTCCGGTACACGCGGGTCTATGTGCGCAATGCGGAGGGCAAGTGGAAGATCGTGAGCTTCGAAGCCAGCCGGATTCACCACGACACGCGCGCATCCAGGTAAAGACGCGATTCTGAGGGCCTGTTTTGACGGCCCGTCCCGCCGCGCGACATGGAAGCTCCACTATAATCAAGCGATGCCGGAACTGCCCGAGGTGGAAACCGTTGCCCGTGGGGTGCATGAGCGGGTATGCGGCGACCGCATTATCGAGGTGTGGTTTGGCTCTCATCGCGAGCCGTTCAAGACGCCTGCCGCAACACAGGCCAGGGGACTGGCGGGGCGCGTCATTCTGGCCGTGCACCGCACCGGCAAACACATTGTTTGCGAGCTGGGATCGGCAGACGAGCCGGAGCGCGGGCTCGCGGCGCATGGCGCGCAGACCGGCACGTCGAAGGCCGCCGAAGCCCAGTGGATCGTTCACCTTGGCATGACCGGCCGGCTGCTTGTGACCACCGCCGACGCTCCGCTGGCCGCGCACACTCACGCGCGGATCAGCCTGGCAAGCGGACGGGAGCTGCGCTTTGTCGATGCACGGCGTTTCGGGCGGCTTGCCTATTGCGATCTGCAGCGGGGCGATGGCTTCGCCAGCCCGGGAGCGGATCCGCTCGGCATCGGAGCGGAGGAGTTTGCCGCGCTCTTTCGCGGCCGCAGGTTGGCGATCAAAGCCGCTCTGCTCAATCAGGCGCTGCTGGCCGGGGTGGGCAACATCTACGCCGATGAGAGCCTGTTCCGCGCCGGGATCCGTCCGCGCAGGATGGCCGGCCGGCTGACCGGGGCCGAGCTTGAGCGGCTGCGCCTGGCCTTGCGCAAGGTTCTGCGCCACGCCATCCAACTGGGCGGCTCATCGGTATCGGATTATGTGGATGCCAACGGCGAACGCGGGTTCTTTCAGGTGGAGCACTGCGTTTACCGGCGAACCGGCCAGCCCTGCCGCTCTTGCCGGACGCCAATCCGGCGGATTCTGGTGGCGGGGCGCGGAACACATTATTGTCCGCACTGCCAGAGATAAGTGGCGATCTATGATTTTTTGAAGAATTTCGCCGATGCGCTACGTGATTCGAAAAAGCCTTCCGGGGTGATTCGGCGCAAGACATTGAAAATAAATAATGATCGAAACGGCACGGCGATTGCTAAGTAATAAGCGCCAGTGATCAATGAGGCGATGGGATTGATTCCCTTCCGCCAGAAAGAACAGCGGGCGCCCGGCAAGAGTAACCGCCATGAAAGCGGCTCTCAGACAGAGAGACCAAACCGGCCGGGAAAGCTCGCATCAGGTACGGTGACAGTGACCACCGTACCGATGGTTGCCCGGGAGGCCAGTGACAAAGCCGGTAAACCAAGAAGAAAAGAGCCGGTATAAGCCAGTGATGAGACCAATAAGCCAGTGATGAGACCAATAAGCCAGTGACAGGGCCAACGAGCCAGTGACAAAAAGCCGGTCAATCAAGAACAAAAGAGCCGGTAAAAGCCAAGGACAAAAAGCCGGTAGGCAGTGACAAAACCAGCGAGCCAGTGACAAGGCCAGTGAATTAGAAAGACCGCGAAACGCCACTTCGTCAGAAAGTGGCGTTTTGTGCGTTTGGCGGGTTTTTTGCCGGGTTTGAGCCTTTCCTTCGTCGCCTTCCGAAGGCTTCGGAGGACTACCCGTCATTCCTGGCGCCCGGCTGCCACTTGCCAGCGGGCGCGCTTCGCTGTACTATCAGATTTGCCTATCAGGCGGCTGACGCAGGCCACCCGTGCGCGGGAAGTGCAAGCTCGCTGCCGAGCGGAGAAACGTCGCCGGACATTTCAATCCATACAGGCTGAAAAGCGGCGAAAGCTCACATGGGAAGGGCATTACCTGAGGAAAGCACAGGCCGTGGCATATAGGTCGCAGCCCGCGACGGGAGCATGCACAAGGCTCCGGCAGGATGAGCGGCAATGGGATAAAGGCGGATTTCCGAGCGTTGAAAACGGAAAGGCCAGGCTGGCATCAACCGCGCTCCTGCTCCCAGGATGGCGATCAACGGTTCTGGGATGCAGTCATGGTTCCCCGAGGGCATGAACAATGATGGTTGCGGAACCGGGGCCGCAATCGGCTGCAATGTGCATCCGCAGCGTGGACGATGAAAACAGCTTTATGAAAAGACCGCCGCACGGAGCTTGCGGCAACGCTCACGACACCCGGAAGCGACAGGTAGGGCCCCTCGCAGAGCCGCTTTCCGGTCCCGGATCAGACGACTGCAGCCGGGGATCAGCCAGGTGGCTCCGTTTGCGTCAGGGAACGCAAACCGGCTTCGCAGCCGATCCGGCTTGCATTCAAAGAGGCGCCGGAATCAAAAACCCAACGCAGCAAATATAGCAACACACCAGGAAGTACACGCATGACGACAGAAACGACGCAGCCCCAGCCTGAACTGGGGTCCGGCCCGGACAACGGTCAGGGGCAGTCGCAAGGACATCGGCGCCGGCGGCGCCGGCGCAAGAATAAATCTGGCCAGCAGGGCACACAGCTTCAGCAGCCCCAACAGCCTCAGATGCAGCCACAGCCCCAGACGCAGCAGGCGCCACCGGCGCCGCCCAGGCCCGCTGCACCGCAACAGAACCAGAACCGGAAGAAGAAGAAGTTCTTCCAGAAGGGTCAGGGGCAGTCGCAGCAGCCTGGGAACAGTGTTTCCCAGTCCTCCCAGGGCAAGCGCAAGGGCAGGCAAAAGGGTCCGCGCGAATTTGTGGGTCCCATGGATCACAGTTACCGCGCCGCAAACGGGAACGTGGCGGACGGTCCGCCCTCGACCATCCAGTTCATGAGCAACGGCCATGGCGGCAATTATCACGAGGCCTACGTGCCGCAGCAGCCTGTCGCCGTCCGCGAAAATGCTCCCACGCGCATCTTCTGCTTCATCGAGGATCTTTTTATCCAGGCGAAGATTCAGGAGACGGCACGGAAGCTGGGGATCAAGGTCGAATTCGTCAAGGGCGATAAGGACGTTGTGACGCGCCTGACGGATGCGCCGGAGAGCGAGCGGCCTACGCTGCTGGTCTTCGACCTGAACAACCTGAACGCCAAGCCGATCACGCTGATTCCCAAATTCAAGGCCAAGCTGAAGAAGGCGACCTCGATCGTCGGCTATCTGCACCATCTGCAGGGCGATCTGAAGATCAAGGCTCTGGAAGCAGGCTGCGACACGGTGATGCCGCGTTCGGCCTTCTCGCAGACTCTGCCGAACATGCTGCGCCGCTACGGGATCGAAGAGGAAGAAGAGCACGCGCGGCAGCCGATGTAAGCCCAGGGATCAGGGGCCATGGATCAGCAAGACCCCGTTCCACGCGCAGGCCGCGTGCTGAACGGAAGCAGGTTTGTAACTCTTGCTTACGAGAACAAGCCGATCCACTGCAACGGCGATCATTCTTTTCAGAGACAGCGTTCGACGGCAAAGCAGTGGACTCTCTAACCTCTGCCCGCTTGAATCGCTGATCTCTGCCCCTGACCGGTGTTCACTATCCTGGCGGCCAGGTCATGGGGCGGCCGGCCAGCAGGTGCAGGTGCAGATGATCGACCGTCTGCCCGCCGTCCTCGCCGATATTCACCACCACGCGATAGCCTTTGCCGAGGCCTTTCTGCCGGGCAATTTCGGCCACGGTGCCCAGCAGGTGGCCGAGCAGCGCGCGATGCTCCCGGTCGGTGTCGTGAAGCGAGGAGATGTGCTCGCGCGGCACCACCAGCACATGCACCGGCGCCTTGGGGTTGATATCCGAAAATGCGTAAACGCGATCGTCCTGATATACGGCCGTGGAAGGAATGCTTCCCTCCACGATCTTGCAGAACAGGCAGCTCATAGCGAGACCAGTGTACATGGCGGCTTGCGCGGAAGCGAAGCGCGGGCTTCGGCTCATGCCGATTCCAGGATCATGTTGGCGTAAGGCACGGTGTCGCCGGTGCGGATGAGGCCGATGGCGCAGGGCACGCGCTTTTTGAACTCGACGTGCGGCTCGAAGGCGAGCGGGATGCCGTCGAGCGCCGCTTCAAACGCCTGGCGGATGCCGGCGCTGTTGGCGGCGCGGAACTCCTCGGCCATGAAGGCGCGGCCGATGTTGAAGTTGCCGCGCACGGCCCTGAGCACATCGAGCACGCGGGGCAAGTCGTCCACCAATGAGATATCGACGGTTTCGATCTGCGGCCAAAAGGGAAATCCGCGGTCGGCGATCACCAGGGTGTTGGTGTGGCGCACACGGCTGAGCAGGGAAAGAATGTGCGGATTCAGGATGCCGGTCTTCAGCATACGCTCGTAGCTCCTTGTGTGAACTTGCACGAGATGCGGTTCACAACGCCGGGCGCTGGGCAGGCGTCATGGATACATGCGGTGCAGGGTGCGGGGAAAGGGAATGGTCTCGCGGACGTGGTCCAGCGCGCACACCCAGGCCACCACGCGCTCAATGCCCATGCCGAAGCCGGCATGAGGCACGCTGCCGTAGCGGCGCAGGTCCAGATACCACTCGAAGGCTTCTTTGGGCAGATGGTGCTGCTCGATGCGCTGATTGAGCAGCTCCAGGCTGGAGACGCGCTGTGAGCCGCCGATCACTTCGCCGTAGCCCTCCGGCGCCAGCACGTCCACGCACAATGCGTAGCGCGGGTCGGCGGCGTCCGGCTCCATGTAGAAGGCCTTGACGCCGGCCGGATAGCGGTGCACCATGACCGGCCGGTCGAACTGCGCGCTGAGCCAGGTCTCGTCCGGGGAGCCGAAGTCGTTGCCGTAGGTGAAGGGCTGCTCCAGCTCGCCCTTGCTGTGCGCTTCGTTCAGCATGCGGGCGGCTTCGTCGTAACGGAGCCGCGGAAACGGCGGAACGATGGCCTCCAGCCGGGCGGTGTCGCGGCCGATGGTCTTCAGCTCGGCGGCGCGGTTGCGGAGCACGCTCTGCACGATGTGCGCGAGGTAGTTCTCGGCCAGTTCCATCAGCCCGTCGAGGTCCATAAAGGCCACCTCAGGCTCGACCATCCAGAACTCGGTCAAATGCCGGCGGGTCTTGGATTTTTCAGCGCGAAAGGTCGGCCCGAAGCTGTAGACCTTGCCCAGCGCCAGCGCCGTGGCCTCCACGTAAAGCTGTCCGGATTGTGTGAGATACGCCGGGTCGCCGAAGTAATCGACGGGAAAGAGCGTGGAGGTGCCTTCGCAGGCGGCCGGGGTCAGGATGGGCGGGTCAGTGCGGATGAAGCCGTTCTGGTCAAAATACTCGGCGGCGGCGCGCATGATTTCGGCGCGAATGCGCAGGATGGCCGACTGGCGCGGTGTGCGTACCCACAGGTGCCGCCGCTCCTGCAGGAAATCGACGCCATGTTCCTTGAGCGTAATGGGATAGGGGTCGGACTCGGGGATGCGCTGGATGACTTCCAGATCCTCGATGTCAAGCTCGAAGCCGCCGGGGGCGCGCTGGTCGGCGCGGACTTTGCCGGTGACAACCAGGCTGGACTCCTGGGTAAGGCTCTTGAGCGCCTCAAAGACGGCGGGCGGGACGCTTTTGACATGGGCGACGCCCTGCACGGTTCCGGTGCCGTCGCGAAAGATGGGAAAGAGCAGCTTGCCGCTTTCGCGCAGATTGTAGAGCCATCCGCGCACCACGACGGATTGGCCTTCGAAGCGGCCCAGGGTGGCGATGGTGGCGACAGGCGGCGCCGGAGTTCCGGGTGTCGCGGCTTGGTTGCTGGCTGCATTTTCTTCAGGCATGGTCTTCCTTCGCGGTCTGGCCGGGCCGACCGGACATCTCAGAATAACCCCCGGCAGGCGCCGGAATTGGAGTTGACCGGGCGGATTTTCCTTTTCTTTGGGTCAAAGCGATATTCACGTTGCAGGAGTGCTCATTTAATCGCATGGGAATTTCTGTTGATCTGGACAATAAACTGCGCGCGGCGCATCCTAGGAATAAGCGGACTGGAGGCGCGGATGGGCGAAACGGCGATCGTGAGAAGCGAAGAGATGCAAAAGACGCAAGTCGACCCGGAGACGGCGGAACGCTTCATCGCCGAGAAGCACATCGGGGAGCGGATCAAGCGGCTTAGACTAAAGAAATCAATGGGGTTAGTGGAGCTGGGCAAGCATACCGGGCTTTCCGCCAGCTATCTGTCGCAACTGGAAACCGGGCGCGTGGTGCCTACGCTGCGTAACCTTGCGCGCGTGGCCATGGTGTTCTCGAAGGATCTGTCGTACTTTTTCGATTCGGAGCCCACGGCGGTATTCCGGATTCACCGGCGGAGCGAGCGCGTGAGAATCCCGCAGACGGGAGTCGAGCCGCCCACTTATTTCTTTGAGAGTCTGGGCTACATGGTGCCGGACCGGCATATGGACCCCTACTTCGCGGAGTTCATCCCGCTGGAAAAGGGCATGGAAGCCAAGGCGCACATGCATGCGGGGTTCGAGTTCCTGTATGTGCTGGAGGGTGAACTGGCGCTGCAACATGGAGACCGCCAAGCCGTTCTGGAAGCGGGCGATGCGGTCTACTTCGACGCCAGCACGCCGCACTCCTACGAGTGTGCGGGGAAGAAGCCGGCCGAAGCGATTATTGTGACCATGCACCAGCCTGGCCAGCCGCTGCAACTGCGCGGCGTTAATCCGGTGGCCATGGCACGGCCAGCGATGAGTGGAATGCCACGGCCCAGCGACGGCGACGGCAAAGCGGGCGGTTCGATGTAAGTCTGCAGGCAGAGGTCATCGCTACGCGGGTTCACGCCCGATAGCCAGACAGTTTGACATTGGCAACCGGCGCTACCAATGAGCGAGCCCGGTTGCGATGCCAGCCCCGTGAGCGCCGATGCCTACAATCGGAACGGCCCACCAGGAACCGGCGCCCTTTAACTTCTGCCTGCCGCTTTCAAAGAAGCCAAAACCGACCAACCCGGCGGTCAGGCCTACGCGTCCCCCAAGCGAGGGCGGCATCAGCGGATTCCCTTCCCTGCAGCGGTGTTCCGCGATGCAATGCTGCGTAAAGGCCAGGTCCAGAGCGGCCATTCCCAGATGCAGCCCGTTGAGCAGATAGTAGGCTCTGCCAAGATGTCTCTTGTGTGCCGCGGTCAATGCCTGAATCGCGGCGTCGGTCGATGAAGATGTGTTGAAAAGAGCCGCAGAAGATGAAACGCCGGATGTGGCTCCGACATTCAGGCCGGAGTCAAGTTCGCCGCCTGAAGCCGCGGGGCTTGCGAAAAATTCCAAATTCTGTTCGATCTGTTTGAACGGAATCGGAGCCTCCTGCGTGGCGCACACACAAGCGCATGCGAGCAGCGTCACGCTCAAGGCAACGCCATAAATGACTTTCATGCCGCCCTCCAAGTTGCTTCTTGCCGGTTACACTGTGGGCGATTGTGGTTTCGTGCTTTCCATCCAAACCGACCATTCGAATGTCACGGCTGCGATACAGAGGGCGTCTTGCATAACTGGGGAAACGGACGCTTCGGGCGCCAGGCGCGGAACCAAGGCTAACTCCCAGTTACTCGATGAATCAGAGCTTGATCTTCAAATCTTCATGAGATTGACCTTTAACGCCCGGCAATGAAGCGTCCTTTCCTCTAAACCCGGTTACTGACAATACGTAGAACACCATCCTCTTGATGGTGATCCTGAAGAATCACCGTGCAATCCAGCTTCTCCCGCTTGTTAGTGGCCCGTCCGAAAACTATACAACGAGAAACAGGAAATACAAGATCATCAGCAGGTATATCTTTGGGTATCTACGGATAATGGAACATATGTGCTCAAGTAATCTATAACGATTACTGACAAATTCTGCGTCAAAAAAGTTTGGGTGATGCGCGTCACTGCCAGTGTTTATGAGGGTTTCCCGTGTTCTTTGCAATGCGGCAACTTGCACCGAAGTGCCCGTTCCCTGGTTCCGGTTACGCCGGATCGGGGTAAGTACAGGAGCATTACTGGGCATGAGTTATGTCCCATGCCGCGCCATAAATTTTGACATCAAGCGGTGCGCAGCGTGTGCAGTGTGATCTCCGGCGAGCAGTCGAAGCGGAAAGGGATGCCGACGGTCCCCAGGCCGCGGTTGACATAGAGCTGCATCGAGCCGAGGCGATAAGCGCCTTCAGGAAAATGCTTGCCGCCCTTCGGCAGCACCAGTGCGCCCACAAGCGGGAGGCGAATCTGGCCGCCGTGGGTGTGACCGCTGAGCATCAGGCTGACGGCCTGGCCGGCGGGATCCGCAAGCAGGCGCCGGGCGTAATCGGGGGCGTGGCAAAGGAGAATCACGGGCTCGCCGGGCAGGTTGCGGATCGAGGCTGGAATGGCAAGATCGGGGCGCGGATGGCCGTTGACGGGGTCGTCCAGACCTGACAGCCAGATTCTGGAGCCGCCGCGCTCGATGGGGAGATAGCTGTTGCGGAGCACGCGGATGCCATTATCGGTAAGCGCCTTGGTCACCTCGGCGGCGCCGATCATGATGTCGTGGTTGCCCAGCGCGGCGTAGATGTGGCGGCACTTGAGGCCGAGCAGGATGTTGGCGCACTGCCAGGCCGCGCCAATGGCGAATTTTCTGGTGCCAAATCCGAAGGTCACATAGTCGCCGGTAAGAAAGACCACATCGGGATCGAGGCTGTTGATGCGGTGGATGGCGTCGCGGAGAAAGAACGGCTCAGTGAACTCGTCCATGTGAATGTCGCTGAGTTGCGCCACTTTCATCCCGTCAAAGGCAGCCGGCAAGCCGGCAATGGGCACGTTGCGGCGAGTGACCTCCAGCCAATGGCGCTCGATCTCGCCGGAGTAGACGGCAAGGCCGACGGTGCCAACGAACCCTGCCTGGAGAAAACGGCGCCGCGGAATTGTCAATTTGGGCGAAGAAGGGGAAGTGCCCATACCTTATCGTATCCCTGTTGCAAGCAACGCAAAACCCTGGCGCGTTTTCATGGAATCCATTGGTCTTTCCGATCCGGTCAAGCAGAGGCGACTCTGTGATTTGCGTTTCTTCGCGCGCCCCTTGTGCGGCATAGCCAGCAGGCGCGCCAGCGTCCTGGAACGGCGGCCCTCAGTAGGGATTGCCGCGGAAGTACTGGGCAACCTGCTGCCAGTTGTCGACGCGCGTAAAGCCGGTGGCGCCCAGATTATGCGGCGCGGTGAACAGCAAGCCCTGGCCCTCGAAGCGGAGCAGGTTCTGCGGCAGGTCGTCGATCAGGTAATCGGCGCGCAGAATGGACTTGTTGCCGCAAAAGACGTAATGCGTGGGCGGGATGAAGGGAAAGTGGCGCTGGAGCCAGCGGTATTTGGGGCCGAGCGAGTTGGGGACGGTCATGGCCTGGGTGGCGACAAAGATTTCAAAGCGCGCCGAGAGATCTTCGAGGACCTCCTGGGCGCCGGGCATCAGCGGCAGGTCCTCGAAGAAGTCTTCGGCGTCGAGGAAGGCGCGAAGCTGCTGCTGGCGGTCGGTAGGCGCAACCTGCCACAGTCCCTTGCCAGCCAGATCCCGCACGGTAACGGCCTCGTCGAAGGTTTCGTTGTAGCGACGCAGGTGCTCGGCGAGAGTGTCGGCCATGACTTCATCCATATCGACGCAGATGCGTTGCACGAGCAGGCTCCGAGCGGGGATCAGAGATCAGCGATGTGTTGATTTCGGCTGTCTCTGATTAAAAGAGTAGCAGGGTGGGACGGCCGGAGGCAGGAAGGCTGCCCTGGGCGATTTCAGGGTCTGCGCAAAGTGCGGCTGCGGATGGCATTCTAGGAAGTATGTCGACTGCTCGCATTTCCCCGCCGAGCCGGCTGCGGAGATTTTTTACGGATAGCGCCGTGTTCCAGTGGCAAAACCAGAGTCTGCGCGCGGACCTGATTTTTACGCTGCCGGTCGCGATTTGCCTGGGCGGAGGTGTGGCCATGGGGCATCCGGTGGTGGGATTGATAACCGCCGGCGGAGCGATGAACACCGGCTTCGGGCACAAGCAGAGCATCGACGAGTCGCCTCTGCTGCCCATGATCTTTGTGACGCTGGGCATGGCGTTTTCAGGATTCGTGGGCGTGCTGATCGGGCACGAGAACCTGTTGCTGGTGTTCACGGCGGCGCTGTGGGGATTCGGCTACGGGATGCTGACGGCACGGCCCGGCGGATACGGCTGGGTGGGCCAGCAGTGTGTGATTACATTCCTGGTGGCTTCAGCGTTTCCGGCGCCGCTGGTGGCCGCGGGCGAGCGCGGATTGCTGCTGCTGGCGGGCGGAGCCTTGCAACTGGTGCTCTCGGCGCTCATGCTGCATGTTTTCGGCGACCTGCGGACGCGGCTATGGCAACTGGAACACTACCTGCGCGAAGAGCAGCGGGCGTTGCGCTGCGCGGTGCGGGAGACGGCCGCATCGTTGCGGCAACGGAGATTTGTGAACTCCGCGATTCCCTATTCACTGCGGCTGGCCGTCACGGTGGGGGTGGGCACGGAGGTTTACCGCAGGCTGCATTACCCCAGCGGGTACTGGATACCGATGACAGCGCTGCTGGTGCTGAAACCGGCGGTGACGGACACGGTGAGCCGGGCAGTTGCGCGGGCGCTGGGAACGATTGGCGGAGCGGTGCTGGTGAGTTTCGGGCTGGCGCACGTGCAGGCCTCGCCGATGGTGCTGGCCGGCTTGACGGCGCTGTTCGCGTGGCTCTCATATGGGCTGCTGAACGTGAATTACGCGCTGTTTTCGGTGTGCATCACGGGGTATATCGTCTTTCTGCTCTCGCTGAATGAGCTGCCCGGGCCGGAGATTGCGGCGCGGCGCGCGTTTTGTACGCTGGTGGGCGCAGCGATTTCACTGGCTGTGCGGCTGGCTGTGATTTCACACAACCGCGCTCACTGGCGCAGGGCGGCGGCGGTGCACCGGGGACTGATTCCGGAGCGATTGCCCGCGGAATGAACCTTGATCGGGCAATGGATCAGGGAAAGGCGGGCGATTACAGTCCGAAGGGCCAGATCTTCTGCACCGTTCCGCTGAGAATTTGCCGATGCTCTTCCGGCGTGACGAAATCGAGATGATCGCGATACAGCTCGACGATCTTCGCGTAGGGTAGCTGCCGGAGCGAGACAGGCCAGTTGGTGTCCCACATCAGGCGGCCGGCGCCGAAGCGGTCCATGATGCGCCGGACCTGCTGCTGCGCGTCGGGATAGGGATAGGGCTGTTTCGAGATCATCCAGATGTCGGAGATCTTTACAAAGACCGTGGGGTAGCGGGCCAGATCGAGCAGCAGCTTCAACTGATCGGGCCGGCCGACGGGGCAATCGGCCATGTGGTCGATCACCACGACCAGCTCGGGGTTGGCTTCGATCAGCGGCACCAGATCGGGCATGCGCGTAACCGGCGCCAGGATGGTCATGGGCACCTTGAGCTGGCTGCACCGGCGCCAGAGCGGCGGCATCAGCGGTCCGCGAATCCAGTCTCCGGCGGCCGTGCCCGCCGGGCTCAGCCGCACACCGCGGAAACCTTGCCCGGTGAGCCGGGAAAGCTCGTCCGGCGCGGCCGGATCTTCGGGATTAACGCGGCAGACTGCCTGAAAGAGCGTGGGGTTGCGCTTGAGGACGCTGAGGAGATAGCTGTTGTCCCAGCGGTAGTAAATGACCTGGATGAGGACGGTGCGCGCGACGCCGTTGGCGCGCATCAGCTCGATGAGCATCGCGGGGGTTGCATCCTGGGCCGGGGGGTTTTCGCCAGCGGCAAAGGGAAAGCGCGGATCGTGCTCGTAAACGTGGACGTGCGAATCGATCATAAGCGGCCTGTTGGAGGCGGTTGGCAACGCGGGCGAGGCCGCGCTGCGGCGCAGCGGGACGGCGGCGAGTGCGGCGGCCGGCCGGGCGAGAAAGCGGCGGCGATCGAGCATCAAACGCTCCGGGCAGTCAGGCTCCGGCGTGGCGGGGCTTGCGCGGGGCGCGTCCAGCGCCGGGAATAAGCTCCGGCCGCGGGGCTTTGGGCGCCGGCGCCATGGCTGGATCCCAGTAAAGGAGGCGGCTGCAACTATCGCAGGTAAGAAGCTGGCCTTCGCGGAGCTGGTTCCAGATTTGGGGACGAACACCCATGCGGCAGCCGGTGCACTGCTGGTTTTCCGCGCGCACAATGGCGGTGCCGCGCGAGGCGGCAAGGCGATCGAAGTGGCTCAGCCATTCCGGCTCGATCAACTGGCGCACGGCTTCGCGGCCCTGGTCGAGCTCGGCAAGCTGCACAGCCAACTCCTGCTGGCGGCGGGCAACACTGGCGCGGATGGTTTCGAGATCGACGGCAAGCGATTCCACTTCGGCGCGGGCGCGGGCCAGCGCCGCTTCCTGCGCCTCGCTGCGTTCCAGGCTGGTGATTTCATCGGTTTCCAGACGGTCCGCCTCGGCGGCGGCAAACTGGATCTCGTGCTCGATGGCTTCAGCCTGCGCGGGCGTCTTGACGGAGTTGAGCTGCGCGCGGAAACGCGCGGCCTTCTGGCGGTGCTCTTTGATCTCGCGTTCCTGGCGCGTGCGCAGCGAGTCTTCGCGCGATAGCGCGGAGGAGATTTCGGCGGAACGGTTCTGGGCGGCGGCCAGCGCAGCCTCGGCCTGCTCGATCTCGTTGGGCAACCCGCGCATTTGTTGCGCGATGCGGGCCCGCTGCAACTCGAGGCCCTGCAGTTTCACAAGATTTTCAATGCGCTCATCCACCGTTCAGAAAGCATACGTCATTTGCCACCCCTCGCGAAAATGGCGGGCGGCGGGGGGTGCAGGCGAACCGCGGCGATATGCTGTGAAAATGGTGCTTAACGGGGGTTGAGCGTTGGCGAAGGCACACAAGTCGTTCTGGCGCCGGCACAGATGGCTGGTGTGGACCGGCGGCGGCCTGCTGGTGGCCTTGATTGCGACGGGCGCGGCGCTTTTGGTGGCGCTGCACCGGGTTGAGCCTTTTCTGCGCGCCCGCATTGTGGCAGAGCTTGAAGAGCACTTTCACGCCCGGGTCGCACTGGACAGCTTTCACATTTCGCTGATGGACGGGCTGTGGGCCGAGGGCAAGGGACTGCGCATCTGGCCGCCGGCGTCACATGCCGCAGGCCCGGAGGCCGGCCAGCCGCTGATCCAGCTCAAGGAGTTCCGCTTCCACGCGCCGCTGCACTATAACCCCGGCAAGCCGTTCCACATCTCCCTTGTGCAATTGAGGGGACTGGACGTGGATCTGCCGCCGAAGGCGCAACTGGGACATGCCGTGGCGGCCGTCGCGCGCCGCAGCCCGAACAGCAAGCCGCCGCTGGTGCAAATCACCCTGGGCGCCATCGATTGCACGGCAGCGCATCTGACCCTGGAGCCGGGCAAGCCCGGCAAGCCGCCGCTGAAGTTCGCGATTGCGCATCTGAAGCTGACGGGCATCAGCGGCGGCGGCGCGATGAAGTTCGGCGCCAGGCTGACCAACCCGCGTCCGGTGGGAACGATCATTACAAAGGGCAGCTTTGGGCCGTGGGTTGTGGACGATCCCGCCGACAGCCCGGTCTCCGGCAACTATCGCTTTGAACACGCAAACCTGGCCAGCTTCAAGGGGATTGCAGGGATTCTTAGCTCCCAAGGGCACTATTCGGGCACGTTGTCCGATATGACGGTGGACGGCGAGACCAATACCCCCGACTTCCGGCTGGGCACAGGGGGCGCGGCGATGGATCTGCGCACGCGCTTCCACGCGCGCGTGGACGGCACCGACGGCGACACCTGGCTCGAACCGGTGAATGCAACGCTGGGGCACTCACACCTGATTGCGCGAGGGCATGTTGTGCGTGTGCCGGCGGGGCGCTATATTGCGCTGGCCGTATACGTGAACGGCGGACGGATACAGGATTTTCTGCGCCTGGCAAGCCGCGGCGCTCCGCTGCTGACCGGCGCGCTGGCCATGAAAACGGCGCTCGATATTCCGCCGGGCCCGGCACCGGTCGGCGACCGCATGCGGCTGAAGGGGAGCTTCACGCTCACGGATACGCGCTTCACCAACGCGAAGATGCAGCAGCGCGTCGGTGGACTGAGCATGCGCGGGCAAGGGCAGCCCAAAGACACCGACAGCCGGGCCGCGGCGCATGTCCGCGCGACCATGCGCAGTAATTTTCAGATGAAGAACAATGTGGTGACTTTGCCGGATCTGGTCTACGAGGTGCCCGGAGTGCAGATCAACCTGAAGGGCAGCTACGGCGTGGCAAGCGGAAAGCTGCACTTTACCGGGACCGCAAAGATGCAGGCTACCATTTCACAGATGGTGGGCGGATGGAAGGGACTGCTGCTGAAGCCTCTTGACCACTTTTTCAAGCAAGGCGGTTCGGGAACGGTGGTGCCCGTGGTGGTTGGAGGAACGCGTGCGGACCCGGAGTTCACAGTGGACATCGGAAGACTGAAAAAGACCGTACACGGGCGGCCCGGAGAGCCCTAAAGCAGCGAACGAGCGCCGCGAGGAGGAGAACATGCGAGCAGCGGTCTTCGATCCCAGATTGGCCCGGCCAGGCGAGTGGCTCCTGCTTGAAGAGCGCCCGAAGCCGCAACTGCAGCCTGGACAGATTTTGCTTAAGGTGATCGCCTGCGGCGTCTGCCGCACCGATCTTCACATCGTGGAGGGCGATCTGCCGCCGCTGCAGCCGCGCATCGTGCCCGGCCATCAGATTGTGGGCGAGGTGGTGGAAGGCGCAACCGCCGATTTGCCGGCGGGAACGCGGGTGGGCGTCTCGTGGCTGGGCGGCGTGGACGGCGACTGCTGGTTCTGCCGCCACGATATGGAAAATCTTTGCGATCGGCCCGTCTTCACCGGCTACTCGATCGACGGCGGCTATGCGGAGTACGCGGCGGTTCGCGCCGATTTCGCGGTTCCCTTGCCCGAAGGACTCGATGCATGGCAGGTGGCGCCGCTGTTGTGCGCCGGCATCATCGGATTCCGCAGTTTGCGCGTGGCGGGCGTGCAGCGCGGGGAGCGCGTGGGCCTGTTCGGGTTTGGGAGCTCGGCGTCGCTGGCCATTCGCGTGCTGCAGGCATGGGATTGCGAGGTTTATGTGGTGACGCGCGGCGAGGCCCATCGCAAAGCCGCGGAGAGATGCGGGGCAACCTGGGTCGGCGCTGACGAAAACGCCAGGCCGCCCAGGATGCTCGATCGCGCCATCACCTTCGCCCCCAGCGGCAAGGTTGTTGTCGCCGCGCTGTCCACCTTGCGCAAGGGCGGCGTGGTGGCCATCAACGCCATTCACCTGGATCAGATGCCGCCCTTCGACTACGACAGCCTGCTGTGGGGCGAGCGCCAGTTGCGCAGCGTGGCCAACGTCACGCGGCAGGATGCCCGCGACTTTCTGGCCCTGGCCCGCGAGCTGGACCTCCGGCCTTCGAGCACAAGCTTCTCGCTGGAAGACGCAAATAAGGCGCTTGGCGCGGTAAAACACGAGACCGCGGACGGATCCGCGGTCATCGTGGTTGAATCAGGCAGCCAATGAGGCGTTGCTACTGAAGAGCCGCAGGCACGTTGCCCTTCAGGCCCAGATCGCTGACCACCTTCGGGTTGGTTTCATCCACCGCCAGCAGGTTGTGGCACAGGTTGCAATCGTCGCTGATCACCTTGCCGCTTTTGGAAACGTGATTGCCGTCGTGACAGCGGAAACAGCCGGGATAGTCCATGTGTCCGATGTTGTCCGGATAAGTTCCCCAGGTGACTTTCATGCTGGGAAAGACGTTGCGGTCGTAGATGGTGACCAGGGTCCGGGCTGCTCCCACGACCAGCGCGCGCTGCGTGTTCCAGACATCGGGATACCTGGTGCGATAGTAGTTTTCCAGCCCGGCCGTGATTTCTGTTCCGGCCTGCGCCTGCGACGTGTACTTGGCCTTGATCAGTTTCAGGCCTTCCTTATGGACATAGGGGAGGCTGGGACTGGGGCTGCCGTTAACCATCACCGAGTCGAGCGCCTGTTCGGGAGTCTGGAAGACGTGCGTGGCCTGGTTGTGGCAATCCATACAGTCCATGGTGCGGGTGATGCCTTTGACCGGCCCTTTCCAGCTCTGATCGACAAAGGTGGTTGTTCCGCCGTGGCCGTTGGGCATGCTGACGGAGATAATCTTCTGGTCAGTGGAATCGGTGGCCACATAGGTGAAGTCGTTCAGGTGCGCGCCATGAATTCCACTCAAGTGCCGGAGCGAATCAATGCCGCCGACGTGCAGCACCAGCACCGTTTGATACGACGTGTTCGCCTTGTCGTTGCCGAAAGAGGTGAGAACCAGCAACTGGTCGCCGACAAAGCGTGCCGGCGTGTGGCACTTCTCGCAGGTGGCCCTGGCCGGGCGCAGCACCGACAGCGGCGCCTGAATGGGCCGGGGATAGGTGTTGAAGGCAACCTCGAAGAGCTGCTTGGTTCCGTTGACCTTGGCCCGAACATAGGCGGACATGCCTGCGCCCACATGGCATTCCACGCAGGGCACATGGGAGTGCGGCGATTCCTGGTAGGCGGTCCACTGCGGCTTCATGACGTGGCAGGAGGTGCCGCAGAAGCTTGCCGAATCCATATAAGTAACACCCTGATAAGTCGCAATACTGACAATGGCAAGATTGACCGCGGTCGCCACAAGCACGACGATGACGCCATGGCGGAAGAGTGCGTTATCAAGGCGAATCTCAGGATAAGACGGCGGTATCTGCCCGGTGCGGAGCAGCACCGCGCGCCGGCGCCACATGCCGATGGGAATCAGGATCAGGCCGAGAACAAAAAGTCCCGGAAGGCCGAGAAAGAAGATAAGTCCGAGATAGGGATTGGCGAACCGGCCTGTCATCAGGTTCACAATCCAGTAGAAGATGAGAGTGACTGCCGAGGCCGTGGTCAACCCCGAGCCGATCAGCGTGATTGGATTATTGCCAAAGAAAAAGAGTGGCTGCAGTCTGTCGCGGCTTAGCCTGCCAAAGATGCTCACAATGTTACCCTCCCGTTGAATACTGCTTCCGTCGCAAGGTGCGGATGTAAGCTATGACCTCTTTAGCTTTAGGTGAATGACTTCGCTCTCGCATGCCGGCGTTTAGTCTTGCACTTTCTCGGCCGCCATCATAAGGCGTGAATTCAGGCGCTCTGACCAAGTCAGGCAGTATGGAAGACGGCGCCCCGAACATTTTTGTTGATTCTCTATTTCCAGAGTATGCGTGCTTCTGGTCCCGCAAGAATCCTGAGCGGAAAAAGCCTGAGCCTCGATTCCACGACAACAACATAGCGATCTGCGCGAAAGCCTCAATTCCAAGTTGAAGCCACGCAGCGTTCCTGTGCTGTGATCTAGATCACCCATTGCCATATAAGGCCGGTCTCCGGCCACGGTCATGCGCCCTGCCGGCAAGGCACACGTTGAGCTGGCGGAGATCAGTGTGGTCGTTTAGCGTCCCTTGTTGCGTGTGATTATGCAAATAGTATAGCGACAAACTGCAGCTGCGCGGAGCGAACCCCGGCGCCCATGACGAGAATTCCGCCAAGACCGGGAGACGGTGGTAGTGCTTGCAGCCGACACCAACGTGCGGGCCCGCGCCTACCTCAACGATGAGCCCGCGCAAGCCTGCAAAGCGTGTTCCGCTCTTGCGGAGGCGCGTTCCGCAGGCGAAGTGTTCGTTCCACTCCTGGTGCTGGCTGAGCTGTCGCGGGTCCTTCGTGGCAGATGGGACCGGGGACGGGTCCTGGACACAATCGCGGGCCTCCTCCAGACGAGAGGCGTGACCGTCGAGTGGGCGGCCGTTGCCTGGAAAGCTTTGGAGGTCTCCCGCAAAGGCGCGGCTGGCTTCGCCGAGCATTTAATTGCGGAGATTCCCTTCGCGTCCGGCGCTCAAGGGGTCATTACTTTCGACAAAGCTCCTGGTCGCGTACTGGGTGTTCGCCGTCTCAAGCAAGCCCCTTGCGGGATAGAACAGAATTCGCAGGCGGGCGGGTGGCGATTTGATATCACTCTGCCCCAAGGCGGGGCTTCTATTCACCAAATCGCAGACCCGCATTGGCGATCACACCTGGCGGAAACACCCGGAGCAATGCGGAGTATGAACCACTCACTTTGGCCCGATCGGCTAGACTGACTGGGTAGACCTCGAATGGAGATTGTGAGCGTTTGATGAGTGGCAGACTTCGCTTTGGAGTGATTGGAGCCGGGCGCATTGGCCCTGTTCATGCTGAGAACCTTGCCTTCCGTGTGCCCCAGGCAGAGCTTGCCGTGATAGCGGACCTGCGACCGGAAGCCGCACAGGCCGTTGCGGCACGCTGCAATATTCCGCGCATGGTTTCCACCGGCGAGGAAGTTCTTGCCGACCCCGGAATCGATGCAATTGTGCTCTGCTCGCCGACCGATACGCACGCCGACCTCATTGTGGCGGCGGCGAAGGCTGGCAAGCACATCTTTTGTGAGAAGCCCATTTCGCTGAGCCTGAAGGAGATTGACCGCGCGCTGGCGGCAGTGGAGGCAGCGGGAGTGAAGCTCCAGGTGGGCTTTAACCGCCGCTTCGATTCGAACTTTCTGCGTGTTCGCCAGGCGGTGGCCTCGGGGGAAATCGGCACTCCGAACCTCTTCCACATCGTGAGCCGCGATCCGTTTCCCCCGCCGCTGAGCTACCTGCGGCCTTCGGGCGGGATTTTTCTTGACATGATGGTGCACGACTTCGACATGGCCTGTTTTTTGATGGGCGAGGAAGTGGAAGAGGTGTACGCGGCGGGCGCGGTGATGGTCGATCCCGGTTTTGCAGCCGAGGAAGACTTCGATACCGCCGTGGTGATGCTCCGCTTCAAGTCCGGCGCCATCGGCACCGTGGACAACAGCCGCAAATCCACCTTTGGTTACGATCAGCGGGTGGAGATTCTGGGCAGCAAGGGCAAGATTGCAACGGAAAACCGCTATCCCAATCAGGTGGTGGTCAGCGGCGAGAAGTGCGTCTACTCGGACCTTCCGTTCAACTTCTTCATGCAGCGCTATACCGACAGCTTTGCCGCCGAAGTGCAGGCCTTCACCGAGTCGGTACTGGAAGACAAGCCGGTCGCGGTGACCGGGACCGAAAGCCGCCTGCCAGTGGTGATGGCGCTGGCCGCCGGAAAATCCAGCCAGGAGCGTCGCCCGGTGCGCCTCAGCGAGATTCACGCGTAGAGGATGACGCCAGCCCCAGGTCTCAGACAGCGAGACCTGGGCGCCCGGCCGGGGCCACTGAGAATACTCCTCAGGGTGGTTGCTGAACCCGGCAAAAGCTTCCGGGAAAACGAGCAGGGTCTCAGATCCGCATCCGGCGACGCGGCGGGAGGCAATGGGAACAGCAGGGACGTCCTTCCGCTGTCCGCCCGCGGGCAGCGAACCGGGGCCGAATGCGTGCGTTCCGCGGCCGGCCTTAGAGGAAGAGCACCTGCTTGGATTCGCTGATCATCTGGATGAAGGAGCCGACGCCGACATAATCGATGCCGGGATAGTCGATCATCTCTTCTTCCTTCAGTCCCATCACGCCCATCGACATCTCGCAGACGTGAATGCGCACGCCGAACTCGGCGGCTTCCCTCATCAACTGTTCCAGGGATTTGACTCCGCGCGACTTCATCACCGAGCGGATCATCTTGGGCCCGATGCCGGCCATCTGCATCTTGGACAGCGGCAGCGCGTGGGAGCAGCGCGGCAGCATGCAGCCGAACATCTTGTCAAGAAAGCCCTTGCGCGCCGACTTTCTGGGGTCGCGAAGCGCCGCCGTGGCCCAGAAGGTGAAGAACATGTCCACCTCCATGTCATAGGCCACGGCGCCCAGGGCAATGATGAAGGCGGCGATGGTGGTGTCGAGGTTGCCGCTCATCACGCCGATCGCGAGCCGCCCGTTGCCGGCGGACTGCTCCAGCGCGTCGACGCGCGCGGTCAACTGTTCGATAGCCTGCTGCAGATCGGTTGCGGTTGCTGTGTTGCTCATGCTTACGTTCCTTTCAACAACGTCGTGCAAAACCTATGCCTCGGCATCGGCGGCTGTGACCGCAACCGGCGCGCGGCGCCAGGAGTAGAGAACCAGCGCCAGCGTGCGGTAGAGCACGTGGGCAAATTTGGTCAGCGGCAGCATGGCGATGAGGTCCATGGCCAGCACCACGTGGACAAAGAAGATGGTGTGGCCAATCCGGCCCAGGGGCAGGTAGACCGCCGTCTCCGTCGCCAGCCCGGTGAGCACGGTGGCGGCCAGCAGCGATGGAAAGAACCAATCGGCGAATGCGCTCTTGCGCCAGGGCACTTCTTTGGCGCGGATGCGGCGCAGCAGCATCACGGTGAGGCCATAAAGACACACGAGGCCGCCCGCCGCGCCCAGCAGACGCATGGGATACCACGGCGGCGCAGGCGAGCCGATGGGCTTGAGCAGATAATCGAGCGTGGTGGCCAGCAGCATGGCCAGAAAGCCGCCCATCACGGAGACGTGCACAAACCAGGGGCGCAACACGAGCGGCTCCGTTGGTGGCGCAGCGGCCTGTTCCGCCGCATCGCACTGGCGGAAGCGGGTGTGCAGAAGGGCGTCGAGCACGCCGGAAACGACGGCGCCGGGCAGCGCCGCCAAGGGTGGCGCGGAACCGTGATGGACGCGCTCGGCGCGGAAGCGCGCAAACATCGAGATCATGCCGAAGGCCGCGCTGAGACCCACCACGGCAAACAGCCCGACACCGACGTCGTGGATCCACCAGCCGGGCAGAAAACGGAACAGCGGCGCCTGCGGGCCGGCGGGATTCATTTTGGCCGAAAGCAGAAGTTCAAAGACCAGCGAAAAGACGGCAAAGACGAGCAGGTTGCCGAAGATGGAGCGGTTGACCAGCCCGGCAAGGCCGGTAAAGTCGTAGCGCGAGATGGCGTAGCTGCGCGCCGCGGCCATGAACTCGGCCGGGTCGGCCTGACGCGGGCAGGTGCGCGTGCACTCGCCGCAGGCGTAGCAGCGCCACAGCTCTTCACTGGCCAGCAGCTCGGGCTCCATGCCCACCTGGGCCATGCGGATCACGCGCCGGGGAAAGCCGGCGGTTTCCTCGGCCAGGGGACACACGGCCGTGCAGTTGCCGCAGTTGAAGCACGCGCTGACATCCAGAGCGCTGCCTTTCCCATGCCGTTTGATGTTGCTTAGAAGCGATGTATTTACAACGCGCGCCATATCGAAACCTCTCCTAGTGGCCGGCCGCCGGCTTGTCATCGATCTCAACCAGGGCATAGAGCGGATAGTCGTCTTCTTCGCCGACCTCGGTGACCTTGCCGTACTTGCGCATCCCGGTCACGTGCCACAGCGCCTCATCGGCCGGCATCCCCAGCGCCTGGGCAAGCTGCGGAACGGTGGCCTGCTGCGCCTGGAGAAACTTCTGGATGGATTTGCGCGCGGCAACCAGGTGCCGCTGCGCCTGGCGCTTCTCCTCGCTGATGCCGCCGAGGCGCTCGCGAAGCGTGGCCAACGCCTTCTTTTGCTCCGCTGTCAGTGTTTTCATCGCCATGGGTTGTCTCCTCTTTGCCGCTAGTGAATGCTCACCAGATCGGCCGCGCATTCATGGCCCGGAATGTCGGCGGCGATGCCGTCAACCATTGCCTCATACTGGTCAAGCCGCCAGCCGTTCAGGTCGATAGCCCGGTGCGGACACACGGCCACGCATGCGCCGCAGCCGACGCAGAGCCCGGCATTCACCTGGGCGCGCTCCACCATCTCGCCGCCCACTTCCATCGGCACCATGGTCAGCGCGCCGTCGTAATCGCACTGCGTCACGCATTGCGCTTCGCCGCGGCACAGGTCCAGATCGACGGCGGCCACATACGGATTCAGCTCCACGTTGTCCTTGGCGAACATGGCTGCGGCCTTTACGGCGGCTGCGCCGGCCGCGGCCAGCGTCTCCTGAATATTCATCGGACCCTGCGCCGTACCCGCCAGCAGCACGCCGTTCACGGAGAGCTCCACGGGCCGCAGCTTGGGATGCACCTCCTGCAGGAAGCCGTCCTCGCCGGTTGGCAGCTTCATCTGCCCGATCAGATCCTCGATCGGTCCGGGCGTCATGCCCGTGCCCAACACCAGCATGTCCACGCCGAGCGTAAGCTCTTCGCCCCAGGTAAGCGTGTCCTTCACGGTGATGGAGACTGCGCCGTCGCGGGCTCGACGGCCCGCCGGAGCGGATTCCACGCGCGGCGGCTCTTCGCCGTTGTAGCGGAAGAAGACCACGCCGGACTTGCTTGCCTCGGTGTAGTAGGCCTCTTCGCCGCGTCCGTAAGTGCGAATGTCGCGGTAGAAATCGAAGACCTCGATCTGCGGAAAGCGCTCGCGCACCGTCAGCGCCTGCTGCAGGATCGTGGTGCAGCAGGTTCGCGAGCAATAGGTATTGAGCTTGCCGTCGGGCTGCGGCTCGTGAACGCCGTCCAGTTGGCGGCTGCCCACGCAGTGCAGGAAAGCGATCTTGCGAATCTCGCGTTTGCCGAAGGTGAGTGTGCGCGCATCCGGCTTCACGCTCCGCATGAGCTGAATGAACTCCGGCATGGTCACGACGCACGGCTCGTTCTTGTAGAGAAACTCGCCATTCCGCGGCACGTAGGGGCGAAAGCCCGTCGCCATCACGATGGCGCCCACCGTGGTGTCGATGACGCGCGCCTTCGCGTCCGGCCGCACCGGTTGCACCTGGACCTTGAAGTTGCCGATAAAGCCGCTGACCGCGGTGACTTGGCTGGACACGAGGACCTCGATGTTGGGATCGCGCCGCACCCGGCGCTCCAGATCGGCAACCAGTTCGTCGCCCGAGCGCTCGCTCGGATAAACCGCTCCCCTTTCGTTGAGCCGGCCGCCCAGCCGCTCGGAGACTTCGACCAGCAGCACGCGGATGCCGCGCCCGGCCAGATCGGCGGCGGCCTTCATGCCGGCAATGCCGCCGCCAATGACCAGCGCGCGCCGGTGATTGGGCAGTTTGATCTGTTCCAGGGGCGCGGCGTGATGCAGCTTGCCCACCGCCGCGGCGATCATGCGAATGGCCTTGTCGGTTGCGCCGGCCGGGTCGTGCTTGTGCGCCCACGAGGCCTGCTCGCGGATGTTGACATGCTCGTAGAGGTAAGGGTTCATGCCGCCGCGCGCAACGGCGCCGCGGAAGGTCTGCTCGTGCAGGAACGGCGAGCAGGAGGCCACAACAACGCGGTCGAGATTCTCTTCGAGAATGTCGTTGGAGATGGTCTGCTGGCCGGGGTCGGAGCAGACAAAGGTGTGCACCTTGGCCGTCGCCACGCCCGGAATCAGGCGCACCGTCTCGGCCACGCGCTCCACGTCCACCACATCGGAGATGTTGCCTCCGCAGCGGCAGATATAGACGCCGATGCGCAGCTTTTCTTCTTCCGGCTGGTGCTCCGCGGCTTCCTGGCGCCGCGCCGCTTCCATCGCGCGCTCGACGCGCGCCGCTTCGTCGCGGCCCGGCTCGCCGCATTCCAGTTGCGCCTCTTCGTCCTGGCGCCGCAGCCCGTTTTCGTTTTTCTCGCTCATGGCTCGCCTTTTGTGAGTCGTTCCCTGGTTGCGCTTATCCCACCAGCGCCTCGGCCCGTTTCTGGAAGAGATACTGGCTGGCCTGCATGGCCGCGGCGCCCGCCTCGGCAATGGTGTCCACAATGTCCTTTGGCCCCGCCGCCGTTCCCGCCACAAAGATGCCCGGCGCCACGGTGGCCGTGGGAGCGGTGAGCGACGTGGTGGCCACAAAGCCATCGGCCGCACAGGCAACCGGCGTGGCCGCCGCCGGATTCCAGCCCGGAATCATGCCCTGCGCCAGCACCACCAGGTCGTGGCGCCGCTCCGCGATCGGGTTTTCCGCTTCCTCGGTGTTCTCGACGTGCAGCGAAAGATCGCCGCCATCGAGCGGGTCGATGCGCGCCACCTTGCCGCGCACGAAATTGATGCCCATGGCCTTGGCGTTCTGGAAGAACTGCTCGTAGCCCTTGCCGAAGGCGCGAATATCCATGTAGTAGATGGTGATGTCGGCCAGCGGCAGGGCGCCGGAAAGCAGCATGGCCTGCTTGATCGAGTACATGCAGCACACACGCGAGCAATAGGGCACGCCGATGGATTCGTCGCGCGAGCCGGCGCATTGCACAAAGGCAATCGACCCGGGAATCTTGCCGTCGGAGGGCCGCAGCACGCGCCCATAGGGTCCGTGCGGCGCCAGAAGCCGCTCCAGCGTCAGCGGCGAAATGATGTCTTGGCTGCGCTGCGCGTTGTATTGCGGCTTCACGGTGATGGAGTTGAGCTTGAAGCCGGAGGCCACGATCACCGCATCGGTTGCAATGGTGAGCCGGCGCGGCTGCTGGTCAAACTCGATGGCATCGGTGGGGCAAACGCGGGCGCAGGTGCCGCAGGTCGAGCAGTGCTCGGCATTGAGCACGGCCTTCTGCGGAATGGCGTTGGTGAACGGGACGGCGATGGCCTTCACCGCTCCCAGTCCCTCCTCGAAGGGATCGGGATACTCGGTGTCGCAGGCGTACTCGCACAGGCGGCAGCCGATGCACTTGTCGAAGTTCACATACGTGGGCTTCTGCAACAGCTTGACGTGATGCACTCCGCCGGCGGATTCGATGGCCTCGACTTCGGTGCTGGTCAGGATGGTGATGTTCTCGTGATGCGCGGCGGCGGACATCTTGGGCGTGGTGATGCAGCTTGCGCAGTCCAGCGTGGGAAACACCTTGCTCAGCGCGATCATGTGCCCGCCGATACTGGCCTGGCGCTCGACCACCAGCACCTTCAGCCCCTGGTCGGCAAGATCGAGCGCCGATTGCAGGCCGGCGATGCCTCCGCCCACCACCAGTGCGTCCGGCGTAAAGCTCGAATCGATCTGCGTGTTCATCGCGCACCTCCCGCAAGTGCCTCGGCAGGCTGCGCAAGGCGCGCCGTGGACTGCAGCCGCTCCACTGACTCGTCCCGCAGCCGCGCGGCCAACTGCCGGTCCACGGGGCCGAGCTGCTGCAGCGCATCGCCCATCAGCGCCACTTCCTTGAGAAACGCCTTGATGCACACCGTGCAGATGGCGGTGAGGCGGATGCGCTCCATCCCCAGCCCGCCGGCGTTCATCCGCGAGGTCAGCCCGTCAATGCGCGCGGCCAGCCGCTCGTAGGCCCCGTGATAGGGGCAGTCGGAGCCGCAGGCCGCAATTAATATGCCGTCGATGCCTTTGCTGTAGCAGCCGAGATAGAAATCCTCCGGGAAGAGCACCGGCGAAGGCACACGCAGGATATACACGTTGGAGGGATACTCCTGATGCGCCTTGCCTACGGCGTCCGCGCCCGGATAGGCGCATTTCTCGGTGGCCAGAACCAAAATCTTGGGAATGAACGGCTCGCTCATGCCGCACCTCGCTGTTCAATTGCCTGAAAAAGGCGACAGAATTCCTGTCGGCCCACCGGGGCCGGTCGATACTCATGCAACTTTTTCCAGGGAATTACTTTTTCCGGCGCACCAGGAGACGATCATGTCCCTCGGCTTCAATGACCCCGAGAAATTCGTGGCCGACTTTGCTGGCCCAGGCGGCAATATCCTTGCGCGAGCCCTTGTCGTTGGATTTGATTTCGATCACCTGACCAACCTTGACCTGTCCGATGCCCTTCTTGGCTTCCAGCAGTGGCCCGGGGCAGGCGGTGCCGCGCGCGTCAATGACTTTGTCGGCTGTGATGGTTGCAACTGCTTCGCTCATAAATGAATGACTCCTGCATGAATTGCGCAAGCACGCACACGGCGCGATTACGCGGGTTGTAAAACTCTGGTTGACTTGCGGCGCGGCGCCCGTGCTGAAGCATCCTGGGCGCGTTCGCGCAGCCGCTCGGACAATGCATCGCGAATCAGCATGGCCGCCTCGACAAACCTTGGATCGGCGACGCGGTAATACACGCTGTGCGCGTGCTTTTCCGACGTCACCGCGCCGCGGTCGCGCATCATGCGCAGATGCTGCGACGCGTTGGTAATCGATACTCCGGCTTCGTTCGCGATCTCGGTAACCGTCTTGGCCTCGTGCTGCAGAGTGCAGAAAATGCGCATGCGGGTGCTGTGCGCAAACGTCGCGAAGAAACCGCCCAATAACTCGCATGACGCTTCACTCATGGATCGAGGCATTCGGCTTCTCCTTCGTCATTACTTGCTTATTTGCGTAGTTCTGCAACTAAGGCGATTATCAGGTATCAAAAGGTAACGAGCCGTGATGACTGTCACGACTTCACGTGCGGAACGATACATTGGCAGACCGATGAATGCTGATGATTTGCGGCTTGGCGGATGGCCGCGGCGATGAGACGGGGGCGTCCAGACACAGCTCAACTGTGCGCGCGCTTGCCGCGCACGCAGATGCTGACGCGCGGTTACTCGCCCGCCAGCCGCTCCATCAATGTGTCGAAGTCTTCCAGGCGCGCGTATTCGATGATGACTTTGCCGCGGCCGCTGCGGTCCTCGATGGTGACCCTCAGTCCCAGGGCGCGTTGCAGGCGCTCCTGGGCGTCGCGGACATTGGGATCGATGGGCGGCTTGGGCTTGGGGTCTTTTCCGGCCTTGCCCTCGGGATGCAGCACGCCCTGGACATAGTTCTCCGTTTGGCGAACAGAAAGCGAAAGTGCGGCGATGCGCTGCGCCGCCTTCTCGATCTCCTCGGCGTGCTCGAAGGCCAGCAGGGCGCGCGCATGGCCGAAGCTCAGCTCACCCGACTCGACCCGGGCCTGCACCGAGACCGGCAGGCGCAGCAGGCGCAGGAAATTAGCCACGGTGGCGCGGTCTTTTCCGGTGCGCTGGGCCATCTGCTCCTGGGTCATATGAAATTCGCGGGAGAGCCGGTCGAAGGCCCGCGCCTGCTCCATGGGATTGAGGTCGGCGCGCTGCAGATTTTCGACGATGGTGATCTCCATCGCCTGCTCGTCCGAGACCTGCCGCAGAATGGCCGGAATAGTCGCCTTGCCGGCCAGCCGGGAGGCCCGCCAGCGCCGCTCGCCGGCGATGAGCTGGAAACGGCCGCTGGTCTGCGGACGCACGAGGATCGGCTGCACTACGCCGTTGGCGCTGATGGAAGCTGCCAGTTCCGCCAACTGTTCCTCGCCCATGTGGGATCGCGTCTGGAAGGGGTTGGGATCGATCTGGTCGAGAGGAATTTCGCGCGGCTTGCCGCCGTCCGTATCGATCGCGGTGACATGCACACGCGGAAGGAGAGAATCCAGCCCTTTGCCCAGGGCGCGGCGTTTGGTAGCGGTCTCAGTTGCAGCAATGGTCATGTTCAGGATCCTTCGATTCCCGGCGGAACGGCCGGCCTTTCTTCGCAAATTCCAGATCACCAGGCGCGCCGCCAGGCGGCCCGGGATGCAATGACTCAACACTCAGGCATAAGGCCAGAAGCGCACCTTCGTCTCCCGTTTCGCCCCGGCCGGAGCTTTGCGTTGGGCGGCCCGGGGACTTTCCATGTTATTGCGCGCCAGAAACTCGCCGGCCAGCTCGAAGTACGCCTCGGTTCCGCGGGAGCGGGGATCATAGAGCGCAACCGGCTTGCCGTGGCTGGGAGCCTCGGCGAGGCGCACGTTACGCGGGATGACCGTCCGGTAGAGGCGTTCGCGGAAGTATTCACGCAGTGTCTCGGTAACCTGCTGGGCCAGGTTGGTGCGGTCGTCATACATGGTCAACAGAACGCCCTCGATCGAGAGATCGGGATTGAAGCTGCCGCGGACGCGTTCCAGGGTCGAAATCAGCTCGGTGATCCCTTCCAGGGCGAAGTACTCGGCCTGCATGGGGACCATAAGGCTTTCGGCGGCGGTGAGGACATTGAGCGTGAGCAGGTTCAGTGCCGGAGGACAGTCGAGAATGATCAGATCCAGTTCGCTGCGGATGCTTTCAAGGGCCCGGCGCAGGCGGAGAACACGGTCTTCGGCGCTGGCCAGCTCGATATTGACACCGGTCAGGTTGTTCGATCCGGGAAGCAGCCAGAGGCGTTCGAGCTCGGTGGGCAGGATGGCCTGGTCGGCGGTGCAATCGCCGATCAGCAGATCGTACACGGAGCGGCGGTCGTCGTCGCGCTGAAAGCCGAGGCCGGAGGAGGCGTTCGCCTGGGGGTCGCAGTCCACCAGCAGGACCTTGAGTCCTTCGATTGCCAGGCAGGCGGCGAGATTGATAGCCGTGGTGGTCTTGCCCACTCCACCCTTTTGGTTGACGACGCCGAGAATCTTGCCCATGGCATTCCAGAGTAAAGGGAAGAGCTGGCCGAGTGCAGGAATTTGTGCTGTGGAGAACTTAGCAAAGCTGTGGAAAGCGCAAAAATGCGACGTGGCTCGTGAGACTGCAACCAATTGATCTGAAAGATGTTCAAAGGGCCAGACTCGGCGCGCCGGATTGCGCTTGCGAATCTTGCTGGCGGTGGAAAACTTTCAGGGACCGCGTGATTTGGTAGGGGCCCAATCCGGTCGTTGCCGAGCTTCGATCATTCAAGATACGGCCATTTTTTGTCGCTCGTCCGGCCTTTGTTCCACGTGGAACACTCCTGCCCAATCCTCCTTTTGTTCCACGTGGAACACTCACACACCGCTGCACGTTCACCGGAAAGCGGCCGCGCTATTCCTCTCTCGACGGATTCTCGTTCAGCGCACGCAGGCCCAATCTGTATCAATTCCAGATGTTCCTCAACCCATCGAAGGCCGATAGAAGATCATTACCCGTTTCGGCGATGTCACCTGGAATCGCTTCGATGGACTTTGGCCACGATCCCCCGCGCACCTTCCGGAACCTCCCGCACTTTGATTGGTTGCCAGTTTGATTCGCGGCGAGCCGTTCCTGAGTACCCCGGCATTGGCCGCCGCATTTCTCTGTTGCGCGTTGCGGACCTCCATCCTCACTGGCTTTGCTCGTTGGGCGTTCTTTGGCTCTGTTCTCTCTGCGGCTCCCCAGACGGAACCAGGTAGTCAGCGCGATTCCTGCCGGTGACTCATACGGCCTTGCTGCCGTCCCGCAGTCCCTCCTCGCCTCCGTCGGGTTCTGCCCTGAACAAGGCAAGCGCAATCGGTATCCCCATCCTTTGACCGGACCCAATAGCAACCTCATCCGCATGTGCGGGCGCCCTCGCACAGGACGCTGCCCATCGGTGAAGATTCCCTGCGTCCCGATCTCTGCGCTCCTGGCAGCGTCAGCCAGAGCGTGGAGCGGCTTGATCCCGCATACGAGGTGCGCCCGCCGCCCCGTTGGCGGCTATAACTCCTGTCGGATGGCGATGCCTTTACGCGGTCAATCGCGCAGGATTTGGCCCCACCCGCCCATGAGCGACTCGATCCCTGCGGCTACTCCGGCGGTATCGACTGCGCGGAATTTAAGATCGGCAACAGATGCGCCCCCGATGGCAACGGACGCTTTCCCGGTCCAGTTTGGTCTTGCTTTCCGATCGAAGCCCTCCGGACCGCAAGCTAGACCTCCATCACGACTCAATCCCGCTTTGCGCGCATCGAGCCAGTTCGCATCGCGAAAAATGAGTCCGCATTGACACTTTGCCTTTGACTTTGCCGTCCTTCGATCCGAAATTCCTCTCCCATTTATCTACAAATTGGACACTAATATATTTATTATCAACATCTTACCTTAGATATAATGGAGAATATAAGGCGAATATAGAACGATAATTGTGCTGCCCTGGAAGCACTTCCCGACAACCCTCTGCCTGCCTCACAGTCGGTCAATATGCCGCCGTTCGCCAAGAGCCAGGATTCGCTCCTCGCTGCCGGGCAGCTCGACCGGCCGACGCCAGGCGAACTCCTCACCTGCCGCCGCCTGGACTGGCGTCAGCTCGCCGCGGGTCGTCATCAGCGCCAGCCAGCCACGGGGGACGACCAGCCCCGCGCCAGCTCTCACCGCCCAGGCCATGCGGTCCACGGCGCGCAGCGCAACGCAATCGAATGGACCGCCGAGCAGTTCGGCGCGGCCGGCATGGACCTTCGCCGTGAGCCCCAGCGTGCGGATCGCCTCCTGAAGGAACGCAGCCTTCTTGCCCTGCGACTCGGCCAACGTCACGGCGATTTCGGGGCGGCAGAGGGCAATGGGAATTCCCGGCAGGCCGGGGCCTGAACCGAAGTCCAGCAGCGTGGCGATCCCAGCCGGCAGGGCGCGCGCGCAGGCGATCGACTCCACAAAGTGGCGCGAGAGAATGCCTTCCTCGTCGCGAACCGCGCTGAGATTCAGGCGCGCGTTCCAGCGCAGAAAAAGTGCCAGATACGCTTCGAAGCCGGGGACCAAAGCGTCGCCAAGCGGCTCCATGCCGGCCCGCGCCAGCAGCGCGTTCAGGCGAAGGCCAACAGAACCTGCCTCGGCGCTCATTTCGAGGCTACAGACTCCCGCACCTCGCGCGGCGACCAGGCCACCACAGCCTGGCTGAAGGCCGCAAAGATGGCGCGGGAAAATGCGCTCTGCGCGTAAGTCCGTTCGGGGTGCCATTGCACGGCAAGCACGAAGTGATGGGGCGAATCCAGCTCGACGGCTTCAATCACGCCGTCCTGCGGCGAAACGGCGCTCACCCGCAGGTTGTCGCCGGCCTCGCGGATGGCCTGATGATGGCTGGAGTTGACCTGCACCTCGGCCTGGCCGCCGGGCACCAGCGCGGCCAGCCGGGAACCGGGAGTGATCCGTACCGGATGCGCTTCAGCAACGGCGCGGCCGGGCCGGTGATTGACCTCAGTCTTCAGGTCCTGAATGAGCGGCCCGTTGCACCACACGTTCAGGCTCTGCGCTCCGTGGCAGATGGCCAGAACCGGCTTGTGGAGGTTGAAGGCGTCCTGCAACAGCAGCTCGTCGACCGCGGTGCGCGGCGGATCGGCCTCGCCGCACTCGGGGGTTGCCCTTTCGCCGTAGCGTTGCGGGTCGATATCGTAGCGGCTGCCGGGCAGCAACACTCCGTGCACACCGGTGAGCAGCCCGGCCACGCGCTCCTGGGACTCGCCCAGCGGAACCACCACCGGCGTCAGCCCGGCGGCGTGGAGGGCATCGAGATAGGGCTTGAGCGAGCGTCCATTGTAGTCCGGATCGCTGCTCGGCACGGGAATCGCGACAGGAACAGCCATGGACCCTAGTGTAAGCCGGAGCGCGTCGACAGGGATACCGATGTGCGCAGTTCCCTCTCCGGCAACCCTTTACCGGCCGGCCGCCATATCGCTTCCATCTGCTCCAGCGAACGGCCTTTCGTCTCCGGCACCATCTTCCACACGAACAGGGCGGCCAGAATACTCATGACGCCATAGACCCAATAGGCGAAGCCGTGCTGGAAATGGCGGACCAGATAGGGGTTGTTATCGAGAATGGGAAACGTCCAACTGACCAGATAATTGGCGATCCACTGCGCCGCGACCGCAATGGCCATGGCCTTGCCGCGAATCTGATTAGGGAAGATTTCGCTTAACAGCACCCAGGTTACCGGCCCCCAGGAAACGGCGAAGCCGGCGGTATACACCAGCATGCAGACGAGTGCGACCAGGCCTTTGCCGCCGAGCCAGAAATCGGTGCCCAGCGCAAGCATGCTCACCGCCATGACCAGCGCCCCGATGATCTGCAGCGGCCGGCGGCCGAAGCGATCCACGGTGAGAATGGCGACCACGGTGAAGATGAGATTGACCGCGCCGACGATGATGGTCTGGAAGAGCGAGGCATTGGTGGTCAAGCCCATGCCCCGGAAGATGTCCGTTGCGTAGTAGAGCACCACGTTGATGCCGACAAATTGCTGGAAGACCGACAGCATGATGCCGACAAAGATGAGCAGCACGCCAAAAGAAAGCAGTTTGCCGGAGTGATGCTCGCCGAGCGAGGCCCGGATCTCAGAGATTTCCCTTTCGCTTTCCTCCTGCGTCACCAGTTTGGCCAGCACCGCGCGCGCGCCGCTTTCATCTCCCTTGAGCATCAGGAAGCGCGGGGTCTCTGGCACAAAAAAAAGCAGGATCAGAAAGAGGCTGGCAGGAATGGCGCCGGAAAGAAACATGTAGCGCCAGCCGATGGTATTGAGCCACGCATCGCCGCTTCCTGCTTTGGAGATGCCGAAGTTCACGAAGTAAATGACCAGCATACCGAAGATAATGGCGAACTGGTTCCACGCCACCAGATTTCCGCGAACCCTGGGCGGCGCGATCTCCGCGATGTACATCGGCGACAACATGGAAGCCAATCCCACGCCGATGCCGCCGAGGATGCGATATACGACGAAATTCCACATGTACCCCGGTCCGCCGTGGCCGATGGCGGCAAAGGGAAACTCCGGCGCAGAGGCGCCCAGCGCTGAAACAAGGAAAAGCAGCGCCGCGATGATCAGCCCGCGCTGGCGGCCGATCCGGGTGCTCACCCAACCGCCCAGCAGCCCGCCGATGATGCAGCCGATCAGCGCGCTGGAAACCACAAAGCCCAGCAGCGAATTGGCGGCGTTGGCCTGGGCGGCGTCGGCCAGATGCGCAAATCGCGGATCGATGAAATAAGCCTTCAGGCTGTCCACCGCGCCGTTGATCACGGCCGTGTCATAGCCGAAGAGCAATCCGCCCAGCGTGGCGATGAGGGTAAGCAGGACGACATGTGGATTCAAGCGCGACATAACGTTCCCAAGCAGCCGAATCTCCCGGCGACAATTGACTCGACTCCGCAACTGTATCACGGAGTAAATCGTTTGATTCGAGGATTTCAAGAGACATTGCATCAGGCCCGGGCCTGATGCAGCTTTTCCGTTCCAGCTATTCTTGCGCTACCGCGGCGGGCTGGTTTGTATCGGTCTTTTGCCCCAGCATCTCTTCAATGGCGGCGCGCACCCTGTCGGTCAGCTCGCCAGCCTGGCGCAGGGTCATACCCCTGGTCTCGATGGGCTCGCCGGCGGTAAGTGCCAGTGGGCCGGGATAGAAATGATGGGTGTGAATCGGGAGCAGGTCGTAGCCGCCGGTGAGCGCGATGGGCACCACCGGCACCTGCGCGCGAATGGCCAGAAAGGCCGCGCCGGAGAGAAAGGGATTCAGCTCGCCGGTGCCGGTTCGCCGGCCCTCCGGAAAAACGACCAGCGGCATGCCGCCGCGCAGCGCCTTGACGCCCGAGCCCAGGCTGGACAGCGTGGTGTGCGCGTTGGTGGTCTCAATGGAGATCTGGCCGGAGCGATTCAGATACCAGCCAATGAATGGCAACTGCCACAGCTCCTTTTTGGCCAGGATGCGGAATTGAAAGGGCAGCGAGGAGAAGAGCACCGGCGTGTCGATGTAGGAGGTATGGTTGGAGGCATAGACAGCCACGGGATGCTTGCGCAGGTTCTCCGCGCCGTGCACGGTGACCTTTGCGCCCGAGGCCCAGACGCTGGCGCGTGCCCAGATCTGCGCGATGCGGTGCTGCGCCCGGCCGTTCTTCTCGAGGAGCGAGACGATAAGGGCCACGGTGCCGCAGAAGCCGGTGACCAGAAAGAAAAGCGGCGCCTGGATCAGGTTGGAGCGCCAGCGAACCGACGCGGGCAATGGATCGGGCCGCGTACTCATGGCTGCGCACCACCGGGCGTAAGCAGCAGGGTGCGCGCCTCACCCACAAGATAGACCGACCCTGACACCACGACTACGCCGCCGTCGGCGCAACGGCCCGCCTCGTCGAGAGCCTCGCTGATTGATTCGGTAACCGTCGCCGGCGTTCCGGTCGCTTCAGCGGCGGCTAACAGATCGGCCGGCCCGGCGGCGCGCGCGCTGTGAATAGGCGCAAGGATCACGCGATCGAAGAGCGGAAAGAGAATCTGCGCCATCTCGGCAACCGGCTTGTCGCGAAGGCAACTGAAGACCAGCACCCGGGGCTGGCGGACCTCCAGGATGGCGCGCAAGCCGGAGCGCAGCGCCCAGGCGCCGGCGGGGTTGTGGGCCACGTCCATAATCCACTCCACGCCGCGCGCAATGATGCGCTCCAGCCGGCCCGGCCACCGGGTTTGACGAATGCCGGTGGCGATGGCCTCCGCCGACATGGGGAATTTCTGAGCCGCCGCCAGCTCCACGGCGGTGGCAATGGCCAGCGCCACGTTGCGGTGCTGGTGGGCGCCGGCCAGCGGCGAATCCACCTGGATCGGCACGCCGAAAACTTCCACCAGATAGGGGCCCGTCGCGCCCATCTCCGCCGGCATGTATGGCACCGCGCTCACGCCGCGCACACGCAGCTCCGTGGCCACTTCGCCCAACACCTGGTTGGCGTCGGGGTGCTGCGGCAAGGTAACCATGATCCCGCCTGGCCGCAGAATGCCGGCTTTTTCCCGCGTGATGGCGGCGATGGTCGAGCCGAGCCATTCGGTGTGATCCAGCGAGATGTCCGTGATCACAGAGATCAGCGGCTCCACCACATTGGTGGCGTCCAGGCGTCCGCCCATGCCAACTTCCAAAACCGCAATGTCAATATGCCGCGCGGCAAAATAGAGGAATGCCTCGGCGGTGAGCATCTCAAAGTAGCTGGGAAACTGCGGCAGCTTGCCGGCGAGCAAGAGCTGCCGCGCCGCGTCGTCCACGCGGAAGTAGAGGCGGGCAAAATCGTCGTCGGCAATCTCGCGGCCGTTGATCCGGATGCGCTCGTTGGGCCTGGACAGGTGCGGCGAGGTATACAGGCCGGTGCTCAGGCCGGATGCGGTGAGAATGGCGGCCAGCGTTGCCGCCGTCGAGCCTTTTCCGTTGGTTCCGGCAATCAGCACGGAAGGAAAGCGCCGGTGCGGCTCGCCCAGCGCGGACAGCAGGGTGCGGATCTCGTCCAGCGAGAATTTGCGCCGCCGCTGTCCGGGTTGGGAAGCAAGCTCCGGCGCCAGGGCGCTTAACTGATCGATGGCCGCCGAGTACGACATTGAAATTAAAGTATAAGAAAGCGGCCCGCCGCGCGCATCGCCGGCGGCGGCAAATCGTGTCCGCAAGACCGCCGGAAGACTCCGATGCCCAGGTTTTTTCATGACTTCGCAAATCTGTACCGCTATCGCGACGCCAACGCCACTTTGGGCGTGCCGGCGCCCGCGGAGCGGCGCGTGGTGTTTTTCGGCGACTCGATCACCGATTTCTGGGACCTGGAGGCTTCATTTCCGGGCTTGGGCTACATCAACCGCGGAATCGCCGGCCAGACCACCGCGCAACTCCTCCTGCGCTTCCGGCCGGACGTGGTGGAGCTGCGGCCTGCGCTGGCGATGATCCTGGCCGGGACGAATGACCTTGCCGGCAATACGGGGCCGGCAACGATCGAGGAGATCGCCGGCAACTTGGCCTCCATGGCGGATCTGGCGCGGGCACACGGGATTCGCACGGTCTTCGGCTCGGTAACGCCCGTGCATCGCACACCGCCGGCCGAGATCAAATTTTCCGTGCTGCGCCCGCTGGACCGCATCGTGGCGCTGAATGAACGGCTGAAGCAGTATTGCGCTGCCGAGGGACCCGGATACATCGATTATTTTTCCGCCATGGCCGATGAGCGCGGCATGATGCGCACGAAGCTGACCGATGACGGGCTGCACCCCAATGCGGCGGGCTATGCCGTCATGATGCCTCTGGCGAGGGGGGCAATTGCCCAGGCGCTCGGCCAGCCACCAGCCGTCTGATGTGCAACGAACTCCCGCATCTCACGCCTCACGGGAGAGACAACCAGAACGCATCGGCAATCCGTTACAGCAGCAGCAATTCCAGCGCTCTGCGCGTGTTCTGCAGGCAATCGCGCGCCTCTTCTTCCAAGATCACGCCCTGATGCACCGCTTTCCTGCCGGCGTCGTTCACCTTGTTGGCGACGTGCGGGAACCTCGCGTCGATACCCGTGAGCGCGAGGTTGTTGTTCACCTCGTGCAGCAGATTGCCCAGCGTTGCGGTGTTGCGGTAACGGGTAAGAATCAGGCGGCCGAGCGCCGGAGCGAGCTTCTGCTTGGTGGCCTCTTCAAGCACCGAGCGGCACATCACGGCGCAGGCCGTGAACATGCCAAAGAAGTAACAGCGCGTTGCCTCGTCCAGGTAGCGGTCGGCGTCGGCTGAGCTGGGCTCGTTGACCACGCACTCGCGCAGATGTGTGGCCCGCAGGACCGCCGGTTCCACCAGTTCCAGCATCTCCAGCGCGAAGGCCGCGCGCAGCAGGTCGTTCTGCTGCGCGTCCAGAGCGCGTTGAATCTCCTGCCACGCCGGCGTGCCTCCCTCATCGCCTGCCTGCCGCAGCCGCGTCAGCCGCGTCAACCGGCGGCGCGCGTGTTGCACAAAGCCCTGCTGCATCTCCCCGGCCAGGTTGCGCCATCCGGCCACGAAGGCCGCGGGGTCCTGGCGGTAGCGGCCGCAAAGCTCCTCATACACAACGCCGGGCAGCACCTCGCGCAGTTGCGCAAAGCGGCCGGTCCCCGCCAGTTCCGCAATGGCTTGGCAAAACTCGCGTCCGGGCGCGCCCAGGGCCGACATCCGCAACAACTGATCTTTGAGACGGCCGATGTCGATAGCCACGGCGGCAAATCCCCTCCCACAAAGTGTAGGAGCCAACCTCCGCATCCAGCCGCGTCCAGAGAAGAATCTGCCCACGTCCGTTGCTGCAATGGGAAAGGAGAGAATCCGCTGCCGCCAATGGGAATCGCCTGCACATTCCACGGCGCGCCCGCACTTGTGCAAACTGTGGATGTCCCGTCCGCTGTGGATCATGCGTACTTGCCAAGTGCTTGTGACCGGCAGGGTTGGACGCGCATTTCACATAACACGGCAGCTATCCACAGGGGTTCTTCCTCAGGCCTGTGGGAGCCGTGGGAAACAGCCGTCGATTCCCACGGCTTCCACCCTTGCTTTCCAACTTTCCCGGCTTTGCCGCCCCGGTTTTGGAAAACTCGGCCGCCCATCAAGTTGCTGCTCTAAAAGCGCTTTGCTGAGATTCCCACTTTTCCTCGGTGAACTATTGCTTTTACTAGGAATTCTTCACTGTAAATATTTCTCACTAACCGTAGTGGCACGCTTCACCGCATGGCAAACTCTGCGCCCAAAGCGCCGCCGATCAGCCGCTGAAATAACAGCCCCAATTTCAGCGAACCGTACCCGCTTTTCCACGCATACGCAATTGCGCTGGCTGACTACAATCAAGGGGAAGAAAAGAAAGCCGTTTCCGCCACACCGCCGGGTGTTGTAGAGTGTGGCAAGAGCCGGAACCCGACTTTGAGAGCGAGAGTAGCGTATGCCAACAGCGGAATCCGAATTGGAAAGACCGGCCGTAGGGGAGGCAGCGATGGAGATTACCGTAAGCCGTCAGGATCTGGTGAAGGAGCTGACCGCTACGCAGAGCGTAGTGGAGCGAAAGACCACCATTCCGATTCTGTCCAATTTTCTCCTGGAAGCGGAAGACGACCGCTTGAGCATCACCGCGACCGACCTCGATCAGGCCATTCGCACCAGCGCTGCCGTGAAGGTCAAGAAGCCCGGCGCCTGCACCATCCCGGCGCGGAAGCTCTACGACTACATCAAGCTGCTGCCTGAGAGCGAGATCTCCATCAAGCTACTGGAAAACCACTGGGTCCAGATTCGCAGCGGGCGCTCGAACACCAAGATGGTGGGCATGGCACGGGCCAACTATCCGCAGGTGCCGGAGTTCCCCACCGTTGCGGTGACCAGCATTCCCGTGCCGGCGCTCAAGACACTCATCGCCCGCACCATCTTCGCCATCTCCAACGAGGAATCGCGCTACACGCTGAACGGCGCCTTGCTGGTCCTCAAGGCAGAGTCGCTGGCCATGGTGGCCACCGACGGCCACCGGCTCTCTTACGTAGAAAAGCCGGAAGAAACTCTGGAAGGCATCAGCGGCGAAAAGCGCGTGCTGATCCCGCGCAAGGCTCTGCAGGAGCTGCAATTGCTGCTGGCGGCTGCCGATGCCGAAAAGATCGAGTTCGCTGACGACGAGCACACGCTGTTCTTCCGTGTGGGCCACCGCACGCTCAGCAGCCGCAAGCTGACCGGGCAGTTCCCGAACTTCGAGGCGGTGATGCCGCGTGACAACTCGAGGTTTGCGGTGGTGCGCTGCAGTGAGCTGTCCTCCTCCATCCAGCGCGTGGCGCAGTTTGCCGACGAGCGCTCCGGCGCGATCCGCCTGCGGCTGGAGAGCAATGAGCTGAAGATCAGCGCCAACTCCACCGAGTCCGGCGAGAGCGAAGACACCATTGATACGCCCTACTCCGGCGACCCGATCATGGTTGGCTTCAACTCGGTTTACATCCTGGACTTCCTCAAGGCTATGGACAACCAGGGCGAGGTGCGTCTGGAGTTCAAGGACGCGCAGTCCGCTGGCCAGATGCGGCCCGAAGATCCGGAAGCCGAATACAAATATCGTTACGTCCTGATGCCGATGAGAATTTGATCCGGCTTTGAAACTAAGCCGTGACGCTGTTCGTCTACTGGACAGACCGCCTTGGAGCGGAAAAGCACAGCCTTCGGCAAGCGAAGCGGCTCGGCCACATCGACCTCGAAATCCCCCTCGAAGCACACCTCTGCCTGATCGCGGCAGGGTCCTTTGATCGCCGAGGCTTGATTTCATCGCCATGAAGCGATGAACTAGGCCGGGCGCCGGTCATGCCGGCGAGAGCGTGAATGCGCGAGCACGCAATCAGCACTCGCTGGACCAGCTACAGTACGCGGGCCGCTTTGTCGCTCACAGGCGCGCAGCTTGGCACCACCCCGCCCGCTCTTGTTTGCAGCGGCGCGACGTGACTTTTTCACTCTTCTCAGCAAGGGCGCTGACACTCCAACGCCAAAGCAATACCGCAGTTAACAGGCACGCCTGAGATTGGAAGCCTTTTCTGAACGTTGTTGCGTGTGAATGGAAGGAGATCTTATGGACCGACGCGCCTTCTGTGAATTGATGGCCGTCCTGGCGCTTGCAGGCCCGGCAACCATCGAGAGAAGCCAGGCCGCGGAGCTGGCCGACATGAGCCGGGAAGCATCTGCCGGCGCCGCGGAGTTCGCCCAGGCCTTTCTGAATCCCCCCGGCTCCGCCAAGCCGCGCACTTGGTGGCACTGGACAGGCGGGAACGTCACCCTCGACGGCATCACCAAGGATCTTGAGTGGATGAAGCGCGTCGGCATCGCCGGCTGCAACCTGATTGACGTCTCCTTTGGCCATGGCCAGGTGGTGAAGAAGAAGATCCTGTTTGGCACGCCGGCGTGGCTTGATGCGGTGCGCTACGCGGCTGCCGAGTGCCAACGGCTGGGGCTTGAAATGGGCATGGACAGCTCGCCGGGATGGAGCGAGGCGGGTGGGCCGTGGGTGAAACCCCATCAGGCCATGAAGAAGGTGGTGTGGAGCGAGGCCGAGATCAAAGGCCCGCGGCATTTCACCGGAAAACTGCCTCATCCCCCCACCGTTAGCGGGCCAATCCGCGACCTGGGCAACCCGGTGCAGCGCATCCCCGGCATGCCTCCGCCGCCGCCTCAGCAGACGTATTATGCCGACAGCGTGGTCCTGGCCTATCGAACACCTGCCGATGAAGTCCCCATGATGGAACTGAATCCGGAAGTGACCACCAGCGGCGGATCCATCAAGACCGATGCGCTGTTCGATGGGAATCTCAACACATTCGTCACCCTTCCCGCAGCCAAGGACGGCACGGCGTGGTTACAGTTCAAGTTCGCGACGCCTTACACGGCGCGGGCGTTTACCATCGGCAGCCAGCACGGGGGCATTCCGGTGGGCCGTCTGCTGGCCAGCGAGGATGGCACCACGTTTGAGACTTTGGTGGTTCTGCCCGGCCCGCAGGGTTACTTCGGAGCTCCGGTCCGGACCTATGCATTTCCCGCCGTGCGCGCCAGGGTCTTCCGCCTGGAGTTGACCGACGCGCCGCTGTTGCCCGCAGCCGTCATCCATGGCGGTCCCATCACGCCGGCGCAGAATTACATGCTGACGGAAGCGATGCTCTACTCCGGGGCGCGCGTGAACCGCTGGGAAGACAAGGCGTGCTACTGCAGCCTGATGGATGTGTACGAAGTGGCGCCCACACCGCCCGTCTCGCCGGCCGCGGAAATTCATCACGCCGACATCATCAACCTCACGGCAAAGATGGCTGCGGATGGCAGCCTGGACTGGGAGGTTCCGGAAGGCAAGTGGACGGTGCTGCGCATGGGCTATTCGCTGACCGGTGCCAAGAACCATCCGGATATTCCGGCGGCAACCGGCCTTGAGGTCGACAAGTTCAGCCCGCAGTATGTGGAGGATTATTTCCGCGGCTACACCGATCCGATTGCCAAGGCCCTGGGACCGCTCTGGGGCAAGACGCTGTGTTTCATGACCATGGATAGCTGGGAAGCCGGCATGCAGAACTGGACCGATACCATGATCGCCGACTTTCACCAGCGGCGCGGCTACGATCCCACCCCATACCTTCCCACGCTGGCCGGCCGGGTGGTCGGAACCTCCGACATCAGCGACCGCTTCCTCTGGGACTTCCGGCGGACCATTGCTGATTTGTATGCCGACGGCTACTACGCCACCATGGAAAAGATGCTGCGGCAGAATGGCATGATCTCCTACGCCGAGGCGGCGGGGATTGCGCTGGACATCCCCGAAGACACCCTGCTCGACAAGAGTAAAGTCGACATTCCCATGGCCGAGTTCTGGGTTCATCATCTTCATCCGGAGCCGATGTACTACGCGGATGTTCGCCAGGCGGCCTCCGCGGCGCATGTCTACGGCAAGCCGATTGTTGCCACCGAATCCTTCACCGGCGGCTGGTATGAGCCGCCCTTCACACTGAAGGGAATTGCCGATTACTGGTTCGCGCAGGGCGTAAACCGCATCGTGTTCCACACCAGCGCCGAGCAGCCGCTCGATACCAAGCCAGGCAATATGATGGTGGGCACGTTCATTGACCGCAACATCACCTGGGCGGGGCTGGCCAAGCCATTCATGACCTACATCGCGCGAACCTGCTTCATGCTCCAGCAGGGAAAATATGTCGCAGACGTCGCCTATCTGCTGAAAGAAGGCGTCCCGTCCACCATGCCCTTCTGGGGCGACGGGCTGCAACCGGCGCCGCCCGCCGGTTATGACTACGATGTTGTGAACACCGATGTCCTTCTAACTCGGATGTCGGTGGGCGACGATGGCCGGCTGGTCCTGCCCGATGGCATGAGCTACCGCGTCCTTGTGCTTCCGGAAGTGAGTTATATGACCCTGCCGGTCCTGCGCAAGATTCACGCCCTCGTGGCCGGCGGAGCAACCGTGCTGGGTCACCAGCCGTTGCGGTCGCCAAACCTGGTCGGATATCCGGCGAACGACACGGAAATAGAACAACTGGCGATGGACCTGTGGGGCGGCGTCGACGGAGTGACCAACTTCGAGAATCACTTTGGTAAAGGAACGGTCTACGACGGCATTACGGTCGAGGAGGTGCTTTCGCGGCTGAAGGTTCCCAGGGACTTTGAGGCCAGCCGCCCGCTGGGCAGCGATCTGGTGTGGATCCATCGGCAAACCAAAGACGGCCACATCTACTTCGTCGTCAACCACACCGACCACGCCCAAAACATTGAAGTGAGCTTGCGCGTAACCGGAAAAGAGGCGGAGCTTTGGCACGCGGACACCGGCATGAAAGAACCTGCCGGCTACACGATTGCAAATGGCCGCACCACGGTTCCACTGCACCTGGCTGAACGTGAGTCGGTATTTGTGGTCTTCCGGCACAACACAACAGTTAGCTCACGGAAGGCAGTTCGTCCGGCGCGCACAGAGTTGGCCCGGCTGCATGGGCCCTGGGAAATTACCTTCCCGCCCAATCTAGGCGCTCCGCCCAAGGTCCAGTTGGCGAAGCTCGAATCCTGGACGGAAAACTCAGACAAAGGTGTCAAATACTTCTCGGGCACCGCGGCTTATACCAAGACCTTCCAGGCTCCCCAGGCATGGTTTCGTCCCGGAGCAAAGCTTCTGCTCGATCTTGGGATGGTGAAAGATATTGCCGTAGTTACCCTGAACGGCAAGGAGTTCGGAATCCTCTGGAAGCCGCCTTATGTGGTGGATGTGTCCGCGGCTCTGAAGCTGGGGAGCAACTTGCTAGAAGTGCAAGTGACCAATGAGTGGACAAACCGGATTATCGGCGATAACTTGTTGCCGTTGGATAAGAGGGTGCTGCCCGGAGATAGAATCCCGATGTTTCCCTTTGGCGCTTCTCATCAGCATGCGAATCAGCACGCTGCTCCACACAAGAGCGCGCCGCCTCGTCACAGCAGTGGAGGAAACATGATATTCGGGCCTCAAACTCCGGTTGCATCCGGATTACTCGGCCCCGTGCAAGTTATCTCGGTCAGCGAAGCGTGAATGAGCGAGATGTGACTTAGCCACACCCGAAGGGTGAACGTCAAATCGAGGCTGGGGTGCAGGATCACTGGGCTGGCCTGCCTGCGCCGGAGATACCCCGCATTTTGGTTGGAGGAGGGAAGCCGATGGACCAGGATCATTCCGATGTTACCGCCAAGCTTGAACTAACTCGCCGGTCTTTCATTCAGCAAGCGGCATTGGTTGCGGCCGCGGGCAGCAGCAATATTTTTCCACGGCTTGCGGAAGCTGCCACTGGCACGCAACAGCCTTCCGCCGCGCAATCAGCGGCGGAACTAGCCAGGCGGCGTGAGTATCTCGACAAATTGCTGAAGATCCTGCCGCCCGTTCCCGCCTTCAATGAATGGCTCCAGAAAACCGGCGAACTGCCACCCGACTTCGATGCGCTGCCGCGGAACAATGCCCTGCCCGACCCGTTCCGGTTTTTCGACGGCCGACCGGTCAAGACAAAGGATGACTGGCAGGCGCGCCGCAAGGAGATTGGCGACCTTTACCAGCGATACCAACTCGGCACCTTTCCGCCCCGTCCCAGGATCAACCGCGTCGTCCTGCTCGACGAGACGCATGGAAAGGGCTACCTGATCCGCAATGTTCGCCTGGAATTCGGCCCGGACAACAAGGGAACCATGCGCGTCCGCTTGATCATGCCCGACGGGAAAGGGCCGTACAGGGTGCTGGTCTGCAACGATCTGGCCGGCTGGGGGCCGGCCCTGATCCGGCGGGATTACATCTCCTGCGGATACGCGGCCAATGATTTCGACGATGATGCGGCGCCGCTGGGAAAGCTCTTTCCGGAATATAGCTTCGCCCTGCTTCCCCGCCGCGCCTGGGCCGCTGGAATCGTGCTCGACTATCTGGAAACACTGCCCCAGGTGGACATGCAGCGGATCGGGATCTTCGGCTACTCGCGCGACGGCAAGGTGGCTGCCATCGCCGCCGCGTTCGATGAGCGCATTGCCGCCGTCATTGCCGGCAGCACCGGAGTAGGCGGCGTCCTGTCGTGGCGGAACGCGGGCGAGAGCCGCTTTGCCGAAAGCATCGAGAGCGACACTCGGATGTTCCCGACCTGGTTTCTGATGCGCCTGCGCTTCTTCTGCGGCCGCGAAGACTATCTGCCCATCGACGGCAACCTGCTGGTGGCAATGATTGCGCCGCGCTCGTGTCTCATTGAGTACGGATTGAACGATCAGGTTTCCAACTCATTCGGCGATGAGCGCACCTACGATTCCGCGCTCAAGGTCTATAAGTGGCTGGGCCACCCCGAGCGTGTGAGCATCCTGCGTCTGCCCGGATTCCACGGGGCCAACAATGAAGAGGAGGACCTGGACTGGCTGGACATCCAGCTTGGCCGGTCCAACGAAGTGTGGAGAAACGATCGTCTCTTTCCCTGGAGCTTTGATGAGTGGCGCACCCAGACGCATCAAACATTCGACCTGAGCAATTATCCCGAGCGGGGCCCGGACGGCATCCTCGCGGCGCGGAACGGCAGCGTGATCTCATCGGTTCCTGCCTGGGAAGCCAAGGCCGCGGAGGTTCGCAAATCTGTCGGATGGATGCTGGGCGATGAGCCCCTGATGCTGCCGCCAGGATCGGATGAATCCATCTTCTTCAAAAAATTCCTGAAGTTCTTCGAGGCACAAAGCCAAAAGAAGGTCTTCAATCCAGGGCAGGTGTACCCAAGAATTCACGAATGGGTGATGCAGCAGGGTGGCGATGCCTTCGGATGGCTGGAACCCCAGAGAAGCCAGACGGCTTTCCGCTACCTGAACTTCGGATTCAACGTCAAAGGCGCCCTCTTCTATCCCAAAAACACACCTGAGGGGAAGAAACTTCCTACCGTGATCTGGCTGCACGGGCTCAGCTATCCCCTGGGTTATATGTGGGTTTATCACTTCAGCCTGCATCCCATTCTGGCCCTGGTCCAGGCCGGCTATGCGGTCCTGGCCTACGACCAGAGCGGTTTTGGAACCCGGATGAGCGAAACGCGGCCCTTCTACCAACGCTACCCGCAGTGGTCGCGCATGGGCCGGCTGGTCGAGGATGTTCGCATGGCCGTCGACGCTCTCCAGGCGGACAAACTGGTCGACCCCGAACAGATTTCCATCTTCGGCTACTCGCTGGGCGGCATGGTGGGACTCTATGCCACAGCGCTCAACCCTCACATCAAAAGCCTGGTTTCAATCTGCGGGTTCACGCCCATGCGGACGGATACCGCCGAATCCGGAACCGGCGGCTTGGCGCGCTTCTGCGATGAGCGCGGCCTGATTCCTCGTCTGGGCTTCTTTGTCGGTCACGAAAAGCACATCCCCTACGACTACCACGACCTGATGGGACTCATCGCGCCGCGCCCCGTGATGGTCGTGCAACCTCTGCTGGATCGTGACGCGATTCCCGCCGATGTGCGCACGTCCGTCGAACAGGCATCGAAGGTCTACGCACTCTACGGCGCTGCCGACAAGCTGAAGCTTTGGGAGCCATGGGACTACAACCGGCTTCCCGATTACATGCAAAACGAGGCCATCCAGTGGATGGGCCAAAATCTGCGCACCACCTGAGATCGTTATATGCAAGGCAGCCGGTTCCCGCGCGGATTGGCTGGATGGAGGAGGGAATACATGAAAATCTCGCGGAATCTGCCGTGGCCGCGCTGGAGCGCGCTGCTGCTTTTCGTCGCCATCGTTGCCGGGCCGCTTTACGCGCAGGAGCCGATGCCGCGCCTGGAGCATGAGAACGGCCGCTATGCCCTGCTCGTTGGAGGCAAGCCATATATTGTGCTGGGCGCGCAGGTCGACAACTCCAGCGGCTGGCCTCAGAAACTGGCCACTCTCTGGCCGCTGGTCGCCGCCATGCACGCCAACACTGTCGAAGTGCCGGTCTACTGGGATCAGCTTGAGCCCACGGAAGGCCAGTTTGATTACAGCGTCGTCGATGCCGTCGTGCAGCAGGCGCGCGCCCACCACGTTCACCTTATTCTTCTCTGGTTCGGCACCTGGAAGAACGGCAAGATGGGCTATACGCCTTCCTGGGTGAAAGAAGACACCAAACGCTTTCCGCGCGAGCTCACCCGCGAAGGCAAACCGATCGACGTGCTCTCGCCCAACGCGCCGGCCAATCTGCAGGCTGATTCCAACGCCTTTGCGCACCTCATGGCGCATCTGCGCGCCATCGACGGCACCCAGCACACCGTCATCATGATGCAGGTGGAGAACGAATCGGGCTCGCTGGGCTCGGTGCGCGATTTCTCTCCCGCCGCGCAAAAGCTCTTCGACGCGCCCGTTCCCGCCCCAATCGTCACAGCCCTGCACAAGCAGCCCGGCACCTGGAAGCAGGTCTTCGGGAACGACGCCAATGAAGCCTTCGCCGCCTACTCCACCGCCAGCTACATCAACAAAGTGGCCGAGGCCGGCAAGAAGGAAATGCCCCTGCCCATGTACGTCAACGACTGGCTGAAGAGTCCACGCGGTTATCCCATCATCACCATCCCCGGCGTCGACTATCCCAGCGGCGGTCCCACGGCAAACATGCTTGACATGTGGAAGGCCGCGGCGCCCGCCATTGACATCCTTGCGCCCGACATTTACGTGCCCAACACCGGGCGCTATGAGCAGGTGATGCGCGAGTATCACCGTCCCGACAATCCGCTCTTTATCCCGGAGACGCTTGGATTCGGCATGTTCCCCGGCTCCGAAGGCAACGCACGCAATGAGTTTCTGGCTTTGGGCCAGGGCGCCATCGGGTTTTCACCCTTTGGTCTCGACCATGTGGCGCCCTCGCCGCACGGGAAATTGAACATCGAGGCGGCCGGCTTCGCCGCCAACAACCGCCTGCTCGGCTCGATGGACCGCGTGCTCGCCCAGCTTCAGTTCCAAGGCAAGATCAAAACGGCCGTCCAGCAGCCCGGCATCGCCGAGGTCGAGCTGACCTTCGGCAAATGGAGCGCTCTGGTCAGCTTCCCGCCGGCATACAATCCTCCCATGCCGGCGATGTTTCTCTCGCCCAGCGCCAAGCTCATGATGGGCCGCGTGCTGATCGCGCCTCTCGGCCCGGATGAGTTTCTGGTGACCGGCATCGACGCCCGTGTCCAGTTCCTGCTCACGCCGCCGGCCCACGGCCTGCAAACGCAACTGCTCAGCGTCGCACAGGGGCACTATGAAGGCACGGCATGGAAGTCTGAGCGCCTATGGAACGGGGACCAAACCGACTACGGCCTGAACTTCCGCGCGCGCGGCGCCATCCTGCACGTCAGGCTCGGAACCTATTAGTATTGTCGTAAAATGGCCGCAGATATTGCGGTTCTCCGTCGAACTGCCGATCTCCTTGAAGGGGAGCTTGGAGCAAAGCCCATGTGCCTGCCGCGGCGCAGCGGCCTATTGGGGCGCGGAGGAAGGAAACGACATGCCCGTTGTGCGCAGTTGCCCGTCTTGCGGTACGCAAAATCGAATCCCGGCAAAGCATCTGGCCGATACCGGCCGGTGCGGCGCCTGCAAGGCTGCCCTGCCGCCCATGAGCGAACCAGTCGCCGTCGGCCCGGCGGAGTTCGATGAGATCGTTCGCGAGAGCAAGGTGCCGGTCCTGGTCGATTTCTGGGCGGCGTGGTGCGGACCCTGCCGCATGGCGGCGCCGCATGTCGCGCAGGTGGCGCGTGATCTCGCCGGCCGCGCCGTCGTGCTCAAGGTGGACACGGAAGAGCACCCGGAGCTCGCCTCGCGCTACCGGGTGCAAAGCATCCCCAACTTCGCCGTCTTCACCGCCGGCACGCTTCACTTCCAGCAGGCCGGCCTGGTGGACGCAAACACCATGAAGAGCTGGCTGGCGCAGGCTGCCAGTTAGCCACGGCGCGGCAGACCGCCGCCCGGTATGACTGCTGGGCCTGCCGCGCACGCGGAACGGGCCCTGAGGTCAGACCATTATCCAGTCCATCCCTCCTGAACCTCGCTCGAATACCACCTTCTTCCTGTCGCCCCAAGTCCATTCCTCCCTTGAAATTTATTCAAGTCATGAACATACAAAAGCCCAGCGCATACTTGACAGCCCTGCAAGCACTGGGTGAGAATGGTTGACAAATTTCACAACAGGTCTGACCTCTATTTATTTCCGAGGGTGTTCCGTTTGCGCCACGAGGCCATCGTGTCGCATATGCAAGACCGACACGCGTTCCGAGGAGACTATGATGACGCAGTTCGCACGTCAAAGAGGACCCGAAACGGGCCCAAATCAGATTCCAATATGGCTTAGACACAGGGCTGGAGCCAAGTACGCAGCCTTTCCACCATTCAACTTCATCAGCTCAATTGTCATGCTGGCCATGCTGGCCATGCTTCTGGTTTGCCCCCAAGCCTCCGCGCAGGAGTTCCGCGCCACCATCAGCGGCACCGTGGCCGATCCCAGCGGCGCCGTCATCCCGGGCGCCAATGTGCAGGTGCGCGAGATCCACACCGGCACCGTCAGCAATACGACCACAGGCAGATCCGGCCAGTACGTAATTCCCTTTCTATTGCCAGGGCAATACTCCCTCACCGTGAAAGCCGCCGGCTTCCAGACGCTGACGCGCAACGGCATCACCGTGCAGGCGCAGCAGCATTACGTTCTCAATCTCTCTCTTACGGTAGGCAACCAGAGCCAGACGGTCACCGTTACCAGCGCGGCCCCGCTCATCAACACGGCCAATGCCTCGGTGAGCACGGTGATTGCCACATCTTCCGTGGCCGACCTGCCCCTCAACGGACGCACCCCGGCGTCGCTGGCTGAGCTCAGTGCCGGCGTAATCACCACCTCGGCTCCGGAGATCATTCACCCCTTCGACAACAATGCCGGCAATGCCTGGTCCATCGGCGGCACGCCCAACCAGGTGAGCGAGGTCCTGCTTGACGGATCGCCGGACGAAACCCTGTTGGGATCGCTGGCCTTCAGTCCATCGGAAGACTCGGTGAAGGAAGTTTCCGTGCAGCCCTTTGCCACCGACGCGTCCTTCGGCCACACCATTGGCGGCGTCATCAACCAGATCACCAAGAGCGGAACCAACAGCTTCCACGGCACAGCCTACGAGTTCGGCCAGATCTCCGGCATCGACGCCAACCTCTACTTCAACAGCGCGGCCAGGAACAAGGGCACCGCAAAGCCCTTGCCGGTCTTTCACTTCAACCAGTACGGACTGACCTTCGGTGGACCGGTCATGGTGCCCAAGGTCTACAACGGCAAGAACAAACTCTTCTTCTTCTTCGCCTGGGAGGGATTGAAGGACTCGACGCCCGCATCCACGTTACTCACCGTACCCACCCAGACCAGCATTGGCGGCAGCCCCGGCACGGGCGGCGAGGCCAACGGCGACTTCTACCAGCTTCTGGCGGCAGGCTGCCCGGGCGGCTTCTCCAGCAACACTGCAACCACCGGGGCCATCTGCAATCCCGACAGCAAACATACCTCCACCTTTGCTGACCCTTATCAGCTCTACGATCCGCGGAGTGGATCTCTCAATTCGAGTGGCCAGATCGTCCGTGATCCGATCTACGACAACCAATTGCGCTCCGTTCTCCCCAACCTGGATCCGGTCGGCCTGGCGTACATGAAGCTCTTCCCGGCGCCCAATGCCACAGGCACTGCCACCGGCCAGGACAACTACAACAGCAATGCTCCCAGTGTCGATACCTACAGCAACGAGTTTGGCCGGTTGGACTATAACCTGCGGTCGAATGACCACCTGTTCTTCGATATCCGCCACAACATCCGCGCTCAGGCCAAGAACAACTACTTTGGCAACAACGCCACCGGCACCACGCTGACCCGCGAAAACTGGGGCACCACGCTGGACAACGTCTACACCCTCAATCCCACCACCGTCTTTGACGTGCGCCTGAACTGGATGCTGTTCTACGAGGGGCACGGATCGCAGGCGCAGGCGTACAGCCCCACGACAGTCGGAATGCCCAGTTCTCTCGCAACTTCCAGCTATCAGGTAGAGTTGCCCTACATCAACTTCAATGCCAACGGAAGCTGCTCCTCAAACAGCTATATGTGCCTGGGTGCGTCTGGCACATCCATGGACCCGTCCACCAGCTACCAGTTCTTTGCCGACATGATCAAGGTCATGGGCAAACACACCCTGAAGGTTGGTTTTGACGGCCGGCAGTACCGCATGAGCATCACCAACTACGGCGATTCGTCCGGCTATTTCACCTTCGATACAAGCTGGACCAATGGCGGCACTGGTGGCGTTTCCAAGGTAATGGGCTACGATCTTGCCGCACTCCTGCTCGGCGTTCCGTCTTCCGGCGAGTACGACCTGAACGCGCGCGGCGATTACCACCAGTACTACATCGGCACCTTCGTCCAGGACGATTGGCGCGTCAACAACAAGCTGGCCCTCAATCTGGGCCTGCGCTTCGACATCGCCACGCCGTACGCGGAAAAACTGGGCAGGACCGTGAATGGCTTCAATCCGGCGGCCACGGTGAACTACTCCAGCACGCCGGTCTGGACGCCGCAAACCGTCACGCAGAACGGCCAGAGCTATACCGTCTCCAGCATCAACGTCAACGGCGGCCTGACGTTCCCCAACCAGAACAACGGCGCCGTCTACGCCACCAACAACGGCTTTTTGAGCCCGCGCTTCGGCTTCTCCTATGCCCTGGATAACAAGACCGTGGTGCGCGGCGGCTTCGGCATCTTTGTGCAGCCGGAGACGCTGTCCAACCTAGCCGCTAACGGCGTAACATCGTCCGGCGCACTCTCCAACCAGGAAGGCTTTAGCGCCAGCACATCCTACGTCACATCCACAAACAGCACTACCGTATCGGGTTCGCTGGAAAATCCGTTCCCGAATGGCCTGACGCAACCCCAGGGCTCTTCGCTCGGGGCCAGCACCTTCCTGGGCTCGCCGTCGGACATCAAATTTCTGGCGCCCGTTGAGCACGATCCATATTCCGAGCGCTGGGATCTCGGCGTGCAGCGCTCCCTGGGCAACAACTTGATGATCGAGGCGCTCTACGAGGGCAATCACGCTGTCCATCTTCCCGTCGGGCAGCACAACATCAACGCCATCAAAAAGCAGTACATGTCGTTTACGCCCTACTACAACTACGACATGAACAAGGCCTACGGCACCAAGGTCGCCAACCCGTTCGAAGGCGCTTTAGGCGAATCCAACATAACCGGACTGAACCTGTCGAGTACCGAAAGCATCAGCAGCTTCATGGTGCCGTTCCCGCAGTACGGCACATCGTCGATCACGGAAGAGAACCAAACCAACGGCCAGTCCTGGTTCAACGCCGGCATCATTCAGGTGCAGAAGCGCACCAGCCAGGGACTTACGCTCACGGCAAACTACGCCTTCTCCAAAATGATCGAAGCCGACAGCTACCTCAACGATGAAGACTCATTCCTCACCCGGCGCATCTCGCCCTTCGACCACACGCAACACTTCACCGTAGGAGGTTCCTACCGGCTTCCTTTCGGCCAAGGCAGAATGTTCAGCTTCAACGGCAGCCGCCTGTGGAATGAAATTGCCGGCGGATATGTCCTCAACGGAATCTACCAGTTCCAGACCGGTGCTCCGATCTACTTCTCGTCGGATATACCACTGGCTCCGAGCATCACATCGCTGCGCCAGATCACCATTCACAACCGCGATACGGCCGGTACGGCGCTGAACACGGCCGCCTTTGTCACCACGTCCTACACCGACAAGACCTGCACTGGGGCCTGCGACGGCAGCGCGCCCATCGCCGGTCAATTCTTTGACCACTACCGTACCCTTCCGCAAACTATGTCCTGGGTGCGGCAGGATGGCTACAACAACCTGGATGCCTCCATCCTGAAGGACTTTCCCATCACGGAGCACGCGCACTTCCAGCTTCGCTTCGAAACCTTCAACACCCTCAACCATCCGATCTTCAGCGCTCCAAACGTCTCGAGCGCCACAAACAGCAACTTTGGCAAGATCACCGCAGTAGGAAAGAACAGCGCTCCGCGTCAGATCCAGATCGGCGGACGGCTCATCTTCTAACCTCAACGGCTGATCAGCCGTTTTTACCCGGCGGCCACTCCATGCGAGTGGCCGTCTTTGCGTCCAGGCTCTTCCAGAACCGCATCGACGGTCTGGATATCGACCAGGCCGTTGCAGCCGTAGATGGCGGGCAGCACGCGTGCGGCGGGATGATTGCGGCGCAGCTCGGCCACCTTTTCCGTGCCGGCGCGATAGGCGGGCAAATACATGCGCCCCAGCAGCGGATGGCGTCCCCAGGCGCCGGAAAGCTTGCCGGCGCGCTCTTCGGTAACCAGAAAATCGCGGCGCAGCACGGCCGCAACCTCTTGCTGAGCACGGCCTTCGCCCCAGGTCATATAGGAAGACTGGTTCTTGGCGTCGTCCTGTAGCAGCGCCAGCAGCACGCCAATCTGGATATCCTCGTCCGGCAATTGCTCAATTTCCGTGACACCGTGCGCGATGAGGATGGCATTGTTGGCAATGCCTTCGAAGAGTGTGGCGGCGCGCGTGTTCATGGTCAGAACCGTAGCCTCAAAGCCGGCCTTGCCGCGCACGTAAAGGTCCTGCATGTAGGCAAATGTAGTTACGTGGCCCGGAACCACCTCATGGCTCACGAGCTGCTCAAACTCCGGGTAGGAGATTCCGAGCGAGGCGTTGATCTCGTAAGTCGCTTCATAGCGCGGCGCGCCCGCGCCGGTGCGCGCACGGCCGATGTAGTTCATGGAGCCGGAAAACCAGGCATCGCGGATGGGCAGAAATTCAATGTTGGCGCGCGGCACGGCGGCCAGCTCAAGCGGCAGATGGGGAACAAGATGATCGGCGCTCAGCGAGTCGAAGCGTGCGATCACCGCCGCGCCCAAAGCCCGCACCGAGGCCATGGGAATAATGCGGTCGCGCCGCCAGGCATCGACGGCGGGCAACAGCTGCGCCGGTTGCGTAGCCTGATAGCCGGCGCGGCCCAGCAACTCGGCGGCGCGCTCACGCATGGCCTCCGGTTGAGACGGTTCCGGCGGCTTGCCGGTGGAGGCTTCAACGCAGCGCGCATACGGAACCGGATCGCCTTTGCCGAGGACCTCCATGGCCAGCTCCCACATGGTGTCGAGGCACAGCGCCACGCCGGAGAGATAGGCGCGGCGCAATTCGGCGCAGCCGGCAGCTTCGCGGCGCAACCCCGCAATGGCCTGGGGAAGATTCACATCGCGAAGATAAGCATCGACAGCCTCGCGATCGATCGATTTGCCGGAGACGCCACCGGACTGGCGCAGCCGCGCCGCCGCCGGATGTGTGTAGGCGGCGGGCAGCGGCTCGTCAGAGAACCAGGAATCGGCGATGAAGCGTCCCGTGCCCGAAGGCGACATCACATCGCCACCCCACAGCGTATCGATGCCCAGGACAGCGTCGGCAATATGCAGATCGAGTTGGTTCATGATCTTCTCTTCTCCGTCGCCGGCGTGCTCCGCCCGGCGCACATGCAAAGCCTAACAAAACCCGCGCAGAGAAGGCTTCCGCGGCGGCATTGCCGGAGCTGTGGAGTATGCTGGAATTTCCCCAGCAACTTCAACCCTCGCTCATCCGCCGCGCGGCCGGAGAGCGAAAACCGGGAGACCGAACCATGCGCGAAGCACACACCAAAGTAGTTGCCTTCAACGGCAGCGCCCGCAAGGGCGGCAATACGGCCATTCTGCTCCGCTACGCACTCAAGGAGCTGGAGCAGGAAGGCATCGAGACCGAGCTGGTGGAGTTGGCCGGCGCCAAAATCCACGCCTGTCTCTCCTGCCGCAAGTGCTCGGCCCGGAAGGACCGCCGCTGCTCGCAGAAAGACGACATCGGCAACCTCTGCATCGAGAAGATGGAGCAGGCCGACGCCATCCTGCTTGGCTCGCCCACCTATGTGTCCGACGTCTCGCCGCAGATCAAGTCGCTGATGGACCGCGCCTGTCTGGTCGCACGCGCCAATGGCGGCATGTTCCGGCGCAAAGTGGGCGCGGCTGTGGTCGCCGTGCGCCGCGCCGGCGCCGTCCACGCCTTCGACAGCCTGAACCACTTCTTCCTCATCAACGAGATGATCGTGCCCGGCTCGTCCTACTGGAACATCGCCATCGGCAACCAGATTGGCGACGTCGAAAAAGACGAGGAGGGCATCCAAACCATGAAAACCCTCGGCCGGAATATGGCCTGGCTGCTCAACAAGCTGAAAAGCTGACGTCTACGCGCGTGTGCGCCACTTGTTGGATAAAGCGGCCAGCTTGTCGTTGAGCGTCACCGGCGGCTGCGGCGCCTGTTTCCGCGGCGCCTGCTGCGAAGCCGGCGCGGAGAGCGCCTTGATCGAAAGCCCGATGCGTTTGGCCCGGGCATCCACGCTCAGCACCTTCACCTTGACGATCTGCCCCGTCTTGACCGCCTCGGCCGGGTCCTTGATGTAGCGGTTGGAAAGCTCGCTGATGTGCACCAGCCCATCCTGGTGCACGCCGATATCGACAAAGGCGCCGAACTTGGTCACGTTGGTCACCACGCCCTCCAGCACCATTCCGGCCTGCACGTCTTCAAGGGTGCGCACTTCCTCGTGGAAGCTGGGCGCCACGAACTTGTCGCGCGGGTCGCGGCCGGGCTTGCGCAGCTCGGCCAGAATATCGTCCAGCGTGTAACTCCCCGCGGAAAGCTGGCTGCGGTCGACCTTCTCCAGCATCTGCGGCTGCCGGATGATCTCGGCCACTGAAGTCTGAATCGACTCCGCGATCTGCTCCACCACCGGGTACGACTCCGGATGCACCGCGGTCATGTCCAGCGGGTTGTCGCCGTTGCGAATGCGCAGGAAGCCGGCCGCCTGCTCAAAGCTCTTGGGGCCGATGCCCGGCACCTCCAGCACCTGCATGCGCGAGCGGAAGCTGCCGTTCTGGTTGCGATAGCTGACGATGTTCAGCGCCGTGCGCTCGGTGATGCCGGCCACGTGGCGCAGCAGCGTCCACGACGACGTGTTCAGATCCACGCCCACGCGATTGACGCAGCTCTCCACCACGCTTTCCAGCGACTCCGCCAACTGCCGCTGATCCACATCGTGCTGATACTGGCCCACGCCGATCGACTTGGGATCGACCTTCACCAGCTCCGAGAGCGGATCCTGCAGCCGGCGGGCAATGGAAATGGCGCCGCGCACCGTCAGGTCGAGATCGGGAAACTCCTGCCGCGCAACCTCCGACGCCGAATACACGCTGGCGCCGGCTTCGCTCACCGTGACGGAGAAAATTTCCGCAATTCCCTTGTCGCGCAGGAACTCGCGCACAAAGGCGTCCGTCTCCCGCGACGCCGTGCCGTTGCCGATGGCGATAGCGCGCACATTATGGCGGCGCAACAGCGCCTCCAGCTTGGGCGCGGCCTCGGCGTTGCCGTGCTTGGAGGTGTGCAGGTAGAGCACATCGTGCGCCAGCAGCTTGCCGGTCTCGTCCACCACCGCCACCTTGCAGCCCGTGCGCAGTCCGGGATCGATGCCCAGCACCGAGATCGGCCCGGCTGGCGGCGCCAGCAACAGGTTGTAAAGGTTATCGCGGAAGACCTGAATCGCTTCGCTGTCGGAGCGGCGCTTGAGTTCCAGGCGAATCTCGGCCTGAATCGACGAGTTCAGCAGCCGCTTCCAGGCATCGTCGACAGCCAGCTCGAGCTGCGGCGTCCAGTCGCCCGGCTGGCGCAGCACATGGCGGCGCATCAGGGCCAGCGCGCGCTCCGCCTCCACCTCGATCAGGAAATAGAGCACGTTCTCGCTTTCGCCGCGGCGAATGGCCAGCATGCGGTGCGAGGGAATGGTCTTCACCGGCTCCTTGTACTCGTAGTACATCTTGAATTTTTCCTGCTCGTCCACCGCGTCGATGGCTTTGCGGCTGATCACCACGCCTTCGTCGAAGACCATCTGGCGCAGCGTCTTGCGCAGGTCCGCGTCTTCGCTGATCCACTCGGCCACGATGTGCCGCGCCCCTTCCAGCGCTTCCTCAGCGGTGGCCACGCCCAGCTCCGCGTTCACAAAGCCGGCGGCCAGCGCCTCCAGCGGTTCAGCCCCCGCCTGCTGCGCCCACACGTAGGCCGCCAGCGGCTCCAGTCCCTTTTCCCGCGCGATGGTTGCCTTGGTGCGGCGCCGGGGCTTGTAGGGCAGGTACAGGTCTTCGAGCTCGTTCTTCTCCAGCGCGGCTTCGATGCGCGCCTTCAGCTCCTCCGTCAGCTTGCCCTGTTCGGCAATGGAGGCCAGGATAGTCTCGCGCCGCTCCTCAAGCTCGCGGAAGTAGGCCAGCTGCTCTTCAATGGCGCGAATCTGTACCTCGTCCAGATTGCCGGTGGCCTCCTTGCGGTAGCGCGCGATGAAGGGCACGGTGCCGCCGTCGTCCAGCAGTTCGATCACGGCGCAAAGGCCGCGCAGCGGAAGGTTCAGGGTTTGAGCGATGTGTGCCAGGATTGCGGGGGAGAGGTTTTTCTTGTCGGTCATGAGCGGTCTTTGTACATCCTAAACCGGGTGGCGCGCGGCCGCTTGTGCAAAGTCGCGCACAGTGAAATCCGCTGGTGAACACACGCCAGCGCCGCAATCAACACAGCAAAAATGGAACAGGGGCGGCTCAGCCTAAACTGCGGCCGGCGTCTTCAGAAACGCCAGCGCGCGAATCAGGTAGGCCTTCAATTCTTTGCGCGGCACCACGGCGTCCAGGAAGCCCTTTTCCAGCAGAAATTCCGAGCGCTGGAAGCCTTCCGGCAGCTTCTGGCGGATGGTCTGTTCGATCACGCGCGGGCCGGCGAAGCCAATCAGCGCGCCCGGCTCGGCGATATTCAGATCGCCCAGCATGGCAAAGCTGGCCGTCACGCCGCCGGTCGTGGGGTCGGTAAGCACGCAGACGTAAGGCACGCGAGCGTCGTCCAACTGCGCCAGCGCGGTTGAGATCTTGGCCATCTGCATCAGGCTGACCACGCCTTCCATCATGCGCGCGCCGCCCGAGGCCGCTATCACGATGAGCGGCTTGCGTCCCTCCCGCGCGCGGTCCACGGCGCGGGCAATGGTTTCGCCCACCACGGCGCCCATGGAGCCGCCGATAAAGCCATACTCCATGGCGCTGACGACGACTTCATGCGGCCCCAGCCGGCCCAGCGCATTGACGATGGCATCGTTCAGCCCGGTCGCTTGCTGTGCCGTGCGCAGCCGCTGCTTGTAGGGCTTCACGTCGGTAAAGTTCAGGGGATCGGTTGAGCGCAGGCCGCCGTCCACCAGCTCGTAGCCGGGCTCCAGCAGCATCTCGATGCGCTGGCGCGCGCTGAGCTTGAAGTGGTGCTGGCACTTGGGGCAAACGTTCAGGTTGGCCTCCAGATCGGCCTTCCAGATCGTTTGCCGGCAGCCCAGACACTTCACCCACAGGCCCTCCGTGCGCACCGTCTTTTCCTCGGCGTTCGAGCCGTTCCCAGGTGCGGGTGCAGGCTCGTACTGGCCGTCTTCCCGTTTGAACCACGACATACCGACACCCATTGTAAATGCCAGGGACGGAATCGTATGTCCCGCAATCGTTTATTCGCCAGCGCGGCCCGCACTCTGGGACCGCAGGTAGGCATCGTTGCCTTGCAGCCAGTCCTCGCGGGCAGGATTGAAGACTTCCAGCACCACGGAATCCTCCAGCGCCACCACCTCGTGCGGCGCATGCGGCGGTATGCAGACAACCTCGCCCGCCCCCACCGTCATTTCCCTGCCGTCGAGCTGAAAATGCAGCGCGCCCTCCACCAGGTTGGTAATCTGCTCGTGCCGGTGCTGGTGCCGGGGCACAACCGCGCCCTTCTTCAGCGTCAGCCGGGCCATCATGGTGTTCGTGCCCACGACGAATTGCCGCGTAGTCAGGGGATTCATCTGCTCCGGCTCGATATCCTTCCAGCGATGATGGGTGACTTCAGCCATCGTCTCCTCCGTCTTCTTTCTAGATAGGGTTGTATGGCGCCGCGTCGCCCGCCGGCACACTCCGGTTTCAATCGCTCACTAATATTCCACGCCCCGCTGCGCCAGGATGCCTTTCTGGTAGGCGTGTTTTACCTCGCGCATCTCGGTCACCGTGTCGGCCAGCTCCACCAGCAGCGGGTGGGCGTTGCGCCCGGTCAGGATCACGTGCACCATCGGCGGCCGGTTGCGCAGCGCCTCGGCCACCACCGCCGGGTCCAGCATCTTGTAGCTGATGGCGTAGTTGATCTCGTCCAGCACCACCATATCCCACTCGCCGGAGTAGATGGCCGCGCGCGCCTCCTCCCACGCCGCCTCCACCAGGCGGACATCCTCCGCATCGGTCTCCGCGCCGCCCACCTTCACAAAGCCGCGCCCCATCTGCCTGAGGACGAAGTTCGGCCCCAGCGTCTCGGCGGCGTCCAGCTCGCCGTAGTGCCACGAGCCCTTGAGGAATTGCAGCATCAGCACCCGCATGCCGTTGCCCACGGCGCGCATGGCCGTGCCCAGCGCGGCGGTGGTCTTGCCCTTGCCGGGGCCGGTGTTGATCAGAATCAGTCCTTGCCGGGAATCGGTCATAACGGAGATCAACGGTCAGAAATTAGTAAAACAGAGAAGCAAGGGATTAGGGAATAGTGTCGCCCGCCCCAAATCGCAGCTTCTGGCCTGGTTCCCTTGGCAACGCCGGGCCGGATGTCGGCAATCTGGAGAGTGAACAAAGTCGTGGCGAACATCCGGCAAAGGTCCCACTAGCCGGTCACTGGCTCAGAACTTGAGATTGTCAGCTAGAAAATCCCTCCTGGGTCTCCAAAAACGAGAGGCCGAGGGCACCCTCATCCTCGTTTGGAATCGTCACAGGGACCGTGGCCTCCCGCCGAGGCGACAACGGATCGCGAGAGCCTGGCAAAGGGCCGGGTGCCCCATCCTTCCCGCGTCTTTTGCGGGAAGGGTGGGATACCACCACCGCCAAAGCGCCTCAATCTCCACCACACTTGGGTGCCGGGTGCCCCAGGTCCGGATTTTCGGACCTGGGAAAAAACGAGAAAAACGATCACCGCCCCGGAGGGCCGATTACAATTAATCCCCCCCACTTGATGCAACGGTATGCCCCCACCCAATACAAAGTTATGCCCCCACGCTGTACAACGAAATCCCGCCACTGACGATGAATCGAGCGCCGAAGGCAGCATCATCCCGTCAAAGTCGGCAGTCGAGGCATCAAAGGTTTGACTAAACTGCGGTTCCGGCAGGTACAGGGCCGACGAACGGATGGCAAAGGGAGAGCCGGCCAATCGTGTGCTACTTTAACAAGGGTTGGCGGTGATACACCCGCTTCCCCCAAAAGAGTGGCTGTCATCCTGAGCGCAGCGAAGGATCTGCGGTTGCTCCTCGACGATGCCGAGACTGCCACAGAATGGTGGATTTCTCAAAGGTCACCATTGCCGGTGACACGACCAGCCCCAAAACCCTACGCTGTCATCTTGAGCGGAGCGAAGTCGAAAGATCCGCGGTTACCCTTCCGCCTCGGGCTCCTTCAAACTTCCGTATCGCCGGTCGCAAGGCCGGGAGCCGAATCTTGACGCAAAGCCCGTCTAGGCACCGACCCGCTTCTCTGCTTACACGAGCCCAGTGAGCACTGCGCCGGTCAGAGGATCGCAGACTGACTCGGGCGGAGCGTGGCCCAGCCGCACCCACTCGCAGCTCGAACATATCGTCATCTGCTCAGCCTGCAAATTCTTGAGAAAGTCCTGACCATTTTTTACTTGACATACCCCCCCCCCGGCGCATTATATCCTGCAAGTTGATGACGTGGGTAAATGCCTGCGCAGTTGAGAATCTTCGTCAAGTCCATTTTCCCAACCTGCATATCTTAGATAGAAGCCCACTTCAACGGGGGA
>JAJZME010000002.1 GCA_021803035.1 Acidobacteriota bacterium | reverse complement strand
TGATGAATTTGCGGCGGTTGGAAGGCACGGGGCTTGACATCAACCGGCTGCTGGTGGTGCAGGCGGTGGGTGATCCCATCCTTTCCGCAAACGGCGCGGAAAGGATGGGGCAGCTCTTGTGGCGATGGAACGGACGGGGGAAAAACTTGGGTCGGCCAGCCTTCGTAGTCTCCCACCCATCCACGATAAAACTGTGGATGGATGGGGCACAAAACGTGCTTGCTCATTTTATGAGCGGGCCACCTGCCACTGTGGAAGCCAGGAATGTGCCCTTACCTATCACTTTGCCGTGGTCGCTGACGGTGACGGTTGCAGTCGCATTGTAAGCACCGTTACCCTTCTGATTTGAAAACTTATCATTATAATGTCCGTTGGCGTCTTTGGTGCGATCCTGTAGCGTGACCGTTACCGTGCAGCTCGAATCTTTATTGCTCGTGCCGCAGGCATTCATGCCCGTTGGATCGGTCTTGCTCAACGGGTTGTTCAGCACATAGGAATACATGTTGAGGTCCTGCGGATTTGCAATGTGCGCTTCGAAGGCCTGCTGCTGGGTACGACTACCGTTTTGCCAGGCGATCCAAGGCAGAGGATCGGGGCTGAGAAAACGCCCCATGGTGGAGGCATAGTATCTGGCGCCGAAGTAGTCGTTGCCGGATTCTGGGTCGCGTTGTTTGCCGGTAGAACGGGATGGCGCAAAACACACGCCTGTTGTACAAACGGCGGATTGCGTCATAGCCATAAGGTCTTCATCGTACATCAACCCCGGGTCTCCAAAAGCGAGAGACCGGGGCCACCCTCGTTCTCATTAGGAATCGTCACCGGGACCGTGGCCACCTGCCCCCTCAGTGATAATGAAATACGTATTCAACGCTTTTCTTGAAGTTTCGATAATAGAGGCGGTATCCCCCGATGTTGTATCCTTCAAGGGAAAAGAGTAGTGCAGATCTTCCGTTCTCGTCGTAATCCCCTGCGTCAACCAGCCACATACCACTTGCCAAGAACCTAACGTGATCCGTTGGATCTGACACATACCATTGGCCAACGAACGGACCGTGCGACGCTTCCATACCATCGCACGCCCAGCCCGTGAGGCTAAGCTCCAGGATTGCCCATCCATTATTTGAAGCGTAAGCCTTTTTGACCCTGATATCGGCGTCACTGTAACGCCACGGCATCAGAGCGCTATCCGCACCCCGGCAATTGGATGCACTTGGAAACTTATTCCGGAAAAGGCTACGAGCCTTAGTAATTGCCTCCTGCGAAGGTCTGTGTGGTTTCCATTGGTCTGGATCTCTGTAGTACGGTTTGGAGACGGCGACCAGCGGTCGCATTACCGGTGTATCCGAAGTCCAAGACGAAAATGACATGGATGGCTTGCCAACGGAGGGAACAGGACCGACGCCGAGAACCTTCTCAAGTCCGATGTCACCGTAGGAATCAAACGCCCGCGGTCTCCGCGTCACCACGCGCCCGAGATCGCGCCCATCGAATGCAATGGTCCACGTCACTTGGCCGGGGTAACTCTGCGGCAATAATCGAAGGTCGCCATAGCTTCGGGTAGCAGTTGGAAACGGAACCCAATTGCTGCCTCTCTTCGCAAAGAGAACCCGTACCGCCGCTTTGGGGGAAGACGTGCTAACGTCTGAACTGATTCGTTCGAGCACACCGAGCATCACACTTTTAGTGTGGGACGGTTTCGCTGCGTGTTGTGCAGTTAAAGCAGTAGGTGCAGAGCAAATAATCGCAACTGCGAAATAGCAGCTCAGGCATCTGAATAGCTTCACCAATCCACCTCCAACTCATTAATACCGCTTCCGGCGATCGAGAGTCGCGTAGCGAGCGGAGTAACTATACAGCCCTCTGATGACGAATACCGCGGTAGGCTAGGATTATCTGCATGTATCCAAAAGTGACCTCGCCCGAACATCTGGTTGGTTGGATTTGGAGTTAGTTTCATGGCAGGTCTTCCTAAGCGGTTGTTGACTGGGGGGCCGATGGCATATTGTCCGCGCGGCAATGGACCGGCATTCGCTCTGTTATTTGCTTCACTCACGGACTGGCTTTTGGGATTGTCGAGGCCCCTTCCATGTCCCGAATATCCCTTTGGAAGGGATGAGACAACCTCCGATACTGACTTCCCATTACCCGAAGTGACCTTCACCTGCTCCGTTATCGTTCCGGAAGACTGAGAGAAATGCCATTCTGGAACAGCAATTGTCAAGGGTTTGACCGGAGGCGGAGGCGGAGTATTGCGCCAGCCGCGGCCATGCAAGTAATTGTCGAGCTTGTCCCAGGGGTCATGTCCGTCGGGATCGACCCCGCTGAACGGATTGTCTCTCATGTAGTCGTACAAATTTAGACTCTGCGGATTGCCGAGCTTGGCGTACGGCACCGGTTCTGTTTTTGCTGCCCAGTCCGGGCTGAGGAACCTTCCCGCATCGCTGGAATAGTATCTGGCCCCGAAGTAGTCGTTGCCGGTTTCGGAGTCGCGCTGTTTGCCGGTGGAAATAGATCGGTGGCCGCACGCCTGGCTGAAGAGACAAGTGGCGGGCAGCGTCGTAGATGTATCCGATGCTCGGATTGCGGTCAGCGGCTGCATCGTATTGATACCGCCCGCACATCGCAAAGAGCGCGATGTACGGGGCACAGCTTCGTTTGGCTCAACGCAGTTCTTTTCGGCTCTTGACCGGGCCACCTGCCAGCGGACCTATCGCGCGGATGTCTCCAGACCGACTCGTCAGCAGCGGTTACCGACACGCTGCCGGAACCTGTGCATCCTTCCATGTGGAGAAGATACGGACATTGGGATGCTGGTCCGGGTCTTCGACACTCCATGTGCCCTTCTGAGTTTCTATGACCAGTTTGCTCCCCACCTGCCGCACCCGTATCGTAGGCGAAAAAGCAACCAAATGCGTGACCGCGGCTGGGGCGACGCCAAGGAGTTTATTAAGAGGCTCTGTTTTGTGCGTGTCCAAAAGCAACACCTTCGCAGGTTGTTCTTCCGCCATCTTCCAGTCCTTCCCGCCGACGTAAACTACGCACTCATTCCCTAACCAATCTACGGCGAGTACACCATTTTGCATCCAGTTGGAAATATTCTCCAGAGGCCGTCCCGTTTGATTGGTCAAGAAAAAATCATCTTCAATATTCAGCAAAAGCTCTTTCCCGTCCGGAGACCACCGCGGCCACCACCCATAGCCAGGGCCATACCCCCCAACATTCTCTGTCGAAGAAATCCTCCGTACTGTGCCAGACCGGAGATCTAAGATTGCGAAAGGCCCAGCACTCATCACTGCATCGTCCCCATCTCCGCCTATCTCAACGTGAATAGCGAACACCACCTTGCGCCCGTCCGGTGAAAAGTCCGGGTAGGCATAGACTTCTTGTTTGTTGTATACCGGCGCGTGAGTCAAACGATGGACTTTTCCAGTTGCGACGGAGAGCAGATAGAGTTGGCCGCCATTATGCATTGGGGCTGGTCCAAGAGGCGCAAATACGATGTTCCGACCGTTCGGGGAGATGGCAAACGTGCCGACCGGTGGAGTCGTTTTGAACACATGCAGTGTCTTGCCAGCAGCCGATCTGATGGTTAGAACGCCTCCGATGGTATACGCAACAGCCCCGCCCGAATTCCGCAAGGGTTGTGACCAAGCAGCGCTGTTCGAGAGAATCGCGAGCAAGAACAAGAGGAGTGTGTTTTTCATTGGTTTTCGCTCGTGTCTACAGTGACCGTGAAAATGTTCTGATGAGGGCTTGCATTCAATCCGGTCAGGCTCTCAAAACGGGAATATTGCACGGTGCAGATAAGCTGGCATCCCGCTGAAATCGGCTTCCCGCCATGGGTCATCCCAGTTAAGCCCAGTGGAGCTCTCGACTCCGGCCACCCAGCGATATGAACGAAGATTTGGGTGGCGTAGCTCTTTCCGGTTGCAGGATCGATACCACCAACCACTGGAACAGGGCCACCTCCGTTTAAGAGAATTGCCGGATGACCATCGTGAAACCCCCAAGTTCCATGGTAGGTTCCATCCTGGATAGTGGCGTATCCCTTCCCCGAGGGGACAGTGGAAGCTAGGAATTGGCCTGTCGCTATGACCTTGCCGCGATCTCTGACTGTAACAGTCGCCGTCGCGTTGTAGTCACCGTTTCCCTTCAAGTTTGACCACTTGTCGTTGTACTGACCGTTAGCGCCCTTCGTCCGATCCTGCAGCGTGACCGTCACTGTGCAACTCGAATCGTTCTTCGTACCGCAAGCATTCATGCCCGTGGGATCAGTCTTGCTCAGTGGGTTGTCGAGAACGTAAGAGTACATGTTGAGGTCTTGCGGATTTGCGAGGTGCGCTTCGAATGCTCGCTGCTGAGTTCGGCTGCCATTTTGCCACGCGATCCAAGGTAGTGGGTCCGGCGTGAGGAACCTTCCCGCATCGCTGGAGTAGTATCTGGCCCCGAAGTAGTCGTTGCCGGTTTCGGAGTCACGCTGTTTGCCGGTGAAGTGGTTTTCGGTGGGGAACTCCAGCGAGTTGCCGCAAGTCAGTCCGTTGCCGTAGGGCATGTTGGTGCAGGTCTGCTGGACCACGCCCGCGTAGTCGGTCTGTACGCGGCGCGTGCCCAGCCAGTCGTTGAGATAGAAGTGCAGGCCGGTGGGGTCGTAGGTGGCGATGAGCGCGCCGTCGGCCCAGACGTTGGTGTGTTGCCACTGCATGTTGCCGCTGGCGCCCCGGCCCAGCTCGGTGACCGCGTGGCCGCCGGGGCCGAGCACGTAGTCGGTGAGATTGGGCGCGGCGGTCAGCCCGTTGGTGGCGGGATTGCAGCTCCACGAGGTGATGGCGCCTTTGGCGGCATTCATGACAGCGGGACGGCCCTTTCGGCGTTCGGGAGGATTTTACACGGCGCTTGCGGTGCGGAGTGTGGGTCAGTCCACCCTTTCCGCAAACGGCGCGGAAAGGATGGGGCAGCTCTTGTGGCGATGGAACGGACGGGGGAAAAACTTGGGTCGGCCAGCCTTCGTAGTCTCCCACCCATCCACGATAAAACTGTGGATGGATGGGGCACAAAACGTGCTTGCTCATTTTATGAGCGGGCCACCTGCCCAGGGGGAAGGATTCAGGAGGCAGGTACGGCGTTTTTCTCCCAGCGCTTGGGGCGGCGGTTGGCCTGGAGGATCTTTTTGCGCAGGCGGAGCGATTTGGGCGTGACTTCCACGAACTCGTCGTCGGCGATGAACTCGATGGCCTGCTCCAGATTGAGGGTGGTGTGGGGCACCAGGCGGATGGCTTCGTCGGCGGTGGAGGCGCGCATGTTGGTCATCTTCTTTTCGCGCACCACGTTCACGTCCAGGTCGTTGTCGCGCGAGTGCTCGCCGACGATCATGCCTTCATAGACCTCCACGCCGGGTCCGGCAAAGAGGATGCCGCGCTCCTGCAGGCCGTTGAGCGCATAGGTGGTGGTCTGTCCCTGGCGATCGGCAATGAGGGCGCCGGTGGGGCGCTGCGGAATCTCTCCCTGGTAGGGGATGTAGCCGTCGAAGAGCGAGTTCATGACGATGGTGCCGCGGGTTTCGGTGAGCATCTCACTGCGCAGGCCGATGAGGCCGCGGCTGGGCACGCGAAACTCCAGGCGCACGCGGCCGGAGCCGTGATTGTGCATTTTGGTCATTTCGCCCTTGCGGGGGCCGAGCTTTTCGATAACCACGCCGGTGTACTGCTCGGGCACGTCGATGGTGAGGTGCTCGACGGGCTCCATGCGCACGCCATCGACCACTTTGGTGACGATTTCGGGGCGGCCGGCCATCAGCTCGTAGCCTTCGCGGCGCATCATCTCGATGAGGATGGCCAGTTGCAGCTCGCCGCGGCCCAGCACTTTGAAGCTGTCGGGCGAGCCGGTCTCCTCGACGCGGATGGAGACGTTGGTCAGCAGCTCCTTTTCAAGGCGCTCGCGCAGGTTGCGGCTGGTGACGTACTGGCCTTCGCGGCCGGCGAAGGGGGAGTTGTTGACGTTGAACTGGATGGCGATGGTGGGCTCGTCGATGATGATGAGCGGCAGCGGGGCGGGATTTTCGATGTTGGTAATGGTCTCGCCGATGGTGATGCCTTCGACGCCGGCCACGGCCACGATGTCGCCCATGGTGGTCTGTTCAATGTCAATGCGCTTGAGGCCGGAGAAGGTGAAGAGCTTGGTGATGCGGGTCTTGTGCAGCGAGCCGTCGCGCTTGGAGATGTTGACCTCGTCGCCGATGTGGAGGGTGCCCTGAAAGACGCGGCAGATGGCGATGCGGCCGAAGTAGTCGGAGTAATCGAGATTGGTGACGAGGATCTGCAGCGCGCCTTCCGCGTTGCCGGTGGCGGGGGGGATGGTGTTGACGATGGCCTCAAACAGAGGTTGCAGGTCCGCGCCGGGGACGGCCGGATCGGTGCTGGCGGTGCCCGCTTTGGCCACCGCGTACAGCACCGGGAATTCAAGCTGCGATTCGTCGGCGTCGAGGTCGATGAACAGATCGTAGATCTCGTTCAGGACCTCCTGCGGGCGGGCGTCGGGGCGGTCGATCTTGTTGATGACGACGATGGGGGGCAGCTTGGCTTCCAGCGCCTTGGAGAGCACGTAGCGCGTCTGCGGCAGCGGACCTTCGGCGGCATCGACGAGCAGCATGACGCCGTCGACCATTTTGAGGGCGCGCTCGACTTCGCCGCCGAAGTCGGCGTGGCCGGGCGTATCGACGATGTTGATTTTGCCGCCGGCGTAGTTGATGGCGGTGTTTTTGGCGAGGATGGTGATGCCGCGCTCGCGCTCCAGTTCGTTCGAGTCCATCACGCGCTCGGCAACCTGTTCGTTGGCGCGAAAGGTGCCGGACTGGCGCAGCATGGCGTCGACGAGGGTGGTCTTGCCATGATCCACATGGGCGATGATGGCGATATTGCGTATCGTCTGGGTCACTTGCACAACTTTCCTTCTCGCGGGATCGGCCTCTTGCCGCCGGGGAAATAGCGAAAAACAAGGCGAAATTACGCGTAATACGGCAGATTTAATTCTATCAAGCCTGCACGTTCTGTGCCGCGGGCCCCAGATGGCGATGGGCGCGCTCGCGCATGGGCCGGCCGGGAGCCAGATCGAAGGCCGCGTTGACCAGCGAAATGTGCGAGAAGGCCTGGGGGAAATTGCCCACCTGGCGCTTGCGGTCCACATCGTACTCTTCGGCAAGCAGGCCGACGCTGTTGCGCAGGTCGAGCAGTTTTTCAAAGAGCGCCCGCGCATCGTCCACGCGGCCGATGGCCTTGAGCGCGCTGACCATCCAGAAGCTGCAGGCCAGGAAGACGCCTTCGCCCGGAGGCAGTCCGTCGGGCGACTTCGAGGTGTCGTAGCGCAGCACCAGGCCGTTGGGCATCAGCTCGCGCTCGATGGCTTCCACGGTGCCGCGCACACGGGGATCGGTGCCGGGCAGAAAACCCACCGAGGGCATCAGCAGCAGCGCGGCATCCAACTGATCCGAGCCGTACGCCTGCATAAAGCTGTTCTTCTTTTCGTTGAAGGCGTTGGCACAGATCTGCTGGTGAATCTGGTCGCGGATCGCTCTCCAGCGGTCCAGGGGCGCTTCGTAGTTCAATTGCTCGCCCAGCAACACGGCGCGATCGAAGGCCACCCAGGCCATCAGCTTGGAGTACGTGAAATGTTGCGGGCCGCCGCGCGTCTCCCAGATGCCCGAATCCGGTTTCTGCCAGATGCCTTCCAGATGCGTAAGCAGCAGGCTGAGCACTTTGAAGTCGTACTCGCTGTGGCGGAACATGCTGTGCTGGGCGTGGAAGAAGGTATCGAGCATCTCGCCGTAAATATCGAGCTGGACCTGCAGGGAGGCGGCGTTGCCAATGCGCACGGGTTTGGAGTTTTCGTAGCCGGCCAGCCAGTCGACCTCCCATTCCATAAGCTGCCGCTCGCCCTTCAGGCCATACATGATCTGCACCTGGTCGGGACTGCCGGCCAGGGCGCGCAACAGCCAGTCCTGCCAGGCGGCGGCCTCGTCGAAGTAGCCGCCATTGGCCAGCGCCAGCAGCGTAAAGGTGGTGTCGCGCAGCCAGCAGTAGCGGTAGTCCCAGTTGCGCGGGCCGCCGATGGCTTCCGGCAGGGAAGTGGTGGGTGCGGCGACGATGCCGCCGGTGGGCCGGAAGGTGAGGGCTTTGAGCGTGATCAGCGAACGCTCGACCGCGTCGCGGTAGCGGCCGTCGTAGTGGAGGCGCTCGCTCCACTTGCGCCAGAAATGCTCGGTGTCTTCGAAGGCACGCGCATGGTCAATCCGCTGGGGATCAACGAGGTACGAGGCGCCATAGGTGAGGGTGAACCAGGCGCGTTCGCCGGCGCTCACGGCGAACTCGGCGACGGTCTTCAGGTCTTCGCCGCGCACGGGAACGGAGGCGTGCAGGATGGCCAGGTTCGGCCCGGCAATGGTACGCACGCCGTCGTCGATGCGCGTGACCCAGGGCACGGTGCGGCCGTAGTCGAAGCGCAGCGCCATCTCCATGCGCAGGTCCAGCTTGCCGCGCACGCCTTCCACAATGCGCACGATATCGGAGTTCACGCCGCGAATGGGCATGAAGTCGATCAGCCGGACGGCGCCATCCGGGTGCTCGAAGGTGGTTTCCAGAATCAGGGTGTGGTCGCGGTAGCGGCGCGTGACGCTGTACCCCCTGGATTGCGGCGCGATCTTCCAGTAACCGTTGTCCTCGGTCCCCAGCAGCGCGGCAAAGCAGGCCTCCGATGAAAAGTGCGGCCAGCAAAGCCAGTCGATGGAGCCGTTTGTGTTCACCAGGGCCGCAGTCTCGCAATCGCCTATCAGTGCATAGTCTTCAATTTTCGCCGGCATAGTTCCTCACTGCTCACGGTAGTTGCGCATTAGTCCGCCGTCCACGACAAAGGTCGATCCGGTAACGTAAGCGGCGTCATCCGAGGCCAGAAAGGCCACCATGGCCGCCACATCTTCGGGCGTTCCGAGACGGCCCAGGGGAATTTTGCCGAGCAGGGCGTCGAGCTTGGGCTTGTCGTTGAGCAGGGCCTTGTTGATGGGCGTCACGACGGCGCCGGGAGCGACGTCATTCACGGTGATGCCCAGCGGTCCCAGTTCCACGGCCAGGTCGCGCATGAGCATGCGCATTCCGCCCTTGCTGCAGCAGTAGGTGGAGAAGCCGGGAAACACCATGTCCTCGTGCACGGAGCTGATATTGACGATGCGCCCCGGTCTTTTGGCGTCGCGCAGGCGGCGGACAAAGGCCTGCGTGAGGAAGAACGGGCCGCGCAGATTGACGGCCATCACCTTGTCGTAATCGGCTTCCGGCGTATCCCAGAAGGCGGCTTTATGCTCGATGCCGGCGTTGTTGACCAGGATGTCGGCGGCGCCGAAGGCCTTCCAGGCCGCGTCGACCAGCGCGGCTACATCGCTCATCTTGGTGACGTCGGCCGCCACGATGGCGGCTTTGCCGCCGGCCTGCTCGACGGCGCGCTGGGTTTCGGTGGCGCCCGACGGATCGCCCACATAGTCAATGACCACCTGTGCGCCCTCGGCGCCGAGCCGTATCGCGATTCCCTGTCCGATGCCCGTGCCGGCGCCGGTGACGATCGCAACCTTGCCAGACAAACCCTTCATCTTCAGTCCCCCGTTGACAATTTGCTTCCTATCGCGTCTCTTTTCAGTTGGATGCAGTTTTGCGCGCTGGAGGCCGCGTGGGGCATGAAATGGCGCGCCGACCCAGGCCTGCCATACATGGTGAGCGGGAGCTCATGGGCCTGGAGCAGGCAGCCCGGGAGCCGTTACTCGCATCTGATGTGTGGGTTGAAAGACTTGGCTAAAGCCGGAGCCTCCTGTTAACGATCATCTCAGGCAAATTTACCGAAGTCTCATCTGCGGGCAATAAACGCGCTGCCGTGTTGGAGTTATGGCACGCGCGCAACCTGGTCCGGGTGGTTGGCGGATGGGGAAGGCCTAATTTTGCACCATTTCAGTTACCAATGGGCAACATGGGCCGTGTATCCTTAAGGGTAAGTCGCTTGCCGCCTTGCATTTCCCCGGCACGGAATGCCTGCCGCCCGCAGGGCTCAAATCGAACAAAAATTGGAGAATAGACCATTCAATGAGAGTGTTAGTCGTCGGTGGTGATGGTTACTGCGGATGGGCCACAGCTTTGTACCTGTCCGAACGCGGAAACGACGTAGGAATTGTAGATAGTCTGGTGCGGAGGCACTGGGATCTGAGCCTGGGCGTAGATACGCTCACGCCCATTGCTCCCATTGGCAGGCGCATTGAGCGTTGGAAGGAACTGACCGGGCGCTCGATCGATCTGTTCGTCGGAGACATCTGCAATTATTCCTTCCTGGAAGACACAATCCGGCGCTTTGCGCCTGACGCCATTGTGCACTATGGCGAGCAGCGCTCGGCGCCCTACTCGATGATCGACCGCGAGCACGCGGTGCTGACGCAGGTGAACAATGTGGTGGGCACGCTCAACCTGCTCTATGCCATTCGCGACCTGTGTCCCGAGTGTCATTTGGTCAAGCTCGGCACCATGGGCGAATACGGCACGCCCAACATCGATATCGAAGAGGGCTACATTACCATTCAGCACAACGGGCGCGAAGACCGGATGCCGTATCCCAAGCAGCCGGGGTCGTTCTACCACCTCAGCAAGGTGCACGACAGCCACAACATCCATTTCGCGTGCAAGATCTGGGGCATTCGCGCCACCGACCTCAATCAGGGCGTGGTCTACGGGGTGCTGACCGATCAGACCTCTCGCGACGAGTTGCTGATCAACCGCCTGGACTACGACGGCGTCTTCGGCACGGCTCTGAACCGCTTCTGCATCCAGGCGGCAATCGGTCACCCGCTGACGGTCTACGGCAAGGGCGGCCAGCGGCGCGGTTTCCTCGACATTCGCGATACCATACGCTGCATCGAGATTGCTCTGGCCAATCCGGCGGAAAAGGGCGAGTTCCGGGTCTTCAACCAGTTCACCGAGCAGTTCGACATCATGGAACTGGCGGCCATGGTTGAGCACGTGGGCAAGGAGATCGGGCTGAAGGTGGAGATTTGCCACATCGAGAATCCCCGCGTGGAAAAAGAGGAGCATTACTACAACGCCAAGAACACGCGCCTGCACGACCTGGGGCTGAAGCCACACCTCCTTTCCGAATCGCTTCTCGATTCGCTTGTACACTTCGCAATCCGTTATAAAGATCGTGTAGACAAATCGCAGATTCTTCCACAGGTGACCTGGAGGTGACCCTTGGGGGACCAGAGGCAGTTTGAGCCTTCCGCAGATACCGATTCGGACCGTCCACTGCGCATTGCCATCATCACGGAGACCTTTCTCCCCAAGATCGATGGCATTGTCACCCGTTTGTGCCACACGCTGCGTCACCTGCGCGCGATGGGGCACAACGTACTGGTAGTCGCGCCGCGCGGCGTGGAGGAGTTTGAGGGCACGCCGGTGCACGGCGTGCCCGGATTTCCGTTCCCGCTGTATCCGGAACTGAAGATGGCCTTTCCCAGGCCGTCGGTGGGGCGCGTGCTCAAAACCTTCCAGCCGGATATCATCCACGCGGTCAATCCGGCGGTGCTGGGTGTATCGGCATTTTTCTCCAGCTCCTACGACCGCAAGCCGCTCATCGTTTCCTATCACACGCATCTGCCCAAGTACCTGAGCTATTACCGGCTGGGTTTTCTGGAAGGGACGATGTGGCAGTGCATGCGCGCCACCTATAACCGCGCCGACCTGACGCTGGCCACCTCACAGGCCATGCAGGGCGAGCTGGAGGCGAAGGGAATTCACCGCGTGCACCTCTGGCGGCGCGGGGTGGATACGGAGTTGTTCCATCCCAGCCGCGCCACCCAGGGCATGCGCGCGCGGTTGACGCAGGGCCACCCGGAAGACAAGCTCTTCGTCTACATCGGGCGGCTTTCCGCAGAGAAAGAGATCGAGCAGTGCCGGACGGTGCTGGAGGCGCTGCCGGAAGCCCGCCTGGCGCTGGTGGGCGACGGACCGCACCGCAAGAAACTGGAAGAGTACTTTGCCGGCACGCGCACGCACTTTGCCGGATTCATGCAGGGCGCCGACCTGGCCGCGGCCTTTGCCTCGGCCGACGCGTTCTTCCTGCCTTCGCGCACTGAGACGCTGGGCCTGGTGCTGCTTGAGGCCATGGCCGCCGGCTGTCCAGTGGTGACGCCGCGCGCCGGGGGCACTTCCGACGTGGTGCAGGATGGCGTGACCGGCTATCTGTACGATCCGTCGTCGCCCAATGAGGCCGTGGAGGCAATTCGCAAGCTGCTCTACGATGCGGATCATCGTGCCGAGATGGGCCGCAGGGCGCGCGCCGATGCCGAGCAGTGGGGGTGGGGCGCGGCTACCTTCCAACTGGAGCAGTATTACCGCAAGGTGCTGGCGCGGGAGATGCACCTGCCGCTGCAGATTGCCGAGCGTAGAACCTCGGGCGCATCGGCCGAGGCTATCTGCAGTGAGCTGCTGATCTCGAAAGCCACGTTTCGCCGCCACGCGGCCACGCTGGCCTACCGCCCCGCGGATCAGTAGCCGTCCGCGGCTGAGCCGCGGTTTTGACTGGGCGCGGCAGCCGGGGTTGCTGCAAGACTCCGGGCGGTTTGGACCCTGTGACTGGGGGCGGCTTCGGCCGCGCGGGAAACCGCAGAATCAGCGGCAGGAAGAGCTGCCTTATCGTTGCAGCGCCGCCCGCTGCGCCGCGAAGATCTCCTTCAGCCCCGCTTCGGCCAGATCGAGAAGCTGGTTAAGCTGGGCGCGGGAGTAGCTGCCCCGTTCCGCTGTGGCCTGCGTCTCCACCAGCCCGCCGTCGGTGGTCATCACCACATTCATGTCCACCTCGGCCTGCGAATCCTCCTCATAGCAGAGGTCGAGCAGCGCCGTTCCGCCCACGATGCCGACGGAAGTTGCGGCCACAAGCTGCTTCATGGGCGTCTGCTTCAACGCCCCGGCGGTGACCAGCGCGTCCAGGGCCAGGGCCAGCGCCACGGCCGCGCCGGTGATGGCCGCCGTGCGCGTACCGCCGTCGGCCTGGATCACGTCGCAGTCCAGAATCACGGTGCGCTCGCCCAGCGCCTGCAGATCGACCGCCGAGCGCAGGCTGCGCCCGATCAGCCGCTGAATCTCGTGGGTGCGTCCGCCAATTCGTCCGCGCTCGCTTTCGCGGGGGGTGCGCGTTACCGTCGAGCGGGGCAGCATGGCGTACTCGGCTGTCACCCAGCCGCGGCCCGCGTTGCGCAGCCAGCCGGGAACGCCCTGCTCGACGGTGGCGCAACACAGCACGCGGGTATTGCCCAGCGTGACAAGGACCGAGCCTTCAGCAGTTTGCACGAAGCCGGGGGTCAGCGTGAGGGGGCGAAGCTCGGATTCAGCCCGGCCGCCGGGGCGAAAGAAGGGGGTTATCGACTGCATAGAGGGATTGTACGGGAATGGATCGAGGCGGGGGCTGGGCAGCGCGTTTCAGTTCGGGAATGGCCGTGCGGGCGACGCCGGATCGGGAATTGTCTGCTAACCAATTGAAAACAAGACTATTGTCGGCGAGATGGGAAGCCAATGCGACCCGTTTTGGCACAAACCGGTCTGGCTGGCACGTTGCGGCAAGCTGGAGTTTATGGGTCATCCATTTCCTTATCAATAACTTAGGAAGAGAGTTCTGGTTTGGCACGCGGCGTGTATGAGAAGAGGACAGAAAAAGAACAAAGAATCGGAAAAGGGAACAGAGCGTCGTTCGGTGCGTGCCGGCGATTGCGCGTTCTGTTCTCCGCCCCGGCAGGAGCAAGGATGCAGAGGACGACGCAATGGTGGGAGGATGGCGTGGCAACCGCCGCGGAACGCAGGCGGGTGGAGGCGGTGGTGGAGACACTGGCAAAACTGCGCGGTTCGGGGGAGAGCCTGGCAGCGGTGGCACACGATGCGCGGAACATGGTCACAGCGCTGGGCCTTTACTGCGAGCTGCTGGAGGAGCCGGGCGTGCTGGCTGTTCCCTTTGCCCACTACGGCAGCGAACTGCGGCTTTTGACCGCGGCCAGCCGGCGGCTGGTGGAAAAGCTCGTTGCCCTGGATACGCCTGTGGATGCGCACCTGGATGTGCCGCGGGCGCGGGGGGCGGCCCTGGCGGCCGGCGACGGCGTGGATGCCGGGCGCTTGCCGGCGAAGGCGGCAATGGCTGCGCGGCGGCAGAGCGCCGCAAACCTGGACTCGATCCCAACTGCGTCCATTGCCAACCTGGCCGCGGAGCTACTGGCCAACCGCAACCTGCTGGCGGCGCTGGCCGGGCGGGCGGTTGCTGTGACTGTGGAGGCCGAAGGCGGCGCGCAGCCCGTGCTGATGACGGGCGAAGATCTGACCCGCGTGCTTGTGAACCTGGTAAAGAACGCTGCAGAGGCCATGCCCCAAGGTGGGCGCATCGGCATCCGGCTTACGGAGCGCGCGGCGGAAGCCGGCCGTGAGCCGCAGCTGGCGATCACGGTTGAAGACAGCGGCCCGGGAATCCCGCCGGCCGCTCTGCAGCGCATCTTCGAGCCGGGCTACACCACGCGCACCGCCCCGGACGGCTGGCCGACCGCGCACCGCGGCCTGGGTCTGGCCATCAGCCGCTCGCTTGTGGAAGCAGCCGGCGGCCGGCTGGCCGCCGTGCATCGCGCCGCACCGGGAGCGCGCTTCGAGATGGAACTGCCGGTGGCGCGGCAGGGACGTAGGGACTAAACGGACAACACGGATGAGCAAAGAGCTCAGAACGCAGAACTGCGAACTGTCGCTCATTCGATTTTTCTCAAAGCGCGGAAGGGGACTACAATGCTGGAAACAGTCTTCACCACAAAGCTCATGGAGTATACGCCCCAACTTGCGGAGGTGGCACCGCCATTGCACCTGCTGGTAGTGGACGCGGACGCCGCGGTGCGTTCGGCCTGTGCGGAGATCGCCTCCAGCCTGGGCTACGCGGTGGAGAGCACCGATGACCTGGGCCAGGCGCGGAGCCTGCTGCGCGCCCGCGCCGCCGACATTCTGCTGGTGAACCTGCCCCATGAGAATGGCAAGGGTCTGGACCTGGTGGCCGAGGTCAAGCTGCTCTATCCCTATACGGCGGTGATCGCCATGACCGCCTCGGGCTCGGTGAACGCGGCGGTGGAGGCGATGCGCTGCGGTGCTTCCGACTATCTGACCAAGCCCTTTGCCATGGACGAGCTTTCCACGGTGCTGGATCGCGCCGCGGCTGGACACTCCACCGACACGGCCACGCGGCAACTGCGCGAGCGGTTGCGGCTCTCGCAGGGGCTCGGCGCCATGATCGGCCGCTCGCCGGAGATGGAGAAGCTCTACCGCATTCTCTCCAAGGTGGCCCAGAGCGCACATCCGGTGCTGGTGCTGGGCGAGAGCGGCACGGGCAAGGAGCTGGTGGCGCGGACGATTCACGCCTACGGACCCAACGCGCAAAAGCCCTTTTTGCCTGTGGATTGCGGATCGCTGGTGCCCACGCTGATCGAGAGCGAGCTCTTCGGCTACGTCAAAGGCGCGTTCACCGGGGCCAACCGCGCCAAGGACGGGCTGCTGGTTTCGGCCGAGGGCGGCACGGTGTTTCTGGACGAGATCGGCGAGCTTTCGCTGGATCTGCAGGCCAAGCTGCTGCGCGCCCTGCAGGAAAAAGAGGTGCGCCCGGTCGGCGCCACGCACCGCGTGCCCATCAAGGCGCGGATTGTGGCCGCCACCAACCGCGATCTGGCGGCAATGGTGGAGAAGGGAAGCTTCCGCAAGGATCTGTTCTACCGGCTCAACGTGGTCAACCTGCGCCTGCCGCCGCTGCGCGACCGGCGCGAGGACATTCCGCTGCTGGCGGCGCACTTTTTGGACCGCATCAGCCGCGAACACGGGCGCAAATTCACCCTGAGCGACGAGGTGCTGCGGACCATGATGCGCCACGACTGGCCGGGGAACGTGCGCGAGCTGGAGAACGCGGTGGAGCGGGCCTGCGCGCTCTCGTCCGGTCCGGTGCTGCACCTGGGCGACCTGCCGACGCAGCTCCAGCAGCAGGGGCTGGCGGCGCGGCTCGTGGCGCAAGACGCCGATGGCGCCTTGCCGGAAGACGGAGCGGCGCCGGCAGTGAAGACGCTGGCCGAGCTTGAGCGCGAAGCCATCCTGGGGGCTATCCGCACGCTTCATGGGGACAAGCTGCGGGCCGCCAGGCTGCTGGGCATTGGCAAGACGACGCTCTACCGCAAGCTGAAG
>JAJZME010000009.1 GCA_021803035.1 Acidobacteriota bacterium | reverse complement strand
TTCCCCACGCCGTGCTGGCTGGCCAGTACGCCCTGGAGCAGACCTTTCTCGTTGATCCGGCGGTCATGGTCGTGCCCGAGTCCGCGCCGGTGCGAGTTCTCGAGAAGATGGCCGGGGCGCGGCTGGCGTAGCGCGGCTCTTTCGCCCGAATCTCCGGACAGCCGCCGCAGCACCTTGCAATCCCCGCTTTACATCCCCGCCGGCTTGGGATTGGCAGGATCGAACTGCGCCACTTTGACCTTCCGCGCCAGTCCGAGCCGCGCCAGCAGCCAGATGCCCCAGAAGTTCGGATCGATCTCGTACCAGGCAAGTCCATGGCGCGCCGAAACCGGGTGGGCATGATGGTTGTTGTGCCAGCCCTCGCCGCCGGTCAGCAGCGCCACCCACCAGCTATTGCGCGAGTCGTCGTGCGTATCGAAGCGGCGTTTGCCCCACATGTGCGTGGCCGAGTTCACCAGCCAGGTGGCGTGCAGTCCCAGAGTTACGCGCAGCAGAACGCCCCACAGCACCATGGCGACACCGTTCACCCAGCCGCCAAACAACCAGCCGCCGCCAAACAGCAGCGCGCCGCTCACCGTGATGGGCAGCCAGTGATACTTGCTCATCCACACGTGGAAGCGGTCGCGGCCCAGGTCGGGCGCGTAGCGCTCCAGCGCCTCGGTTTGCGCGTGCAGCGCCTGGCCAAAGAGCAGCCATCCCGCGTGCGCCCACCAGCCGCCCTCGCGCGGCGTGTGCGGATCGCCTTCGTGATCGCTGAGTTGATGGTGCACCCGATGCGTCGAAACCCAGAACATCGGTCCGCCCTCCATCGACAGCGTGGCGCAGATCGTCATCAGGTACTCCAGCCACTTGGGCACCTGGTAGCCGCGGTGCGTCAGGAGCCGGTGATAGCACATGCCGATGCCCACATTAATGGCCAGCACATAGAGCACCGCCATCACCATGAACCGCTGCCAGTTGAAGAAGAAGAGCGCGGCCAGCGCGCCAGCGTGGAATACAAGGATCATGGCGAACGTGAACCAGTTCACGCCCTCGTGCCGAGTAGCGGCGCGGCCCATGCGCAGTTGCTCGCGCACGGGAACTGCGTGGACGGCTGCGTCTGCGCTGGATCGGTGCTGAATGGGCCTTGCAATCGGCCCGGATACAATGGCGGTTGCTGTTTCAGGGGAAACGCCACTTACTTCAATTGTCATTCGACCAGATGTCCTTAGAGGACTGGCGTCAAACCAACCCTTCAGATAATTCTATAGGAAGCATGCCTCAAGATCGCCTGCGGTGGCATTCTTTTCCAACGGGATCCTGGCCTTTGGGCGAAAACGCCGTCATCCCGCCGCATGCTCCTCGGGCGGAATGACGAATATTTCAGGCGCGCTGGTAAAAAGCGTCTGGACCCTGCCCAGTAGCACCCGATACAGGACAAACTCGCGCTGGGTGGCGCCGCGCTCCTCAAAGAGCAGCTCTGCGCGGTTGTCAGCCAGCGCATCCACCGGGCCGATCAGTTTCAGAAGTGGCGTGTCGGCCAGATGCGCGGCATCAGTCACATGCTTCAGCACCACGGCCACATCGCCGTAGAGCGCGGGCTGCGCAATCAGGGTAATGAACTTCTCCTGCGCGCCTGTGCCTGCCGTATGCGCTGAAAACACCATCGTCGGGCCGGCGCCGTAGGTCAGCGCGAAGGCCTGGAATTTCTCATCGACCAGCGTCAAGGGCGCTGCCGGCGCTACCGGCGCTGCATGGCCCTTTCTGCGCGAAATGGTCCCCTTATGCACCGGCTTGGCCGCAGCCAGCGCCGGCGCCAGATCCTTGCGGGCAATCTTTTCCAGTTGGGACTTCATCGCGGCTTCCTCCGACGCACTGGGCCACGAATAGTTCCACACATGCACCGGGCGGTCCGCTGCATCCGAGACTCCAATAATCTGGTGCATATCCTGCGGCAGCCCGACCAGCTTGGGAAGCACCTTCGGCCCCAGGTTCACCGGACCGCCGAGTTTCAGGCGCGAAAAGCCGGGATAAGTGATGTTGGCCAGCGGCTGCACGTACGCCTCGTCATTCTGCGGCGTTTGCGCCTCCGGTTTCTTGTCTTTCTTGTCTTGCTTGCTCTCCTCGGGAGGATTGACCAGAATAGGCCGGCCGGAATAGATCGGCACACGTTCCGCTTCTGCTTTGTCTTTCTTGTCTTTGGAATCGCTCTTATCTTCGGGCTGGCCCTTGATGTGAAGAATCGGCGGGCCGCCTTCGCCGCTTAAATGAACCTTGGCCGGCTTTTCCGCCTTCTTCTCCGGCTTGGGCTTGGGCAGCGGCTTCCACACGCCCCGGCCCACCCACGATCCCTGCAACTGGCCGGCGGTCTGCACCACGTAGAGTCCCACCGGCTTGCCGTCCCGCTCCAGTTGGTACTCCACCTGGGTGTCCAGCGCCAGCGGCGCGGGCTGCGCCATGTAGACCGAAGCATCCTGCAGTTGTTCCCCGTTCCAGATGGTAAGCGGAATAATGCGGCTGGCCTTGGGATCGCCTTCCTTGCCTGTCCACTCCACCACCGCAACGGCGCGCAGCTCGGGTGTTTTCTTCTTGGTTTTGTTCGCCGGGCCCTGGTACTGCGCCACAGCGGGCAGCGCCGCGGTCAGCAACACACCGGCAACGAATGCGGCACAAAGCGATGAAATCCCATTTCTACGCGGTGACACCGGGCGCCTGCCTCGGGAATAATCGAAACTGATGGCCATCTTTTGGCCCTCCATTTACCCCTGCGAGGAAAATTCCCCATGGAAATCAACGAAAAGGTCGCTGACTTCACCCTGAAAACCGACGAAGACAAGGCCGTGAGCCTCTCCGACTTTGCCGGCAAGCCCGTCGTACTCTTCTTTTACCCCAAAGCAGATACACCCGGCTGCACCATCGAAGCCTGCGGGTTCCGGGACTGGTTCACCAAGCTCGATGCGGCCGGGGTGGTGGTGCTCGGCATCTCGCGCGATACGCCGAAGGACCAGGCCAAATTCCGCGCCAAATTCACCCTGCCGTACACTCTCCTTGCAGATGTAGACGAGCAAGTATGCAATCAGTTTGGCGTACTCAAGGAAAAGAACATGTACGGCAAGAAAGTCATCGGCATCCAGCGCACCACTTTCCTGATCGGCCCCGATCGCACGCTCCTCCACATCTTTCCTAAGGTTACGCCAGACGGGCACGCCGAAGAAGTGCTGGCCTGGATCAAGGAATGGAAGAAGTCCCAAAAGTAGGACCTAACACGCTCCGTGCCAATAGCTTACCCGGCCGCCTGCCACCGCGCGCCTTCTTCGAGGCGCCCCCGGACCAGGTGGCTCCGCGGCTGCTGGGCATGCTGCTGGTGCGCCAAGACAACGCCGGCCTGCTGGCCGGGCGCATTGTGGAGGCCGAGGCCTATCTGGGCCCGCACAACGATCCGCCCGATCCGGCCGCCCACGCTCATCGCGGACCCACCCCTCGCAACCGCGTTCTGTTCGGCCCTGCGGCCCACGCTTACGTCTACGCGATCTATGGCCGCTACTTCTGCATGAATATCTCGTGCGAAGCCGAGGGCTTGGCCGGCTGCGTCCTGCTGCGCGCCCTCGAGCCGGTCGCCGGCCTGGAGCGGATGGCCCGCAATCGCGGTCTGGCGCCCGGTGTTTCTACCCGCCTGCTCGCCTCCGGGCCTGGCCGCCTCTGCCAGGCGCTCGCAATCACGCGCGCCGCCCACAACGGTCTGGACCTGCTCGACGCCGCCTCGCCCCTCCAGATCCGCGACGACGGCCACCGCGCCGGCGACGTGCTGGTAACGGCGCGCATCGGCATCCGCCAGGCCGTCGACTGGCCCATGCGTTTTTCCTTTGCCGGCCACAAATGTGTCTCCGGCCCGCGAACTGTATCCGCAAAGCGCATCGAACTCCGATAGAATCTGGAGCAGCGGCAAAGTGATTCCAGGCCCCGAGGAAAACTCAGCTTGAATAAACCTTCCCTGTCACTCATCGCGTCACTGGTCCTGCTCGCCGCAACTGCATTTGCAGTCACGGTTGTAGCCCAGACTCCGTCGCCCCGGCGGCCGCATCACAAATTTCCGCCGCCCACCAATCTGCAGGTGCTGCCCAAAAACCTGACCGGAGACCAGGTTCACCAGATCATGGAAGGATGGGCGCACGCGCTGGGTACGCACTGCAGCACCTGCCATGCGGTCAACCCCAACGCCAACGGGCCGCTCGCCCGCCGGCGGCTTGATTTCGCCCTTGACACCAAACCGGAAAAGGCCACGGCGCGCATGATGTACGAGATGGTCCAGGAGATCAACACGCACTATATCAACCGCATCAATACCTCTGGCATGCCGGTGACCTGCGCCACCTGCCACCGGGGCCACCTGTCGCCGCCGCTTTACCTCCCCCATGGGGGCCGCCACTAGAGAGTGCCCAACCGCACCGGCAGGGACGTATCCTCACGGCCTCCAGATAAAGGTGGCCACCGATCCGGCGGGCATGACGGTTATTGCCATCTTGCCGCGAAATCCGATATCGAACACCTGGCTGCCGGCCCCTGCATTCAGGGTGTAAAGCACGATGGTTCCATCCGGATTCTGAAACGCGACATCCTTTAATTCAGTTCCTTCCGGCTCGTTTGAGCCGATGCGCACCGCCCCCGGAACCACGAATTTGCTTGCCTGGCCGAGCACATAGTAATCCGGCTCGCGATGAACTCTGGGGTTGTGCGGGTTGGTCAGGTCCAGGGTAAGCACTCCGCGGCAATCGTCGCATCCGCCCACATGCGGCTCGTGATTCTGATCGGTTGCCAGCGGCCACAGCACATAGCTCTTCGACCAGTTCCGCATGACGGCGATCAGCTCAGCCGCCTCCTGCGCCAGAATATTGCCCTTCTGCCACGCTCCGCCGCCAGCCTCGGTCACCCACTGGCCCTTGTCGGGAAACTCCTCGTGCAGCTTCGTCATCACCGTGGGGCTGCCGGCGTAGTGGTGCCACGCAATCCCGGCGGCCAACGCGTAAGCCTTGGAATCTTTCAGCACGGCTTCCGGATACTCCGGGCGGTCCCAGTTATGGTCATAGACCAGCACCTTGGTGGTCAGGTGCGCGGCCGCCAGAGCTGGCGCCAGCGCCTTGTCCAGAAAGGCGATCTGTTCCGGAGCGGTCATGAGCATTCCGCTGTACGTGGCCGGCGCATAGAGCGGCTCATTCACCACGCTCAGCGCATACACCGGCACGCCCGCTGCCTGGTAGCCCGCGATGCTCTTTACCAGATAGTCGGCATAAGCGGTGTAATACTTCGGCAGCAGGCTGGACGGCTTCCTGGTAACCGGATTCAATCCCAGCATGGAACCGGATGTCTTCATCCAGCCCGGCGGGCTCCAGGGCGTGAGCATCACGCGAATCTCCGGGTTGATGGCCAGCGCCATCTTGAGCAGTGGCAGGATGTACTCCTGGTCGTGCGCCAGCGAAAAATGCTTCAGCTCGGGATCGGCCACGCCCGGCGGCGTGGTGCAAGCCGTGGTGGTTTGCCGGCACAGATCGTCGAATGAATAAAACGTGGCCGACAGATCCGAGGAGCCGATGGGCTGTCGCAGAAAGCTCAGCGCGATGCCGTGCCTGCGGCTGAAGAGAGACTCGAAGGCCGCATCGGTCGTCTTCGCCGGCAGCTTTTTGGCAAACAGCCATGCGGCCGCATCAGTCAGTGAAGCGCCGAAGCCGTCGATCTTCTGATAACGCTGCGACTCGTTCACCGTGATCAGCGGAAGCGGTACGCTGCGCGGACGCTCCGATCGGAAGCGCAGCTTGTGGAGGTGCATCATCGATTCCAGAAGATCCGGCGTGGTCTGATAGGCCTGGACCGTTTGGGCGCGGATCGCGCCGCACGGCAAAGCAAACAGCGAAAGGCAGGCAGTGAAGAGCGCAAAGCGAGACATGGCCACTCCTCTCGACAGGTTCAAAATCTTAACTCATTCCGCGCGCGCATTCAGTGACAGCCTGAATGCGGCGGTCACACGCGGCCTCCGGCCCGCGAAAATTCCCCGCTCTTGCCCCCGGATTTCGCTTCCAGTTGCACGTTGCGGATGACGATGGCCTTATCCAGCGCCTTGGTCATGTCGTAGACGGTCAGCGCCGCCACGGCAGCCGCGGTCAGCGCTTCCATCTCGACACCAGTGGGGCCGGTCGTCGCGGCCGTCGCCGTGATGCGAACCCCATCGGCGGCAATCTCCGCCTCGACGTCCACATGTGTGAGCGCCAGCGGGTGGCACATGGGAATCAGCTCCGCGGTGCGCTTAGCCGCCTGAATGCCGGCGAAACGGGCCACCGCAAGCGGATCGCCCTTGGGATTGTCCGGCAGAGCCTCCAGCACAGCCGTGGAAAGCTCCACAAAAGCCGACGCGGTGGCCGTGCGGCGCGTGGCCGGCTTGGCGCTCACGTCCACCATCACTGCGTGTCCAGCCTGGTCAAAATGGGAAAGCTGCGGTTCTGGTGTTTCAGACATGGCGTTCCTCACGAAAGCAGGATGCGGACCATTGCGCCCGCATCGAGCGGCTGATGGTCGTCGTCGGGGAGAACGAGAAAGCAGTTCGACCGCGCCAGCGCCGCCAGGTCGCCCGATCCCTGCCAGGGAACCAGCGCAACCTCGGGACTTACGCCAACTGGTGTGCCGAAGGTGCAGAGCGCGGGCAGAAAGCGCGTCAGGCCGGTGCGCGGGCGTCTCTCCGGCGCGGCGCTCAGCCGCGCCAGCGCAAAGCGCGGGCCGCCATCCCGCCGCCCGCCCAGCGCCGCCAGTACCGGCGCCCCAAAAAGCAGAAATGTCACCGCCGACGAAACCGGGTTGCCGGGCAGGCCGAAGAACGGCTGCGTGCTCCTTCCGCCTTCCGCGTCCCCGCTGCGCGGCCGCTCGCCGAACACCAGCGGCTTGCCAGGTTGAATGCGCACCCCCGTGAAGTGAAAGCGCGCGCCGGCGCGCGCCAATGCCGGCTCAACCAGATCGAATTTGCCCGCCGACACGCCGCCCGTGATCAGCAGCATATCGGCGCCGGCGGCCCGGGCCAGGGATTCGTCCAGGGCGCTTGCACTGTCAGCCGCGGTCGGCAGCACCATCGGCTCGCCTCCGGCTTCCGCCACCATCGTCGCCAGCATGGGGCTGTTGGAGTTGCGAATCTGCCCGCCTCTGAGCTCTGCCTCGATCGCAACCAGCTCGTCGCCCGTCGAAAGAATCGCCACCCGCGGCCGGACAAAAACCTCCAGCGCGCCATACCCGCACGAAGCCGCCAGAGCAATTTGTCCGAAGCCGATTGCCGCCCCGGCCGGGAGCAGTTCGTCCCCCGTCCGTGCCTGCGCCCCGCGCGCCACGATGTTCTCGCCCGGTTCGAGCTTGCGCTGTGGCAAGAGCCGCACAGTGCCCCCACCGCACTCCACATGCTCGATCATCATCACGGCGTCGGCCCCGTCGGGCACCGGAGCACCCGTCATGATCTCCCACGCCGCGCCGCGCGGCAGCGGGCCGTCCGGCGGCTGGCCGGCGCGTGTAGCTCCGGCAACCGGCAGCGCCGCGTGCGTAGACGCCTCCCGCGCATGGCAGGCAAATCCATCGCGGGTCGACCGCGCAAACGGCGGCTGATCGCAGTCGGCATATAAAGGCCGCGCCATCACCCGCCCCGCCGCGGCGGCCAGCTCCACGCGCTCAACCGCCGGTCTGGTCAGTCGCAGCCGTGCGGCAAAATCCGCTACCTGGGCGGCGGCCTGCTCGTAGCTGGGCAGTGCGGTGCTCATGCAATGGATTGTAGATTGCTTTGGCTGCCGGGCGCGCGGAAGATGCCACACACCGGCCGCAACAGAAAAGCGCCCCACCCCACCGGCCGAAGAGCCGGAAGGATGAAGCGCCGGGTGATCATTGCCGGATCAGACAATCGTCTGCGCGCCGGACTCCTGAATTAGGGCTTGATTCCCGCCTGCTGCAGAATGCCCTTGACTTCGCTGGCAAACTCGCCGTTGGGCGCAAGCTTCAGGTAGTTCTGATACGCCGAGGCGCACGCGGGCGGCAACACGATCTGCTGCGTCTTGGGATTCATGGTGGCGTTCTGCACCAGCCCCTGCCCCTTGATGTAGTACATGAGCGCCTTGGTGGGATCGGGCATATTGGGAGCGGACTGGAGTGCATGCTCCGCGGCGGCCACCTGTGCCGCGCTGTTGTGCATCTCGAAGTAGATGATCGATGCATTGCTCAGATAGAACGCCGCCCGGGTGGGATCGGCTTTGACCGCTGCATCGAAGTTCTGATTGGCCTCAGTTACCTTGCCGGTGCGCGCATAGGCTTCGCCCAGACCGTAGTAGGCCGATCCCAGAATCGCGGGGTTCTTGCTCTTTGCCGCCTCCTCCAGGGTCACCGCCTTCTGGTAGGTCGCGATGGCCTCGGGATACTTCTTCAGGCCAATCTGCGCCTGGCCCAGTTGCGCCCAAAGGAGAGGCTCCTCGGGCTTGAGGCCCGTGTCCGTCTTCATCAGAGTTTCAGCCTGGGTGTACTGGGCAGTCTTGATCTGGTCAGCCTTGGTGTCCACGGCAGCCGGCGTGGCCGACGATCCAAGTTCCTTGATCGCGGTTGTGCGCGCAGATGCTGCCTCTTCAAAACACTTGGTCACGGTGCGCAGATCGGCATTGAGATGGGCAATAAGCTTGTTGGCGCTCATTGCCGACTCATTGTGCTTCTTCAGCTCCGCAAGCTCCTTCTGCTGTGCCTCCGGCAACTTCGCAATGAACGACGCTCGCGACATGTCGAAGTTGGTAGTCACATCCCCGCCGGCAGGCAGCGTGACGCCATTGACAAAGTCCACTGCCTTTCCAGCCGGCGTGTCCTTCTCGCGGTACAGAACCGAATAAGTTCCAGGAGCCGCCTTGCCTGAATAGCTGCCCTCGTCGTTAACCGGGAAAGTGTACTTGAGGGTCTTGCCGCCATCGGTCGAGAGGGCCACCTCGCCGCCTTGCTGGGGCGCGCCAGTGGGGTTGGTGACCTGGCCGTGAATCGTGCACGGGGTGCCAGGGGCTGCGGGTGTGCTTTGCTGGGCAAGCCCCGGCCTGAGAGCGAATGCCAGCAGGCCCACCGCGGCAGGCAGGATGAGCCAAAACGAAGTGTTGCGTTTCATATTCTTCTCCTTCGGAGCGCCGCAAGCCCTCCTGGGCGCGCGCTCGTAAAAGTCATGATTTGTTAAAATTGCCATTCGCTGCCGGAACTTTCCCGGCCAATGCGACCCGCGGGCTGCGGCTGCCTTTCCCAGCAGAGACACACACCTATCGCTTCTGTGTCGGCCCCGCTGGCTCACAGCCGGCGCGGTACCGCGCCCAATTCTCGGCAGACCTAAGTTAAATCCAACCTGCCATCCCGCACAAGAGGCACGTATCAACTTCGCGAACTACCGAGTTTTAGCGGCCCGCCGGGTTGCCCCTGTCGAGCGGATACATGCTCTACTTCAAACCCAAGGCTCCCCCGCGCTACAGAATCCTATCCACTATGATCGGTGTCACGGTCTCATCCTAAGTGTGCCCGGCGCAGACCGCCTGTGGCGCGTATCACACACTAGAATAAACGCATGGCTGTGGCAATTCGCACCGCAACAGAGGCAGATATCCCGCAAATTCTCGCCTTCATTCGCGCCCTGGCGGCCTACGAGCGGGCGCCACGCGCCGTCAAGGCTACCGAAGCGGACCTGCTCCGCGACGGATTCGGCCCCCGCCCGTTCTTTGAGTGCCTGATCGCCGATTGCGATGGCCAGCCCGCGGGCTTCGCCTTCTACTTCTTCGATTATTCGACCTGGATGGGCCGCCCTGGCATCTACCTCGAAGATCTCTTTGTAGATCCCGGGGTTCGCGGCCACGGTATCGGCAAGGCGCTGCTCCAGCGTGTCGCCGCCATCGCCCTGGAAAAGGGCTGTGCGCGCCTGAAATGGGAAGTCCTGGACTGGAATACCCCCGCCATCGACTTCTATCGTGCCATGGGCGCAGAATTCATGGACGAGTGGCGCACCGTGCGCCTGGCCGGCGATGCGCTGGCCCGGCTGGCCGGCCCCACGCGCCAGATGGAGTCTGCGTCGTGAAAATTCGCGTCATCGGCGGCGGCCTCGCCGGCCCTGAGGCCGCGCTAACCGCAGCCCGCCTCGGATGCCAGGTGGACCTCTACGAAATGCGCGCTCTCGTGGACGGAAAGCCGCGCCTCACCCCGGCTCACCAGACCACCAGCTTCGGCGAGCTGGTCTGCTCCAATTCCTTAAAAAGCGAATCGCCGCACACCGCGCCCTGGCTGCTCAAGCAGGAGATGCGCCATGCCGGCTCCGCGCTGTTGCGCATCGCCGATGAGACCGCCGTGCCCGCCGGCCACGCGCTGGCCGTCGATCGCATCGAGTTCTCCCAGCGCATCTCCGCCGCCATCGCCGCCCAGCCCGCCATTCGCGTCATCCGCGAAGAAGTCGAGCGCCTCGATCCCCCAGACTCCTCTGGCGCAATGTTGACCATTGTCGCCACCGGCCCGCTCACTGCGCCAGCTTTGAGCACCGAAATCGAGCGCATCACCGGCGCCGGTCGCCTGGCCTTTTACGATTCCATCTCGCCCATCGTCGATGCCGAGTCGATCGATATGGATCGCGTCTACTTTGCCGCGCGCTGGGACAAGGGAACCGCCGACTACATCAACTGCCCCATGGATCGCGCCGAGTACGACCGCTTCTACGATGCGCTGCTCGCCGCCGAGCCCGCCGAAAGCAAAGACTGGGAGCAGTTGGAGTACTTCGAAGGCTGCCTGCCCATTGAGGTCCTGGCCCGGCGCGGCCGCGACACGCTGCGCTTCGGCCCCATGAAGCCGGTGGGCCTGCGCGATCCCCGCACCGGCAAAACGCCCTGGGCCGTGGTGCAACTGCGCAAGGAAAATCTGCGCGCCGACAGCTACAACCTGGTCGGCTTCCAGAACCACCTCAAATATGGCGAGCAGGCCCGTGTGCTGCGCCTCATCCCCGGCCTGGAAAACGCCCGCTTCCTGCGCTACGGCCAGATTCACCGCAACACCTACATCTGCGCCCCCGCGCTGCTGGATCAAACCCTGCGGCTCAAAACGGCAAACTGGCTGATGTTCGCCGGTCAGATCTCCGGCGTCGAGGGCTATACCGAATCCATCGCCACTGGCATGCTGGCCGGAATCTTCGCGGCGGCGATTGCCCGCGGCGGCCAGCCCGCGCCAGTTCCCCGCGCCACGGCCCTCGGCTCTCTGGTTCACTACATCACCCACGCCGACGCTAAAAACTTCCAGCCCGCCAACATCACCTTCGATCTGCTCGAGCCGCTCGAAGAGACGCTGCGCAAGCGGGTGCGCGACAAGAAGGAACGCCATCGCATCCAGTGCGAGCGGGCGCTCAATGCCTTTGACGCCTGGCTGGCCTCCACGATCCCCGCCCCGCGGCGTAACTGATCCCTGCGCTTGTCGCCCGGTCTCTGGCCGCTTGATCTTGTACCGGCCGAGGCGCCCCATCTCCCGATTTGGGTCCATGCGACTGGCAATCCGCAGGTCCAGAATCATCCGCTCAGAGACCCTGGCAAACCGCCTGCCGCTCCGGGCTTGTTCAAGAGAGCACAGTACGCAGGCTGAGACATTCAGATATAGAGATAGCTGTAATGGCCCTCGGTCTGCAGCAAGGCTACGGCGGCCACGGCGGCGGCTACGATGAGCACGTTGGGCAAGGTGTGTGCGATCATATCCTGATAAACCGCTTGAGCCTGCTTGATGTGGTTCTTATGGGCAAGTCCCTGCGCAGCGCCCTCGGTGGCCATATGGCAGCCTACGAGCCGCACTCCCCGATACTGAAGCGCTTGGATGCTTGCGTCGTTGTAAATCGAGTGCGGACTCTCAATGTTGTCGGAAGCGTATTTCATCTTCACGCCGGCTTTGCCAGGGTAAAAGACATTCCGCTCCGCGGGCTTGCCGGTTTTGGGGTCGTTGATATGAAACAAGGCGCCAACTCGATATTTTTTCCAGATGTAGTCGTCGAAATTCATCAGATTGGCCGGCCCGCGCAACGCAATCACAATCTGGATCTGATCTTTTGAAACGCCAAACCCGTACCGCAGTCCATTGAGCGAGTTCCGGGCGTGATCGAAAACACTTCCCCCGAGCTTGGCGCTATCAAACACCTGCTTCACACGCGCAGGATGGTTGGCCAGATCATTGAATGCGGCCAGATCCCACTCGGACTTGGTTTCGATGGGTTGGGCCTGAGCGGATGGAATCGAGCTGCCCATGGCTCCGAATGCGGCAACGCCTGCCGCGGCGGTGGTCACAAATGACCTACGGCTGATGTTCTTCATATTTATTTGTCCTCACTGCCTGATGGGGAATCAGAAATGCGGTCTGCTGGCAAGAATACCGGATACAGCGCGGGACCGGCCAAGGCCTCGCATGGCAGGGCTCGGCAGCGATCCCGGCCAACGCCCATCCTGCGCGGGAACCTTTGCACCGGCGCCAGTGTCCAATAAGACAGGAGTAAGCTTGCATCCCGCAAAGATGGGGGGCGAGAGTGTACCCTGAAGACCGGAGCCCTCAATGCGCTGGATCGCAATCTTTATCGTCATTTCGGCGCTGGCCGGTGCCCCAGCGGTTGCCGCGGCGCAAGCACCACCACCTCCGCCGGCAGGCACTGAAACCGTCATTCCTCTGGTCCTGCCGCCACTGCCCCTTAAGTTGCCCAGCGTCTTCGACGGATGGGTAGAGGCAGGCAAGCCGCAGACTTTTTCCAGCGCCGCCAAAGTCGATCCCGCCAACGCCGAGGCCCTCAGCGAGTACGGCTTTGTCAACGCCGTTGAGGAGCACTACAAACGCGACGGCGAAACCCTCACCCTGCGCGCGCTGCGCTTTGGCGATGTGACCGGCTCCTATGGCGCTTATTCCTATTACCGCCACAACAACTGGCCGAAAGTGGACGTCGGAACCGGCGGTGCCTCGGACAACAACCGTGTCCTGTTCTGGAAGGGCACCGCGGTGGTCGAAGCGAAGTTTTCGCGCATCGGCCCCATGTCCGCCGCCGAAATGCGCGAAATCGCCCGCCGGTTGCCCGTCGCCACGGGCAACCAGGCCATCCTGCCGCCGGTCCTGGCCTTCCTGCCGCCCGGTTCGCTCAAACCACAAACAACCCATTACGCGCTCGGGCCAGCCAGCTACACGGGCGCGGGTGGCGTGCTGCCCCCCAGCCTCATCGGCTTCAACAATGGCGCCGAAACCGTAACCGCCAACTACGCGCTGTCCTCGGGCATGGCCACGCTCACCATCATCAACTACCCCGAGCCGCAGATGGCCGCCGTACGGGAGCGCGAGATTCGCGCCTATCTCAAGGCTGGCAGCAAGGCGCAGCCGCCGTTCACCAAGGCGCTTGAAAACTCCGATCAGGCGTCGCTGGAAGTGCGCCGCAGCGGCCCTCTGGTCGCCATCGTCAGCGGCGACGCCATTCCCGATCAAAGCCACCGCCTGCTGGAGCTCGTGCACTACTCGGCAAATCTGACCACCATTCCCGTGCCCGAGAAGTCGCAGATCGCCATGACCGGCCAGTTGCTGGTTGGCATTACCAGCCTGGTACTGATCCTGGGGGGCGCAGCCATCCTGCTCGGCTTCTTCCTCGGCGGAGGCAGGGTCCTCTATCGCATGGCGCGCGGCAAGCCAGCGTCCTCGATTTACGATGAGGAGTTCATCCGCCTCAACCTGCTCGAAAAACGGGACGATTCACAAGCAAAGGCAAACGGGCCGCATCCGAAGGGTTAACGGCGATTCCCGCCTGTGGAAATCTGGACATAAACCCTAAGAAACCCCCCGAAATAACGGAAAACAGCCTAGGCGAAAAGGCGAACACATGGCAAAGAAAGACTGCGTCAGAAATAATGGAGCCTCCCGGAAAATAATTGAAAATAAATACTTTATTTATTCAAAGTTTTCTCCTTGACACTCCCAGTCCCCGCTCCTACTATGCACGCAGAAAGTTCTGATGGCTTTGCCTCCGTTGGAACTATTCTCCCTGGGAGAGAGCTGCCCTGTTGCCGGGCGGCTCTTTCCGCTTTTCGAGGCCCATTTTCCGCCGGTTCTTTTCCGGCCGCGTGGCCCGGCAGGCGGCGCGGAGCGTATCCCCTGTCCGGACGGTGATCTTCGCCGCCTTTCGCATGCCTCGCACGGCTATGGGCGGAAGCCGATGTCGACAAGCATGGCCTGGATGACCACCATGCAGGTCACAGTGAGAGCCGCCAACATGCAGGTCCAGAAGCCCAGACGGCTGAAGGGGACAAAGATCGCGCTGCGGCCGCCGAATAGGGTAATCCCCATCTTGTCGGGCAATCCGGCGCGAACCGCGACCGCGATCAAGAATCCAGCCGCCCACACGAAGGCGATCTTGAAGGCGAGCTGAAGAGTTTGTGTCAGGATGCTCATCGGTCACCCGCACTCAGCTGACGGCCAATCCCCGCGTAGAGGACTCCCGTCAACTTTACCTTCCATTGGCGTGACGATACAATCTGAGCAGCAAGCCGACGTAGCTCAGTTGGTAGAGCAGCTGATTCGTAATCAGCAGGTCGTCAGTTCAAGTCTGACCGTCGGCTCCAGCGTACCCCGCCTCGCCTGCCTTCGCCGTCTCCCGCGCCTTTTATCTCATTCCCCTTCCGGGAACCTAATCGGGTACTCGTTATCCACGGATTTTTTGCTCTCGCGCAAGTTCCGTACCTCATATCCACGGCGGCTCTTGGCATAATCGTTTCCAAGAGCGGTTCCTCAGTGAATGTACGATGCAGGCTCCGAGGCCGAACTGTACCAACATAGGGAGCGTTCAAGAGTGACCAGCTATAGCCGTCAGGACGCAATACGCATCTTGCGGATCAGCATCCACCAGTTGCAGGGGTGGGAGCGTGCCGGGCTCATTCCCCAACAGCAAACCTACTCCTTCCAGGATCTCGGCCAGTTGCGGATCCTGCGCGCGCTGCGCGAGGAAGCCGTATCCGCAGCCTCGATCCGGCACTCCATCCTGGCCATGAAGGCTGTGGGCGGCATGGCAAATCCGCTGCTCGAAGCGCGCGTGGTGCGCACCGGCACGCGCCTTGCCTTCCGCCATCACGGCGCCATGGTGGACCCCATCCGAAGGCAACTATTGTTTGACTTCGAACGCGCCGAGGCCGACGACAGCCCCACCGTCACTCCCGAACCTGCGCCGCTGCGCCGCACCGCTGCGGCGGAGCCGCGTGGCCTGCAGGACCGCTTTCTTGCCGCCGTGCAGGCCGAGGAAGCCGGCGAAAAACAGCAGGCCATCTCCCTCTACGAAGAGATTCTCGACCTCGATCCCCGTTACGCGGCCGCCTACATCAATCTGGGAACCATCGCGTTTCATCTGCGCGAATACGACCGCGCCGAAAGGCTCTACCGGCGGGCCACCGAGGTCGATCCCGCCTACGTGCTGGCCTACTTCGATCTCGGCAACGTGCTCGACGAGCTGGGCCGTCTCGACGAGTCGATTGCCGCCTATCGCCAGGCCGTCGCGCTGGCGCCGCGCTACGCCGATGCGCATTACAACCTCGCCCTGGCCTTCGAGCGCCTGGAAAAGCCTCGCGCCGCGCTCCGGCACTGGCAGGCATATCTGAAGATCGATCAATGCGGCCCCTGGGCCGAGCACGCACGCGCGCAGATTCGCAAGCTGCTCAGCCGCGAAACTCTCTCCATCGCTTCGCGCGCCAACCGGTTCATTCCGCCTCGCAAGGGAACGGCCGCGCTGGAGATTCTCTGACGCGTGGCAGGGGCATTTTGCTTCTCCCGCCTCCGGCTTCAGCGCTTACTGCCAACGCATGGACCGGCGAAACGCAGCCCCGGCGGCATCGGCCGCGCGCATAGCTTCCACCACCAGTTGCGGAGTAACCGCCATTGGCTCATTGTGGATGGTTTCACCGGCCGCGGTTGCTCGCTGCGCAATTGTCTCAAGCAGTTCCCGGCTGGGGCTGGCAACCCCAATGTCGGCCAATGTCGTCGGCAAACCCACGCTGTTTGCAAATCCCAGCACTTCTTCGATCACGGACCCGGGCTGCGACTCCAGCATCAATTGCGCCAGCAGTCCGAACGCCACCTTTTCGCCGTGCATGTAGCTGTGGGTGCCCGGCGCCATGGTCAGTCCGTTGTGGATGGCGTGGGCTGCGGCCAGGCCGGAAGACTCAAAGCCCAGCCCGGAAAGCAGCGTGTTGGCTTCCACCAGGCGTTCCAGCGCATCGTTGGGCTCCTGCCGGCGCAGCGCATCAATAGCGGCTGTGCCGTCCGCCAGGAGCGTTTCATAGCACAGTTCGGCCAGCGCCAGAGCGCTGCGCGTGGAAGCGCCGCCGCGCATATTTTTCACGCCTCCTTCCACGCAGACCTTGGCCTCGAACCATGTGGCCAACGCATCGCCTATGCCCGCCACCAGCAGACGCACCGGGCTTTGCGCAATCACCGTCGTGTCCACCAGCACCAGGTCCGGATTGCGCCGGTAAATGCGATATGTTTCCACCGCTCCCGCATCGGTATAGATCACCGACAGCGCGCTGCACGGAGCGTCGCTGGAGGCGATCGTCGGGCAATTGACCACCGGCAGCGAAAGATCCGCGGCCACGGCGCGCGCCGTATCCAGAACCTTGCCGCCGCCGGCGCCGATCACAACCCGCGCCGCGGCCTCCCGCGCCGCCTGGCATCCCCGCCGGATCTCCGCCGCCGTGCACTCGCCGGCAAAGCGGAAAACCTCATGCCGCATGCCTGCCTCCGCGAAGCTCTTCGTCCACGTCTCCGCAAGCAGCCGCATGGCGCTGCCTCCGGCGATGATCAGCGCCGGTCCATCCAGTCCGAGGTTGCGCATCTCGGAGCCAAGTTGATCCGTGGCATGAGGCCCCTGCGTGTAGCGGGCCGGAGCGCAGAATACTTTGAGCATATGCTTCCTCCTTACCGGTGGTCGGATCGTCGTTGATTGCACATTCGTTGCAGCCTACATCGTACCCCTGAACGCGGGGATAATTTTTGACGCGGGGCCTTCTTGTGGCTGCTTTTAGTCCGTTCCGCAAATCCACAAAGAGGCAGTGCCCACACGCCCGCGCTAGGCCCGCAATCCGGCTCTGCAAGAGGTCCGGGCTTCAAAAACTCCGTGCATTGCAACGGCATGGCTTCAGTCGCGCCCTAAGCAGCTTAAAATGAGCGCGCCTTCGGCCGTCGCGGGACGCCTATTGCGAGTCCAGCCGGAAACGAGGTTCATTTCACGGCAATGACATTATTCAGGGGTGTGCTACAATTCCCCCACAGCTCAGCGAAGTACATATCCCGGGCCTGCTTCATGGTGATGTTCCCGCTCAGCTCCGGTATACATGCAACAATCCCGGAGGACCGTGATGGGCACATTTGTTCGGGGACTCCACCGTCTGGCCGCAGGCAAGCCGAAGCCAATTGCTTTGTGGAGGCCCGCTGCCTTGGTGCGGTACGGCACTGCGGTAATCCTGGTGGTTCTCGCCTTCGCCGTCACGCTCTGGTCACGTAGCGTGTTTCACCATGGCCCATTCATCTTCTACTACATTCCGATCCTCCTGAGTGCATGGTTGGGCGGGTTCTGGCCAGGGCTGCTGGGCACCCTGTTGTCGGCCATCGCCGCCGTTTACACCTTCACCGCTGGCCCTCCGGTGTTTACTCCCGATGAGGCCATGCAGATTGCGCTCTTTCTTGCGGTGGGAACTGTCACTGCAACCCTGAGCGAAAGTCTGCGCAGGTCCGAAAAGAGGCTGCGGAGGAAATGGCGACAAGCGGTCGCCGTAGCGGAAACGGGCCGTCGCGCTCTGGTCGAGGACGATCTGCAGAAATTCCTGGACTACAGCACGCGGCTGGTTGCGCACACACTGAGGGTCGAGTATTGCAAGGTGCTGCAACTGACTCCCGAGCACGATAATTTCCTCCTCGTTGCCGGTGTGGGCTGGAAACCCGGCACGGTGGGCAAGGCCATCGTTGAAGCGGGCCTCCAATCGCAGGCCGGATACACACTGGCGTCCGGTGCGCCGGTGGTGGTCGAAGACGATCGCACCGATACCCGATTCGCAACTTCCTCGCTCTTGTCAGACCATAAGGTGGTCAGCAGCCTGCTCGTCCCCATCGCCGGCAAAGAGGGTCCGTTTGGAGTGCTGGGCGTGCATGCAACGGCCGCGCATGCCTTCACCGCCGACGATATTGCCTTCATTCAATCGATGGCGAACCTCCTTGCCGTCTCCATCCTGCGCCAGCGCGGCATTCAAAGGTTGGCCGAAAGCGAAGCGCGCTTCCGCACCCTGGCCGAGCTGATCCCGCAAATGGTCTGGACCACGACCGCCGATGGTTCAGTGGACTATATCAGCGAGTCCTGGTGCCGGTTTACAGGGCTCTCCATGCAGGAGAGCCTGGGCTTCGTTGGCTGGAAGCGAGTCCTCCATCCCGAAGATGCGTCGCGCGTCCTCGGCCGCTGGAACGAATCCATAGCCAAAGGCATGCCCTACGAGGTGGAATGCCGTCTCCGCGCCGCGAACGGCACCTACGCCTGGATTCTGGCGCGCGGCATCCCGATGCGGGACCGAGACGGCGCAATCAGGAAGTGGTTCGGCACCTGCACTGACATCCAGAACCAGCGCCTGGCGGAGGAAGAATTACGAAAAGCCGAAAAACTCGCGGTCACCGCGCGCATGGCTTCCACGCTGGCCCACGAGATCAACAACCCCCTGGCCGCGGTCACCAATCTTCTTTATCTGCTGCACTGTCATACCGAGGACGGCGATCCCGCTCTCAAGGGCTACGTGCAGGCCGCCGAGCAGGAGTTGGCACGCGTCACCCACATCTCCAATCAGATGCTGGGGCTCTATCGTGAGTCATCGCGGCCGGCGGTCATTCAAGTCTCCGAGGTGCTCGACCAGGTCCTTGATCTATACGCCACCAAAATCAAGGAGAAGCGCGCGACGATCGTCAAACAGTACTTCTGTGATGAGGAACTGGTGGGTAAGCGCGGCGAGCTTCGCCACCTCTTTTCCAACCTTCTCATCAATGCGCTTGAAGCTGTGCGCGACGGCGGTGTGATTCAGGTCAGGACGCGGACCGGATGCGACCCGCACATGCCGGAAATGAAGGGCGTGCAGGTCATCATCGCCGATAATGGCCGCGGGATTGCGCGCAAGGATCGCGCCAGAATCTTCGAACCGTTTTTCACCACCAAGACGGAAGGCGGCGCCGGCCTCGGGCTGTGGGTCGCGGAAAGCATCGTGCGCGGCTACAACGGAACCATTCGGCTGCGGAGCAAGCCCGCCCAAAGCGGCAGCGGCGGCGGAACCGTGATCTCCGTCTTCTTGCCTCACGCAACGGCCAGCGACATCGTCCAGCCAGAAATGCTCGCCCGATCTCCGGCTTTGCACTGCTGAGAGATCTCTCTGCGCGCGTAAAAATGGGCTTCGCCGATAATTTTCCGTCCGTTTGAAATCAACGGCTCATACGTTCTCAGCCAACCAACCTGACTCTCGCACTGAGGGACCGGCGCGGAGTTTGCCGCGCTATGCAGCGCAGCCGTCCTTACCGGCCCAGATAGGCCCGGTATTGGCTTTCAATCACGCCCGCGGCCCGCGCCAGCTCCAGCTTGGCCACGTTGTACTGGTAAAGGCTCTCGACCAGGTTGCTCTGCGCCGAGGCCAGCGCCGCCTGCGCCACCACCAGCGGCAGATTGTCGTCTACGCCGGCATTCACGCGCTCGGTCTCGTCCTGGAGGGTGAGCTGGGCCAGCTTCACGTTGGAGCGCGCCACATCCACCAGCTTGGAGGTCGCCCGCACGTCCAGCAGCGCATCGCGCACCTGCTGGTCGATCTCGGTGCGCAGGTTGGCAAGCTGCGCGTAGGTGGCGTTCAACTGCGCCTGGGCCGCGTCGATGTCCCCGCGCAGACGCGCCTCGCGGAAGATCGGCAGATGCAGCGTGCCGAAGACCGCGAAGTTGCCGTGCGTGCCCGCGCCGTTGACGGTGCTCACGGCGTAGTAGCTGTTGACGCTCAGGCTGGGCAGCCGCTCGCTGCGGTAGGCCGCGTGTACTGCCTTGTCTTCAGCCACCTGGTTCTTCAGATTCTGGTAGTCCTGCCGGTTCGCGTAGGCAACCGTCAGCACCTGGGCCGGCGTGTCCATGGCCAACTTGCTATAGGGCGTGCGGTCAGTTAGCTCGATCTGCTGGCCGGGGGCGATGCCGATCTCGCGCTTGAGCAGGATGCGGTCCTTTTCCAGATCGCTCTCGGCGGCGATCAGCACCTGCTGGCGCGCCTGCAACTCGACGCGCGCGCGCAGCACATCCAGCTTCGGCACCGTGCCCGCCGCGTGCGCAGCCACCGCATGATCCAGCGCCACTTGGTCTTCCCCCACCAGCGCCCTGGCGTCCTTCACATTGCTGGCCGCGGCAATCGAGCGCAGATAGGCGATGGCGACCTCCTGCACCACGTCGCCCTCGGCCGACATGCGCGCATAGTAAGCCACCCGCTCCGCCGCGCCGGCCGCCTTCCAGCCGGCGATTACCGGGCCGGAAAACAGCGTTTGCGTGTAATGAATCTGCTCCTGCGTCAGGTCGTCGCGCGTGATCAGGGGAAAATTCACCGGCCCTTTGCTGTGAAACAGCGCACCGAACTTGGACGCCAGATCGGAGCTGAACCCCTCGGCGGCCAGATCGTGCTGGAAGAAGCCCGTGCTCGCGGTAAACGTAATCGTAGGCAGAAACTGCTGTAGAGCGATGTTCTTTTCACCCTGCAGAGCCTTCTGATTGTATTCGGCCTCCCGCAGGCCAAGGTTGTTCTCAAGGCCGCGGCGGATGGCCGCGGCGAGCGAAAGCTTCAGCAGCTTGCTGCTTGCCGGCTGCAGGGTAACGCTGCCATAAAAGGGATTAGTGGCCGATGATGGATTCGCCATCTGCGCGCTGGCCCCGATGGCCGCGCCCGCCACGCCAATCACGGCAAAAAAAACCGGGATCACCCTCCGCCAGATCACTTGGTGCGCTTGATTCACTGCCATTATTCTCTCAGATGAGCCAAACGCCGCTGGGATTCCTGCCGCATGAGAAAACCTGTGCAGAATCAAATGCGCAAGGCCCGGGCAGTCCGCGCCGGCCCTCGCAGGCTGACCGTCAGCCGCCCATGTACATGCCGCCGTTCACGTCGAGCACGTGCCCGGTGATGTAGGCAGCCGCGTCGGAGACCAGAAACGCCACCGCCTGCGCAATTTCCGTGGCCGTTCCGGCGCGCCCCAGCGGAATCTGCGCCAGCATGGCCGCGCGCTGCTTCTCGTCCAGCACCTCCGTCATCGGCGTCTCAATGTATCCCGGCGCCACGGCGTTCACCGTGATGCCACGTGAAGCAACCTCGCGCGCCATCGACCGCGTAAGCCCGATCAGCCCGGCCTTCGACGCCGCGTAGTTCACCTGGCCGGCCTGCCCCGTGCGTCCCACCACGCTCGACAGATTCACGATCCGTCCCCAGCGGTTCTTGAGCATGGGACCCAGCAGAGCCTGTGTCAGCAGAAACGCGCCGGTCAGATTGGAGTTGAGCACCTCATCCCAGTCAGTCCGCTTCATCCGCAACATCAGCCCGTCGCGCGTGATGCCCGCGTTGTTCACCAGGATCTCCACCTTGCCGAAGCGCTCCAGCACGGCCTTGGCGCCGGCCTTGATCGACTCTTCGCTGGCCACATCGATGGCGAAGACCGCCGCCTGTCCGCCGGCCGCTTCAATCTCGGCCGCCGTCTCCGCCAGCCTGGCCTGGTTGCGCGCCGCCAGCCCCACCACGGCGCCGGCCCGCGCCAGCTCCAGCGCCACGGCTCGCCCAATGCCCTGCGACGCTCCCGTCACCAGGGCAATTCTTCCCTGTAAATTGGTCATATTTTTGTGCGCCCTTCCCCGAGTCATTATAGTGGCGGCGCTCTCGATCACAAGGCAGCCACTGCCGCAACGACTTCAAAAGGAATGACAGCTTTGGAGGATAGGTACTTCAGTACCTATCCTCCAGGCAGGAACGGATTTCAGCTTGTGAAGGAATCGTGATCTGCGGGTCCGGAGTCTCCTCAGAAAATGGGTGTTCCTTCGTCGTCCGGCGATCCCGGCAGCGCCGCGCCCCGCGGCACGAATACCTGGTGTTCCACCATTTCCTTGGCGTCCATCGCCTGTTGCACGCCAAATGTCATGGCCATTTCGTCAATCTTTTCAAAATAATGCGTGCGCAGGCGCGCGAGTTCGGTGTGGAGCTCCATGCGCCGTTCCGCGTCGCCCCGTTCCGCCTCTTCCCATCGCGCGATCAGAACAATGGAGAAGCGCAGGCGGGCCAGCTCCTCGATGGCAAAATCGACAGTTGTATCTTTCCCACTTGGGGTATAGGAGTTAACAGAGCAGGATGCAGTTCTTTCAACCATAGCCGTGGACATGGAGGTTCTCCTTCCAGAGTCTCCTTTCGGAGCCGTCCGTCAACAGATCGGGCGGGAAAGCTTGCGCCGAAAGTACCGGCATGTGGCCGGACTAACTACATTCCCCAGCTCGATTGTTTTTCCTAGTCTGCGATTCCTTTTCCTGACGTGCGGTGATTTAAATCACTCGACTTGGGATCGTCATGCGCCTCGATCCGGTCATGCCGGCCCCCTCCGGCGCGAATTCCGCCGGTCCTTTGCAACCGCGCAAAAGCAAGGAGGATCGTTGCGGCTACTCGGAACAGGCCGCCGCCACCGCATGAAGATTACGGGGCGCCCGCCATCCCTGTGGAAGCCGCAGGGTGATGGAAGACTGCATCCAATCGAGCTTTCCCAGCTTCGTCACTCCGGTTGCCGACGCGGGCGCGTCGGTGTGCGTCGTCGTCGCCGACTGCTTTGCCCAGTTCTGCGCGTAGAGCTTCACTTTGCCGATCCCCGGAGCAATGCGCGCATCCACAATGCGAAACTCGCCTAAGGTGGCGTGGCCAGCAGCAGCGCATCCGGATAGCCGGCTGGCCTCATGCGATCCACCGCTAGGCCCCATCCGCTCACGCCGGACGAGTTGCTTGTTTGGATAGGCAGCACGCGGATGACCCATCCCACGCCGATCGAGGCCTTCCACTCTTTCCCTGCGCTCACTTCGCCGGTGAGCACGATCTTTTCGCAGGTGTTCGTCCCGGGCGCTTGCGCCGCCTTCGCTTCCGGCGCGCTGACCGCCGCTACGAATGCCAGTGCCGCAAGCGCGGGCCAGATTCCCCTTGGCCTTCCACTCCGTGCTCTCTTCATCTACCCCTCAACGCGCGCGCCGCCTCGCATTGTCCGATTCCAATTATGAAATTGGAGCCGTGCGGGTGGGGTCTATACGATATTCTTCAAAGTACAGAAAAAACTGCAAGGCTTGGGATCATAATTCCCATTGCACCGGACCGGCACGTTGGATCCGCATCTGTTGGCACGCAGCCGCCGGACTGGCGTCAGTTCCCGCACCGCCTGCCGCAACAAACAACAGCCACGTTCCCGCACCACCTCTCGTAAATGCTACAGACTGGAGTCCAATAGAATGCGTAGACGCACCATTCTTCTGTTGTTTTTGCCTGCCATTGCCGCACTGCCCGCCCTGGCCCAATCCCCCGCATCGGCGCCCGCCACGCAGGCCCAGATCGCCGCTCTGCAGCAGGCCGTCCGTCACGCCCAGCTTGCCGGCGACAACGCCTGGGTATTGATTTCCGCCGCCCTGGTTCTGCTCATGACCGGCCCCGGACTGACTCTCTTCTACGGCGGACTGGTCCGCCGTAAGAACATCCTCGGCACCATGATGCAAAGCTTCGCCATGATGGGCCTGATCACCATCCTCTGGGCCGTGGTCGGCTACTCGCTCGCCTTTGGCCACGGCAACAGCTTCATCGGCGGCTTTCAGCATCTGTTTCTGCGCGGCGTGGGGCTAAAGCCCAACCCCCACTACGCACCCACCATCCCCGCGCAGACCTTCATGGTTTACCAGCTCATGTTCGCCATCATCACGCCCGCGCTCATCACCGGCGCCTTTGCCGAACGCGTCAAGTTCAGCGCCATGGCGGTCTTTCTCTGCCTGTGGTCGCTCGTGGTTTACTGCCCCATGGCCCACATGATCTGGGGCGCCGGCGGCATCCTCAACGTCGCCGGCGGGCGCTGGCCCTGCCTCGACTTCGCCGGCGGCACCGTCGTCCACGTCACCAGCGGCGTCTCCGCCCTGGTTTGCGCTCTCTATCTCGGCAAGCGCATCGGCTATCCCCACGACGAAATGATGCCCCACTCCATGGTGTTGAGTTTTATCGGCGCCTGCCTGCTCTGGGTCGGCTGGTTCGGCTTTAACGCCGGCAGCGCCCTGAGCGCCGGCCCGCTGGCCACCAGCGCCTTCATCAACACCCAGTTCGCCGCCGCCGCGGCAGCCTTCACCTGGACCATGGCCGAATGGCTGATCAACGGCAAGCCCACAGCCTTGGGCGCCATCTCCGGCGCGGTCGCTGGCCTGGCCACCATTACCCAGGCCGCCGGCTTTGTACAGCCCATGTCCGCGCTGCTCATCGGCGCTATCGCCGGCCTCGTCTGCCCCTTCATGGTCTTCAAGGTCAAGAAGTTCTTCGGCTACGACGACTCGCTCGATGCCTTCGGCGTCCACGGAGTCGGTGGAACCATCGGTGCCCTGCTCACCGGCCTGTTCGCCTCCGGCGCCATCAACGCCGTCTTCGGCAAAAACGCCGCCGGCCTGCCGCGCCCCACCGGTGCCATCGGCGGCAACTGGCACCAGGTCCTCAACCAGGCCATCGCCATGGGCATCGGCTGGGCACTGGCCATCGTGGGCACTTTGGTGTTACTCTTCGCGGTCGACAAGACGATAGGCCTCCGCCTCTCGCCTGCCGATGAAGCCGCCGGCCTTGACCTCACGCAGCATGGCGAGGAAGGCTACGAATTCGTTCCCTGATCCGCGCCGTTTGCGGATCGGGCCCAATCCAGGCGCCTGGCCGGTCATCGCCTCCGCTGCCGCAGGGCAAAAGCGATGGCTGGCCGCATAGGCAGCAAATACCTCGGGCGGAATGGCCGCTGCCGGTCCTTCTGCCTGCACGCTGCACGACGAGGTGAGTTCCATGACCAAGATCGAAGCCATCATCCAGCCCCTCAAGCTTGATGCCGTCAAAACCGCTCTCATCGAAGCCGGCATTGAGGGCATCACCATCCTCGAAGCCCGCGGCCACGGCCGCCAGAAGGGCCACACCGAGTTCTACCGCGGCCGCGAGTACACCATCGACCTCCTGCCCAAGGTCAAGCTGGAAATCGTCATCCCCGACGACCTCCGCGAAAGGGTCGTTCAAACCATCCTCGGCGCCGCACGCACCGGCCACATCGGCGACGGCAAAATCTTCATCAGCCGCGTCGATGACGCCATTCGCATCCGCAACGACGAGCGCGGCGAAGCCGCTCTTTAAAGCACAGTTCCGGCCCGGATAGCCACATCCCGGCCGGAATATGCGTATCTTATTCATCCCATTACATTTGGATCTGTCCAACCAGGCCGCGCTGGCCTGGCAGCCCTGCCTTATCAAGCCCCACCCGGCCAAATCCCGTGCTTCTTTGGTCCACAAAGCCCGTAAAAATGCCAGAGCGATTTTCCATTTCCTCATGAGTTCCTTATACGGCGAGTGAAAAAATCCACCCAACGACATCCCTCAGCGGGCAGGCCGCTGCCGCGCAAGGTTATTTCGTCGCCAGCTCTCTTCGGGCAGCGGCCTGATCGCATCACACCCCGCGCCTGGGATCTTTTCGCGCTCTTCAACCGGAACGGCGGCCGCTTTCCCGCCAAGCGCAGGCCGGTCTTGCCTGCACATGACTCTCTGGAGTGGAAATTCATGCTTAGTCGCGCACTCAAACTGCCGGTGATCTCCGCCCTCCTCGGCTTTCCGGCCATGGCTTTGGCTCAAACCACATCCGCGGCGCACGCCGCGCAGGCTCCGGTCACGCAAGCCCAGATCGCCGCCCTGCAGCAGGCCGTTCAGCACGCCCAGGCCGCCAGCGCCGCTGCCCAAATGTCCGGCGACAACGCCTGGATGCTTACCTCCGCCGCTCTGGTCCTGCTCATGACCGGTCCCGGCCTGGCGCTCTTCTACGGCGGCTTGGTCCGCAAGAAGAACATCCTCGGCACCATGATGCAGAGCTTCGCCATGATGGGCTTGGTCACCATCATTTGGGCTGTCGTCGGCTACTCGCTGGCCTTCGGTCACGGCAACCTCTTCATCGGCGGCTTTCAGCATCTGTTCCTGCGCGGCGTGGGGCTAAAGCCCAATCCCAACTACGCCCCCACCATCCCCGCGCAGACCTACATGGTCTACCAGCTCATGTTCGCCATCATTACGCCCGCGCTCATCACCGGCGCCTTTGCCGAGCGCATGAAGTTCAGCGCCATGGCCATCTTCCTTTCCCTCTGGTCGCTGCTCGTCTACTGCCCCATGGCGCACATGGTCTGGGGCGTGGGCGGCCTGCTCAACGCCACCGGCCACATGGTTCCCAGCCTCGACTTCGCCGGCGGTACGGTCGTGCACATCACCAGCGGCGTTTCGGCGCTGGTCGCCTGCCTCTACCTGGGCAAACGCATCGGCTACCCCAAAACCGCCATGCCGCCCCACTCGCTGGTGCTTAGCTTCATCGGCGCCTGCCTGCTGTGGGTGGGCTGGTTCGGCTTCAACGCCGGTAGCGCCGTGAACGCCGGCCCGCTGGCCACCAGCGCCTTCGTCAACACCCAGTTCGCCACCGCCACCGCCGCCCTGGGCTGGACCATCTTCGAGTGGATTCGCGAAGGCAAGCCCACCGCTCTGGGCGCCATCTCCGGCGCCGTCGCCGGCCTGGTGGCCATCACCCCGGCCTCCGGCTTCGTGCAGCCCTTTGCCGCCCTGGCCATCGGCCTCATCGCCGGCTTCTTCTGCCCGTTCATGGTCTTCATCGTCAAGGCCAAATTCGGCTACGACGACTCCCTCGACGCCTTCGGCGTGCACGGCGCCGGCGGAACCCTCGGCGCGCTGCTCACCGGCGTCTTCGCCACCTGCGCCATCAACCCCATCTTCGGCAAGGGCGTGCCCACCGGCTGGATGGACGGCCACTGGAGCCAGATCCTCAACCAGGCCGCCGACGCCGGCATTGCCTGGGGCCTCTCCATTGTCGGTACACTGGTGTTGCTCTTCGTCGTCGACAAGCTCGTCGGCCTGCGCGTCTCTCCGGAAGAGGAAGCGGCTGGTCTCGATCTGTCCCAGCACGGCGAGGAAGGCTACGACTTCGTTTCCTAGCTGCGGCGCAACCTGTCGCGGTTGATCAAAACTTTTTCGCGCGCGGCGGCGCAACGGCCGCCCGCGCCTGATACGCTGTCAGACGAGGCTTTTTGCTTATGCTCAAAATTGAAGCCATTCTTCAACCCTCGAAGCTCGACGCCGTCAAGGATGCTCTGCTGGAAGTGGGCATCGAGGGCATGACGATTTTGGAAGCGCGCGGCCATGGCCGCCAGAAGGGCCACACCGAGTTCTATCGCGGCCGCGAATACACCGTGGATCTGCTCCCCAAGATCAAGCTCGAATTGGTGATCCACGACGACATGAAAGAAAAGGCCATCCAGGCCATCATCGGCGCTGCCCGCACCGGCCGCATCGGCGACGGCAAGATCTTCATCAGCCGCATGGACGAGGCCATCCGCATTCGCAACGACGAACGCGGCGAAACCGCTCTGTAGCGCTCGCCATCCGGCGGCACAACCCTGCGCCGCCGGATCGCTTGCGCCGCTCCTGGCCCGTATCCCTGCTGCATCCGCGGCAGGTTTCCCGTCTCGCATCCATTCTTGTCCGCGCAATTGCCGCCCGCGTGCGGTTCGCGTCCATCCGTCCGGTGCGGTAAACTGGTCCGACCTCTAAATCCACCCAAGGACCGGCCCCAATGAATCTACGCATCGTCGTTCCGCTTCTCGCATCGTTCTTTCTCGTTCCCGGGCTCGCCGCGCAGGATATGCGCACCGTAACCAAGCCCGTCCTTCCGCCCGTATGCGCCACGCTCAACGCGCAGCTCGCCAAGGTGGGCGATTCGCTCGCTCCCGCAGACGAGTCCAAACTCGACACCGCGCGCATCCAGAACGCCATCGACCATTGCAGCCAGGGCCACGGCGTCCTGCTCAGCACCCACGGCGCCGACAACGCCTTCCTCAGCGGTCCGCTGCAGCTCCACGCCGGCATAACGCTCATTGTGGGCAAAGGCGTAACCCTGTTTGCCTCGCGCAATCCGGCGCTCTACGCGGTTTCACCGGGCAGTTGCGGCATTGTCCGCCATGGCTTCGGTCCGCGCGGCTGTAAGCCGCTCATCGCCGTCGATCACGCGCCCAACGCCGCCGTCATGGGCCAGGGCACCATCGACGGCCGCGGCGGCGAGAAGATGCTCGGCTCCAAATACTCCTGGTGGGATCTGGCCGAACAGGCCCGCGCTGGTGGCGCCCAGCAGTGCTTCCGCCTCATCGTCGCCGAGTACTCCAACAACTTCACGCTTTACGGCATCACCCTCAAAAACTCGCCCAACTTCCACGTCGTCTACGGCCATGGCGACGGCTTCACCGTCTGGGGCATCAGGATCAACACGCCGCAGCGGCTGGCGCGCAACACCGACGGCGTCGATCCCGGTCCGGACGTCCGCAACGTCACCATCACCCACAGCTACATCCGCGACGGCGACGACAACGTAGCCATCAAGGGCGGATTGCCCGGCGGCGTCACCAATGTGACCGTCAGCGACGACCATTTCTACTGGGGCCACGGCATGTCCATCGGCAGCGAGACCAACGGCGGCGTCAGCAAGATCCGCGTCTACAATCTCTCGCTCGACGGTCCCGATAACGGCATCCGCATCAAATCCAACGGCTCCCGCGGTGGCCTCACGCAGGACGTGGTTTACAAGAACGTCTGCATTCGCAACTCGCCCCATCCCATCACCCTCAACACGGCTTACACGGCGAATGGCCCGCTCAGGGGCAACTGGCCGCCCTCCATGCGCGACATCGTGCTTGACAACGTGCGCGTCTCCGGCGGCGGCAAGATCACCGTCAACGGCTATAACCACACCCACCGTATCGCGGTCGACTTCGACGGCGTCCAGATCACCGACCACGCCCACTACACCTACGAGCTGAATCGCGCCGACATCACCCTCGGCCCCAAGCCCACCAACCTGCACTTCCCGCGCGGCACCGATTCAACTATCACGGGCAAACCGGAGAACGCCAAGCCCGAATCCTGCGCGCAGATGTTCGTGCCGTTCCCGAAATAAGAGACCAGGCAAGAGCCGCGCGGCCGAAAGGCCGCGCTGTTTCTTGAGCCCGATATCCGGAAGTACACGCTACTCTAGCCCGGCGCTAATTTGCGAAGTCAAGAGCCGCGCGCTCCAAACTCCGCGAATTCATCAGCTTACCGTTGCAGATAATTTCCGCTCCGCCGCGCAGAATAGAACCATCGTTGCTTCCCGACGGAGAATACGAGCATGACTGAGCCAATACCTTCTGTTTCATCTCAAGACCCAATCCCGCAGGCCGCGCAGTGCGCGCCGCGAGCCCAAACCGGCGGACCGGAAGCCGCCGCGGACCCACCCCCCCCCTAAAATATTTTCTTTTCCACAGATTTTTTTGCAGGCAATTTAGTTTCCTGCTAAAAGCGCAGAACCGGATGGCCGCACTTCCCGCATTGCAGTGCATCTGTCCTTCCTCGCCCGCTTGAGCGGCACGTGGCACGAGTCCGGATTTGAACGAACACGGCTGGCAGATCCGGGCTTCACAAGCCTCGGAAAATCCCGGCGTCGGGAAGTTGTGGGCCGCAACCCTCCACGTCACAACCTCCGGATCTGCATTTACGCCGTTGCGGCAGCGGAAGCCGATTGACCGCAGTTCACAATTCCCAGCTCTCGCAGCAGGAATGCGTAATCGAGCGCGATCTCTTTCAGATAGTCGTAGCGCCCGCTCGCACCGCCATGTCCGGCCTTCATATTGGTTACCAGCAGCAGCCGGTTGTTATCGGTCTTCAGGGTACGCAATTTCGCCACATACTTTGCCGGCTCCCAGTACATCACCTGGCTGTCGTGCAGGCTCGTCTTGACCAACATCGACGGATAACTCGCGGCTTTCAAGTTATCGTAAGGCGAGTAACTCAGCATGTACTTGAAGTAAGCTTCCTGGTTCGGATCGCCCCATTCCTCATACTCGGGAACCGTGAGAGGCAATGAAGCGTCCAGCATGGTGTTCATCACATCCACAAACGGAACGTGCGACACCACGGCGCGAAACAGTTCCGGCCGCATATTCGTCACCGCGCCCATCAGCAGCCCGCCCGCCGACCCGCCTTCAATCGCCACCCGCGCTGGGTCGCCATAGCCTGCTGCGGTCAGGTGCTCCACGGCCGCGATAAAGTCAGTGAAGGTATTGCGCTTGGCCAGCATCTTGCCCGCGTCATGCCAGGGTTTGCCCAGGTCGCCGCCGCCGCGGATGTGCGCGTACGCCATCACCACGCCGCGATCCAGCAAGCTCAGCCGGCTGGAGCTGAAGCCGAGCGGCAGCGAGTAGCCGTAAGAGCCGTAGCCGTAAACATACAACGGGTTCTCGCGCTCTTTGCGGCAATCTCTCCGGTAAATGATCGAGATCGGCACCTGCACTCCATCCGGCGCGGTCGCGTGGATGCGTTCGCTCGCATACAGGGCGCGGTCGAAGCCGCCGGGAATCTCCACCTGCTTCAGCAGCGTTGAGCCGCCGCTCGCCACGTCATACTCATAGACTGAGCTGGGCGTCACCAGCGATTGATAGCCATAGCGATAGGTCTTCGCGTCGAAGATGCGGTTCACATGCGGATGCGCATCGTAAGCCGGCTCGGGAAATGCAATCTCGCCGGCAGGCGTCGCATCCGCGCCTTCGTCCGCAAAACGCCACAGGCGCAGTTTCGGCAAGCCGTCTTCGCGCTCGCAGGCGATAAAGAACCCGGTGAACAGATCCACATCTTCCAGCATGATCGTGTCGCGATGCGGAATCTGTTCGGTCCAGTTTTCGCGGCCGGGCGCGTTCACCGGCGCCGTTACCAGCCGGAAGTTCCGTCCACGGTCATTGGTGCGGATAAACCACAGTCCGTTGCGGTGGTCCACCGAGTACTCGTGCCCGTCCTCGCGCGCCAGGATCAGCGCAAATTCGCCGTCAGGCTGGTCCGCCGCCAGTACGCGGCACTCGCTCGTGATGTGGCTGGCCGCTTCCACCACAATGAACTTGCCGTCGCGCGTCCGTCCCGCGCCCAGGTTGAACCGCTCGTCGTCATCCTGGTACACCAGCACATCCGAGGAGTGTTCTGCGCCGAGCGCGTGCCGCCACAACTGGTATTGCCGCTTCTGCTCCTCGTCTTCCACGGTGTAGAACAGCGTCCGGTTGTCCGCCGCCCACACCACCGATCCCACCCGTTCCACCTCGCCCGGCAGCGTCTCGGCGGTCAACAGGTCCTTGATGTGCAGCGTGTACTGGCGGAATCCCGTCGTGTCCGTGGTGTATGCCAGCCAGCGCCCGTCGTCGGTGATGTCGGTTGCGCCGATCGCAAAAAAGGCGTGTCCCTCCGCCAGCCGGTTGCCATCCAGGATCACCTCTTCGGCTGCATCCTCCGCCGGTCCGGCCTCAGTGCCCCGCTTGCGGCAGTGGATCGCATATTGCAGTCCCTCTTCGGTGCGCGTGTAGTACCACCACCCACCGTCGCGGAAGGGCACCGAAACGTCCGTCTGCTTGATGTGGCTAAGCATCTCTTGATAAAGCTCTTCGCGCAACCCGCCCAGCGGCGCCATTTCGGCCTCGGCATAAGCGTTTTCGGCTTCAAGATATGCAGGTACGTCGGGATTTTGCTTGTCGCGCAGCCAGCCGTAGTCGTCGGCCAGGGTTACGCCGTGCAAAACGGTCTCTTTGCGGTCTTTGCGGGCTAGGGGTGCTGCGGGAATCGTGCTTTGGCTCATCGTAATTCCAGTTTAGAGTAGCTCCGGCCGGTCGCTTTGAAGGCTTGACGCGGCGCTCCGGCAACCGCTCCGGACCGGCCGAATCGCCGTCTGCGCGCCGCTTGCGTTATCATTGCATCTATATGGGGTACGCGGCCGGTTTCCCCTTGAGGTCGCTCCCGGTGGTGTTTGTGTCACGACTCTTCAAGCGTCTTGTCTTTGTACTTTCGGTAAGTATTTTTGCCGTTCTCGGCTTGGGATTAGTGCTGGGTCAATTCGGCATTTTCGGCGTTCACGCTGGCAGTGACCATGATGGTGCCTACCGGCAGATGCGGGTCTACGCCGAGGTTCTGCAGAAAGTCCAGAACGACTATGTTACCAAGCCGAACCTGAACGACGTGACCGTTGGAGCCTTGCACGGTCTTCTCGATTCGCTTGACGCCGACTCCAGCTACCTGACCCCTTCCGAGTACGAGATCTACAAAGAACATCCCGGCAAAGCCCAAGTGGGTATCATCGCCTCCAAACGCTACGGGTATGGCACCGTCGTCAGCGTCTTGCCCGGTTCTCCTGCCGCTGCGGCGCATCTGATCGACGGCGATGTCATCCAGGCCATTGAGGGACAATCCACCCGGCAGCTCTCGCTGGCGGTGATTCGCCTCATGCTCGACGGCAATCCCGGAACGAAGCTGACTATCTCTGTGGTGCGTCCCAACAAGCCCCGCCCGGACAAGATCACCATGACCCGCGAGGTCCTGGCTGTCCCGCCCATGACCGTGCAACATTATGATCACGGCACCATCCTGTACCTGAAGCCCGGCGAGCTCACCACCCAGCGAGTCGACAAGATCGCCCAGCAACTCAAGACCCTCGGCAAAGGCCAGAAGATTGTTCTCGACCTCCGCAACTGCTTCGGCAGAGATCCGCAGGAGGGCATCCGCCTGGCCAACTTCTTCATCAAACAAGGTACGCTCGCCAAACTGGTTGGCCAAAAGTATCCCACGCAAATCTTCACCGCGGATCCCAGCAAGTTCATCACCGCCGCGCCTTTGGCCATTCTTACCAATGGCGGGACCTTCGGCGCTCCTGAACTTGCCGCTGCTGCAGTCAAGGATCTACACCGCGGGATCGTTGTTGGAGCACAGACCTTCGGCGAAGCATCTGTGCAAAAGATCATCAATCTGCCCGATGGCGCCGCATTGGTGCTCACGGTAGCTAAATATGAGGGTCCAGACGGCGAAAAGATTCAGGACACCGCCGTTTCGCCAACTGTGGCGGTCGTTCAGCCCAGCCAGGAGGAACAGTTCCAGCCAACCCCCAACGTCGGTGACCAGACTCTTCAGACGGCGCTCGAACTGTTGGAGGCTAAAGCAACTTAGCGCATGGGGCAGCTTATATCCAGGCCCCCCGGCTCACCGGAGACATTGGACCTAGTTTCACTTGTTTGCTTGGAAGAGCGAAAGCGTGCGTTGTGCGATCCTAGCCCGTTTTTATAGGCGAGTAAAGACCCACATCCAATGAGAGTGGAGAATGCTCATGTTCGAATTGTCGAAGCAAGACTTGGTTGTCAAGGAAGTAGAACGAGCAAGAGCAGATCGAATTGAAAGCTTGACGCGCTTCAGTTCCCGGATGCGCCGGTTTGCCGGAATGGCAGTGGCAGCTATAGCCCTTGTTAGCATGGGCGCGAGCCAACAAGCCTCTGCCCAGACGTTTACCACGCTTCACAACTTCAGCGGCACCGATGGCGGACACCCCTATGCCAACCTGACCATGGGCCGCGGGGGTGTTTTATATGGCACTACATTCAGGGGCGGCCTCTACAATGACGGGGCCGTGTTCAAGGTCGACGCCTCTACCGGCAAAGAGACCGTAATCTTCAGCTTTTCAGGACCCACCGGGGATAATCCCGAGGGGGGCCTGATTATGGACTCCAAGGGCAACCTGTACGGCACAACTCTCAATGGCGGCGCTTACAATGACGGCGCAGTCTTCAAGCTTAATCCTTCCACCAAACAGGAGACGGTAATCCATAGCTTCGCCGGCTTGGACGGGTTAAATCCCTTTGCCGCTCCTGTTATAGACGCCAAAGGCAACCTGTACGGCACGACCAACGGTGGCGGCGCCTTTGGCGACGGCGTTGTATACAAGATCGACGCCTCTACCGGCAAAGAAACCGTGGTTTACAGCTTCTTTAATGTAAACGGATCTTATCCTCGCTCCGGTCTGATCATTGGCCGCACGGGTAACTTGTACGGAACCACCCTCAATGGTGGCGCTTACGGTAGCGGGGTCGTATACAAGCTCAATCCTTCCACCGGAGCAGAGTCCGTTCTCTATAACTTCACCGGAGCTGGCGGTAAGTTGCCCGAAGCCAAACTACTCAAGACAATTTTAGGCAGCGCGGCTCAAAAAGCCCTCAATAGCGGCTCTTCAGACGGCGGGTTTCCCTATTCCGGCCTGATTTTGGATTCAGCGGGCAACCTGTACGGTACAACCGTCGCCGGCGGGAATGCTGGTGCCGGGACCCTGTACGAGATCGATTGCGCCACTGGCGTAACCACCATACTCCATAGCTTCACTGGAGCGGATGGGGCAGCGCCCCGCGGCACTTTGATCATGGACTCCGCGGGAAACTTGTACGGCACGACAATCCGCGGCGGTGCCCACAATGATGGAGTCGTATTCGAGTTCAATCGCGCCACCAGGAAAGTGACCGTACTCCACAGCTTCTCCGGACCCGATGGAAAAGATCCCAATGGCGGTTTGATCCTGGACGGGGCGCATACTCTGTACGGCACAACCGAGAGACGGGGCGCTTACAACTACGGCACCGTGTTCAAGATCGCCCTTTCCCATTGAAACTGACACTGCATCAGCCTCTCCGCCGGACCCGGCTTGCGGTAATTTCGCGCCGGGTGCCGGCAGAGCAGGTTCCTAACCGCCTTCGCAAAGCATGAAGCCCGCCATTGGAAAGCGCGCTGGCAGCAAGCCGGTGCGCGGTTAACCGGCATCGCCGGACGATCTTCCCTGGCTTGTCACCTGCTCGTATTTAGGATGGTTCGCCTTTCTGCCCGGCGTGTATCTGCCGCGCTGGCAAAATGCTAGCCTGAGTCTGGAGCGAATTCTCCTTTGTATCCAGGATCGGATGGAGGAGAAGCGCCCGCGAGGCCCATCTTGGCTGTCACGTCTCATCAGCCCACCACGCGGCGTGGCCGCGGCCAGTCCAAAGCGCGCGCACGCACCGGCGTACCTCTTCCAACTGCACATCATCGCCACAAGGTGGCAGGCCGCGTAGCGCTGGCCGTTCTGGTGGTTTTGGCTGCCGTTACCGGCTCACTGGCCGGCTTCGTGCTGATCTATTCCGCGAACCTGCCGCAGATTAGCGAACTCGAACGTTACCGTCCCTCCACCGCTACCGATCTCTACGACCGCAACGGCCAGCTCATCGGCACCATCGCTCTCCAATGCCGCGACGTCGTCGGCTACAACGGCTTTGCCCCCATCCTGCGCGAAGCCATCATCGCCACTGAAGACAGATCTTTCGAGTCCGGCTGGGGCATCGACGTCTTCCGCGTCCTTGAAGCCGCCATCCACGACATTCGCAGGGACAACCGCAGCCAGGGAGCTTCCACGCTCACCATGCAGTTGGCGCGCAACCTGTTTCTCTCGCCCAGACGCACCTTGACTCGCAAAATCGAGGAAGCCTACCTCGCCATCCAGATTGAGCACGCCTTCACCAAGCAGCAGATCTTCACTCTCTACGCCAATCAGATTTACCTGGGCAGCGGCACGTACGGCTTTGAGGCCGCATCGGAGTATTACTTCTCCAGGCACGCCCGCGATCTGACCCTCCCGGAGGCCGCTCTGCTCGCCGGCCTGCCCAAAGGCCCGGTCGCTTTCTCGCCGGTTCTTCATCCCCAGCGCGCCTTGCAGCGGCGCAACCTTGTGTTGATCGCCATGGAGCGCGACAAGGTCATCACGCCCGCCCAGGCCGATGCCGCCCGCACCGCGCCGCTCGGCCTGCATATCGCGCCGCCGGTCGGCTCGGTCGCCCCCTGGTTTCGCGATGCGGTGCGCGAAGAGCTTGACGCACGCTTCGGCAGCCATGAAGTCCACAAGGACGGCCTGCGCGTCCAGACCACCCTGGACCTTCGCTTGCAGAAGGTGGCCAATCGCGCAGTAGCCGACGGCCTGGCCGCCTACGAGCGCCGTCGCGGATGGACCGGCAATCTCGAAAACGTTCTGGCCGCGGGCGGCAACCTCGACAGCTACAAGCATCCTGACTGGGTTGTCGATTACGGCCCCGGCGACTACGTTCATGCCCTCGTCATGCGTGTGCTGCCGCATGAGATCCAGGCCCGCGTCGGCTCCCAGCAGATCGTCCTTTTGCCTGCGGACTGGAAATGGACCGGCCGCCGCCATACCGATACTCTGGTCAAGCCCGGCGACATCATCTATGTCCAGCTATCCAATAGCATGGCCGGCGGCGCTCGCCGCGCGACACTCCAGCAGGATTCCGGCGTGCAGGCCGCGCTGCTGGCCATCGACAACACCTCGGGCGACATCCTCGCCATGGTGGGCGGCCGCGATTATGAGTTGAGCCAGTTTAATCGCGCCACCCAGGCGCGCAGGCAGGTCGGCTCCAGCTTCAAGCCCTATGTCTACACTGCGGCCTTCGAGGATGGCATTCGGCCCAACGACATCATCCTCGACGCACCAGTGCGCTTCGGCAACTACGTTCCGCACGACTACGAAAACAACTTTCTGGGCCCCATCACCATCACCAAGGCCTTTGCCGATTCGCGCAATATTCCTGCCCTCAAGCTCGCCGCCCGCGTCGGCGTCAACAACGTCATCGCCATGGCGCACAACTTCGGCGTCACCTCCCAGATCCCGCCCTATCTCCCCATTGCACTCGGCGCTGTCGGCATCACCCTCGAGCAGCAGGTCGCCTCCTACGCCGTCTTTCCCAACGACGGCCTGCGCGTCGCTCCGCGCCTCATCGGCAAGGTTGAGAACGCCCAAGGCATTACCCTCTGGCAGGATCCCTCCGCCGTCAAGCAGGTCATCGATCAGAAGACCGCGCGCATGATGATGACGCTGCTGCGCGCCGTCACCACCTCGGGAACCGCCGCTTCCGCCTCGCGGTTGGATCACCCCATCGGCGGCAAGACCGGCACCACCAGCAACTTCACCGATGCATGGTTCATCGGCTTTTCGCCCTCGGTTACCTGCGGCGTCTGGGTCGGCTATGACACCCGCGAGTCCCTGGGCAATCACGAGAGCGGCGCCCGCGTTGCTCTGCCCATCTGGATCTCCTTCATGCGCGCCGCCATCGCCGCTCACCCCAATGAACAATTTCTGGGCGATCAGCCGTCGCTGGCCGCGCCGCAGGCCGTTGCCTCGGCCCGGTCCGCTGCCCGTTTCACGCCCGCCGATTGAGCGAACCAGCTGTGAGCCCCGCATCCAGCCGGATTGCAATGGAAGCCCGGCACAGAAACCCATGCGCGCTTGTGAAGCCGCCGCCAATAGCAAACCGGCAGAGGGATTGAACTCCTCTGCCGGCTCAATGTGGTCCCGGTTTTGCGCGAATCCGGTGGGCTGCCGCGCTATAGCTGATTCATGTTCTGCAGGAATTCGGCGTTGTTGCGGACCTTGTCCAGCCGGCTGATCAGTAACTCCATGGCTTCCACCGGCGAGAGCGGGTTCAGCACCTTGCGCAACACCCAGATGCGTGACAGGTCGTCCTTGGGAATCAGCAGCTCTTCCTTGCGGGTGCCCGAGCGCTGGATGTCGATCGCCGGGAAGACGCGCTTGTCCACCAGCTTGCGGTCCAGGATGATCTCCATGTTGCCGGTGCCCTTGAACTCCTCAAAGATCACCTCATCCATGCGCGACCCGGTATCGACCAGCGCCGTGGCGATGATGGTCAGCGAGCCGCCTTCCTCAATATTGCGCGCCGCCCCGAAGAAGCGCTTGGGCCGCTGCAGGGCGTTGGAGTCCACGCCGCCAGAGAGCACTTTGCCCGAGGGCGGCACGATAGTGTTGTAGGCGCGCGCCAGGCGTGTGATCGAGTCCAGCAGAATCACCACATCGCGCTTGTGCTCCACCAGCCGCTTGGCCTTCTCGATGACCATCTCGGCCACCTGAACGTGACGCGCGGCCGGCTCGTCGAAGGTGGAGCTGATCACCTCGCCCTTCACCGAGCGCTGCATGTCCGTCACTTCTTCGGGCCGTTCGTCGATCAGCAGCACGATCAGAACCACCTCGGGATGATTGGTGGTAATGGAGTTGGCGATCGACTGCAGCAGCATGGTCTTGCCGGTGCGGGGCGGCGCGACGATCAGGCCGCGCTGGCCTTTGCCGACCGGCGTCAGCAAATCCATCACCCGGCCGCTGGTGCCCTCGCGCACCGTCTCCATCTTGATGCGTTCCTCGGGGTAAAGCGGCGTCAAATTGTCGAAGAGGATCTTGTTGCGCGTCTCCTCGGGCGATTCGAAGTTGATGGCTTCGATCTTGACCAGGGCAAAGTACTTCTCGCCTTCATGCGGCGGGCGCACGTTGCCGCTGATTGAGTCGCCGGTCTTGAGATCAAATTTGCGAATCTGCGACGGCGACACATAGATGTCGTCCGGGCCGGGGAGATAGTTGTAGTCGGGCGAGCGCAAGAAGCCGTAGCCGTCGGGCAAAATTTCAAGCACGCCCTCGGCAAAAATGTGGCCCTCCTTTTCGCTTTGCGCCTGAAGGATCTTGAAGATCAGATCCTGTTTGCGAAGGCCGCTGGTGCCGGGAATTTCAAGCGTGCGCGCGATGCGGCTCAATTCGGTGATGTTCTTTTCTTTTAGTTCGGCGATGGTCATAGTCACCTGCGAGAAGGCGGGATGTTGTTGAGGGAATAACGGAGGGGGAAGTGCTCCTGGAAAATTCCGAACGATAATTCAAGCCTGCAACTAGCGCGTGCCGCTCCACAAGCATAACGTAAACCCAACTGGAGTAGCCCAACACCGGGGACGTGAGGCCCTCATGCAGAGAAGGCCTCCATAATACTGCGCCTGTCCAACTTATGTTGTGCGAGAAACGCCGCTACGCGGCACGGCGCCGTTCTACCGGCTGCGCTGCGGAAGTCCCGGCCGACACCGCTGCTCCCGGGTTGGCCGCATGAAAGCGGATTAATACATCATTCGTTGTATCTTGCAGCCGTGTATTCGGCTTGTGAAGCTTACGGGTTGCCTTGCTAGCCAGCTGACAGAGCTGGTAACGATTGGACACATGAGAGAGTGCCCCAAAAACCAAATCAGAACGCATTACGTATCACTCCTTCTTGTATTGCCTGCCCGGCCGGTACTACTTGGCGCCGCCGGTGCAGCCGGAAACCGCCATCAACGGCAGATCCCGAAATTTCACCTTACTCACCTTTTTAGACGCGCCAACCTACCGCGCAGTTCAAAATCTTAACGCTCTTTCGCGTGCAGTCCAACGGAACGCAAAGCCGAATCGCGGGCATGGATTGTTGCGCTCGAAAATCTTTGAGCTGTGGACCTGGCATCCCGACGTCCCGCTAACATCCAAGCGCGCCACAGCATCAGATGAACGCTGCTCAAATTTTTTGATGCTGGAAAAGGCCGCTGGGCACACCCGGTAGCGCAGCGCTATCTGCCCCTTTATGGATGGCTTGTTTGAATGTATACCTACGCCACTTCAAGGTCAAGATCTTTTTCCAGTATATCCCAGGCTCCCCATTTCGGCTGCCGCTCTGCGTGGGTCAGAATGCAAGTCACACATAATAATAGGCATATTACCGCCTCCTACAAAGCTGGCTCCGCTCGGCGGGAAGAAATGGGCGCTGCCTGACTGTCGATGAGCGCAGCTCGCTCCATTGAGAACCAAATTATTTACCTTCAACCAGATAAGCGCTTGCCCTGCCCTTCCGGCGCCACGGACGAAGTCTCACCCTCAGCCCTCTCACGCCCAGTAGCTGCGATCGAGGGTCCGGTACTGGATCGCTTCGGCTAGGTGCGCCACGGTCAGCCTTTCGGCGCCTTCTAGGTCGGCAATCGTCCGGGCCACCTTGAGGATCCGGTCGTGGGCGCGCGCTGTCAATCCCTGTTGCTGCATTGCGCGTTCCAGCAGCCGCTCGGCGTCGGCGTCCAGCTCGCAGTAGGCGCGGATCTGCCGCGTAGTCATCTGCGCGTTGGCAAAGATCTTTTCCCCGTGCTTGCCAAACCGCGCGCGCTGCCGCTCCCGTGCCGCCATCACGCGCGCGCGGATCTGGGTTGAGCCTTCGGCCGCGGCACCGCCCCGCAGTTCCTTATATTGAACGGCCGGAACCTCGATATGGATGTCGATGCGGTCCAGCAGCGGACCGGAAATCTTGGCCACATACCTCTGGATCATCGGCGGCGTACACAGGCACTCGCGCGACTTGTCGTTAAAGTAGCCGCACGGACACGGATTCATCGCCGCGGCCAGCATAAAGCGCGCGGGAAAACTCAGCGACATGGAAGCCCGGGCGATGGTAACCGTGTGATCTTCCAGCGGCTGACGCATCACTTCGAGCACGTTGCGGGGAAACTCCGGCAGCTCGTCCAGAAACAGCAGCCCATTATGCGCCAGCGAAACTTCACCCGGACGGGGCACAATGCCGCCGCCGATCAGGCCGGCGTCGGAGATCGTGTGGTGCGGCGAGCGGAACGGCCGTTGCGTAACCAAACCGGCTGCCGCATCCAGCACGCCGGCTACCGAATGAATCTTCGTCGTCTCCAGCGCCTCTTCAAACGTCAGCGGAGCCAGGATGGAAGGCAACCGCTTGGCCAGCATGGTCTTGCCTGAGCCGGGCGGCCCAATCATCAGAATATTGTGGCTTCCGGCCGCCGCCACCTCCAGCGCGCGCTTGGCCGTCTGCTGGCCGCGCACGTCGCAGAAGTCGACGGTGAAATGTTGCAACTCGCCGAGCAGTGTTTCATTGGACGTGCGAAACGGCTCGCGCTGAACCACGCCCATCACCGCGCCGTTCAGCAGCTCCAGCACATCAGTGAGCGATGCCACGGGATAGACGTTCACACCCTCCACCACTGCGGCTTCCGGCGCGTTGGCGGCAGGCAGAATCAGATTGGGAATGCCTTTTTCCCGCGCCAGAATCGCCACCGGCAACATGCCGGGAATGGGCCTTACGCTGCCATCGAGCCCCAGTTCGCCCACCAGCAGAAAGCGGCTCAGGTCATCAATGCGCAGCGCTCCGTATGCGCCCAGAATGCCGATGGCGATGGGCAGATCGAAGCCGGAGCCTTCCTTCTTGAGATCGGCCGGCGCCAGATTGATGGTGATAAACGTGGGCGGAATCAGATAGCCGGAGTTCTTGATCGCCGCGCGCACCCGGTCGCGGCTTTCGCGCACTGCGGCATCAGGCAGGCCGACAGTATGAAAGTGGTCCTGGTCGGTGACCACGCCGCTATAGTCCACCTCGACATCGATGAGGTTGGCATCGATGCCATAGACAGCCGCGCTGAGAGCCTTGAAAAGCATGATGCTGGAATTGAAGCGAGTGTAACAGAAACAGCGATTGGCGGTCAGAGAACATGTGTGGTTGTGCCAGGACGGCATGCGGCCGCGGCTGAGATTGCCTCCGCCGATGGGTGTTCGCGCCGTGCTTTTGCCGGCCATCCAATGCGGTTTTCCCGCAAAGTCTCGGATTGCTGATTCCGGATCGCGGTTTTCCCGCTACAATCTCAACCGTGACGACGAGTTTGTTTGACCTGTACAAGATCGGCATCGGACCCTCCAGCTCGCACACCATGGGACCGATGCGCGCAGCTTGCCGGTTTGCGCGCGATCTGGCGGAACACGGATTGCTGGACCGGGTGGAGCGGGTTCGCGCCGAGTTGTTCGGCTCGCTGGCGCTTACAGGCCTGGGACACGCCACCGATCGCGCCGTCCTGCTGGGGCTTGCCGGCCATGAGCCGGCCTCGATCGATCCGGCGCTCATCGAGCCTGCCGTTGTCCAGATCCGCTGGTCCAGATGCATCTACCTTGCCGGCAAGCGGCCCATCGCATTTGAAGAAGGCCGCGATCTGATCTTTCAGCGCGAGCTCATGTTCCCGCCCGGCGCGCGCATGCAGCATCCGAACGGGCTGCGGCTTGCCGCTTTCGATGAGGGCGGCGCGATTCTGGACGAACGCACGTTCTTTTCCACCGGCGGAGGATTCATTGTCGAAGATGCGGCCGCAGGGCCAAATGAAAACCAGCCTGCGCCAGTCAGCCCGGAGGCTGTAATCCCGTTCCCTTTTCGCAGCGCGGCGGAGTTGCTAGCGGTGGCGCATGCGCACGAGCTTTCCATGAGCCAGTTGATGCTGGAGAACGAATGTGCGCTCGTTCCGCGCAATGCGGCGCGCGCGCCGGTGGAAGCGGTGCGTGAGGGCATTGATCGAATCTGGAACGTAATGCAAGCCTGCGTTGCGCGGGGCATGGCCGCGGAAGGAATTCTGCCCGGCGGCTTGAATGTGAGACGCCGCGCTCATCGCCTGGCCGAGCGCCTGCGCGAAAAGGAAGCGGGCGGGCTGCGTGGCGATCCGTTGGCCCCTCTCGACTGGGTCACCGTCTACGCCATGGCGGTCAACGAGGAAAACGCGGCAGGCGGGCGCGTGGTCACAGCGCCCACCAACGGCTCTGCCGGCGTGGTGCCTGCGGTGGCGCACTATTACGATCGCTTTATTCCCGATTCAGATCACGAAGGCATCGTACGCTTCTTTCTGACTTCGGCCGCCATCGGAATCCTCTACAAGGAGAACGCTTCAATCAGCGGTGCGGAAGTCGGCTGCCAGGGAGAAGTGGGCGTAGCCTGTTCCATGGCTGCCGCGGGACTGACCTCCGCCCTGGGCGGCAGCAACGGGCAGATCGAACACGCCGCGGAAATCGCAATGGAGCACAACCTGGGCATGACGTGCGATCCCATTGGAGGTCTGGTGCAAATTCCCTGCATCGAGCGCAATGCCATGGGCGCCGCCAAGGCCGTGCAGGCTTCGCGCATCGCGCTCAACGAGGCAGAGGCGCACAAGGTCTCGCTCGATCAGGTCATCCATACCATGTATCTCACCGGTCTCGATATGCAATCGAGATACAAAGAGACCAGCCAGGCCGGACTCGCTCTGAACGTCATTGCCTGTTGAGAAGAGCGCTGCGCTTAAGGACCGCGCAGCGGGAACGATGGAGCGATGGCGCCTTTACAAAGCCGACGCCTCGCCATTTGATGCTGGTTTCAATTCGCACCTGCATAGCGCGGAAGGAGCGCGTACGAAATGATTGTTGCTCTTTTTTCCACTCCCATGTCGTTTTTCTCTTGACACCGATGCAACTTGAATCTATACATTCTTCAACTGCAGTGTAACGATTGCAGGATCGATGCAACCCATCGAAAAGGGAGAATAGGCAAATGGCAACAAAGAAAGCAGCCAAGAAGGCACCCGCGAAGAAGGCCGCCAAGAAGGCGGCGAAGAAAAAGTAACGGGCAACCAACAAATAGGCAACACATGAGGGGGACGCTAAAAAGCGCCCCCCTCAGTGTTTTTGCAGAAAGGAATAAACTCAAGAAAGAACGCGAGGAAGATGAACAGATGACCCGCCGTCGCTGGATCGCCGAGCATTGGGATGAAGCCACCGCAACCATTGTGGCCGCGCAGGCCGAACATCTGGCGCGTGTATTGCGCGCCCGGCCGGGCATGGAGGCCGACGTAGTTGCGGGCGGCCGCGTCTTTCATGCCGAGGTCGCCGCGGTGGCGCTCAACGGCGAGCAAAGCGAGGTGCGCTTCAACCTGATTGCCGAAGTCGAGGCCGAACCCGCTCTGCCTGTAGTCCTTGCCCTCTCCATCTATAAATTCGATTGCATGGAATGGGCCATTGAGAAGGCAACGGAGCTGGGTGTGGCCGAGGTGGCGCCGATGATCGCGCGGCGCACCGACAAATATTTGGCGCTCGCTGCCGAAAAGCGCGTGGAGCGATGGCGGCGCATCGCGCACGAGGCCGCGCAGCAGGCGCGCCGCACCGACGTGCCCATCATCCACGCTCCCGTGCCCCTGGCCGAGCGCGTGCGGACGGCTTCTTCCGTCCATCGCATCGTGCTGGCCGAGCAGGAGCGCACCATCACGCTGCGGAGCCTGATCGAGGAAGCCGTGAAGGCCGCCGGAGAAGATATGCCGGTGTTGGAGATCGCCATCGGACCGGAAGGCGGCTGGGCGCCCGACGAGGAATCGCTCTTTGACGCCAACGGCTGGCGGGCCGCATCGCTGGGTCCGCGCATCCTGCGCGCCGAAACAGCCGCCATCGCGGCGCTCTCCGTCATCGCCTCTTATCTGGAATAGCGCCTCCGCGGGAAGCGCAAGCCGGACTCCGCTTAGAGCGATACCCCGCGCTTCCACGGAATGAAGTCCATCTGCCCGCGCATCTCCGACTTGGTCAGGCGTTTGCCGCTGGCCACGTCGATGGCGATCTCCATGAGCTGTTCGCCGCACTCCCTGACCGTTGTGCCGCCCGTTACAATGCCGCCGGCGTCGAAGTCGACGATGTCGCTCATCCGCTGGGCCGTCGTGCTGTTGGTGGTGACCTTGATGACCGGCGCAATGGGGTTGCCGGTGGGTGTGCCCAGTCCGGTGGTAAATAACACCAGGCTTGCGCCCGCGCCCACCTGCGCGGTTACGCTCTCGATGTCGTTGCCCGGCGTGCACTGCAGGTTCAGCCCCGGTGTGCTCACGTACTCCGGATAGTCCAGCACGCCGCGCACCAGCGACACCCCGCCCTTGCGCGCCGCGCCCGCTGACTTGATGGCGTCGGTAATCAGTCCCTCGCGAATATTGCCCGGCGACGGGTTGAACTTAAAGCCCGACTGAGCGGCCCGCGCCCGCGCCGCGTAGTCGCGCATCAACTGCGAGAACCGCTCGGCCAGCTCATCTGTTGCGCAGCGGTTGATCAGCTCCTGCTCTACGCCGTGCAGCTCGGGAAACTCGGAAAGAATCGTCTTTCCGCCCAGGCCCGCCACCAGGTCGGAGACGTAGCCGATGGTTGGATTTGCCGACACGCCGCTGAAGCCATCCGACCCGCCGCATTGCATCGCCAGCGTCAGCGCGGAAAGCGGCGCGGTCGCGCGTTCCGCGCGGTTGGCCTCGGCCAGCGCGGCAAATGTGCGGTCGATGGCCTGTTCCATCAGCGTGGTCTCAAGTCCCGACTGCTGCTGATCGACAAGAACCAGCGGCTTGCGCAACTCCGGATCGCGGTCGCGCAGTTCATCCATCAGAATGGCGGCCTGCGCATTCTGGCAGCCCAGGCTCAACACCGTGGCGCCGGCCACGTTGGGATTGTGAATGTAGCCCGCCAGCAGGCCGCAAAGCGCCCGCGCATCCTGGCGCGTGCCGCCGCAACCAAGCTGATGGGTGATGAAGCGCACACCGTCGACGTTCGCGAAGACTCGCTCCCCGCGTTGCCGTTCCGCCTCCGCGGCAAGGGCCGCCGAATCCGGATTCTTCCCCGCGCCGCCGCGCTGTTCCTCGATCAGCCGGCGTACGCGCCGGCGATAGGCGGGGTTGGCGCGGCCGTAGCCCAGCTCTTCTTCGAGCGCCTCCTTCATCTGCTCGATATTGCGGTTCTCGCAGAAGACCAGCGGCAGCACAATCCAGTAGTTGCGCGTGCCCACCTGTCCATCGGCGCGATGGAAGCCCATGAAGGTGCGTCCCGCCCATGGCGCGGGATCGGGCACGGCATAGGAAACCGGCCGGCGCGCAGCCGTGTATGCACCGGCGCGATGTTGAACGTTTTCAGTGGTCAGCAGACCGCCCCGCGGAATCGCTTCGACCGCCTCGCCGACCACCATGCCATACATGCGAATCAGGTCGCCCGGCTTCAGGTCCGCCAGCGCCAGCTTGTGCTTGGCCGGAACGCTTTGCTTCAGGATGCAGGGCGCGGCGGAAGAATTCGTCCCAAGCTGAATCTCAGCGCCCAGATCGAGCGTGGTCAGCGCCATGACAACATTATCGTGCGGATCGAGTTGCAAAATCTTTGCCGGCATCCTGTGCCCCCTTATCGCTGGCCGCTGCGGTCAACAGGCAAGAATACAACCCGCACGCGCCGCTCTGCACGCTGCATGCGCCCTTAGCGCGGCTAACCTCATGGCAAGTTAGATGCTGATTTGGACGACGGCTTGTGAGCGGGCCATACAATAGCGTCAGGGAGGGGGAACATGTGGAGGATGACCTATGGCGCAAGGGATTTTCGTCGGGCTTTCAACCATCGACGTCGTCTATTCCGTAGACGGCTTTCCCACCCCGAACTCAAAAGTTGCGGCGCGGAGCCAGGATGTGTTCGTCGGTGGGCCGGCGACCAATGCCGCGATCACCTTCGCGCACCTCGGCGGCAGGCCCTCGCTGGTCACCGCCGTTGGGCGCCATGTGTTGGCTGATGTAATCCGCAAAGAGTTGCAGGCGCAATCCGTTCAACTCATCGATCTCAATCCCGGCTTCGACGACGCCCCGGTCATCTCATCCGTGTCCGTCGACCGTGCTGGCGGACGGAACGTCATCTCCGCCAACGCCATCCGCATTTCCGCTCCCGTCCCTGAAGTGGATGAAAATATGCTTGCACAGGCACGCATTGTGTTGGTCGATGGGCATTTCATGCCGGCCTGCCAGGCGTGGGCCGCGGCGGCGCGCGCCCGGGGAACTCCTGTGGTGCTGGACGGCGGAAGCTGGAAGGACGGAACCGGCGATCTCCTCGCCAATATCGATGTGGCAATCTGCTCGGCCGATTTTCGGCCGCCCGGCTGCGCCGATGAAAATAAAACCCTCCACTATCTGAAGAGTCGCGGCGTGAAGCGCATCGCCATCACGCACGGGCCCGAACCGGTGCGCTTTGAGTCGGGCTCAAGCTCCGGCACTTTGCGCGTGCCCCAGGTGGAGGCAGTCGACACCATGGGAGCCGGAGACATCTTTCACGGCGCGTTCTGTTACTTCTCGGCCACCGGCCGGGGATTCGTGGAGTCGCTGGCCGAGGCGGCGCAAGTCGCCGCGGAGTCCTGCCGTTACCGCGGCACGCGCGCATGGATGAAGAGCTATTCCGGGGAAGTTGCGCTGTAGGATGGAAGGTGTGAGGTGGAGCTTGCGTAAGATGCGGCAGAACTTCTCATGCGCGCGGCAAAGGTCGTGGCCGCGATGACGGATGCAGGAACGCAACCGGCCCGCAACTGGGCCATCGTAATGCATGGCGGCGCTGGCATCATCGACCGCGCCACCATGGACCCCCAGACCGACGCCGCCTATCGCGCTTCGCTTGCCGCAGCCATCCACGCCGGGGCGGACGTGCTTCATCGCCGCGGCTCATCGCTCGATGCTGTCGAAGCCGCCATCCGTTGCCTTGAAGACGACCCGCTCTTCAACGCCGGCCGCGGCGCGGTCTTTTCCGCCGGCGGCAGCATCGAACTCGACGCGGCCATCATGGATGGCGCCACGCTCAATGCCGGCGCGGTGGCCGACGTCACCCGCACCCGGCATCCGATCAGCCTGGCCCGCGCCGTGATGGAAAGATCGCCGCACGTCCTGCTCGCCGGCGCGGGCGCGGACGCGTTCAGCGTCCATGCCGGCCTGGAACAGGCAGACCCGAACTTTTTCTTCACCGAGCGGCGCTGGCAATTGCTGGTCCAGCAGTTGGAACAGGAAGGACTTCCGATTCCCCCGCGCCCCACAGGTGCACCGCTGCAGCCCGCTGCGCCGGTTGCGGAAGCTGAGCCTTCCGGCGCGCACAAGTTCGGCACCGTGGGGGCGGTAGCGCTCGACCGGAACGGTAACATTACCGCGGGCACTTCCACAGGCGGCACGCAAGCCAAGCGCTGGGGCCGCGTCGGCGACTCGCCGTTGATCGGCGCAGGCACCTATGCCTCGAATCGATCTTGCGCCGTTTCGGCAACCGGGGCCGGAGAGTACTTTATCCGCCTCGCGGTCGCGCGCACCATCTGCGCCCTGGTCGAGTACACGGACCGCAAGCTGCAGCAGGCCGTCGATGAAGTCATTCACGGGCAGCTCAGCGCGCTCGGCGGCGATGGCGGCGTGATTGCGGTCAGCCCCGGCGGCCACATGGCGTGGAGCTTCAACGCGCCGGGGATGTATCGCGCGCGCCTGGCCGAGGGCGGCAGCCTCGAAATCGCAATCTACAACGACGAGCCGTAAAGCCTCTTCCTGCCTTCATCGTTGCCGGAAGAGGCTGTGTTTGCCTGCCATGCCGGTACAGCAGATTCCACACCGGGAATCCTCCCGCCGCCCTGCGCTGATACACTCTCGTGTGGCGTCCGGAAACACTGCCGGCGTTGCTCTATCGAAGGCATGACACCGATTACGTCGATTTCTACAGTCAATGACCTGTTCCGCCGCGTCGCCGCGGCTGGCAATCCGCGCGCCATTCTCTGGCAGGACGCGCAGGGCCGCTGGCAGCCGTTATCGTCGGACCAGATCTATCAGCGGGTCCGTGCGCTCGCCCGTGCCTTCCTTGAGTGGGGCACGCGCAAAGGCGAACGTATTGCCCTGATCAGCGAGAACCGCTGGGAGTGGGCCGTCACCGATTTCGCCGTGCTCGCCATCGGCGCCGCTGATGTGCCCATCTATCCCACGCTGACCGCGGAGCAGATGGCGGCGCTGCTGCGCGACGCCGATTGCCGCATTGCCGTGGTGTCAACCCGCCAGCAGTTCGACAAGCTGAATGCCGTGCGCGAGCAAACGCCGTTGCAGCGGATCGTCATCATGGATTCGCCCGTGCCCGAAGGCGCCGTCGCCATCAGTGAGATCCTGGCCGGAGCCGATGCGCACGGCGCGGAGCACGATCCTGTCTTCGATGCGCTGATCGGCGCCGTCGAGCCCAAGGATCTGGCCACCTTGATCTACACCTCCGGCACTACCGGCGAGCCCAAGGGCGTCGCGCTCACCCACGGCAATATCGCCGCCAATCAGAACTACACTGTGGCGGATTTCCACTTCAACTCCAGCGACGCCTGCATCTCCTTCCTGCCGCTTTCGCACATCACCGCCCGCGCCCTCGATTACGTCATGTACAACCACGGAGCGCAGGTGGCCTACTGCTCGCAGTTCGACAAGCTGCCGCAGTCCATGCAGGAGATCCGGCCCACGGTCATCGTCGGCGTGCCTCGCGTCTTTGAAAAAATCCGTCAGGCCGTTGAAGGCCGTGCCGCTCTGTCGCCGGTGAAGAAGCGCCTGCTGAGCTGGTCCGTCAAGATGGGCGCGCGCCATTGCGACACGATCTACGATGGCCGCCGCCCCTCGTCATCCATGTGGAAGCTGGCCAACAAGCTGATCTACAGCAAGGTGCGCGAAGCCTTCGGTGGGCGCGTAGGCACTTTCATCTCCGGCGGCGCGCCGCTGGGCATCGACACCGCCCGCTGGTTCGCCTCCGTAGGCATCGCGCTTTATGAGGGCTATGGCCTTACGGAAACCTCGCCGGTGATCGCGCTCAACTCGCCCGTCAGCCACCGCATGGGCTCCGTCGGCAAGCCCCTCCCCAATGTCGAGCTGAAGCTGGCGCCCGACGGAGAACTGCTGGTCCGGGGGCCCTCGGTATTTGGCGGCTACTGGAACAAGCCCGTGGATAATGCCGAATGCATCGATGCCGACGGCTGGTTTCGCACCGGCGACATCGCCCGCATCGACAACGACGGCTTCCTCTTCATTACCGATCGCAAGAAAGAGCTGCTCAAGACATCGGGCGGCAAGCTGGTTGCACCGCAGCCCATTGAGAACAAGCTCAAGGCCAGCGTGCTGGTGGCCCAGGCGGCGCTGGTCGGCGACAAGCACAAGTTCATCTCCGCGCTGATCGCGCCGAACTTCCCGGCATTGGAAGAGTGGGCGCGCCGCCAGAGCATTCCGTTTACTTCCCGCGCCCAGTTGGTGGCCCACGAGCGGGTCACGGCTCTTTACGCCGATCTGGTGCAGGCGGCCAACGCAGGTCTGGCCAACTTTGAGACCATCAAGCGCTTTCGCCTGGTAACTGAAGAATGGACCCAGGAGTCCGGTGAATTGACCCCCTCGATGAAACTCAAGCGCCGGGTGATTAACGATCGCTATGCGGCGTTGATCGCCGGGCTTTACGCGGACGAAGCAACCGCACGAGCCGAATAGGCGGGCCCAGCAGTTTTCCTCCTTTGCCGAACAGCCCGCGCTTGCTCCACATGATCCGCAGCCCGCGGAAAAACGGCGCGCCCCACGCGCCTACGCCCAGCAGAGCGCCGAAGATGACGACGGCGTCGATGCTGAGCCGCCCCGCATGGGACCAGTAAGCGTCCGGCTGCAGGTTCAGCCACATGGCGAATTCATCCAGCGTGAGCGCCGCTCCCGCGCCGTAGCTCACCGCCATCAACCGGCCCATGAAGATTGCGACCGGCGTGTGCCCGCGGCCCACATCGAGCAGCCATCCATAGCCAACCAGCAACAGGATAAGAATGCCCCAAACCAGATGATGAATATGATGGCCGCGCACAATGACATATTGAAACGGGCCCACGTGCCATAGAATCAGGTGCACCAGGATCCGGAGCCCGGCGAAGGTAATCAGAAATGAGACCGAGGCCATGAACATGCGCCGCCGCGGGTGGTCGGGAATCGTCGACCGGACGAGAATGCCCAGCCGCGTCAACTGGAGAAGAACCAGCAGAATCGCAACCACAAGGGTGGCAAATGCCAACAGCAGCAGCGCTCCGGTGCCAAGCATACCTGCTATTGAACCATTGCAGCGCGTGCTTTCGCCAGACAGAGTCACGCTGCCGCTGCTCTCCGCCTGCGCCCGCAGGCAGTCCGGGGCGGCCCGTGCGCCGGGTCACCAGTTCGCTTTACGCCGGCGGAGTACACTGATTAAGGCGCCAACCGTGTGCTTTAGCCCTCGTTGAGACGCCATCCACAAACAAGTATCCGGTTCGGCCCGGCGCGGCCGCCCAAATTTAACAGGAGACTTCTGCAATGCGAGTTGCTTTGCTGACCGGCGGCGGCGATTGCCCCGGACTGAATGCGGTCATTTATGGGGCCGTCAAGAAGGGCATCAACCATTACGGCGACGAGTTCATCGGCTTCCTCAACGGCTGGCGAGGCGTGCTCGACAACAACTTCATTCCCCTCACCCTGGAAACCATCGACGGCATCCAGTTGAAGGGTGGAACCATCCTGCATTCTTCCCGGACCAACGTCAAGAAGATCCCCGGCGGCATCGACAAAGTGCAGGAGGTGCTCAAGATCAACAAGATCGATGCCCTCATCGCCCTCGGCGGCGATGACACCCAGTCCGTCACCCAGTTCCTCTGCGAAAACGGCATTCACGGCGTTGGCGTCCCCAAGACCATCGACAACGACATCACCGGCACCGACGCCACCTTCGGCTTCGACACCGCCGTCTCCATCGCCACCGAGGCCGTGGATCGCATCCACACCACCGCTGACTCGCACAATCGCGTCGTCGTCATTGAAGTCATGGGCCGCGATGCCGGCTGGATCGCTTATGCCGCGGGCATCGCCGGCGGCGCCCATGTCGTGCTGGTCCCGGAAAAGGAAATCGACATCGACCATGTCTGTGCCCTGCTCAAGTACAACTACGACCACGGCAAGCACTACGGCGTCGTCGTAGTTGCCGAGGGCTGCCACCTGCCTGAGGTGGGCCAGGTCGTCGGCTCCGCGCAGGTTGACTCCTTCGGCCACGTGCGCCTTTCCGGCATCGGCGAAGCGCTGGCCGAGCTGATTGAGAAGACGACCGGCTACGAGACCCGCTCCGTCAACCTCGGCCACACCCAGCGCGGCGGCGTTCCCACGGCATACGATCGCCTGCTCGGGCAGCGTTACGGCCTCCACGCCATCGATATGGTGCACGACAAAAAGTGGGGTCGCATCGCCGTCCTCCGCGGCACCGATATCACCGACATCACCATCAAGGAAGCCATTTCCACCAACCGCCGCCTCGATCAGCGCTTCTTCGACGTGATTGCGGACCTCGAGGCGAAAGTCTAAACCGCCTTCCTTCCGGCTCCTGCGGATTCGCTGCAGCAGCCCGGCATATTGATCGATCAAACCGGCCCGCATGGTGCTCTCGCCGCCCATGCGGGCCTCTAGCATCGCCCTGCTGCCCGGCTCTGCTCCAAGCTCCCGATTTACCTTCGATCATGAGCCGCACCTCAATGTGCGCCCCATTTATCCTTGATGGGAGGTGGTTCACCGTGCAGACCTGGAACCCTGAAACCTACGATCACAACGGAGCATTTGTCCACGGATTGGCCGGGGGTGTACTGGAGTGGCTCAACGCCCAGCCCGGCGAGCGCATTCTCGACCTCGGCTGTGGCAACGGCCATCTCACCGCGCAAATCGCCGCCACCGGCGCCATCGTACGCGGTTTCGACGCCTCACCGCAGATGGTCGCCGCTGCGCGTTCCCGCGGCATCGAGGCCGATGAAGGCACCGCCGAAACCCTGCCCTACGCCGGCGCTTCCTTCGACGCCGTCTTTTCCAACGCCGCTCTGCACTGGATACACGACCAGGACAGCATGATGCGTCACGTGCATCGGGTGCTCAAGCCCGGCGGCCGCTTCGTCGCGGAAATGGGCTGTCACGGCAACATCGCCGCCATCCGCGTAGCGATTGCGGCCGTCGCCGCCCGCCACGGCCTCGATGTCCGCCGGGATAATATCAACTTCTATCCCACCCCCGAGGAATACGCGCACCGCCTCGAACGCAACGGCTTCCAGGTGAAGCAGATTGCGCGCATCCCCCGCCCCACGCCGCTTCCGGAAAGCGGCATGGAGGGCTGGATCAGGACCTTCCGCCGCGGCGTCCTCGAGTCGCTGCCAGAGCAAATTCGCGACACCGTGGTCAACGAATCGGTGGAGCTGCTGGCGCCCATTCTGCGCGACACCGAAGGCAACTGGACGGCCGATTATGTCCGTCTGCGCTTTGTCGCCCTCGCCTGATAGCGCAAATCCTGCTGCGAAGGCTGGCCGTCACCGTTGGCCAACCATCGCCAACCGGCACGCCCACAACCGCTCTGCCGCAAAGCGCGGGATACGGCTACCGGATCAGCACTTACAGATCACACGTACAAAGGGCGCGAAGCAGCCTTCGACCGCATCCTCCAGGTCGAAGCGTCCGCGCCCATGGCCCATGGGAAACAGGATTTCCCGCGCCGAGTACAGGCTTGCAATCGTCTTCCTACTCCGTGGGGTCGGCTGCCTGCAAAGCCCTGCTCCGGAAAAACAGCCCCCCGGCAATTCCGCCCAGGCTGGGCACCACCAGGAACATCCACACCTGCGCCAGCGCCTTTCCGCCCACCAGCAGGGCCGGCCCAAAGCTGCGCGCCGGATTTACGCTCGCTCCCGAAACATGAATCCCGCAAACATTGATCAGGCCCAGCGCGATGCCAATGGCGATTCCCGCAAATCCCTTCGGTGCGCTCTTCTGCGTCGCGCCCAGAATGACGATGAGGAAGAGCATCGTGGCTACAAACTCGAAGATGATCGCGGCGACAATGTTATACCCGCCCTGGTAGCCGGGCCCCCATCCGGTCTGCCCCAGGCCCTGCATGCCGATGTTGTAACCGCCGGCCACTCCACTGGCAATGCCCCACAACACCAGCGACGCCAGGATGGCGCCCACAAACTGGGCCACCCAGTAGCCGACCATATCCTTCGCCGACATTCGTCCGGCGGACCAGACGCCGAAGCTCACCGCCGGATTCACATGCGCTCCCGAGACGGGTCCAAGCCCGTAAATTACCGCGGCCTGTGCCAGCCCGAAGGCCGCCGCAATGCCAATAATGCCCACTTTGCCGCCTGCGAACACAATGGTTCCGCAGCCGAAGAACACCAGAATGAAAGTGCCCGCGAGTTCCGCAAAATACTTCTTCATCGTTCCTCCCCCTCTCAATGAGGTTGTTGTACCCGCATAAAGTTTGAGTTGACTCCGAAGTACACCTGACTCGGCATCTGGCATCATACGACGCAAACGGCTTTCAAGTCATTGTTATTTTTATGATTTAAAGCTTCTTTCAACCGCACAAGCCGCTTCCAGAGAACTCCTTGCAGGGCCAGCGGCAACCCCGGCCGCCTCTTTTTTATGGCAGGATAAGTGCCTAAATCCTCCTGCGCGCAGTTTTTTGATGCCGCCGCAACGAGCCATGCCAGTCCCCGCACACTCCGCCGGCGCGCCCGTGCAGCCGCCGCAAATCGCATCTCGCAGGCGCTGTCAAAGTCCCGCGCCGCAATCTCCGGCCCGCGACGAATGAACTGGGCCAATGCAGAACCCGCCAACCTGCCAACTTGCCACGCGCCCTTGCCGTGCCAGCCCGCCTGTGTTTCCTATAACGGCACGACCGCAGCCACGCCGCAAGCACAACAAAATAAAACAGCGGCCTGCACAGGCTTCGGAAAAACTCCCGGTGGAAAAGGTCTTGTAACAGGGCATGGCTTCAGCCGTGCCGCAAAAGCCGCACCATGATACGGTGGGCTTCAGGCCCTGAACGAGTTTCGCATCTAGATCCCGCCGCTGCCGCCCTCGGCGCAGAGGCAGATATGAGGAGCACCGCCAGTGATTGTTGAATAATGTGTGGAGCATATCGTGGAAAAGGATCTTTTATGGAGACTGTTCAGATTGTTCTTGAAAGGGAGCTTCTTGAAGCCACCGATCGGGCAGCGCGCCGGGCCAGACGGAATCGTTCCGCCTTCGTACGCGACGCACTGCGGGAACATCTGCGGAGATTAGAGATGTGCGCCCTGGAAGCGCGTGACCGCGAAGGCTATTCGAAGCAGGCGGCGTCACCCGGTGAATCCCGGCTATGGGAAGCGGAGGCGGCGTGGCCGGCAGAATAGCCCGCGGGGATGTCCGCCTCTACAATTTCGCTCCACCTGACAAGAAACAGCCGGTGGTCGTGCTCACCCGAAACAGTGCCATCTCTTACCTGTCGATCGTTACCGTCGCGCCGATCACCTCCACAATCCGCAGCGTGCCATCGAAGGTGCTCTTAAGCGAAGAGGACGGAATGAAGGGGCCCTGCGCAGTCAACCTCCACAACCCGGCCACTGTCGTCCAGGAGAGATTGGGCAAGCGCCTGGCTCAGCTGAGCCCCTAGCAGATGGATCGGATTTGCGCGACCTTGCGCTTTTCACTCGGTTGCGGCGCCGCTCCCTGACAACATACCTCGAAGTGCGTTGCCTGATTTCCCGTGTAGCGCATCCGGCGCCCGGCTAGGGCAGCACGGGTGCCTTCCTGTGCGGCGCTTTTCTAGCATCCACTTGCCGACGAACCACCACCCATCGCGATAATGTGTCCGGTTGCGATTTCGAGTTGTCCGGTTCTCAGGCTAGGAAAAACGAGTACGGCGCCAGAGCAGCGTGCCGCTGGCTCCGAGCAGCAGCAGGGCAGCCGCGATGAGGATGAACATCCACGCAGTGTTGACAGCGATAGCTGGATAATGCGCGATCAAAGCCAGGCTCACCAGCACTGCCAGAACACCAAGCAAAGCGAGTATCTCCCAACGGCGGCCAGTTCTGCCGCGGTGGTTTAAGTCGTGGTCTCCCGCGACCGACCTGGCCACACGTAGTGGATCGAGGGAGTAGCGGCTACATTCGCGGTTCATTGCGGCCGTCCACGAGGTTAACTCGGACGATGAAGCGGAGGCTAAGGAAATGGCGGCAGCTCCGGCAATCATGATCAGAGAGCCGGTGACAACCGTGATGATGGGCGAAGCGCTGAGATTAGAGAATTCACCAAAGACAAGCGCGCCCCAGGCCATGCCCCACAATTGATTGGTGTTCGACAGCGGAATTCCGCGACCGATCCCAATGTATTTGGCGGCATATTGCTGAAAGAGGTCTCCGAAAACCCAACAGAATCCGCCCAGAAAAAGCCAGAAAAGCACGGTCCGGGCTGCCGCCAGGTGGCTGAAGAGCGGCACAAAGCCGCCCTGGAAGAATGCGCCCAGCGCCACCGCTGCGATCAATTCACCGCAGGCAATCATGGTGACAAACGAGAGCGGATTCATGCCGCTTATATAGGCCTTGCGATAGGGAATATATTGCGTTCCCCAAAGGATGCCGGCGCCCAGGGCGGCACAAATGCCTTGGATGGCCCGGTAGTGGTCCGCCGCGTTCGCCTGCGTTGAGGTGTAGGCCAGCATGCTTGTGCCGGCGACGATTGCAGCAGCGCCGCCCAGAACCTTCACCCAGCCTTTCTTTCCCGCCCCGCGCAGTTCATTGAAGAAGAGCCAGCCCCAGAGAATACCGACCAGCGAATTCGTGTTCCAGAGCGGAAAGGCGATTGCGAGACCTACATCGCGAATCGCAAAGACCGTCAGCGTGTTCGCCACCACCCAGAGCATGCCCGCGAGCAACGCCCAGATGATAAGGTGTGCGTTCTGCTTGAGGTCCTCGAAAAGAAAGCCTGAGCCCTTCAGCAACATGGGCACTGTCCAGCGAGCGACGAAAACGCCTGAGACCATGCCCAGGGTGATGACAAAGGGAGAGATGCCGGTCTGGACAAGCTTGGTGGGTGCTTCGGCAGCACCCAGCCATGCGCCCGCGGCAAGGCCGCAAAAGACACCCATCTGGTGCAAGGAGCGGGGAGAGCGCAAGCGGGCGGCTGTCGTGCTCATGCATTCACCTTAGATAAAAGAGCAGGCAGACCCCGAAAATCAGGATGGTAACCGGAACCCAGAGATGGATGTCGGTGAGGATGGCAAGCAGCGTGGACGGTCTCATGCAACAACCTCCTCTAACCGAAGCGGGCGATGTTCGCCGTAGGCCAACACCCTCTGCATTGTAATACGGCCGTCGATGCCGTTTGCGGGCGGCGGAGAATCCGCGCGCGCGGCAGCTTGGCCATGCTTTCACGCGCTGATCATGGAATTACTCATTTATGGGCGTGAATTGGAGCCGCTCACCAACCTGCGTCGGAATTCTCAGCACTGCGCCGTGCAACACCTGGGTTTGTTTTCCGGCGATGCGTAACTGCACGGCCTGAGTCGATCCCCAGGGATTGGCAAGCTTGCACATGCCGCCGTGCCGGCTGGTAATGCGCACATACGACACGCGTCCGCTGGCAATCCGGCTTGAGACCAGAAAGTCGCCGACGGCTAACAGATTTCCGAACGAGGCATTCTGATTTTTCGGCCAGTCTGCGAAGACATGAATGTACTTCTGGTAGCTCTGGAGCAGCATTGCGGAGATGGTTGTGGGCACCGTCGCTTCGTTTTCGATGCCGCCGTTACCAATGTTGTAGGCGAAGTTCGGGTAGCCGATGTGCGTCACTAGCAGGTCAAGATGCCTGAGGATCGAATCGGGATTGAAACCGGCGTCTGCCGCGGCGGGATAGAAGCTGGACGTGTCGTTCTTGTCGTACCAGAGGCGCGTGTAATTGACCGTGTTCTGTGCCGCCTGACGAAGAGCCGGGCTGCTCTCGAGGCCGACATTCCAGGCCGGAAATACGGCTTGCAGGGAATTCATCCCGGCCGAAGAGCCTGAGAGCTCAACCGGTGGATTGGCCGCAAAGCGATCGCCTTTGTTGAGATGCACCCACTGCATGCCGTGCTGGCTTTGCAGGATGACCATGGCTCCGGCGGGGATGTTATTCCCAACGGCCTTGCGGATGGCCGCGACACTGTCGGCCGGCGCGATGGGCAAACCGCTCAGGCGCGAAAAGATGTTGAGCCAGATCTCGCGCATATCCTGCCCCGTGTGCAACTGGTAGCTCATGTCGATGAGCGCCGGGTACAGCATCCTGAGAAAGCCGATGGTGGTGGCTGGATTGACATCATCGGCCGGTCCCCACATGTGCTCGTCGGCGGCATCGTTGAAATCGACATACCGTCCGTTGACCAGTTTCAGATCGTGGTCCCAGAAATCCGCCACGCCGGTCAGGAAGGGCCACATTTTGCGCGCGTAGGCGGCATCTTGTGTGTAGCGCCAGCGCTGGATGCAGTTCACGGCTGCAAACAGCGCATCGCTTTTCTGATCCAGCGACCGCATGTTGTCGGCGCTCCAGCCGGGCGATGGAGCAAGATGGGCGTAATAGATCAGTCCGTGATCGTGCAGCTTCATGGCCAGCCCGCGTCCGCGTTGGACCCAGGCCAGCAGCGGCGCGTCGTAAGGTTCGGCGAGACTTACGTGGTTGGTCGGAAAGGCGGCCCAGAATGGCGCTTCATAGTTGTAATCCAGCGTGAAATCGCCTCGCCACCAACTGCCTGCAGAAGTGATCCAGTTGCCCCAAAGTCCCGGCGCCACATTGCCGGGCCTGCTGCAGGACGCCAGCACATAGAGCGATCCATACCACCAGGACTGGACGGTCCTATCCGGTATCTCGACAAACGACCTGGACCAGAAGTTGCGCCACCATGCCAGATGATGCGACCAGCTTGCGGCGATAGTGTCCGGATTTGTCTGTTGGAGATCGGAGATCGCCGCGGAAAAATACCCGGCCGAGTCGCGGTTATCCATGACGGCAACGACCGCGATCACGCGCCCACGGGCGGGAATTGTGAATTGCATGGTTCCGTTGCCGGTGGAGACACGCGCGCCGATGATGCGCATGGCCAGGATTCCCTCAGGCGCAATGCCATCGAAGGGAATCTGCGGATCGCCGGGATGCGTTGCGGCCCATTCCCACTTGGGGCCCATCACCTGCGCCGCGGCCGGGAAGTTGGTGGTTTCGCCTACCTGCGATCCGTTCAGCAGCAGAACCATTTTGTTGCCGTTATAGGCAACGGCAACGCGGATCCACCGATGCAGCGGAACCGGGCGATTGGCCGTGACAACCGTGCCGTTCAGATTGGCGGACAGCCGGCCCTGCGAAAGATAGACGATGAATCCCGCTGCCGCTCCCTGAACCCGGGGAACATCGTGACCATAAACGCTGCCGAACGGATCGGAAACCTGTTCGGCGTGCTTCATCCAGCGGTGACTGACCAGCGAGGAGAAGATGACGGCCTCACCATTCGCGCGGCCCGCGTGCATGGTCGCCTGCACGGTAAAGCGGCGCTGGGGCATGATGATATCGCCGCATGAGAATGCGGGCGGCCTCTTTCCATCGGCTGTTCTGCTTGCGCCAGTTAAACCGGCCTTCGATTCCCAGGCATAAAGAGGCTTTGCCTGGGGATCTGTCAGCAATTTGGCGGAGGCGCCGGCAAAAACCTGAACGGAGCGGATGAGGGTGTCCGGCGCCGTGACGATTCCATCCGATGAGCCGCCAATGGTTGCGTGAACGACTTCAGGTGAGACTTTGAGCCAGCGAATGTCGCCAGAGGTTCCGCTGAGAGTTGCCCGGTCTTTGTGTCCGAAGGCGTCGAAGATGGCAGCGCGTACCGGCAAGGCTTCTGCGCCGGGATTTTGCAATTCGAGGACAAAGAGGTTCTTTCCGTCGGCGACCCAGGAGCGGGATTGCAGCGCGTAAGAACCTTCAGTGAATCTGGCGGTCACGTCGGCCGGGGCGATGTTCTCCCGCAATGCGGTGGAGGCGCCCTGCAAGGCGGAAATGGTCAGTTGCAAGCGGCCGACGGGCATGACGCGCCCCCGCAGGATGCTCCAGAAGTCATCGCGGCCGATGTAGTATTCCTGCTTTTCCGGAATTCCGCCCAAGGCCACGCCGACGCTCCCGTTGCCGACCAGCGCGCCTTTGGTCATTCCCCCGGTGACGATGTTGCCCGGCATTTGCGACCATGTGCCATGAATTCCGGAGACGATCCCGAGCGCCTTTTCAGCTACCGCCTGATGCGCAGCCGCCGCACCAGCCGGCGCCGCTCCGTACGCGGGGATTTGCGGGAACGCGCCAATGCCGAGAAGCGATAGAGCTATGGTCGCGTGTTTAGCCGCATTGCTGAACATGGTGAAGGACCTCCCTGGAGATTTTGGCAGGACGGCTTGCCAGCCCTATGAAGAATACCTTTACTCGTGCCGGTGCGATTGCTGCCGGGCCGGCCGCCGGAAAATTGAGAAACGTTTTCAGTGGGCGATGATCTGCCCGTCAACCCTAGCTTTCAGCAATGGCAAGCATGTCAAGCCACGCCTGAGCCGCGCACAGCCGGCGGCACCTTCGCTGCGTCCCCACTCCACAGCATCTTCCAGCACGGCCAAATAGCGGCCAGCCGCGCTTCAGAAGGCCTGCCAGGCTAAATCATTCTTCGATCTTGTAGTTGAATTCTTCGATGACGGGATTGGTGAGGACATCGCGGGCGATGCGCTCGACTTCGTCGCGGGCAGCCTCGGCGCTTATCCCCTGAGCGAGCGAAATGGTGAAATACTTGCCCTGGCGCACGCTTTCGACGCCTGAGTATCCCATCTTGCGCAGAGCGTTGTAGATCGTCTGGCCTTGAGGGTCCAGAACAGAAGCCTTCAGAGTGACATAGACATGAGCCTTCATTATCGGTGATTATATTACCTCCGGTACCTGATTCGCCGTGGATTCACTGTCGGCACAGCGACCCAAGCCGGCGACGCTTTCCTTAAACCTTGAAGGAGATACAAGTCTATTATGGTCAACTATTTGGAGCTTCCGGTCGGAGACCATGCCCCCGAAGCATTTCGGGCAGTGATTGAAATACCAAAGGATGGCACCCAGAAGTTTGAGTATGACAAGCATCTGCATGTCTTCAAACTGGACCGAAATCTGCACTCGCCGGTCCACTATCCGGGAGATTACGGGTTCATCCCTTCCTCGCTGAGCGACGATGGAGACCCGCTGGACGTGCTTGTGCTCGTCTCTGATCCGAGCTTTCCGGGCTGCGTGCAGGAGGTGCGTCCCATCGGACTGCTGGAAATGCTCGACCAGGGCATCCTCGATGAAAAAGTGCTGGCTGTGGGCAAAAACAATCCCCGCTTCGCAAATATCTGGAACTACACCGATATTTATCCCCACCTGCTCAAGGAAATCACCCACTTCTTTTCCATCTATAAAGACCTTGAGGGAAAGCGCGTAGAGATCATAGGATGGCATGATGCCTCCTACGCTCGCGACCACGTGGCGGCTGCAATCAAGGCTTTTCAAGATACTCGCGCGAAACAGCACAAGAGCGAACAAAAGATTGCGGTGTAGGGTAGAAGTCCATTCAGATGGAGGCCTTCAGGGACGACCCGGCGAATCGTTCTCAGTCCGCTGCTTCAGAGGCCGCCCGCGCAACTCTGCGTGACGAGGTCATCCAATAGAACACAGGTCCAAGCAGTCCGATCAGCGCCGCAAAGAGCAAGGCCGACACTGAGCCGATCAGTTTTTCGCTGCGCGAGACGTAAAGTGCGTATGCGATCAGCACAGCCGGACAGGCGCTGAGCAGGCAGACTAGAGCCATGTTGCCGGCCCTGAATGGCCGTGGCAAACCGGGTTCGCGGATGCGCAGAACGATCAGCGCCGCAAATTCCAGCAGCAGACTGGTGCCGTAGAGAATCAAGTCAATCGAGATCAAGGGCGCAAAAGACAGATTGAGCGCCAGTGCCCAGGCTAGTCCGCAGGCCAGCACGCTTACCCACGGCGCGCCGCGACTGTTGGTTCGGGCCAGTGCGCGCGGCAACATGCCGCCCTGGGCCATAGCCATAGGCAGGCGCGTGTAGCTCATCACCAGTGCATTGAACATGCCGACACCAGTAATGCAGCCCCCAGCAACCACCGCCAGACCAAGCAGCGGGCCACCCACCCTGGCGGCCGCAACGGTCCAGTCTCCAGTGGAGAAGCTGCCCGCGTGCAGGCCTGCCAAGGCCATCGCCGCCAGAGGCAGAACGTAGCTGACGGCGACAATAACGACGGAGGCCATCATGGCGCGCGGATAGTTGCGCTGCGGATTTTCGACCTCCTGCGCCACGGTGGAAGCGTTGTCCCAGCCCATGTAGTTCCACAGGGCCACCAGGATGGCGGTCGAGAATCCCGCTCCGGCGCCATGGCCACCCCAGTGAATGACCGGATGCAGTGTCATTGCATGCCAGATGCACAGGCATACAAACACCGCGAAAGGTGCCAGCAGCAGGGCGGACATCCAGATGGCGTCCTCGCCCACACGCGGTGCGCCCAGCAGGTTCCACAGCGAGCAGAGCACCACCACGGCGAGGGACCAGGCGTAACCCTTCCAGCCGACGGTGAGGGACGGGCTGAACTTGCCCAGGTAAAGAACGAAGATCGCCGGGTAGAGGGCCATGTCAAAGATGCTTGCCGTAAGTGATAGCCAGCTCTCCTGATAGCCCCAAAAGGGGCCCATGGCGCGCCGCACCCAGACGTAAAAGCCGCCTTCGGCGGGAATGGCGCTGGTCAATTCCCCGATCATCAAGGCCGTGGGCAGGCTCCAGACGACCGGCAGCACCAGCAGGATCAGAATGGCCCACCCAAAACCGGCTCCGCCGAGAATGTCTTCGATGCCATATGGGCCGCCGGAGACCATGAAGTACGTGGCGGCGATGAGCGGCAGAAGGTACATCCTCTTCCGTGCGGGTTGGGAGGGGAAACGCATCCGTGTGCATCTAAAGATACCTGTCCGGTGCACGGGGCGAAAAGTGGATTGCGCGGAAGGTGTGAGGTGTGCGCAGCGGCAGGCTCGAAACAGGCGCACACGGGCTTCGACTTTTGGGTAATCTGCGCCGCGGTTGTCAACTTCCGGTATAATCCGACAAAGAACCGGAGAGATGGCCGAGTGGCTGAAGGCGGCGGTTTGCTAAACCGTTATAGGGTCAAAAGCTCTATCGGGGGTTCGAATCCCCCTCTCTCCGCCAGAATCATGTAATTGAAACCGCGCATGTTAGCGCGGTTTTTGCGTTTGGCGTGTACCTATTACGTACCAATCCTACTGATTTGCAGGGGTGAAATCGATATAGTATTCCTTTCCGAGTTCAAACTGCTGCCACGCATCGGGGTTCACGGTTCCGAGTTTTATTTCGCCAGTGGGAGAGGAGTCCCAAAAGCGCGAGTTCTCATGCTTCGGATCGTTGTTGGCATAAACAGGTGAGAGAACGATGGTGCGAAGATCGCACGCCGTCGTCTTTGGATAATCGCGCTCGTTCTTCTCGTAGTCGTTGCCATCAGCCGTGCGGATGCGTCGATAACCTTGGGTGATCTCAATTCTATTGACGACAAATTTTGCTCTTACCATTCGATTCGTTTTTTGTAGTCGTTTCGACCTTTCCTCCACTAAAGCACATCCGGTGGATATTGCAAGATAGACTTATGCACAGGGGGATGTATGGCGGAACGTTGGTTTGTCCCGGAGAAAAAGGTCAAGAGAAGCGGTGTCTTCGAGGGAAGAACTATCCATGCGTGGATGTGGGTGAATGAGAAAGGTCAGATGGGATGGGCTGTAAAAACTTGGACAGATGAGGAGTCCCAACTGATTGGATACTGGATTGCGAATGGAGAAATCCGAGACATCGGTACCGAGCCAGATATGAGAATTGGTGGCTTGATTACAGAGATGGATGAAAGCGAGAAGGAGATCCTTCTCAATGCAATTAAGAAATGGCAAGCGGAAGAGATCGAGAATCCGTGTACCTAATACGTACCAAAATACCGCGTATCCACAGTTTCTAGCGTTTTGAGCGGCTAGCGTTTTCAATAACTTATTTAGAATCAGTGCGGAGCGGCAATCCGAATCCCCCTCTCTCCGCCATG
>JAJZME010000042.1 GCA_021803035.1 Acidobacteriota bacterium | reverse complement strand
AGTTCGAGATGGTAACCGCCTGACCAACTGTGTAGTCGGAGCTGTTGGCTTGAAATGTCGAACCTGTTCCCGGCGAAGGCAAAAGAGAGCACGTAGGCGCGAAACAATCTGCGTTATTGCTTACCCAGGAGTTAAACGCCGTTGTGGTTGCAAAGTCCCAGGCCCCAGCGTATTGGAATGATGCTTGTGCAGCGGCAAATGGCGTGCAGATTATAAGCATCAGGCTGAGGTAGAGATAGGTGCATGAACTTGCATTTCAGCGGGACATCTCGTTCGAGCCAAGAGCGTCCGTGTGGAAGCGGCATGGATTTTCTCCTTAATCTGATCTCGCAGAGCGGGGGAAAAAATGGGCAGGGGCGTTCTCGTCGTGCTTTTTTTCTTGCTCCGTGCACCGGGTGCAACTTTTTGGAGAATGCGCTTCCATCTGTCACGCGTGCATTGTGGAACGCAGTTAGAAATCGAGATAGGATTCGTACGTCACTAACTGCGTTGATCCATTTTCAAGACTGATGGGGGGCGGGTAAAAAGCCAGAAATAACTTAAGCTAGGAATCGAGAATCACCAAGGTAACGAAAGGATGAGAGATCTCAGTGACCGGCGGTCAAGGAGGGTGGGTCTTTGCGCTGACGGCAGGAGACAACGGCTTTCATTTGCCGCGGCTGCGGCATGGATGAAGGTGATGCGTGCGAGCAGGAATGGCGGGTGAATCGGTGACCGGCAGGTCGCGGTTTTTCGATGCCCGCATTTGGGGCGATTGAGTTTATGGGCGGCTGCACCGGAGCGGTGATCCCGATTTGAAAGGCATGGCGTCGCCTGGCTGATCAGCCTATCCGTATTTTTGGACACCAAAATTTGGACAGAAAAGTTAGCGCTGGTGATTTATCTCACTGTGCCTTTTCATTGCGCCGCGGTCTAAAGCTGACAAATAAGGGGAAGTCTCCGGGTCAGCCGTTCGCAGCAATTCAGGCCTCCCCTGGAGGAATGCGCGATGAAAAAAGGTATTTCAGCACCCGTAATCCTGATGCTGTTGCTCACCCCTGGCATGCTGCTGGCGCAGCGGGGCCAAGGCGGCGGTGGGGGCGGCCGCGGCGGTCAACAGGGTCCGCCTTCAACGGCCGGCTCCGGCCAGTCGAGAGGAGGCGGAACGACGGACCAGACACGGGGCCGGACGCAGGACCGGACGCGCCTGAGCAAGCAGGATCGTGACCGTCTCCACACGATGGCGACCACGCAGCAGCGCGACCAGTACCGCACCTGCGATCAGACCATGGCTCAGACGCGGCAGCAGGCGCGGACCATGGCCAGCGCCACCCAAGGAAAAGGCTTCAATGCCGACGTAGCGCGCCGTCAGCGCGACCAGCTTCAGGAGCAGCTCCGCACCATGCAGCAGGACCGCGAGCGCCTCTACGCGGGCCTGAACGATGAACAGAAGAATGCGATCCAGCAGCGGACCCAGACGATGGAGCAGATGCAGACACGCCTCCAGAACCGCCTGGAGACGATGAACCAGGAGCTGGCGAAGCCCGATCCCAACGGCAATGCGGTTGCGACGCAAGCCCGTGAAACGGCGCGCGAGATGAAGGCATACCAGAAGGAGTTCCGCAGGGCGGGGGACGATCTGGGGCTGGCGAAAGAGTAAGCGGAAGATCGACGCCGTCAGTCAGACTGGGAGGCCCCGGCCTGTCGCGTGTTTGCCGCGCAGCCGGGACGGGGCTGAGGTCTGTGTAACCTGGCAGCAAGCAACCTGGGCTTGAGGATCGAAGGTCCCGCTGTTCTTGTGCGTTGCAGGCGGCGGTGGGCGCGCTGGAGGTTGGGGGGACAGGTATTCAAGAAGTTACTCCGGATGCATGCAAAAAGAGTTGTTGCGGTTCGCTTTTTATTCGCTATAATGCGCCCATGGCTGTCACGCGAAGGCAAAAAGAGGTTCTCGATTTTCTGGAGTCGTTTGTAGGGCGCAACGGGTATTCGCCGTCCTTTGAGGAGATTGCGCGCGGCATGGGGCTGAAGAGCCTGGCGACCGTGCACAAGCACATTTCCAACCTCGAAAAGAAGGGGCTGCTGGATCGCGTGCACAACCGCAGCCGCTCCATTGACGTGGTGCCGCCCGGCGCGCGGACGCGCTCCAGCCTGCGGCTGCCGCTGGCCGGGCGCATCGCCGCCGGGCTTCCCGTGGAGGCGGCGGAGACGCCGGAGAGCATCTCGCTGCACGACGTGGTGGGCAACCGCGACGTGTTTGCGCTGGAAGTGCGCGGCGACTCCATGCGCGACGAGCACATCATCAGCGGCGACTACGTGCTGGTGGAGCGCACGCGCACGGCGCGCCGGGGCGAGATCGTGGTGGCGCTGGTACGCGGCTCCGAGACCACGCTGAAGCGCTATTATCCCGAGGGCAACGTGGTGCGCCTGCAGCCCTCCAACATGGAGATGGAGCCCATCTACGTGCCGGCCGCGCAGGTGGCCATTCAGGGCCGCGTGCTGGGCGTGCTGCGCAAGTACAGGTAAAGTGAGTAGAGGCACCCGCTGCTGCTCGTGCCTGTGATGCACGCGCCGGGCGCTTCTCCTTGACCGCGACTTCCAAATCGACCGCTCTCGCCGATCTGCTGCAATCGGTCTTCGGCTTTGCGCGTTTTCGCGCCGGCCAGGAGGAGGTTTGCCGGACGGTGATCGACGGGCGCGACCTGCTGCTGGTGATGCCCACCGGCGCGGGGAAGTCGCTCTGCTATCAACTGCCAGCCATCGCGCGCGGCGGCGCGGCGCTGGTCATTTCGCCGCTCATTTCACTGATGGAAGATCAGGCGGCGAAGCTCTCCGCGCTGGGCCTGCGCGTGGCGCGCATTCACTCCGGGCTGGAGCGCGCCGTGGCGCGGCAGGCCTGCGCCGACTACCTGCGCGACGAGCTGCAGTTTCTCTTCATTGCGCCGGAGCGGTTGCGTGTGCCCGGCTTTCCGGAGATGCTGGCCAAGCGCCGCCTGGCGCTGATCGCCATCGACGAGGCGCACTGCATCTCGCAGTGGGGTCATGACTTCCGGCCCGATTACCGCATGATCGGCCATCACCTGCCGGCGCTGCGCGGCGCGCCTGATCCGGCGCCGGTGATCGCCCTGACCGCGACGGCCACGCCCGCCGTGCAGGCTGACATCCTGGCGCAACTGGGCATGGTGCGGCCGGCCAAGTTCATTCACGGCTTCCGGCGGGACAATCTGGCCATTGAAGTGGTCGAACTTCCGGTGCCTGAGCGCCCGGCGGCGATCCGCAGGCTGCTGGCCGAGCGCACGCGGCGTCCGGCGATTGTTTACGCCACGTCGCGCAAGCAGGCTGAGCGGCTGGCGGAGGAGCTGGCGAGAATCACACGCGCGGCGGCGTACCATGCAGGCCTGGACGCGGAGACGCGGGAGCGCGTGCAGACGGCATTCCAGGCGGGCGAGCTGGAGGTGGTCGTCGCCACCATCGCCTTCGGCATGGGCATTGACAAGGCGGACATTCGCACCGTGATTCACGCCGGGCTGCCCGGCACGCTCGAAGGCTATTATCAGGAGATTGGCCGCGCGGGCCGCGACGGGGCGCCCAGCCGCACCTATCTGATGCACTCCTATGCCGACCAGCGCACGCATGACTTCTTTCTCAACCGCGACTACCCACCGGTTGCGCACCTGGAGAAGGTCTTCGATGTGCTGAGCGACGAACCGCAGCCCGGCGAGGAGCTGCGCAGCGCCGCGGTGAAGAAGTTGGCCTTGAGCGAGGAGGAGTTCGACAAGGCGCTTGAGAAGCTGGAGATTCACGGCGGCGCGCGTGTGGACTTTGGCGGCAGCGTAACCCGTGGCGGAAGAGGCTGGAAGAAGACGTACACCGTGCAGGCGCAGCACCGCGCCGAGCAGTTTGAGAAGGTGCTGCGCTATACGGCGCTGAGCCAGTGCCGCATGGCGGCGCTGGTGCGCCACTTTGGCGACGAGGACGACGCCGGCCGCACGTGCGGCGCGTGCGATGTCTGCGATCCGGCCGGCGCGGTGCTGCGGCAGTTCCGGCGCGTCACGGCCCGTGAACGCGAACTGGCGCAGGCCATCATTGACGAGCTGCGCCCGGTGGACTACAAGGCCGCCGGCACGCTGCAGCGGAGCGTCGATCCCGCGGGCCGCGTGCAGCGCGGCGATTTCGATGGCCTGCTCGACGCCATGGTGCGCGCGCAGTTGATCGAGATTGAGGAAGCGGAATACGAAAAGGACGGTGAAGTGCGCCGCTACCGCAAGGTGCGCCTGACGCCGGCGGGCCTGGACGTACGGCCTGCAACGCCGCTGCCGCTGCTTGTAAGCGAGGGGATTGCGGAAGAGTTCGGCGGCCGCGCCGCACCGCCGGTGCGCACACGGAAGGCCCCGGCCGCGGGGCAAAAATCGGCAAAGAAGCAGCAGCCTGCCGAACCAGCGGCGCCGATGACGGCAGAGTCAGAGACGCTGGCGGCGAAACTCAGGGAATGGCGCGTTGCCGAAGCCAAACGGCTTGGAATCCCGGCCTATATCGTGCTGCACGACCGCGCGCTGAACGCGGTGGCGCAGACGCGGCCGGCCACGCCCAATCAACTGCTGGCGATCGATGGAATCGGTCCCGCCAAAGTGGAAAAATTTGGCGAGACCATTCTAAAGATCTGCGCAGCAGGCGCATCGGCCCGCTGAGGCAGGGGCTGTCAGGCCACCCGCTCAATCACCACCGATTCCAGCACCACGGGCTTGTGCGGCTTGTCCTGCGCGTTGCGCGCAACGGTGGAGATCTTTACGGCAATTTCCTGTCCCTCGACCACTTCGCCGAAGATGGTGTGATTGCCGGTGAGCCACTCGGTGGGCGCCACGGTGATGAAGAACTGGCTGCCGTTGGTGTTCGGTCCGGCGTTGGCCATGGCCAGCTTGCCCGGCTTGTCGAACTTGTGCGGCGAACCCTTGGTCTCGTCCTGGAAGCGGTAGCCGGGCCCGCCCATGCCGGTGCCGGCTGGGTCGCCGCCCTGAATCATGAACCCGGGAATGACGCGGTGGAAGATGGTGCCGTCGTAGAGCTTGTTCTTTGACTTGGCGCGCGTGACCGGGTGCGTCCACTCGCGCGCGCCCTCGGCCAGGTCGATGAAGTTCTTTACCGTGATGGGCGCCTCGGTTTCGAACAGGCGCACGGTGATCTTGCCTTCCGTGGTGTTGAAGACCGCGTAGGTTCCTGTTGCAAGTGCCATGAATGCTCCTCGAAATTTGAGAGTCTTCCGGGTCTCAGGCAATCTGAACCCGGAAGCATGAACCTGAAAAATTACCCGTTTTACGGTTGCTGTGGCGCCGGAGCTGCCGGCACTTGTGGCGTGGACGGCTCCCATGCAGGCACCGGCGGCAGCGGCTGGCCCACCGGCACAATGGTCACTTTCCTGAGCACCACGGGTGTCAGCGGCCGGTTGCTCGCATTGCGCGGCACGTTGGCGATGGCGTTGGCCACTTCAATGCTGGGCTCGGTGCATTGGCCAAAGATCGTGTATTGCTGGTTGAGCGACGGATAGGGCGCCAAGGTGATGAAGAACTGGCTGCCATTGGTGTTGGGACCGCGATTCGCCATCGCCAGGCGTCCCGCCTCAGTGAAGTTCAGGTTGGGATCGAACTCGTCGTCGAAGGTGTAGCCGGGGCCGTGCATACCGGTACCTGTCGGATCGCCGCCCTGGATCATGAACCCCGGAATCACGCGATGAAAGATGGTTCCGTTGTAGAGCGGCTTGCCAATCTCATCCTGCTTGGTGATGGGATTGATCCACTCCTTGGTGCCCGTGGCCAGGCCGATGAAATTGGCCACCGCGACGGGTGCCTGCTTTTGAAAAAACTGGCAGGTGATGCGGCCCATCGTAGTGTCCATGACCACCCGCGGGCCGTTGGGCACCACGGGCGCGGCAACGTTGGGCTGGGGCGCGTTAGGCAGCGCGCTGCCTGTCTGCGCGGTCGACAAGCTCGGTCTCAGGGCAAGCACCAGGGCGAGGATTACGGCTGCCGTTGTTGCCAGCGCGATGATCAGGGGACGGGGTTTCAATTTCATGCCAAGTTCGAGGTTAAATCATGCCGCGGGACGGCTGCCAGTGAGGCGGCGCTTGGCCTCCAGAACCCGAGCCAGCGCTTCATCCGCGGTTGCGCCGGTCGCGGAGATGTGGCCCATCTTGCGGCCCGCGCGCGGCGTGAGCTTTTCATAGAGATGCAGGCGCACGCCGGGTACCGCCAGAGCGGCGGGGAAATCCAGGTTGCCGTCGAGCCACAGATCGCCGAGCAGGTTGACGATGGCCGCCGGCGCAATCAGCGAAGTATCGCCCAGGGGAAGATTGCAGACGGCGCGCACCAGTTGCTCGAACTGGCTGGTCACGCAGCCGCGTTCGCTCTCGTGATAGCTGTTGTGCGGACGCGGCGCCAGCTCGTTGACGAGCAACTCGCCCGCGCGCGTGACAAAGATCTCCACGCAGAGCAGCCCTTCAATGCCCAGCCCGGCGACGATGCCCGCGGCCAGCGATTCGGCGCGGGATTCCAGTTCTGCCGGCATGCCCGCAGGCAGCACGCTCCAGGCCAGAATCTGGTCTTCATGATGGTTGCGCGCGGCCGGGTAAGCGCGCACTTCGCCCGAGGGACTGCGCGCGGCCATCACGCTGATCTCGCAGTCCAGATCCAGCGCCTGCTCGGCCACGGCCGGTCGCGCGCCGATCGCCTTCCATGCCTCGGCGACAGATTCACGGTTGGCCGGCGCGTCAAAACCGATGCGCGCCTGCCCGCGACCGTCGTAGCCGCCGCGCCCGATCTTCAAAAACACGCGTCCGCCCAGCGCCGGCACGGCCGCCTGCAAATCCGCCTCGCTGCGAATCACGCGGAACGGTCCCACGGGAAATCCGTGTTCGGCAAGCCAGGTCTTCTGCAGAGTCTTGTCCTGAATGATGCGCACCGGCTCCACGCCCGGACGCAGCGGCGCAAGCCGGGCCACCGCGGCCAGCGCGTCCACGCCGATCTGCTCGATTTCCAGCGTGACGGCGTCCGCTCCGATGGCCAGCCGCCGCGCCGCGTCCGCGTCGTCCCAGCGCCCCACAATGGTCTCGTCCACCACATAACTGGCCGGGCAGGCGGACTCGGGATCCATGACGCGCACATGGTATCCCATGGTGCGCGCGGCCATCGCGGTCATGCGTCCCAACTGGCCGCCGCCCAGAATGGCGAGCATGCCGCCGGGATGAACGATGGTCGGATTTTGCTGCGGGATATCTGAGAAGCTGCTCACCCGGGCAGCTCCTGGTTCAGCACTTCCTGGGTGCGCGCCGTGCGCCACGCGGCCAGCCGCTCGTAGAGAGCGGCGTCGGTCGCGGCCAGCATCTCGGCGGCCAGCAACGCGGCGTTGGCCGCGCCCGCCTTGCCGATGGCCAGCGTCCCTACGGGAACGCCTTTGGGCATTTGCACAATGGAGAGCAAGGAATCGAGGCCGTTGAGCAACGTTGCCGGCACCGGCACGCCCAGCACGGGAACCAGCGTTTTGGCCGCCAGCATGCCGGGCAGATGCGCCGCGCCGCCCGCGCCGGCGATGATGGCGCGCAGCCCGCGCGTCCGCGCCGTTTCTGCGTATTCAAAAAGCCAGTCGGGCGTGCGATGCGCGCTCACGATGCGCGTCTCATGGGGAATCTCCAGCGCGCGCAAAATTTCCACGGCCGCCGAGAGCACTTCGTAATCGCTCTTGCTGCCCATCACCACGCCAACCAGCGGCAGTTCGCTCATGGGGTGATTATAACGAGGGCATGGCCGCAAGCCGAAGCAAGCGCATCCTTCACCGGCCTGAACTTCAGATCGGGTATCGCGTGCGAGGCCGCACCGCATGGGGTCAGCGCCGCAGCCATGCTTCAAAAGCCACTTCAGCAATCGCGAACAGCACGCTGGCCGCGGCCAGAAAGCCTTTGGCCCGCTGCCAATTCTGCTCATGACGGTCCATGCGCCGCTCCAGCTCCGCGATGCGTCCGCCATTGCCGTCGCCCATCAGGCCGTTCATCTGCGCCTTCAGCACGCTGAGGTCGCTCAGCACCTGTGCCTCGAATTCATTCATCATCCGCATCCGCCGGACTCCATTCCGAGCTTTGTATCCAGAATTTCCCCGCCTAACTCCCCAGCGGCAGGTTGATAAACAATGCCGCTGAAAACTCGGAGTAATTCGGCGGCGTCGAGCCGTCGTACATCCGGATATAAAACCGGTCATTCGCCGTCTCGCGCGACCAGGTGATGTTCGGCAACGTGGAACGCGCCACAAGCCCCGGATCTTCTCCCGGCATAAATGCGAAATCCCGCCGCCGTATCTCGAACCCTCCGCCCGCAGGCGGTGTCACGCCCGTATTTACAGTTACCGTGCTGCCGTTCAACGCGGTAACTGTCAACTCGTTCAGATTGGCAAGCACGGTGGGCGAGACAGGCGCGGGAAGCCAGGTTTCGGCAGGAACTGTCGCGCTGGTCTTAATGGCCAGATCGTCGGCCCAGTCATTGGCAAAACCGATTTCATATTCCACCAGGTCCGGATAACTACCCGAATAACTCACCTTGACCGAGCGCACAACCACCTGCGCGTTGAGGTTGATTGACGGTGCATTTAGAGCCAGTGCGTCGCCGGGCCACACGTCGTTGGCAAAACTCGCCCGCGTTCCCTTGTAAGTCCCGCTCCACAGCGCGCTAACTCCGGCGGCCGCCTGCCCGATGACAAGAGCGGCATTGCGGCAGTCCGCGGAGCTGCGGGCTGGAGGATAAGTCACAGATCCGATCCACGCCGCGGTAGAAGGCGATCCCGCCTCTGCTAGAGCCTGCTGGCTCGCCGTATTGACCGCGTGCCCTACGGCTCTTCCCGTTGTGCGATAGGTCACTGCAATCTGTTCGCCAACCACGGGAATGAAGCCGTTGTAAAACACGAGCACGCCGGTGCGCTCCAGATGGCATTCTCCGGCTTCAGCAGTAGAGCCAAGACGCCGCGTATAGGCGCTGCCGCCCGGTGGCGTACTCATCACCCACCCCGAACCCAGGTTGGTCAAATTGAACCCGCGCATGGAACCGATCAGATTGATGCTGCTGGCGGCGACGATAATGCCTGCGCCGGGCAAGGCGGACACCGCGCCTTCATACAGAGTTACCGGAATGGCGCCCACGCCATTGACAAACTCCTGAACCTCAATCTGGACATAGCCGGGACTTAAAATCCACTGCCCACCGGCAAAGATCGGTTCGTTATCTCCGAAAGAGCGATAGATGGCGAGCTCTCGTTCATCTTCCGGGCAACGCATGCGCATACGCAGTGTGTATTGATTGTTTGGACTCAATGCCAATGAGTTGCCCACCGGCTGCCCCTGCACGATCGGCTGCAGGCTGACCGCGCCGGTGCCCTGCTGCTCGCTGACTTGAATCCCCGCCACACAATCGGATGCAGTCATCAGGCCGGAATAAACTGCGGCCAGAATGCCGATGCTTCCCGGTGACAGCGTCACGCCCACCGCCTCCAGCAGCAATGTGCCGCCTATCTCGACTGGATCGAGCCAGCTGAGAACTGTCTGGCCATCCAGGCCATTGCCTCCGTTCATGGCCAGTCCGCCACTGCCGAGCGTCAGATAGCCTGCTCCGCCTAAAGCACCCCACACGCGCAAGTCGATTTGCGGCTCATTGAAGAGTTCGTGGATGATTATCGACCTGGAGGAGGGAGGAGAGTAGGGATCGGCCGCCAGATAGAAATGGGTTGTAACTCCATCTCCCTGAAAGTACTCCGTGGCATAAGCTACCGGCTCGGTTTCACCGCACACAGTGACGTCGTTCGCCAGAGCGCGCTTGACGGCGGCGGTAAACGCCAGCGCGGCAAGGTTCAGGCTCCCGTCGGTCTCATTCAGCGGGTGAACTGTGCTTTGCGCCAGGGACAGCGACAGCGCTCCGTTCACTGCACGATATGCGGAGCGGGCCATGGAGGCGGCCTGTCCCGCGCTCTTGCTCCAGGTGGCGCCCGGCTCCGGAACAAAGTTGCTGATCGCTGCACCCAGGGTAAGTCCTTGAGTCGACAGAGCAGTGGATCCTGTGCGAGTTACAAGCCGCGATACAATCGCCCCAGCGCTTTCTCCTGTAACTCCCTTGCTGGGAGGCATAAGTAACTGATCGAGCAGCAGCTCATCGCTCATTGCCTGGATCGCGGTGCGATAGAGTGGTCCTTGAATTCCCATGCCGGCGTACTCTGGCAGCGGAGATGCCGCGATATAACCGGTGAAATAAATTGTGCCATCATCACCGCTAACCGCAACGGACTGATTGCGCGAGGGCGCGGCCAGGCCCGCGTCGCAAGGCAGGCTCAGACAAAACTGGCAAATGGATGGCTCGTTCAGTTTGCGCTCAATGGTTAGCGGCTGCGCCGCATCGAGAGCGGCCGTATAATCCCGCCCCTGAATTGTAATCTTCATGGTCGCTCCCTAAGTTTCGGCCTTCCTGAGTTAACTGCATCTATACCAGCGCATTGAGCGCCGGCAGGAAGCTGCGATAGCACACCACCCGCTCCCCATCCAGCGGATCGGTAACCGGCAGAGCGAGAAACTGCCCAACCAATTGCACGCGCGATTGGCCGTTCTTGTTCTTCCCATCCAGCGGAGTAACCGCTTCTTCCGCGCCGGCCATCGGCTGCAGCCGCGGATAGTGATAGAAGATTCTTTCGCCCTGGCTGCCTGCCATCAGAAACAAGGCCGACCACTCCTGACTGAAGCAACCGCCCTCGCGATCCACAAAGCCGGTGACAAGCTGGGCTTTGGTGTTCGCCGCGGGAGCGCCGCCGATCAACGAAGAAGCCAGGGCAAGCCCGGATGAAGTTACCTCGGCGACAAGCGCGACATTGAAGGTTACGCGCCGGACGTAATCAACATCGGTGAGCGCCTGGCGCACATATGCTCCAGAGACCGGCGATCCGACAAAGCCGGTCTGTCCGGTGTAATCGACATCCACGGCAACGATCGAGCCAGGCGAGAATTGTGCGGCATCTGTGGACGAAAGCAGGATCATGGAGGCGGACGAGCCGCTTTCCACGGCTACCGCGGAACTGGCCTGTGCACCAGTGGCCGCCGGCGTGGCGCCGCTCGCCGGGGCCAGCACATTCATATGCTGCGAGCCGGTAGCCAGCGCCATGGTGAGCTTGGTCCAGCTCAGAAACTGCACGGCCAAGTGCGCCTGGAGCGTTTGCCGGATCTGCTCTTGCGGCGACGCCGGAATGCCTGTCAATAGTGGCGATATCTTGCTGACAGACTTGCGGGTCAAGCCCTGCATCCAGCCAAGATCGATCCAGGGTGCGGGCGGCGCGTCCAATGCGAAGCGGCCCTGCTCCGAGGGATCGAAGACCTGCGGCGTCTGCGAGGCTCGATTGACAGGCGCAAAATATCCGCGAACCCGGCGCGTAACAGGCGCGGGCGCCGAAAACCAGTTTGCCGCCATTTATTCCCCCTGCTCCTGATAGCTGTAGACCGTGACCTTGGCCGAGCGGCTCAAGCGGTCGCGTTGCACCACGATGGGCGTAATTGCCGGCTCATCCCAGAAGACCTGCGTCAGCATCGCGGCCGGTGGCGTAGCGGTGTAATTCAACTTCGGCGTGTAAAACGGAGCGAGTATTGCCGTCAGTTCCTCATCCATCTGGCTCAGGGCTCTTCCTCGGTCCAGCCCTCCAAAGCTCTGTGTGCCACAGGTCTGGTAGAGAATTTCGCACTCTTCGGCGGCCATCATCGCGCCCAGATCCATATCCACGGCAAGGCCGAGCCAGCGCAGGACGAAGACATCGTTGGGAAGCTGACTGAATGGTGCCTCGGCTTCTTCAACCAGAATTCCCGGCCGCACCGCTCCGCGTATCAGGACGGTGCGCTCCGGGTTCACAACGGTCAACCGGGTGCGCAGCGCCATATAAAAGGAGTCTTTTGCATTTCGCATGATAAGTACCAGTTTGAAGTTTGCAGTTCAAAGTTCGCAGTGTATGCATCTGCAAAAATGTATTGGCGGCGGCTGGTTCGCAGTTTCATTAGCGGTTGTTCATTCGCTCGCGTCAGTAAGTCGTAAACGCTGAACCATGAATTCTGCGCTGTGAGCTGCGAACTGCCTCCTACACCGCTTGCTGACGCGCCTCCCGTAGCAGCAGCCGGTATAGATATGCCTGGCCGAAAGCCTCGTTGGATGCCACCGACTCGATCAGGTAGTCCTGCTCGGCCACGGTGACAGCCAGCGTCATGGCAAACAGAGACTGCGCGGATGCAAGATTCAGTGCAACGACCTGTTGTTCCACGCTGGTAGCCGAAACCAGTAACTCCCATCTCGGCTCGTCGCCCTCGCGCCAGCTTGGCAGCAGCTTCCGCATCACTACCGGACTTACCATAACTTCAGCGAAAGCCGTTGCCACGAGGCCGACCTCGGACATATTGGTATCCGTGGTTGCGCCCGTGACTCGCAACAGTGCCGATGTTCCCGCCACGCTTCGCAGCAGAGCATCGGCCAACATCTGCGGCGCTCCTGCCGGGTGTCGCGGTGCAGTATCGCTCATCGCTCACCCCAACCTGTTCGCCACATAGGGACTGAGCCATGCCTGCACGGTTTCGTCCACCAGCGAACTGGAAAAATACTGCATCCACATCGTGTCCATCTTCGTTCTGCTGGCGTTCAGCGCGGGCGTCGCCTGCGCGTTGCGCACGATCTGCGCGCACGCCGACTTGACGTCATCGCCGATGGCTGCCAGTCCCGCGGTATAAGTCGCCGAAACTTCGTTGTAAGGAAGCCCGAGCAGGTTCCAGGGCAGTGTCAGTTCGCCGGTGTTTACGTCGTAGTCCACCGTGTTGGGATCAATTGCCGTCCACTGGCCGGGCAGCGAAAATGCCCACGCAATCTCGAACAGGGGCTCATGCAGCAGTTCGCCGCGCCTGGGCCGCGCGTAGCGCCCTTCGATCCTCACAAGCGGCGAAGCGGCTGTTCCCAGCGGCGCGAGAGGCAGGTAACTCAGCAGAACTGTCAGCGCTCCGCTGGTCAGCCGCAACCGCTCTGTGTACTGAATGATGTTCAGGTCCGGCCGCCTGCAGTAGCTGTTGATCAAAGCCGAAGCGGCCGTAATCCAGTCCGCCGTGGTTCCGGCCGGCAGCCCGTAGTTCGTATAATCTGCTGGCTGCAGATATGCCATACCATTCCTTTCCGGTCAGTTCCTGGTTTGTAGCTCTTGGTTCGCAGCCCTGCGCCGGCTGTTATCGATGTGCCCTGGATAACTTCCCAACTTAGGACTGCGAACCGCGAGCTGGGTCTATTTACCGGTCGACGAGCACCTGGTAATGCGCGTAGTTTGCTCCCTTCACTACGACTCCACCGAACTTGACGGCCAGATACTGATAGGTCATCGAGTTAGGAAGCCCAAGCTGAAAGATGCGGGGCGCCGGATCGCCGAGCCAGTGATACTCGATCAGATTCTCGGTCACGATGTAGGCCGGAAGCACAGCCGAACCGGAACCCGGCGTGCCCGTGTAGCTCAGGCTCCAGTCGGGAATAAGTGGCAGATCGCCGGCCTGCGTCGACAACATCTTCACGCGCACTCCGCCGGTGATGTTCTCGGTGTTCAGCACCACGTTGAACTCGGACTTCATCTCACGGTCGATCAGGTCAAGGAGAACCGGATTGGCGTAGATGGCGGTGGGCCGCACATAGTAGCCGCTGTTGGCCACCATCTGCGCCACGGTGGACTTGAGTCCGTCCACGATGGAAGCGCTGGTGCCGATGGTCACCGTGTTGCCACCGGCGACGATCTGCGCGATTGCGCCCATATACTGCGTGGTGGTGGGCGTGCTCAGGCTGGTGTCGGTGCCATTCCAAAGCGCGACATCGTGAGTTACCATCACGCCGCTGACCGTGTCCACCAGGTCCTTGGCCTGCAGGTAGGCGAACTGCTGCTGCTGGTTGCCCAGCTCGATGTCGAACAGGTTGTAATTGATCTGCGCCACGATGGCCTTCAGCGGCACGCTCATCTCCACGCGCGTCGGACTTACCAGCGGCGGCGCGATGCTGCGTGGATTGACGAAGCCGGCCGCGCCAGGATTCGGAATCGCCGTCTCCTCAAAGAAGCGCGATGGATGACCCGTGGCCGGAACCTGCTTGATGCGCTGCCCGAAGGGGCTCGATCGCCGGCAGATATCGAAGATCTCGGTCTGATACAGCGGCACTTCGATGGCGCCCGGCCCGATGTAGTCCGCTGCGGCGTGTATGTCTGCAAAAGATGCGTTCATAGGCTCTTTCCGCCCCCTCCATGGGGCCGTGTGTAGCTGCTAGCGTCTGGCTCCTAGCTGCTAGCTTGTAGCTGCCGGATTCCGGCTTGGGTTATACATGGTTCAGCAGGAAGCAGTCCCAGGCGTGTTAAGTCCTGGTTCATCTTCCTGCTGCAACAGAGGTGCACTCGCACTTAGCCAATAACTCGTCGCCAGAAGCTATAAGCTAAAAGCTGAAAGCTGCTTTTCAGGCAATCGCGCCCGACCGCAGCAACTGGGTCTTCACCGCGATGCGCTGCTCCAGGCTCAGTCCTGCCAGAGCTGCGTCCAGGGCGTGCACATCCACCGGCCCCTCGCCGATGCCGTGCTTCGCCAGCATGTCGCTAGCCGCCGGCAACGTTCTGCGCATGGGATGCAGCGCATTCTGCGAAGCCGCAGCCTTCAGCTCGGCCAGCTCGCGCTCGGTTGCCTCGAGCTTGACGGCCAGGTCGGCTTCGCGCCGGCTCTGCTCCACGGTAGCCGAAATCCTCTCCACCTCGCCGGCCAGCGCACCCTGCCGTTCCTCAAGCCAGCTCAGGGTTCGCTCCAGCAATGAGGTTGCAGCTTCAAGTCGTTCAACAATCTGTTTTCCGTCCTGTTCCATGCCGTTCCTTTCCTAATTGGGTTGATTACTTCATCCCACTCGGTAACTTGCTAACAGAAGCGGCTCCCGAATGGGAGCCGCTTCGCCAACTCGCTAACCTGCCGACCCGCCGTCTAACTCGCCATGCGGAAGCTGGTGGCTCGATAAGCCGCCTTTTCCCGCAGCAGGACGGCTGCGCCCGTAAAGGTCACGCGCGTCAGCTTCCACACTTCGGCGCGCATATCTTCCACCCGTGCATCCGCCAGCTCATAGCTCATGCCCATGGCGTGCGGATCCGCTGCGGCGGATGCCTGGATGGCGTCCGCCACATCCGGAAAATCGCGCGCATAGAGATAGCCGCGCACCACCAGCCTTTTCCCAACCAGGTCGGCTTCAGTCAGCAGGCCGATCTTGCGCCGCGCATCGTGCCCGTCCCATCCCGGCCGGTAATCCACCGCCATGCCCAACAGCGAGGGCAACGCCTTTTCTGCCGCCTCGTGCGTCAGCATTACGCGGTGCCCGCGCGCTCCGGCTGGGGGCTTATCGCTGGCGGCATTTACCACCGTCAATACTCCCTCGAAGGGCATCCGGTTCGGATGCCCTTCAACGTGAGGAAACTTCACTGCCATTGCTTCCAGTCGCATGTTTGCTCCGTGAAAAAATCGGCTTCCAGCCTGCAGCTTCTAGCCGCGCACTCCGCGCTCTATATGTTGCCGCATGACTTGTGCGGCGGCTTAAGGCGGAAAGAGTGCATGCTCTCTTGCGTATCAAGTCGTGGCGCCGTGTTTCTTCATCGCACAGCACTATTAGTACGAAGAGATCAAAGGCTAGGATCGGGAAGATGGAAGCTCGCCCGTGCTTCCTGCTCCCGGCTCCAGGGGCGCCAGTCCCCGCATGGCTCGCACTTCATTCACCGTCAGCACGCCGGCCTGCAGCAGTTGCACCTGCACGGCCAGCTCGGTCTGTTCGTCGCGCGCGCTCAGCTCGTTGAATGCAAATTCGAACTCCCGCCAGCCGATGCACTTGCCGAACAGGTCGCGGGTGATGTGTCCGGCCAGCAGCATGGCCAGCGGCGAAATGGCGCCGCGAAACGCCTCGTCAGCCATCTCCGAGGCGGTTGACTGGTTAACGTCCGCCTCCAGCCCCAGCATCAGCGGGGACAGGCCGAAGGCGTTCGCCACCATGCGAATCAGAAACTGCTGCCACGCCAGGCGCAGGTCCGCGTCCGTGCCCTGGGCAAAGCGCAGAACCTCCGGCTTTTGCTCGGTTGAGAGCAGCGGCACGCGTCCCGTCCCCTCGATTTCGTCCTGCCACCAGCGGATCAGCCGGTCGTGCTGCGCGGGCGTGGCCTCGTTCAACCACAGCGCATACTGCGCCACCGAGTTGGCCGCCAGCTTGCCCGCGAAGCGATGCGCGCTCAAAAACTGGTTCACCGTCTCGAACGCCACCTCCAGCGGCCCCAAACCAAAGGGCGTAAAGCTGCGCGGATTCATGCGAATGTACATCAACTGGTTGTCGCGCAACTCCACTACGCTCGATTCCATCTGCCCGGGGAGCGCCTGCGCATAGCGCGGCGAGTCCTCGCCTCCGTCCCACTTGGCGTTGATCCGGATCGAGGCACCGTCCACGGGCCAGAGCATCGCCGGCCGTTGTGGGTCGCCTGTCGCCGCCATCTCGACGGCTCCGAATCCGCCCGTCAGCGCGTCTTCGATCGCCTGTTCGATGAGTGTCCGGAAGCTGTCTGTCTCGTTCGGCTCTTCCAGTGTGCGGCGCAGCGCGCGCAGCTTGCGCGCCGCAAAGGCCACCTCTTCAACCCGCACGCCGCGCCGCACCCGCACTTGCCAATCCATGGCCGCGATGCGGTCCTTGATGACATTGATCGCCCTGCGCACCAGCGGCGTCTCCGCAAACCGGCGCAGATTCACCGGCGTCGGTTTGGGCAGGTGCCTGGCCGGAAACTGGACGGGGCTC
>JAJZME010000055.1:17019-18073 GCA_021803035.1 Acidobacteriota bacterium | reverse complement strand
ACCACCGGCACAATGGCCCGCAGATGCTCGCGGCTGGCCAGCTCCGGAACCACCCCGCCATAGCGCGCATGGGTGGGAATCTGCGAAGCCACCACCGACGAAAGTGTCCGCGCCCCGCGCTCCACCACCGCCGCCGCGGTCTCGTCGCACGAGGTCTCAATGCCCAGAATCAGCCCAGCGCCCATCTCTCAAGTGTAGCCGCCGCGCCACACCAGCCATTCCGCGCCGTCCTCTGCCGCGCAGGGCAATCGCAGAAAGGCTATTTGTTCACTTCAGTGGTTCCGATTGGCTCGCGCCGTAGGCGCAATGTTCGTTAGCCCAGCGTTTCAACGCTGGGAAAGCGCTTCCAGCCGGAATACAGATCCCTGGCGCAAAGCCCGTTTGCCAATACCTATCCTGCGTTGGTTGCGGAAGCTATTCTGGATGAGCGAGTTGGCCTGATGGCAACAACGGACGACCAGGCGCACTTGTCATGCTAGCCCGTTTTACGGCCAAGTGGACTGGATTTGTAAAGCCTAGCCGACTTCGCAGGATTAATCCTGTATAAGCAGCCCACCGAAACTATGAGGGAGCCTCGCTGCCGAGGCCACAGCCACCGTTTCGCCATCGCATGTCCTTTAGGGCGCCATTCGATGGATCCACTTCCATTCCGGCGCCAAGTACCATGCCCCAGAGGATCAGACCGTAACCGAACTGCGCTGCAAAGACAAAGAAGTCTTCTTCCAATTTGTAACCAGACCTATAAGCAAACCGTGAGCCGTATGATTTGACATTAGATCGCGTGCCAATCGTCAAATTCGGGAACTGGTGCTTGAAATAGTCCGTTAGATTATCTGTATTCGGGTCTTGGATTTGGTATGCCGATGCAAAAAAACGATGGTTCTGCATGAGAATCTTCTTTGTCTCTCGGTAATAGAGAGCGTGCGCTAACTTCTCGCCGATAGTTTGTACTGCCTCATTCATTGCGGGCTTACGGGCTAGCGAAATCGCGACTGGGGATGGTGCATAGAGTCGCCCAACACGGTAGACCGGCTTCTGCTTTGTGACGTCTGGT
>JAJZME010000055.1:0-17001 GCA_021803035.1 Acidobacteriota bacterium | reverse complement strand
CCTCCGGATACCGCTTCCTTATCTCTTCTCCGAGATGCAGTAACCGATTCTGATCTTCGGCGGTTCGGTTTGCCTCGTTGAAATCGAGAAGGATCGAGTAGTAACCGAAGATCGTGTCTTGCCTCGAAGTCCCGTTGTTGCATTGGCTGCAAGACGGAAACTCAAATTGTTCTGGCCAAAAGCCGATCGGGAAGCACGCTTTAGGCGGTACATGATCCAAGGTTGTCGCCCGCCTAGTCCCACCGCAAAAACAACAAAGAGGATGCTCCATGAGGAAGCGCTTTTTCCTGCTGACCCTTGGCATGCCATCATCATGGAGCGCCGCAGCGGCCAAGTGCAACCGCTGCCCCCCGTAGACCTCGTGACAACTTCCAGTTAGTAACGAAAAACGGGGCAGTGTTCCGCGTTCCACCTTGACGCGTAGTCGCCTATGGTGACTTGTGGCGGGTGGCCCGGGTCTGAGGATGGCGGGTGGCCCGGGTCTGAGGATGCGTGCCCGACCACCACCTTTGGGTGCCCCAGGTCGCTTTTGAGACCTGGGAAAGCTCCAACCTCTCGGCCGCCAAGAATTACTCCTCATAAGTTGCCCCGTCTTCACCAGACCCATAACGCCGAATGCGCGGCGCAGGCCAATTGCGCCCCTTCCTGAATCTCCCCGGTCGACCCCGCGCCTGCACCCCCTGCCCCCATTGAGCCGCCGGAAAATCTACGCCCCATTTGCATGTAATTTCCGGCTTTTGACACATAATGTTTTTATGCACTCCCTCCTCCAGCCCGCGCCGTCAGCGATCGCGCCGGCTCAAAATGTCCGGATTGTGCCCGCTCCCTGCCACCCGCGCCGCAGAACCACCCCCCCTTAAAATATTTTCTTTTCCACAGAATTTCTTGCAGCTAATTTTCTCGCCAACCCCCAATGCATATCCCAGGCCTTGGGCTCCGATTCCGCAGCGCTACGGCGCCCTTGCAGGCACGCCGGGCTTTCGCGCCATCGTTTTTCCTCTCATTCTTCGCCTCGCCCCATCCCGCTCTGCGATACTGGACTGTCATGCCCATTGAAGACCTGCAACAAGCAGCCCAAAAAATTGCCGGGTTTCTCAAGAACCTGAACCAACTCGGAGGAATTCGGCTCAAGTACCGCATCACGGCCGGCGACGGCGCGCGCGACCCCGAAGGCCTGGAAGCGCCCCAGATCTACGTCGAGCTGGCCGGACCCGACGTTCCCCTCGTTGTGCAGCACAACGGCGAGCTGCTGCGCGCCCTTGAAACCATTGCCGCGCAGATTCTTCGCCTTGACCCCCGCGAGCATGACCTGGTCAGCTTTGACGCCGGCAACTTCAAGGCCCTGCGCGCCCAGGAGTTGCGCCTGTCGGCCGAAACGGCCGCGGAAAAGGTGCGGTCCACGGGAGCTCCCTATGCCTTCCCGCCCATGAACGCCCGCGAGCGCCGTCTGCTGCATCTGGCCTGCCGCTCCCTGGAAGGCGTTGAAACCGCCAGCAGCGGCGAAGGCCAGAATCGCTTCCTGGTGATCTATCCCGAGGGCAAGACCGATCTGCCTGTAGCCGCGCCCGTCAAGCCGCGCGGATTCGGGCGCAGATAGCCGCGCCGGGCCGTGAGGCTCGTCACCCTTGCCGATACAACCCGTGGTCGCGTACATAGGCGGCCACAGCCCCTGGAAGCAGCTCTTCCCGGGCGGTTTCGCCCTGCCCGGCCGCATGGCCCTGCGCACGAATCTCCGAAGCGCTGATCTCCACATCAAGCCCCGGCAACAGATAGAACGGCGCCCGATCGCCCGCCGGATTCACAACCGCATAGACGCAGACTTCAGTTCCGGATCGAATCCAGCTCCCAGTAGGCTCCAGGTTCAGGCCCTCCGGCAGCGCCTCCCGGAGGCCCTCCAGCGGCTGGCCCGGCCGCGAAGCCACAATCAGCGGCGCCGCAAAGGGAATCTCCGCGGCACGATGCCAGCGCCGCAGGCCAAAGAACGAGTCAGCGCCCATCAGACAATAGAGGGTGCAACCGGCTGGCAGCTCGCCACGCAGCCGTTCGAGCGTCTCCAGGGTATAGTTGGGCTCGCCCGAAGACCTGGGCGCGTCGGCCAGTGACAGCGTGCAACCCGGCTCGCCTGCGATTGCTAGCCGCGTCATCGCCACGCGATCCTCGAAGCTAGCCGTCGATCCCTGCGGCTTGAGCGGCTGCGCACCCACCGGCGCAAACAACACGGCATCCAGCTCCAGCGCATCGCGCGCGGCGCGCGCCACCGCCAGATGGCCCAGGTGCGGCGGGTCGAAGCTGCCGCCGAAATACGCCACACGACGGTAGCCGGAAGCTGGCTCGTTCATGGGTTCATCCTATCGCGTCCGCGTCACTGCCCCCCGCATCGTGCGGGTGTATCATCGGCCTGTATTCTGTTATTCGCTATGCGTTATCTAATTGCGTTTCTCGCCTTTGCCGGCATCGTAGTCGCAAGCCTCGCCCTCCAGGTTCACTACTCGACAGGAGCGGAGCCGTGTTCAATCAACGCCCAATGGGACTGCGGCATTGTGAACCACAGTCCCTTTGCCGTCATGTATCACGTTCCCGTGGCGGTCATTGGCATCGCCGGCTATCTGCTGATCGGCCTGCTGGGTTTTTTCCGCAAGCGCTACCTGCTCCTTCTGACCGTTTTCGCTGGCTTCTGCTTTGCCCTTCGCCTCACCTTTATCGAACAGTTCGCCCTTGAGGTGTGGTGCCTCTACTGCGTGATCTCGCAAGGCATCATCGCGCTCCTGCTGTTGATCAGCGTGGGGTGGTTCACCGCGGCATACGTCGGGCTCAAGCGAGGCAGACGCGCGGCCTGAGCGCCGCATCTGCACGATCCTGCCGGTTCCGTGCGGCTGAAGAGCCTGTGTGTCTGCTGATATTCTTGAACAGGATCGATGATTCGAAACTGGTACGCGCGCTGGATGTACGAATGGGAGACGCAGCTGACCACGCGCGATGAAAATCGCGTGGTGCGGCCGCTGGAATGGGGCTTCGACTCCATCGCACCCTTCCTTGAATCGCATGGCCTCGCCGGAGCTCTGCCTGCCGCAGGCGCGGCGCGCCACAACGGCAGCGCCGAAGCCGCCATGGCGAAGATCAACCAGCTTCTCATCGCCCAGAGCCGCGAGTTCTTCGGCTACGAGCGCCCCACCGATTTCCGGCTTGAAGAGCGCCATCCGCAACTGTTCCCCACCAACGTGCGCCCCGAGACGCTTGCCCGCGATGCCGAGCTTCGCCGCCAGGCCGCCAACGGCCAGATGAAGCCGGCATGTTTCCTGCGTTTCACCTCGCCCGAACGCACGCCATACCCCGGCAACGACCTGGTGAACGCGCGCTGGTATCCGGCTCCCGAGCACCGCGATCCGGCGCGGCCCAAGCAGGCTATCGTTGTGCTGCCGCAGTGGAACGCCGACGGCTTCAGCCACAATGCGCTGTGCGCGGCCTTCAATCGCATGGGCATTTCGGCGCTGCGGCTCTCCATGCCCTACCACGACATCCGACGCCCCGAAGAACTGGAGCGATCCGATTACTCGGTCAGCGCCAACATCGGCCGCACGCTCTCAGCCTGCCGCCAGGCGGTCGTCGACATTCGCTGCTGCCTCGACTGGCTGGAGGAACAGGGCTACGAGCACTTCGGAGTCTTGGGCACCAGTCTCGGCTCCTGTTACGCCTTCCTGGCCAGCGCGCACGACGCGCGCCTGCGCGTCAACGCCTTCAATCACGCATCGACGGCCTTCGGCGATGTCGTATGGACCGGCCAGAGCACGCGCCACATCCGTCAGGCCGTGGAGCAGGCCGGCCTGACACAGGAGCGTCTGCGCACCCTGTGGGGCGCCATCAGCCCAGTCAATTACTACGCCAAGTTCGCCGGCGCGGAAGCCGGAGGCCCGCAAAAGCATGTGCTGCTGGTCTACGCCGAATACGACCTGACCTTTCCCAGGGAATACTCGCTGCAGGTGGTCGAGGCCTTTCGCGAGCACGGCATCCATTTCGAGCCGCGCGTGCTTCCCTGCGGCCACTACACCACCGGCGAAACTCCCTTCAAGTACATCGATGGCTGGCATCTGGGCTCGTTCGTCCACCGGGCCTTCAAGGCGCTGCGCAAAGAAAAAGCCGCTGCGCGCCAAGCGGAGGCCGCCGATTCACGCGTAGCGGAACGAGAGTCCGCCTGACAGCAGGCGAATGCGCAATCGCTGCTATCGCCGCGCCCGTTTGGGATTGTGTCTCTGCCCGCCAATCCGCTGGCGGGCCCGGTTTGGGCGGCGATTGATATTGCGCCGCTCCCGCCATGCAAGCCACCCTCCGTGGGCAGCGCGGTCGGCGCACATCTGCCGGTGGACGTCTTGCTGGTGGTTCTCCGCGCGCCGCTTCACCGGCGTTCATGGAGCAGTTGCGAATGCCGTTGGCGGTGCGGTCCTGCTGTTTTTCACACCGCCGGGCTGCTTTGTCGTTCCCAAAACGCGCCTGGGATGGGGCGCCCGCAACCTTCAGCGTCTGGCTTCGAAAATCAGGTTGAACGGAGTTTGCGCGGCTCGCCGGAAGGTGCCAAAACCTGCTTCCGTCACCACGCTGCGGATGCGTTCCTCGCCGGCCTGCGCGCCCAGCGCCGCACCCACCTCCTGCGCCAGTGAGGCGGGCGTGCAGATCATGGTCGAGGCCGAATAAAAGATGCGGCCTACGGGATTGAAATTCTCCTCGGGCGCGTCGTTGGCGAAGGGCTCCACAATCATCCATGCACCACCCGGCTTGAGCGAAGAGAGAACATGCTTTGCCGCGCCAACAGGATCGCCCATATCGTGCAGGCAATCAAAAAAGGTGACGAGATCGTAGCCGCCGTTGACCGGATAGCTCTTCGAGCTGGCCACTTCGAAGCTGATCTGATCGAGCAGGCCGTCGCGGCCGGCGACGTGCCGCGCATACTCAATCGAGCCACTGTGGTAATCGAAGCCGTAGAAACGCGACTTGGGAAAGGCGCGCGCCATGAGAATGGTGGATGCCCCGTGACCGCAGCCCACGTCCGCGACCGTCGCGCCACCGGCTAGCTTTTCTTTCATGCCGTCAAGAGCCGGGATCCAGGAACTTAGAAGATTGTGTTGATAGTTAGGACGGAAGAAGCGTTCGGTGCCGAAGAAAAGGTTGGCATCGTGCTCATGCCAGCCGACCCCTTCGCCGGTGCGGAACGCCTGGGTAATCTTTGGCTCGTCTTTGAAGAGCGCGGAAATGATGCGATAGGCGCCGGGCAGGTCGAGGGTGTTCAGCGCAAAGGACTGTTCTGGCGGCAGCTCGTAGGTCCTGGCCGCGGCGTCGTAGGCGATGAAGCCGCTGGCCGCATTGGCGTTAAGCCACTCGCGAACATACCGTTCCGAGGTGTTGGTTTGGGCAGCCAACTCCGCAGAGCTGAGCGGGCCGGCGCCGGCCATTGCCTGGTAGAGGCCCAGCTTGTCGCCAAGGACGACGAGGGCTGCGTGCATGGCGGCGCCCATGTCCATCACCGCTTTGCCCATGAAGGCTTCAAGTTTAGAGGAATCCAGTACAGGGGAAACTTCTGTGGTAGCCATAGCAACCTCCATCTTTCGATACCATGGCCCTGGGGATGAGACCGACATTACACCGGAACGAATTCAGTGTCAATCAAGATGAGGCTATAGACGGTCCATTTCGCCAGGCGGTCGAGGCCCTGTGAAGAGCCAGCCACTTGCAGAATCTCTCCCGTCTCGCCCTATACAAGACTTCAACCGCATCACTCTCCCGCCTTTGCCGTAAAATTCTTATATGACCGACCGTATGTCACTTCCACTCGCCCAGGCAGACCCCGACGTCGCCGCAGCCCTTGACCGCGAAACCGTGCGCCAGCACGAGGGCCTTGAAATGATCGCCAGCGAAAACTTCGTCTCCGAAGCGGTCCTGGAGGCGGCTGGCTCGACCTTTACCAACAAGTATGCCGAGGGCTATCCCGGCCGCCGCTACTATGGCGGCTGCGAGTATGCCGACGTGGTTGAGAACCTGGCCCGCGACCGCGCGCGCCAGCTCTTTGGCGGCGATCATGTCAACGTGCAGCCGCACTCCGGCTCGCAGGCCAACGCCTCGGCCTACGCCGCCGTGCTGCTGCCCGGCGACACGATTCTCGGCCTCGATCTGTCCCACGGCGGCCATCTGACTCACGGCCACCGCCTGAGCTTCAGCGGCAAGCTTTACCGCACCGCCTTCTATCACGTGCGCCGCGACACGGAAACCATCGACTACGACGAGCTGGAATCCATCGCGGTTGCGGAAAAGCCTAAAGTCATCATCGGCGGCGCCAGCGCCTATCCGCGCCTCTGGGACTTTGCCCGCATGCGCCAGATTGCCGACAAGGTGGGCGCGACTTATATCTTCGACATGGCGCACATAGCCGGGCTGGTTGCCGGCGGCGTGCATCCGTCGCCTGTGCCGTACGCGCACATCACCACCACCACCACGCATAAGACGCTGCGCGGCCCGCGCGCCGGACTCATCATCTGCACGCAGGAGCTCGCAGCAGCCGTCGATAAGTCGGTCTTTCCCGGACAGCAGGGCGGCCCGCTCATGCACATCGTCGCCGCCAAGGCCGTTGCTTTGGGCGAGGCGCTGCGCCCCGAGTTCCGTACTTATGCCGCGCAGATTGTCTCCAACGCCAAGGCGCTGGCCGAAGCCTTGCAGCAGGCCGGCTTCCGCCTCGTCTCCGGCGGTACCGACAACCACCTGATGCTCGTCGATGTCTTCGAGAAGGGTATCCTCGGTTCCGAAGCCGAGCTGGCGCTGGGCAAGGCCGGCATTACCGTGAACAAGAACACCATCCCCTACGACACCAATCCTCCGCTGAAGCCATCGGGCATTCGCGTCGGCACGCCCGCGCTCACCACGCGCGGCATGAAAGAGCCGGAGATGCGGCAGATCGCATCATGGATCGCCAAGGCGCTCGAACATCGCAACGACGATGGCGCGCTCGATCGCATTCGCGGCGAAGTAGCCGATCTGGCCAGCCGCTTCCCGCTCTACGCGTGGCGCCGCACGCCTGAGGCAGTAAGCGCATAACTCATCCTTCACTCTTATGAAGCACCATTTAGGTTCAGCCGGGGCTCGTCTAGAGAGTCCCGGGGCCTATTCTCCGCAATGCGCCTACCCGCATCGTCTTTGCGATTGCGTTCGCCGCAATGTCGCATGCAGATAGCGAGTCATCGCAGCCGGACACCTTCACGGCGGCATGCGGAACATCCGCAAAACTCCTCCCGTTTTGCCATGCGGCACGCCGGGCATCCCAGGAAACTCTGCGCCGCATAAGTCGCATATAGAAATGCGGACTGAAGCGGAATATGAATACGGCAGCGGATAAGTCAATGAAATCGAGCATGCAAATTGTCCGGCCGCAATCTTTTGAGTTATGCTTGACCTATGGCTATTGACTCTGTTCTCGCTCAAATTGACGCCGAAATCGCCAGGCTTACTCAGGTTCGTTCCCTGTTGGCCACCGCCGGCATCTCCGCAGTGGCAGTGCAAACCAGCAAGACCAAAAAGACGCCTGCCAAAGTAAAGCCTGGAAAGAAGCGGGTATTAAGCGCCGATGCACGCAAGCGCATTGCCGATGCGCAGCGCAAGCGCTGGGCTGCTCAGAAAGCCAAGACCAGGAAAGATTCGTAGGCAACATACCCGCTTGTTCGCTGCTCGATGGAGCGCGGCGCAGTTAGAAACAACCAGCGCCGCGCGAATCTGACAATTTGCATGATGTGCCAATGCGCCTCTTGCTGTGCGTACGCTGTTGGAGTGTCTGCATGACGCGCTAGGGTCCAACATTCTCCCCGGTTGGCGCTCAAGGACTTGTCTAACTTCTATCTTCCGCGTTGCCGGTTATCTCTTGTGGCCGCGGATCGAACGGCGGCCCTTCGCCTGACTCATTCCCAACGGCAAACTGCCGCGCCTGACCACCGTGATGGGTCTTATAAGACGGTGCGGAAAGTCGATCTCCGCCCGCGCGCATCCCATATGCGGCTCACCTGCAGTGCCGGCATATGGCAATCAGAGCCGGCCGATCCCGGCCAGCACCAGCATGCGCGGCTCGGTCATCTCTTCAATCGCCGAGCGGATTCCCTCGCGCCCCAGTCCGGAATCCTTCACGCCGCCATAGGGCATCGGATCCATGCGCCATGTCGGCGTATCGCCCGCGATCAGCGCACCCACTTCCAGTTCGCGATAGGCCGTTAGGATGCGCGCCGCGTCGCGCGTCAGCAAACCCGCCTGCAAACCATACTTCGAGTGATTCACATCGGCCAGCGCCTGCTCGAAGTCGTCATACGGCTCAATCGCCACAACAGGGCCGAAGACCTCTTCGTCGCGCAGTTTCATCCCATCGCTGGTTCCTGTCACCACAACCGGAGTGATCACAGAGCCTTTGCGCTCACCGCCGGCTACAACCTTCGCGCCGCCTTCCACCGCTTCTTTTACCCAGGCTTCAACGCGCTCCGCGTCGCTCAGCCGGATCAGCGGTCCCACGTCAGTGGCCTCGTTTGATGGATCGCCGACCACCAGCTTGCCCGCCAGTTCCGCCACCTTCCGCAAGAACACCGGAAACACGCTGCGTTCCACAAATACTCGTTGCACGCTGATGCACGACTGCCCTGCATAGCCAAAAGCCGCGTGCACCGTCTTCAAGGCGGCTTCATCCAAATCGGGCCAGTCGCTGTGGACGATGAGCGCCGCGTTGCCGCCCAGTTCCAGCAGCACGCGCTTGCGCCCGGAGTGCGTCTTCAGTTCCCACCCCACTTTGGCCGAGCCGGTAAAGCTCACTAGCTTGATGCGGTCTTCCTTCTCTGCCAGCCACGCGGTATCGGCGTTTTCCAGCGGAAGCACGGCCAGCGCTTCTTCCGGCCAACCCGCTTTCAGAATCACCTCGCCCAGCGCCAGCGCGGTGAAAGGCGTCTGCGGCGCGGGTTTCAGAATCATCGGACAGCCGGCGGCCATGGCCGGCGCCACCTTGTGCGCCACCAGGTTCAGCGGAAAGTTGAACGGAGTGATGGCCAGAATCGGCCCCACCGGAAAGCGCTGCACCATTCCCCAGCGGCCTTCATTGCCTTCGGTCAAGTCCAGCGGCAGGGTCTCGCCGCTCTGGCGCGCGGCTTCTTCCGCGGCGGTCTTGAAAGTCAGCACGGCGCGATCCACCTCCGCCCGCGCCAGGCGCACCGGCTTGCCCGCCTCCGCCACGATGAGCTGCGCGAACCGCTCTTTCTGCTCAATCAGCGCCGCCGCCACGTCCTCAAGAATCTCGCGGCGCTTCCAGTGCGGCAGCGCGCGCGTGCGGCGCAGGCTCGCCACTGCGTGGTTGACGGCCTGGCGCGCGTCGGCCCGCGTGGCCACGGTCACCCGTCCCACCACTCCCTGATCCCACGGCGAACGCACCTCCAGCGCTTCTCCGTCGTTCCACTCCTTGCCGCAGAGCAAAAATCCCGTCGGTGTTCCTGGCCGCATCTTCATGACGCTGCTGCTCCTCTACTGTTCTCTGCTTTCCATGTTAAGACGCGCATCCGCGTCATGTCCGCCCTGAAGGCCCGCCGGCCCGCATCGCGGCTACAACCCTTCCCCATAGCAACCTGCCGCCGCGGCACTGGGCGCGATAGACTGCTTCCATGATCCACGACGGCCGGAACCGCAAGCTTCCCTTCGATCCCGCCGAGGCGCTAACCCATCTGCGCGCCCGTGACGCAAAGCTCGCCGCGCTGATTGACCGCGCCGGTCCCTTCACTCTGCGCCTGGATTCGTCGCCTTCGCCGTTTGAGTCGCTGCTTGAATCCATCCTTTTCCAGCAACTGCACGGCAAGGCCGCGGCCACCATCCATCGCCGCGTGCGCGAAATTTATTCCGGCGACCCGTCGCCCCAGGCCCTGCTCGACACGCCCGATGAACGGCTGCGCGCCGCCGGCGTCTCCGCCAACAAAATCAGGGCGCTGCGCGATCTTGCCGCTCGCACCCTCGACGGCACCGTGCCTTCCTCCGCCGCCATTCGCAGGATGTCCGACGCCGGCATCGTCGAGCGGCTCACCGAAGTGCGCGGCATCGGCGCCTGGACCGTGGAAATGCTGCTCATCTTTCGCCTCGGCCGGCCTGACGTCCTGCCCGTAACCGACTACGGCGTGCGCAAGGGCTACGCGCTCACTTTCATGCGTGCTCCCAAATCGCGCCCTCTGGCATCCAACGATTTACCGAAGCCTGATGTGGTCTTCCGGCGCGGCATGCGCTGGGCACCATACCGCTCCGTAGCCAGTTGGTATCTATGGCGGGCCTGTGATCTGGCCAAAGGCGCCGAACCGGCCGGGCGTTCAGGCCGGTAGTCACGTCGGGTTGCTTCGCATTGCCGCCGTACAATAGCCGAATAACCGCAGCGGACCGAGTCCGCGCGCAGTGGGGATTCCAATGCCGCCAAGCAAGCGCTTCATCTGCATTCACGGCCACTTTTATCAGCCGCCGCGCGAAAATCCCTGGCTTGAAACCGTCGAAACCCAGGACTCCGCCGCGCCCTATCACGACTGGAACGAGCGCGTCTGCGCCCAGTGCTACGCCCCCAACGGCGCCGCCCGCATTGTCAACGCCAAAAATCGCATCACCCGCATCGTGAACAACTATGCGCACATCAGCTTCAACTTCGGCCCCACGCTGCTCAGTTGGCTCAAAGACAATGCGCCCCGCACCTACCGTATGCTCCTCGACGGCGAGCGCCGCAGCCGCAAACGTTTTGACGGCCATTCGTCGGCCATGGCGCAGATTTACAACCACGTCATTCTACCCCTGGCCTCCCGCCGCGACCGCATCACGCAAATCCGCTGGGGCATTGCCGACTACATCAGCCACTACGGCACCCAACCGGAAGGCATGTGGCTTCCTGAAACCGCCGTCGATAGCGAATCGCTCCGCCTGCTCGCCGCGCACGGCATCCGCTTCACGGTGCTGGCGCCGCATCAGTGCAAGCGCATCCGTCCGCTCAAAGAGGGCGCGGAGTGGGTCGATACACCCGATGCTTCGGTCGACATAACGCGGCCCTACCTGGTGCGCTTCAATTCCGGCGAAGCGATTGCGGTCTTCTTCTACAACGGTCCCATCTCGCGCGCCATCGCCTTTGAAGGGCTGCTGAACTCCGGTGAAGACCTCGCCGCGCGTCTCAAAAGCGGCTTCAAAGATGGCGCGCAGCCGCAGTTGGTCAGTGTCGCCACCGACGGCGAGTCCTACGGCCACCATCACACCTACGGCGAGATGGCGCTGGCCTACGCCGTCCGCCTGCTGGAACACGACAAGAGTGCAAAAACGGTCAACTATGCAAGCTTTCTCGCGCAGTTTCCGCCGGAGTTTGAGTGCGAAATCGTGGAAGACACCTCCTGGAGCTGCGCGCATGGCATCGAGCGCTGGCGCTCCAACTGCGGCTGCAACGGCGGCAAGCCGGGCTGGAACCAGAAGTGGCGCACGCCGCTGCGCCAGGCTCTTGACGAACTGCGCGATGCATTGATCCCGCTCACCGAGCAGGCCGGCGCCGCGCTCTTCAAAGATGTCTGGGCCGCCCGCGACGCCTATATCGACGTGATCCTCGATCGCAGCGCCGAGTCAGTGGAGCGGTTCCTGGCCGCGCACGCCAGCCGCGTGCTGACCGGAAACGAGCGTGTGCGCGCCCTCGAGCTGATGGAGATGCAGCGCCACGCGCAGCTCATGTACACCAGTTGCGGCTGGTTCTTTGACGATATCTCCGGCATCGAAACGGTGCAGATCATCGCCTATGCCGCGCGTGTCCTGCAACTGGCCAGGCATGTCTTCAATTCGCATGCCGCACCGCTGGAGCCCGCGTTCCTGGCGCGCTTGGCCGAGGCCCATTCCAACCTGCCCGCGCAAGGCGACGGCGCGCGCATCTACAAGCGCTGCGTCAATACCAAGCAGTTGCGCCTGGAGCAGGTGGCGGCGCACTACGCCATCAGCTCGGTCTTCTCCGCCTATGCCGATGAGGCCGACCTGTTCTGCTTCCACATCCGCCGCATGTCGTTCGATATCCACGCCTCGGGGCGCTCGCGCCTGGCGTTGGGCCGCGCGCACGTGGCCAGCGCCATCACCGGCAACAACCAGAGCTTTTCCTTTGCGGTCCTGCACTTCGGCGACCAGAACATCACCGCGGCGGTAAGAACCTACACCGAGGCCGACGCCAAAGGCTTCGAGGCTTTCGCCCGCGAAGCCGCCCGCAGCGTCGATCGGGCCGACTTCCCTGAAGCCATGCGCCACATCGACCGCTACTTCGGCCGTGCCGCCTATTCGCTCACCTCGCTCTTCACCGATGAGCAACGGCGCATCGTGAATCTCATCCTCAACTCCACGCTCTGGGACATCGAGAACTCGCTCTCCTCCATCTACCAGGATCACGCCAGCCTGCTGCACTATCTCTCCAAGTCGGGCTTGCCCAAGCCGCCGGCGCTGACCCTGGCCGCCAGCTTTGCCATCAACGCGGGATTGCGCCGCGTGCTGGAAAGCGATTTCGTCGACGTGGCCCAGTTGCGCTCGTTCCTGTCGCTGGCCAGCGCTGACGAGGTAACTCTCGACACCTCCACGCTCTCCTACATCGCCGACCAGCGCATGAAACGCGCCATGGTCGAGCTGCAAGCCTCGGAAGGCTCCCCTGAAGTCCTTGAGCGGGCGCTGGCCCTGGCCCGCACCCTCATCGAGCTGCCCTTCGATCTGAACCTGTGGCAGGCGCAGAACATCTGGTATGACATCCTGCGGACACCTCCCCAGGCGCTCACCGCGCTGGCGGCAGAAGAACAGCCCGCATGGAAAGCGAACTTCAACGAGCTTGGCTCGTGTCTTACCATTGACCCCGGCTCCATCACCGCCGATGAATCGCTGCCGGTGGCCGCGGGAGAAACACCGACAAGGTAGGAGACGCGGCGCGCGGCGCCGGCATTACGCGCACAACCCCACCACAGCGTGCCGGTAATCCCCGTTTTCCACCGTGTGCAGCATAAAGTCGGCCACGTCGGCCCGCGCAATGGAGAACCCGCCCAGGGGCAGGTGCCCTTCGCTCACGCGATACCGGCCCGTGGGCGCCTTGTCGATGAGCCGCGGCGGGCGCACGATGGTCACATCCAACCCGCTGGCGCGCAGAATCGCCTCCATCTCCTCCGCATCGGTCATCACCCCGCCAAAAAACAACTTGCCCAGGAGGTGCGCGGGCGGAATGACCGCATCTTTGAAGAGAAAAGCCGTGGAGACCACCAGGCCGCGCCGCACCTGGGCCTGCCGCATGGCGTCGATCAGCGCATTGCCGAAATCGCGCAGTAGATGGGCTTCGCCTTTGCCGACGGGCACGCGCGGCCCGAACGCCGACAGCACTGCGTCCTGGCCCACCGTCACCCGCGCTAGCTCGTGATGATCAAGCAGATTGCCTTGCACGACGGTAATGCGGCCGGCAAACGGCCTCAGCCGTTCCGGCGCCCGCACAAACGCCGTCACCATATGGTGATGCTCAAGCGCCTGGCGCACCACTTCGATACCGATGCCGCCCGTGGCGCCAAGAACGAGGAGTTTCATCTCCGTCTCCGCTCGCCTCAAAGCGTCCAAGATGCGTCGATACCTGACCTGCACTTGCCACTTATCTGCCGGCTGTTTCTTTGGATAATTTGTCAAATCGCCGGTCGTTCAACCTGCTAGCCCGCTGACTCTTCCTTTCGGCTCAGCCTCCCGTCCTTGAGCGCGAAACGCTCTCCGCGCCACACGATCGTGTCTCCGCCCAGACCGGCCACCCACAAGCCCATGGCCACCACGTCGCGCAGCGGCACCAGCCACAACGAAGCCAGCACCTGCTGGTCGCCCAACACGGCGGTGCCGATCATCACCGCCTGCGACAGACGCAGAAAGTAGCTCAACCCCAGCAGCCCCAGGCTCAGAGGGCTCATGCCGCTGACCAGAAAATTCAGGATCGCCCAGCAAAGCCCGTGCGTCATCACCAGCCCCGCATACCCGCCGGGACGCGCGTCGCGCACCGTGCGCATCCAGCGCAACTGGTGGTCAAAGAAGCCGCGCCAGTCGTAAGGCGGAATCGCCGTCTCCACCACCTCCGCGCTCAGTGCCACGCGGTAGCCGGCGCGGTCCACGCGCGTACCCAGTTCATAGTCGTCGGCCAGATGGTCCACCAGCGCCAGCAGACCGCCGGACTTCTCCAGCGCCTCGCGGCTGACGGCCAGCGTCGAGCCCAGACCGTAGCGCAGCCCGCCCTCCAACAGCCGGGAAACCAGCACCCCGGCCATGAAATCGGTGGAAATTCCCAGCGCCTCGAATCGCGAGGCCAGCGTGCCATGGGCCTTCCCGCGATACAGCGCCGTCACCAGGCCCACCTGCCGCTGCGGCTTGCCGTCCTTGCGGGCCGCGGCGGGTGCAAACCGCGCCATCACTCCCGCCACGTAGTGCGGCGAAACCGTTATGTCTGAGTCGTTGATGAGCAGGTAATCATGCCGTGCATGCTCGGCCATCTGCGCCAGCGTGCTTACCTTGCCGTTGGCGCCCAACCGCTCCGGGCACTCCACCAGCCGGATCGGCATCTCCGGATACTCCTGTTTGAGCTGCTCCACGGCGCCCACCGCGGGATCGTCCAGCGACGCGACGCCAAACAGCAGTTCGATTTCGCCCACATATTTCTGACGGCAGTGGCTGCGAAAGGCATCCAGCATGCCCGGATCGAGTCCCTTCAGGGACTTCAGAATGCTCACTCCGGGCGTGAAGGCCGGCATCCGCCTGTGCTGAAAGCGCAGATAAGCTTGCGCCGAGGCGATCGCCACGACCATAAAGCCCATTCCTACGAGCGTCATGCCTGTGGTCAACAGCTCCACAGCCTTCGCCAAGGTGTGCGGTGTCAACAACATCTTGCGTTAGTGTACCGGAGCCGGAGCACTGATCGCTGCTCCATTTCAATGGCCGGTGTGATAAGGGTGCCCGGAGAGGATCGTCAGCGCCCGGTAAATCTGCTCGGCCACCACCACCCGGGCCAGGGCGTGAGCCATCGTCATCGGCCCCAGCGACAGCACAAGCTGCGCCCGCGCGCGCGCCGCCTCGGTCCATCCATCCGCCGGTCCCAGCGCAAATACCATCTGCTGCGCACCCTCGTCGCGCCGCGCCCCCAGCCATGCGGCAAAGGCCTCCGAACTCATCTGCCGCCCGCGGCTATCGAACAGCACAGTGACCGCCGGCGTCCGTCCACGCTCCTTTCCCAGCCAATCAAGCCACGCCTTCTCGCTGCGGAACACCCGGCTCTGGCAGCGCGCATATGCCTCGCACCGGCCAAGATACATCGCCGTCAGGGCATCGAATCCATCTTTGGCGCCACCTGGGCTGCCGATGTAAGCCAGCGTAAGAAGCATGATGACGAGCATACTCGAAGGCGCAGCCTTCGAGTGCATGCAAATCGGTTCATAATCTGGTATATCTTTCCTGAATTGAACGATTTCCGTCATTTTCTGGAGGTGATCAGGAAAAAATCTACAAATTTTCATATGATCTTTGCCGCCAAACCCTCCCGGCTCGATATTAAGTCATTTATTTTCTGCAACTAACAGATTCGCTTCTTGCCGTTCCAATTTGGCATAGCTTGTGCTCTATTCGATATCGAGGTCTTCCCTGATTCCTTCACCTCACGAGGCCATAAACTGCTTGATCCCTCTGTGTGGTCGTTCGGTAATCCGGCATGACCGGAATGTTGCACGATCGGGCCCATACGCAACAGAGTGCAATCGGGGCATCGTAGACAGCAGAAAAGATGCAATATTTCAGCCGGTACGGTCGCTGGAAGAGACGGCATGGAAGAACCCGTGCCGGAATATAAGATTTCTGCTTCTCTCATAATCTCCATGCTCCCGCAATCGCTCTTTTGCGTTGTCATCCACGGACCGGGCTCTTTTCCGAACGAGAGCTGGACCACTTGGATTGATCGTGGTGTCGCTATTTCCGGACGTCCGATCGCCGCTTGGCATCTTGGAGGAAAACTTGATGCGGTCATTCCGATTGCATGGATCCGTGGTATGCGCACTCGCGGCGGCCGCGGTTCTTCTGGCTTGTTTCGGCTCCCCGATGGCGTTTTCCCAGGTCACCACCGCCGCCATCCACGGCGCCATCACCGATCCCAGCGGGGCTGCGGTGCCGGGGGCCAGGATCACGGCACTGGATACGGCCACCGGCATCTCCACCGTCGCAAATTCGGATCAGAGCGGCTACTATACATTTCCTGCGCTCCAGGTCGGCGGTCCCTATCGCATCACCGTGGAGGCCGCGGGCTTCATGAAGTTTGTGTCGCGCGGCCTGATGCTGACCGTCAACGCCAACGTGCTGGTTAATGCCAGGCTGCGTGTGGGAACCACCTCGCAGACCGTCACCGTCAACGCCTCGTCCGTTCAGGTGGAAACTGTAAATACCCAATTGGAGCAGGTGATTCCATCCTCGCAGATTGACACATTGCCCCTGTTCGAACGCGACGCCGCCTCGCTGCAAAAGTTGATGCCCGGCGTCATGGAATCCTCAGACCGCTTCGGTTCCTACTCGGAAAACGGCAGCCAGACCCAGGACAATTCCTATCAGTTGCAGGGAATCGACAACAACGACGGCCCGTTGCAGGACGAAGGCCTGGTCATCAATCCTGACGCTCTGCAGGAAGAAAACATCGTCTCCAGCACCATCAACCCCCAATTTGCCCGCGACAGCGGCGCCATCATCAACCAGGTTATTAAGGCGGGCACAAACCAGATTCACGGCAGCGGCTTTGAGTACTACCGCGACACGTTCATGAACAACGGCGGCTACTTTGCCCTGCCCGGCCAAAGGCCCGAGTTCCATCAAAATCTCTATGGCGGCACACTCGGCTTCCCCCTCCTCAAGAACAAGCTCTTTGGCTTCCTGGCCTATCAGGGATACCGCAACCGCACCGGAGCCACCATCGAGACGCCCGTCTTTGAATCGGGCCTC
>JAJZME010000006.1 GCA_021803035.1 Acidobacteriota bacterium | reverse complement strand
AGTCAGCGCGTGGTGCTGAAACTGGCTGACTCGCTCACAGCCTGTGGTAAAAGTCCTGTTTTGAAAGGGCACGACTTTAGTCGTGCCGTAAGTGCCGCAAAATCAATCGGACTTCAGCCCCTGAGGGATGGCTCTCTCCAGATTTCGACTTTCACCACAGGCTGCTGAGGAGGCGGAAAGAAATTAAAGTTTGCAAGCTCTGTGTCCATGTCGTGTACCGGCACGGCTATGAAAAATACGCGCCGTAGGCGCAGTGGTTGTTAGCCCCGCGCTTGAGCGTCAGCAAGGGGCAGCCCTCACGCCTTCCACTTGATATTGCATCCCATCGACGGCCGCTGCTCTGTGGGCACAGGCTTGCCGTCCAATGCCAAGTCGATGGCCGCGCGCAGATCCGCGCCGGTAATTGGAATTCCGTTTCCGGGGCGGCTGGAATCGTATTGGCCGCGGTAAACCAGGCGGAAGTCGCGATCGAAGAGGAAGAAATCGGGCGTGCATGCCGCCTTGTAGGCGTGTGCCACAGCCTGGCTTTCATCGTAGAGATAGGGAAAGATGAAGCCATTGGCTTGCGCCTGTTGCCTCAGGCCCTCGGGGTTGTCAGCCGGATACGCTGTAATGTCGTTGCTGCTGATGGCGACAATCCCGAGCGACTCGGACGCATAGTCCGCGCCCAGAGGCCCCAGCGACTTTTCAATGTGCCTGACGTAGGGGCAGTGCGGGCAGATGAACATGACCAGCAGCGCCTTCTTGCCCCGATAGTCGTCCCGGCGGACGGTCTTGCCGCTGAGGACGTCGGGAAGCGCAAAATCGGGCGCTATCGTTCCCAGATCGAGCATGGTGGATTCAACGGTTGCCATGGTGTTTTTTCTCCTCTTTGCTCATTTCGATTGCTGCGCAAAATCCGCTGCGGTGCGGGCTCCGTTCGCGCCGTCCTAAAATAGCCCCGGTTGCCGGCCAGGCATGGCGAGGCCGAAATGTTCATAAGCAAGCCGCGTCGCCACGCGGCCGCGCGGCGTGCGATCGAGAAAGCCGATCTGGATCAGAAACGGCTCGTAGACCTCTTCGAGCGCGTCTTCTTCCTCGGCCAGTGTCGCCGCCAGCGTGCTCAATCCCACCGGTCCGCCATCGTACTTCTGCATGATGGTCAGCAGCAGCCGGCGGTCGATTTCGTCAAAGCCGTGTGCGTCCACCTCCAGCATGGTAAGCGCCGCGTTGGCCGTGGGCCGGTCGATCAGGCCTGAGCCGCGCACCTGGGCGTAGTCGCGCACGCGCCGCAGCAGGCGATTGGCGATGCGCGGCGTGCCGCGCGAGCGCAGCGCAATCTCCGAGGCCCCGTCCGGATCGATGGGCACTTGCAACACCTCGGCCGAGCGCTCCACGATAATGCGCAGTTCCTCATCGGTATAGAACTCCAGGCGCAGCAGAATGCCGAAGCGCGAGCGCAACGGCGAGCTGAGCAGCCCCGGCCGCGTGGTGGCGCCGATAAACGTGAAGGGCCTGATGTCCATCACATGCGTGCGCGCCGCCGGCCCCTGGCCGATGATGATGTCCAGCTTGTAGTCCTCCAGCGCCGTGTAGAGCTTTTCTTCCAGCACCGGCTGCAGGCGATGAATCTCGTCGAGAAAGAGCACCTGCCGCTCGCGCAGGTTGGTCAGGATGGCGGTCAGGTCGCCCTGGATCAGCAGCGCCGGCCCGGAGGTCTGCTGGAAGCCCACGTCGAGTTCGTTGGCGATGATGGTAGCCAGGGTGGTCTTGCCCAGCCCGGGCGGCCCGAACAGCAGCACGTGGTCCAGGGCCTCGCCGCGCGATTTCGCCGCTTCCAGGGCGATGGCAAGCTGCTCCTTGGCCTTCGACTGGCCAATAAACTCGCGCAGCCAGCGCGGGCGCAACTTGAGCTCGAAGTTCTGCTCTTCGTCGGCGCGCGCGGCGCTCACCAGCCGTTCCGGCGTGTTATCGCGGGCGATGACCATGCTGAGGAGAAGTGTAGCGGGTGAGCGGGGCAGAGGCAAAGGGCACAATGTGAATAGCAAGCAATGTCCTGGCGCGCCTGTGCCGTTTTAGACTGGTAGGGTTCCTTCGTTCGCGATGACCCACCGGTTTGGCATCCTCCGCCGCTTTCGTTTCAATCTGCCGCAGCGCATCGCGGCGGGGCTGCTGGCCGTTTTTCTCCTGCAGGGATTGTGGGTCGCAAGCCGCCAGCCGCCCACCAATCGCGACTTCCGGTACGCCCTCTGCGGGCGTCAGACGTGGGAAGCGTTGTCGCCGGCCAGCTATCTCGCACCCTGCGGCAACATCCACGACGGCATTCTCGCCTACCGGTTGGCGGGACTGCCATTCGCCTTGAACCTGCTTGTCGAGCGTGGTCTCGACCTGTTCCGCAAGCCCGCGGCCGTCATGGCGCAAACCGGCGGCTGCGTCGGCACGCCGCAGTTCCGCCTCCAGGTAACGCAATTGCTCCTGCTGCTGCGCCTGCCGTTTCTGCTGGCTGGATGCGTGCTCGGCGGATGCCTGTGGTGGGTGACGCGGCGGCTCTATGGCAACTGGGGCGGCTACACCGCGCTCACGCTTTACTGTTTTTCGCCCGCCGTGCTCAAGGCATGTCTTTTGCCCAACACGAATGTGCTCGCGGCGCTGGGGATCTATGGCGGGGTGTACACCTGCATCGGCGTTGCCCACGCCATGCAGGGACCACGCCGCAAGTGGCGTCCGCGCATCGTCCTGCTCACGGTGATCTTCGCCATAGCGGCAGCCGCGCACATCGCCGCCCTGCCCACGGCCGCGCTGCTGGGACTGGTATTGATGCTCTGGGTCGCAGAGGGGCACAGGCGTCAGATCGTGCCGGTGGTGCTGCTGGCGTCTGCCGGCGCCCTGGTGTTGCTGTTTGCCTGCTACGGATTCTCGCCCGAAGCCTTCGGCCACATCTTCCGTTCAGCGGCGGGATTCATGTGGGTTTCGCTCGATCCGGCCAAACGCTTCTTCAGCGCCCCAGGCAACGCGGGAATTACGATTGCCGCCGTGGTTGCCGCCGTACTCTACCTGAGCATCCGCAAATCGCGCTACTTTGGCAACACCACGCCGCTGCTTTGCGCCGCAATCCTTTTCCCGCTGATCATGACCGGCACCCCCGGCAGTCCCTGGATCTGGGCGCAGCCGTTTCTGCTCACCTTTGTGGGAGGCGTCTTCGCCGACGCCTATGAGAGCCGGGGACGCAAAGTGGCGCTCATCGCCGCTGGCGTGGTTGTGGCGCTGCAGGCGGCGCTGTGTCTGGCCAGCTTGTCGGCGATTTCCTAAGCCGGAGGCACAAAGCGCCGGTCCCGGCAAAGCGCCTCCGTAACAAGGCCGGCCAACCTACACCCGGCAGCACCGGGCACAAGCGGCGCGTGGCGTCAGGCTGTGCCCACGGAACGCCCGTCTCACAATTCTATCCATAAGTCAAAGCAAAATAAGGGCTTATTTATAAATTAATGCCTTGCTAAATAGGCTTTTATGCCGGTAAAATAGCTACATAGCCTGAGGATTTCGGCCCAGCTTCTTCCGGACTTTTTGCCGCCTTCCAGCAGGCCCGAGAACGTATGGCAGACGATCAGAATCCTCAGCTTCCACTTGACGGCGGCGCCTCATCGGGCGGCACTAACCTCATTCCTATCAATATAGAAGAGGAGATGCGCCGTTCGTACCTCGACTACTCGATGAGTGTCATCATCGGGCGCGCGCTCCCCGATGCCCGTGACGGCCTCAAGCCTGTCCACCGGCGCATTCTCACGGCCATGGACCGCGAGGGCCTCCAACACAACAAAAAGTACTCCAAGTGTGCCGGCGTGGTCGGCGAGTGCCTCAAGAAGTACCACCCCCACGGTGACTCGGCCGTATATGACGCCCTGGTGCGCATGGCTCAGCCATGGTCGCTGCGTTATCCGCTCATCGATGGCCAAGGCAATTTTGGTTCCGTGGATGGCGACCCGCCCGCGGCTTACCGCTATACGGAATGCCGGCTGGAGCGCATTGCCGAAGAGATGATGGCCGACATCGAAATGGAAACCGTCGACATGGCGCCCAATTTCGATGAGACCACCACCGAGCCGGTGGTTCTGCCCACGCGCATTCCCACGCTTATCGTCAATGGATCCAATGGCATCGCCGTCGGCATGGCGACCAACATCCCGCCCCACAACCTGACAGAAGTGGCAAACGCGGCCATTGCTCTGGTGAAGAATCCTACCGCCGGCCTGGCCGAAGTGCTAAAGCATGTACAGGGTCCTGATTTCCCTACCGGCGGATTCCTCTACGGCAAAGGCGGCATTGCGCAGGCGTACAAAACTGGCCGCGGCCGGTTCATGATGCGCGCGCGAGTGGCTACGGAGAACCTGACCAAGGAAAAGCAGGCTCTGGTCGTCACTGAGATTCCCTATCAGGTGAATAAGGCCAAGCTCATCGAGCGCATTGCCGACCTGACGAATGAGAAGGTCATCGACGACATCGGCGACGTGCGCGACGAAAGCGATCGCGACGGCATGCGCATTGTGATCGAGCTCAAGCGCGGCGCGCAGCCTGAAATCGTGCTCAACCAGCTCTACAAGCACACGCAGATGCAGGAGAGCTTCTCCATGATCTTTCTCGCGGTGGTCAACGGCCAGCCGCGGGAATTGGGGCTGGACGACGCCATCCACGTCTTCATCGATCACCGCATCGACGTGGTGCAGCGGCGCACCGTCTTCCTGCTGCGCAAGGCCCGGGAGCGCGAGCACATCCTCGAAGGCCTCAAGGTTGCGCTCGATAACCTCGACACCGTTATCCGCATCATCCGGGCATCGAGTTCGCGGGCCGAAGCGCGCGAGAACCTGTACGCCTGGGGCAAGGGCAGCGAAATCATCATCAATCTGGACCGCGAACGCCTGCCGCACGAGGAACGCGGCCTCACGCTGCGCCAGATCGACGCCATCCTGGAACTGCAACTCTACCGGCTCACCCAGCTCTCGATCGATGAACTGCTCAACGAACTGAAACAGGTGCGCGAGAATATCGCCGAGTATGAGTCGATCCTGGCCAGCGAAAAAAAGCTGCGCTCGGTCATTGTCAAGGAGCTTGAAGAGGTTCGTGACAAGTACGGCGACGAGCGCCGCACCGAGATCGTGGACGAAAGCGCCGAGTTGCAGCTTGAAGACCTGATCGCCGACGAGCAGGTGGCCGTGACGGTCAGCCACCAGGGCTACCTGAAGCGCACGCCCATCTCGATTTATCGCCAGCAGCGCCGCGGCGGCTCGGGACGCATGGGCATGAAGACGCGCGAAGAGGACTTTGTCTCGCAGCTCATCGTGGACTCAACGCACGCCTACCTGCTCTGCTTTACCAACACCGGCCGCGTTTACTGGTTCAAGATCTACGAGATTCCCGATGTGGGCGCCGCGGGCAAGGGCAAGTCCATCCAGAGTCTGCTGGCGTTACAATCGGGCGAAAATGTTCGCGCCATTCTGCCCGTGCGCGACCTGGAAGAAGAGGGCAAATTCATTTTCTTCGCCACGCAGCAGGGCACGGTGAAGAAGACACCGCTCAAGGACTTCTCCAACGTCATGTCGCGTGGCATCATCGCCATCAATATCGGCAAGGAAGACGAGCTGGTGGCGGCGCGCATCACCGACGGCTCACAGCTGATCTTCCTCGCCACGCACCTGGGCATGGGCATCCGCTTTGATGAAGGTGATGTGCGCTCGATGGGCCGGCCGGCTGCCGGCGTACGCGGCATTTCGCTTGCGAAAAACGACTATGTGGTCGGCGTCGCTGTCACGCCAAAGGAGCACGAGGCGGGCGCCTATCGCATACTTTCCGTCACCGAAAACGGCTTCGGCAAGCGCACCGACGTTGAGCAATACCGTCTGCAGACGCGCGGCGGCAAAGGCGTCAAGAATATGGCCGTCACCGAGCGCATTGGCCGCGTGAACAGCATTCAACTGGTCGACGACACATCGGAGCTGATGGTCATCAGCCAGTTCGGCAAGATCATCCGCATCGATACGAAGCAGGTCCGCGCCGCTGGCCGCGCCACGCAGGGCGTGCGCCTGCTCAGTCTCGAAGACGGCGACAAGATAGCCGCCGCGGTCATCATTCCGCCCGAAGAGCTGAACGGCAACAACCACGACGAACAGGGGACGCTGCTGCAGTAAAAGCCTCCGCCCAACCGCTCGCCAATTTCTATGGGGCAACGCCCGTGACGAGCCACGCATACTTGCCGACATTGACGGAGGCAAGCGGCGCGGCGCCGGCGGACCGCATAGCAGCCACGGCATCATCGGGACGCAGACGATGTTCGATGGGCGGGCCGTGATCGGGCTCCACATCCGGACGCCAATCGAGGATGCCGATGCGGCCTTGGGACCGCAGCAGACGCATTGCCTCGTCGAGCACAGCGGCGCGATCATCGAACTCATGCCACACGTTGGCCATAAAAACGAAATCGCAGCTTTTCCGCGCCAGACCTGTTGCATCGGCCTCGGCGCGAATCAACTCCACGTTATCAAGGCCGGAATCCCGCACCTTCCCGGCAAGCAGCGAAAGCATCTCAGCCTGCGCGTCGATGGCGTAAACCTTGCCTTTCGGTCCCGTTGCCTGGGCCAGCGGCAGGGCAAAATAGCCCGTTCCCGCACCTATATCTGCGATCACCTGACCGGGCGGCACGGCCAACGCTGCAATAACTTCCGCCGGCGGCAGCCACTCCAGCCGCTCCGCCTTCTCCAGCATGCTCGCCATTGACGCATTGAATCGCCTCTCGTGAGACATTTGTTGCATGTACCTCCTGTGCTCTTTGCCCCGTCGGCTGACGAAGCGCTACCGGGCCTGCGCGCAGGCGCGCGCTGCTTGCACTCTATATAAAGAGTAAATCCGCGCAGCAACATGTTCGTTACAGGAACAATACTTGGAAAATCTGAGTGCCAGCCATGAGACGCCTATATTGTTCTGTCGCCCCGCGTATCCGAAAATAAGCCCCGCCAGCGCTCCGCGCCGCGTGCGGTACATAACCTTGTAGTTGCCCCAACATGCCGATTTGCAGCGGTGCGTCAGCAATCATGCTTGCATCACAGCCTCAACTTCACACAAACCGTTGCCGCGGTCGTGGGACAAATGCTCCGCAGGACGTAAATTTCCTGTCACGTGTAGAAAGGGGAGTCCGAGTCCAGCTAATAGGCTCAAAGATCAATCGGAAGACGCCATGATATGGGATCGTTCATGCTCATTGAAACGTCTTGAACGCGAGGGCCATGCGGTTGGACTCTATGGCCTTGCCCAGCGCCGTATGCGCGCACTCATACGGCACATCTGGAGCAGCAAGCTAAGCATCGCCGGCTTGGAGAAGATTCCCTCGCCCGGGCCTGCCCTGCGGGCCATCAATCAGACAACACACCTCAATTCAATTTTCGTGGGGATCGCGGGCAAACGGCCAATCCGCTTTGTGGGGCTGGGCGACGGCGAGCACGTCGAACCATCGAAGCTTTGCTCCTCTCTTTTCTCATGACCGCTTCCGGTACTGCTACGCGAAAACGAGACTTGATCGACCGGGTCGCTGCATGCAACACTTGGGTCGTGGGGCGCTTCGCTTCAACCGTCGAATTTTACGCGCAATATCGTGAGCCTTACTTGCCGGAGTTCTTCCGCGCGGTGGCAGAACGTCTCGGCTTGGACGGGCACGAAGCCCTGCTTGATGTCGGCTGCGGACCAGGCCTCCTGGCTATCGGCTTCGCCCCGTTCGTAAAGCAGTGCACAGGGCTTGATCCTGAGCCAGGGATGATCGAAGCCGCCAAAGAGGCGGCGGCGCAAGCACAAGCGCAGGTCGCGTTCCAGCTTGGACGCATTGAGGATTTTGCGACCAGCGAATCGTTCGACATTATTACCATAGGTCGAGCTTTGCATTGGCTGGATCGTCCGGTCGCATTGGCAGTGCTGGAAAAGATCGTTTCTGCCAAAGGGTGGGTGCTGATCTGCCGGCCTACCTCCGTCGAAACTCCCAACACTCCGTGGGTAAAGCCATACCAGAAGCTTTGTCACTCCTGGTCTGAAGATCCCGAGCGCAAGCGCTATCGCGTAAACACCGATGAATGGTTCGCCGGATCGCGGTTTCGCGCCGTTGAGCAGATTCTTGTAACCGCAACCCGGCATGTGACCATTGACGATCTCGTGGGCAGGGCGTTTTCAAGATCCACCACGTCGCGCGCCTTCATGGGAGACCGGCAAGCGGAATTTGCAGCGGAAATCAGGAAGGTGCTCGAGCCTTTCGCGCACCACGGACAGTTGGAAGAGGAAATTGTTGCAAATGCGGCCGTTTTTGGCTTTGCCGCCTCCACTCCCGAATCGATAGCCGCGGGCGCCGCATAATCCGCGCGCCAGGACGAAGCGGACAGGTTCCGGCCTCCGACAAAGCACACGCTGAATCAGATGCATTGCAGAAGGCAGACAAGTTCGCCGAACGAAGCAGCGGCTGCGCCTTGTCGCAACGCACTGCCCCCCCGAAGGCGGGCAGGATACTCTGTGAGATGGCAAACGGCAGCCGAAGCGCGCATCCGCGCGAAGAACGCACATCCTCAAGGAAGACGGCATAGCTCGCAACGCTGTTGCTGGCGGCAACTACAACTGCACTCCACGCCCAAGGCGCCGCAATCAGCAGCAACTTGGATCCGGCACGCAATCCGGCCGGACTTCACCGCGTTGCACAGGCACCATTGCCGGAACAGTGCATTTGGACCACCGCTCATGCCGCGGCGCTGCGTACCAATCGCGCAAACTCCGCCTCGCGCCAGCACAAAAGCAAGATTGCAGCGCATGCCTTTCGCGGCACATTTCGGTTGAGCCGAATTCCCGCCGCAACTCTGTATGTCGCTGGGCCGCGCAGCATGAAGACTTATCGGAACGGAAAGGTGGTTCTCGATACCAGCTTCAAGCCGACGTCGCGGGTAGCCGGCCACGTCTTCAGCGCCAACGTCCATTCCGCCTTGCGGATCGGCCGCAATCTCCTCGCCATCCAAGCGGTGCGAGGCTGGGGAGCTGTCGCGGCCAGCGATGTGCCAGCAATCCATCAGTTGGCTCATGGCAAAATAATCGTCGCCAAAATCGTTCCCGCCGCATGGGGAGTCAACGCCAAGCCGCTGGTGATTACCGGTGTGGCGCAGCGTGGTCGCCGCACCGCAGGGCTGGCAATCGCCCGCCTTCGACGATCGCAGTTAGCCGCGCGTACAGGCGCTCGGAGCCATCGAAAGTTCGCCGGATTTCTTCCAGTGGAATCTCGATGCCGGACTCTACGACTGGCCCGGCTACAGGGGCATGTCACCCTATCTCCGCACATATAGTCTGCGCGCTTCGGCAATCACGCATCGCGCCGGCCAACTTGAACATGTGAATGCGCTGATGAGTTCTGCTTCTGCCCATCAATTCACCGTCCGCTTTCCCGCGGAGACAACCGCAAGTAAAGCCCCCGGCCTGCTGCTGGACTTTGGCCGCGAAGTGGCAGGTCGCGTGCTGATCAAATCGGCCTGCGGCTGCGAAGCCCGGGTTCTGGTCAGTTACCTCGAGGCCGATGGCACCACCGGCTATTTCGTCAGCATGGCGCATGGCTGGTCGAGCGGCCCCGCTTCATGGCTCCTGCAGCAGTTGCTGGGCGTGAAAGCCATCGATCCCAGCTTCAGCAGGATGCAGATACGCCCCGAACTGGCCGGCCTGAAATGGATACGCGGCGCGGTGCGCGTGCGCGCAAGCAGTGCCAGCGTGCAAGTCGAGATCCCCGCGGGAACAGCGGCGATCCTGCTGTTGCCTGCCTGCCAATAGCTGCAAAACGGCGCTGCTGTTAAAGCCGTGCCGGTTACGGCGGGCGCACGCGCATCATGCTGCGCAAAGCCGGAACTTACGCCTTTGTGAAGCGATAAGCGCCCTCGCCTGTCATGCTCGCATCGCCCGACAGCCACTCTGCAATACATGATGGGGCCATGCTGCCATCGCACCGCAGACCATTCATCGCGGATCCATGTGCCCGATGCGATGACCGGCCCACGGCTCCATCGGGCGCTCATCCCGCATCTTCCTGGATGAGCATCACCTTGCCGCGCAGGCGGATATCCGCGCTGGACGAGCCAACCAGCAGATCTACATTGCCGGGCGCGCAGGTAAATTCGTGCTTGGCCTCGTCCCAGTACCGGAGCGCCATGTGATCGTGGGGAAGCCGGAACGCGACCGTCTGCGTCTCTCCGGGCCGCAGCGAAATGCGGCGAAATGCGGCAAGCTGCTTGATGGGCCGCTGAACCGGCCCGCCGGCGTGCACATAAAATTGCACGATCTCGTCGCCGGCGATGCGGCCGGAATTTTCGATGTCAACGGTCAACCGGATCGACCCGCCCGGCGAAAGCTTTTCGCCGTCCACGCGAAGGTTCCGGTAGCTGAAACTCGTGTAGCTCAGGCCGTGGCCAAAGGGATAAAGCGGATCGCCACGGAAATACATATAAGTTCTGCCGTGCTTGATGTCGTAGTCATGAAAATTCGGCAGTTGGTCGACGCTGCGATACCAGGTGGAAGCCAGTTTGCCTCCGGGGTTGCAGGCGCCAAACAGAGCATCGGCTATCGCATTTCCCTGCTGCTCACCACCAAAGAGCGCGCAAAGAATGGCCGGCACCGTCTCCTGCTCAGCATTGATGGCGACCGGGCAGTTGGAGTTCACCACGAGAATCGCCCGCTGATTCGCAGCCACTACGGCCCTAATCAGATCATGTTGCACGCCAGGAAGATGAAGGAAGTAGCGGTCGTGCGCTTCACGGTCAATCGATTGGTTGTCGCCGGCGAAGACAATTGCCACATCGGCCTCGGAGGCCGCTTTCACGGCAGCATTGAAGAGAGCGTCGATCTTCGATCCGGCGATGGAACAACCGGGGGCATAGGTGACCTTCACCGAAGGCGGCTCGGCGGGTGGAGCGGGAAGTAACTTGAAGCTCCGCAGCCGGAGAAAGTATTTGGCAACGGCAGTGGTAAAGCGGAGGAATACGATGTGCCGCCCCGTAATGCCGCTGAGCTGCGCACTGACGGTCTTCCATGCGCCGAAGCTGCCGGTTGACGGAATCTTGACGGTCAAAAATGGACCCGCGTCAAGACTATCGAGATGCAGATTGATCGCCCCATCGGCGATGCTGGCGATATCGAATTCGATGGATGTTTTGCCGGTAAAATCGAGCGGCCCGTACTGGGCCCAGGCACCGTTCTTGATGTCGGTAAGAAATTCTTGCCCATCTTCAGAGAATCCCACGGCAGGTCCCTCGAAGCGCGGACCGCGAAAGATGGAGCTGTTCAGATATTCTCCGGCCGGCACGCCGTTGGCAAACAGTGTGACGCCCAGCGCCGCCGCAATGCCCTCATAGGGCGAGACCAGATGTGTGGCAACGCCGCTGTAGCCGCCCAGATGGCAGGATCCGGCCATCGGTCCAATCACGGCTACGCTCTTGATCTTCTCTTTATCGAGCGGCAGAAGATTGCCTTCGTTCTTGAGCAGCACCAGCGACTGGCGAGCCGCTTCGCGCGCCAACTCGCGATGCGGGCGATCTTCAAGGATCGACGGCGAAATCTTGCTCCACGGAACTGCGTCGGGGGGATCGAACTCGCCAAGCAGAAAGCGCCCCGTAATCACGCGCACCAGCGCCGCGCGAACCTCCGCCTCACTCACGAGATTGCTGCGTATGGAAGCCATCAGAAAATTCTGGAGCGTTCTTCCGCAGTTCAGATCCGACCCGGCCTTGATGGCAGCGGCAGAAGCTTCAGCGCCGGTTTCCACGTAGTGGTGCGTGGTGTAGATGTTGGCAATGGCGTCGCAATCGGAGACCACGTAGCCCTTGAATCCCCAGCGATCCCGCAGAATGCCGGTAAGAAGCATGTGATTGGCCGGGCACGGAATTCCCCATAGCTCGTTGTAAGCGGCCATCACGCTGAAAACATGACCGCGAGTAACGGCCGCCTCAAAGCCGCGCGTGTAATATTCCCAGAAGCTGCGGTGGTCCGGCGTGGCATTGGCATACATACGGTCGGAGTCGGTGTCGTTGCAGATGAAGTGCTTGGCGCAGGCCACGGTTTTCAGATATTTCGGGTTGTCTCCCTGCATGCCGCGGATGGTTTCGACGGCGAGCGTCTGCACCAGCCACGGATCTTCACTAAAGTTCTCTTCAACGCGTCCCCAGCGCGGGTCGCGCAAACCCATATTGACGGTTGAGGGCGAAAAGAATGCCAGCGGGTGGCCGGTCTTGTTGTGATAAGCGCGCGCTTCGTCGGATACGGCGGTGTAAACCTGGTGGATCAGCTCCGGATTCCATGTGCATCCCAGCGCAATGGGCTGCGGAAAAGAGGTGATGGGTCCGTTCACCACCACGCCATGAAGCCCTTCGGTCCAGTAGTTATAGCGTTTCAGGCCCAGGTGCGGCAGGGCCGGAGTAACGTTGCCGGCCTGTCCCACAACCTCTTCCACCGTCATGCGATCGACCAGTGCGGAAGCCCTCCGCCGCGCCTGCTCAAAGGCTTCGCCTGTAATCGAACCACCCTCGCCGTCTGCCGGATCAGCCATGGCGCGGCTGTCAAAGGCCGCTACGGCTACAAGTGCCGCCGAAGCGGCAAGAAACTCGCGCCGGGATAGCAATCCCGGCGCCCTGCTCTTTTCACGCTCTTCTGCTTCCATGGAGAACTCCATCCGAAGTGGCCCTCCAGCCCGCCTTTACGCTGCTCTAAAAAGCGATTTACCGGAGCAAGGCGAGAATAGCAGATCGCCTGCGGGGCGGGGCAAAAGAATCCACGCGGCAGAGCCGGCAGCCTTCAGACAGATTGCATGCGCGCGGCAGAATTGCGCCATCCGAGCAAACACCGCCGCTTAAAACCGCGCGCATCCAGCTTGGCGGCTGAAGGCATTGAAGCAGCCGCAAGACCTTCTTTTCCCCAGAGATGAGGCTTCGAGGTCGTAACAGGTATTCTTGGTGGTGACCATGATCACAGACAACTGTTATTTGGAACACTGGAAATCTACGAATAGGAGTGCTCGGCTCCAGCCTCGGTGGGCCCGCGTTCCCTAGACGGCGGAGATGAGATGTTAGCCGTACAACGAGTACAACCAGCTCAGACACGAGCAGAGGAGACAAAGGGGGATTCGGACATGGCATCAAATACGCTCACAATCACCGACAATCGCACCGGCCGCACCTACACGCTGCCCATTGAAGATGGCACAGTGCGATCCCTGGATATGCGCCAAATCCGCACCGGCGAAGACGACTTTGGGCTCATGATGTACGATCCGGCCTTCGTCAACACCGCATCCTGCCGGAGCAGTGTCACTTTTATCGATGGCGAGCGTGGCATTCTCGAGTATCGCGGCTATCCCATTGAGGTGCTGGCGGAAAATTGCACATTTCTTGAGGTCGCTTATTTATTGCTCTTCGGCAAGCTCCCCAATAAGTCGGAGCTGAACGCCTGGGTGTATGAAATCACGCACCACACCATGCTGCACGAGACGACAAGGAAATTCATGGAAGGCTTCCGCTACGATGCCCATCCCATGGCCATGCTGGTGAGCACCGTCGCGGCGCTGTCCACCGTCTATCCGGAAGCCAAGAACGTTCAGGATCCCGCCAACCGTTTGCGCCAGATCAAACGGCTGATTGCAAAAATGCCGACCATGGCCGCCATGTCCTATCGCCACAACGTCGGTTTTCCCTACGTCTACCCGGACAATGACCTCAGCTATACCGAAAACTTCATGAACATGCTTTGGCGGATGGTGGAACCTAAATACGCGGCCAACCCGGTGCTGGCCCGTGCGCTCGACGTGCTCTTCATTCTCCATGCCGACCATGAGCAGAACTGCAGCACCAACACCATGCGTTCAGTGGGAAGCTCCCTGGCGGATCCGTATCTCGCTGTCGCCTCGGCCGCGGCCGCATTATCCGGGCCGCTGCACGGGGGCGCAAACGAAGAGGTTCTCAAGATGCTCAATGAGATCGGCTCCAAGGATAAGGTCCCCGCTTACATTCGGAAGGTGAAAGAGGGGCACATCAAGCTGATGGGATTCGGACACCGTGTCTACAAGAACTACGACCCGCGCGCCAAGATCATCAAACGGACCGCCGAACAGGTATTTCAGGTTACCGGATCAAATCCCCAACTCGACATCGCTCTCGAATTGGAAAGAATTGCGCTCGAAGATGAGTACTTCGTCGACCGGAAACTGTATCCCAACGTCGACTTTTATTCCGGAATCATCTATCAGGCCGTCGGGTTCAAGCCGGAGCTGTTTACTGTCCTCTTTGCCATTCCGCGTTCCGTGGGCTGGCTGGCTCAATGGGAAGAGATGCATCGGGACCCGGAGCGCAAGATCGCGCGTCCGCGCCAGATCTACACCGGCGAGCGCACCCGTACATTCATTCCCATGGAAGAGCGCGCTGTCGCCGGCGCGGTGAGTGCATAGCGCACAGCCGCCCGCCCGGATCGGATTTTCCTCGGAGGAACTGCCCGCGCAGATTCTGGCGCACAAGGCTTGCGCGGGCAGCGAGGAAGCCGCCCGGCAGCTTGCTTTCGCCTGCCGCAGCAACATGCGGTGGTCATTGCGTGGCATCTTTAGCCGTTCATGGCCACAAAAGCCTTCTTCACCTCATCGAGCGCCGCGGCTGCCACCAGCCTCTTCGCACTGCCAACGGCCACCTCTTCCACATCCGGCTCCAACTCCCGCATAGTCTCGGCGATAAATGCGTCCAGCGCCATCGGACCACGGCCGCCGGCAGGAACCGCCGGCTTCCCCGGCCCTCCCAGTTCAGTGGCGACATAAGGCGGAATCAACTCAATCACCTTGATTCCAGACCGGCGCAACTGGTGGCGCAGAGAAAGCGTCCAGGCGTGAATCGCGGCCTTGGTCGCGCAATAGACCGGAAAGCGCGCCGATGGAACAAATGCGAGCCCCGAGGAGACATTCACCAGCGTTGCGCCGGACTGGCCTGCCAGATGTGGCAGAAACGCCATCGCCACGCGCATCGGCCCCAGCAGGTTCGTGCTGATTTGCGTCTCCATGCCTGCCGGGTCAAATTCTGTTCCCGGCACAAAATTCAGGCGCATCTGCACGCCGGCGTTATTGATAACGCAGTTGATCGACGGGAACTCGTCAATCGCCCGCCGCGCCACGGCTTGAATCGCTGCCGGGTTCGTCACATCCAGCACGTAGGAATACATGCCCGGATGCCGCGCACAGATTGCCTTCAGGCGCTCTTCGCGGCGGCCGGTGATAATCACCTGATTGCCGCGCTGGAAAAATGCTTCGGCCAATCCCCTGCCGATGCCCGACGTTCCGCCGGTAATGAAGATCGTGTTCCCCTGCATTTGCATAGCTGATCGTCCTTCAGCGCGCCCGCCCCACAATCAGGTCGCTTGGACCCACCAGATGAATTCGCTGCACATCCGTCAATCCCGCGGCCTCCATCCACGCGGCATACTCGCGCTCGCTGTAGCTGGCGCCCGCTTCGGTTCCGACCAGCATATTGAGCGAAAACAGCACCGCCTGCTGCGGCCCCGTCTTGTCGGGATTGAGAATGAAATCCTGCACGGCCAGGCGGCCATTCGGCGCCAGCGCCTGCCGCGCACGGCGGAAAAGATCCTTGTTCTGCTCTTCGGAAAACATGTGGCAGATGGCATTCAGCATCACAAGATCGTAGCCGGAGCCCAAATCGTCATGCAGCATGTCTCCGGCGCGGAGGCTGATCTGAGCCGACAGGCCCGCGTGGCGCACATAGTCGCTGGTCAGAGGCACAACTTCAGGCAGATCGAGAATCTCGCAATGAATCTCCGGCGAGGCTTTGGCAAAGGCGATGGAATAAATGCCGGAACCGCCGCCCAGGTCAAGAATGCGGCGGACCCCTCCGGTACCCAAAGCGCGCACCACCTGCGGTGCCCGATCCCTCGCATTATGCTGCATGCCCGCAATGAAGTTGCGCGTCCACTCTTCGACCTCCGCTTCTTCGCGCGCCAGGCGTGCCCCGCGCCGCACGGCTTCGGTCAGCGTGCTCCAGCGATGCCAGATGTCGGCGGTATGCAGCAGCCCGCCGCGGCGATTGTGCGGCGAGCCTTGCACAAAGAAGCGCGCTGAATCAGGCGTGTTCCTGTACTGGTCGCCATCTTTGGTCAGCAGCCCGATAGCCACCAGCGCATTCAGCAGCATGCCCACCGCGCGCACATTCGCTTCAATCCGCGTCCCAACCTGCTCCGCGCTGGCGCCATTCCCAACGGCGGTAAAGACATCCAGCTCAAGCGCCGTCAGAATGCAACGGCTCGGCATGTAGCTGCGGATCATCTGCATGAGATGATCGGGCAGCACACCGGCCTTCTCGCGTGCCGCCACGGCCGCGCGAAACTTTTCCCCATGCTCCACCGACATGGCTTTCATCGCCGCAGCATCATTCCACGCCAGCCGCTCGACGGGCTTGCCGTTACAAAGATGCCGGTCAACAATTTCGGCGGCGTCGGCCGGCCCTACATGCCGGTACCAAAGCCCTTCCGGATACACAACCATGATGGGCCCTTCGTCACACAGGCCCATACAGCCGCTTGTCGTCACCTGAATTTCGCCGGCCAGCCCGCGCGCCTGCACTTCCTTATCCAGCCTGTCGAGAACCGCAAGCGAGCCGCGAGCCGGGCATGAAGAAACACCCTCCGGCTTTTGCTGCGTACAAACGAAAACATGAATACGGTATGGTTCCATCGCCCCTTCCCCACTCCGGATTCATGGTAACTCTCTCATCCCGTGCGGCACGAAGATGTTGAACGGCGGACTCCGGCTGCAAAAATGGCCGGCACTGACTTGGCTAAGAGCAGTGCCGGCGCAAAATCCCAACCTCGCTATTGCGCCGCCCGTGCTGATCCAATCAGTGCAGGCGGTACGGTGTTGCCGGCGCCGGAAACGGACTTGGCACTTTGGGCATCATCGCCGCCTCCAGCTTCGCCGCGCCGCCAAGCCCGGTGCCGGTCACGTTGTCAATGCTAAGCAGCGGCCCCGAATAGCCGGTAACGTGAATGTCGCTCAGCGCGGCGTCCTTGATGTTCGCCAGGAAAATTCCCCTCTTGCACGTGCCGGTCACGTTCGCCAGCGAAAATCCCGTGAGGGGCTTGATGGGATCAATGTCCGTGGCCATCACCAGCACCGGTACATCGTGCACGCGAATGTTGCTGAAGCGCAGGTTCCTGACGCTCGGAATGCCAACATCGCCGGGCACGGGAAATCTGTCGTGATTGCCGCTGCTGATGAAGTTGAAGTGCAGAAATCCCAGCCGCGTGCCGGACACGTCGAGGCCGTCCATGGAGATGTCCTCAATAAACGCACCGCGTCCGACTCGTGTCTTGATGTAAATGGCATAGGTCCCCGCTCCCACGCATTTGCAGTTTTCCACGCGCGCATTGCGAACGCCGGCTGAGGTCTCGCTGCCGATGCCGATGCAGGCCCATACAAAATCGTAAAAAGTGCAGTTCAGGATGTGCACGTCTTCGGTGGGACGATTGATGGTAAAGCCTTCTTCGCCGCGGCCCGACTTGAGCGAAATGCAGTCGTCGTGAGTCTTGAAGGTGCAGCCGTCGATGGTCACGTGCCTGCAGGAGTCTACGTCGATGCCATCCGCGCCGCTGTTTACAACAACGTTCTTGAAAAGTACGTCTTCGCAGTAAGTGGGGTGGATGGACCACATGCCGCCATTGCTGGTCCAGCAGTTCTCCACGCGCAGATTGCGGCAGTTGATAAATTCCAGCAGCGCGGGCAGCCGCAGGTGGGTCGACCTCTGAATGCGCCCCACAATCGCCGGGTTCCCCACAATCCTGCCCGGACCGGTGATGCTGATGTTGTTGCTGTCCCGCGAGGAAATCAGCGCGCTGTAGCCCTTGCTCCAGTGACCCTGCCAGCGAATTTCCGAGACCGGATATTGAGTCAGATCATCCGTGCCCAACAGGCTCGCGCCCTCCTCAATGTGCAGCGCTACGTCGCTGTAGAGCACCAGTGCGCCGGTCGAATAATTGCCGGCCGGAACCACCACCGTGCCGCCGCCCAGAACCGAACAGCGCTCAATGGTCAGTTGCAGCGCCTTCGTGTCGTTGGTCTTGCCGTCGCCCGTGGCGCCGTAATCGCGCACATTCAGCGTGACCTTGGGCCCGGCCGGCGCGGCCTCGGCCGCACACGGCGCCGCTGCCGGCATATGCCCCGGCTTGTCTGTTTGTGCAAATCCAAGATTGTTCAGCGATGCCAGCATCGGCGCCGCCACCGCGCCCTGAGCCGCGCTTTTTAGAAAGCGCCTCCGCCCCATTGCCTGTTTCATGGAATCAGTCCCTTCGATTGTGTTCATTGACTCGACGAGCTGCGCACGCAAGAACCGGCGCGTACGCCGCAGCTACGACGCCAAGTGGTCAGACCAACGCAGCCGCGTCAGCCATCTTCAAGCGCGCATGGGGGAAATGTCAAGCAGCAGCTGCAACTTCCGCTGATCGGCGCGGCGCGGATCGGCCCCGGTTGTCACCGCACGCCGCGCTCAAGTGCCTGCATCCCGCCCCGGCCGTGAATCATCTCTTTCATCAGTTGAGGCTGAGCTTACCGTTTTCCTCTGCAGTCGGCAGCAACGCCGCGCAGAAGACCATCAGCCGCCCCAGCCTCTTGCCGCCACAGCCGCGCTACCGCCTGCGCATAGAGCGATTTCCCTATCTGGCGGACGCGCGCTCCTTACGCTCGCAATTCCAGCTCGATGCTTGAAAACCGGCGGTACTGGGAGTATATTGGCAATATAGGACTAAATCAGTCCTATATTGTCGGAATCGCGGCCCGGTACCGCAGGAGCATTGCAGGCAGTTGCCAGGATTTCCCCAAGCTGTTGAGTGTAGGGCTTTTGCGAAAGATCGGGAGCGAAATCCGGGAGGTAAAATGAGCAGCCAGGTTGACACAACCATTCGTGGACTGACCGAACAGGACTACCAGTGGGGTTTCATCACCCCCATCGACGAAGACCGCGTTCCCAAGGGCTTGAATGAGGAAATAGTCCGGCTGATTTCGGCACGAAAAGGCGAGCCCGACTTCATGCTCGAATGGCGGTTGCGCGCTCTTCGCCACTGGCTTTCGCTCGAGCGCGAAAAGGGTGAGCCCAGGTGGGCGAACATCAAGTATGACCCCATCGACTACCAGGACATTACCTATTATTCGGCGCCTAAAAACCGGCCCGTCATCGACAGTCTGGAGAACGTCGACCCCGAAATTCTGCGTACCTATGAGAAGCTGGGCATTCCGCTCCAGGAACAGAAGCGGCTGGCCGGCGTCGCCGTAGACGCGGTCTTTGACAGCGTCTCGGTGGCCACCACGTTCAAAGCGAAGCTGGCGGAGATAGGCATCATCTTTTGCTCGTTCTCTGAGGCGGTGCAGAAGCACCCCGATCTGGTGCGTAAGTACCTGGGCACGGTGGTCCCCTACACCGACAACTTCTTCGCCGCGCTGAACGCCGCCGTATTCACCGACGGCTCCTTCGTTTACGTTCCCAAGGGCGTTCGCTGTCCACTCGAGTTATCCACCTACTTCCGCATCAACGCCGCGGAGACCGGTCAGTTCGAGCGCACGCTCATCATCGCGGACGAGGGTTCATACGTAAGCTATCTCGAAGGCTGCACCGCTCCCATCCGCGACGAAAACCAGTTGCACGCCGCCGTCGTTGAGCTAATCGCACTCGACAACGCGCAGATCAAATACTCCACAGTACAGAACTGGTATCCGGGTGATAAGGAGGGCCGCGGCGGCATCTACAACTTCGTGACCAAGCGCGGCAAGTGCGCCGGCGTCAACTCCAAGATCTCGTGGACGCAGGTGGAAACCGGCTCCGCGATCACCTGGAAATATCCCGGCTGCATCCTGCAGGGCGATAACTCGATCGGCGAGTTTTACTCGGTGGCCTTGACTAACAACCGCCAGCAAGCCGACACCGGCACCAAGATGATCCATATCGGCAGGAACACCCGCAGCACCATCGTGTCGAAAGGCATCTCCGCGGGCTATGGCCAGAACACCTATCGCGGCCTGGTAAAGATCATGCAGGGTGCCACCGGCGCGCGCAATTACACGCAGTGCGATTCGCTGCTGATCGGCGACCGCTGCGGCGCACACACCTTTCCTTACATCGACGTGAGAAATTCAACGGCGCGCATGGAACACGAGGCGTCCACTTCGCGCATCGGCGAGAACCAGCTTTTCTATTTGCGCCAGCGCGGCCTGACAACCGAAGATGCCGTCTCCATGATCGTGAACGGCTTTTGCAAAACCGTGTTTCGCGAGCTACCCATGGAGTTCGCCGTCGAAGCTCAAAAGCTCCTGGGAGTGAGCCTGGAAGGAAGCGTCGGCTGACCGGCGCCCGGAGCCATGAACAGGGCCTTGAATCAAGGAGAAGAGCACAGATGAGTTTGCTTGAGATCAAAAACCTGCGCGCGGCCGTGGAAGGCCACGAAATTCTGAAGGGCGTGAACCTGACCATCAACCCCGGCGAAGTGCATTCCATCATGGGGCCGAACGGCTCAGGCAAGAGCACGCTGGCGCAGGTGCTGGCGCGCCGCGACACCTTCGAGGTGACCGGCGGCGAGATTCTCTATAACGGCAAGGACCTGCTGCGGATGAAGCCCGAAGAAGCCGCCTGCGAGGGCGTCTTCCTGGCCTTCCAGTATCCGGTTGAAATTCCCGGCATCGGCAACGCGTACTTTTTGCGCTCGGCCATCAACGCCATCCGCAAATATCGCGGTGAAGATGAGATGGATGCCATGGATTTTCTCCCGCTCTTCCGCGAGAACCTGAAGCTGCTGGAGATGGACGAAAAGCTGATGAACCGCTCGGTCAACGAGGGCTTTTCCGGCGGCGAAAAGAAGCGCAACGAGATCCTGCAGATGGCGATGCTGCAGCCCAAACTCGCCATCCTCGACGAAACCGATTCCGGCCTCGACATCGACGCGTTGAAGATCGTCGCCAGGGGCGTCAATGCCCTGCGCGGCCCCGAGCGCTCCATGCTGGTCATCACCCACTATCAGAGGCTGTTGAATTACATCGTCCCTGACTTCGTTCACGTGCTTGTGGATGGGCAGATCGCGCGCTCCGGCGGGCCGGAGCTGGCGCGGGAGCTTGAAGAGACGGGATACGGCTGGGCTGAGCCGGCAACGCAACAGGCATTGCCTGCCTGAGACGGGGGATGAATGGCAACTACGGCGAAATTGCAGAACTATTTCGAAGCTTTCAATGAGATGGAAGCCCGTGGTGAAGCGAGCGAGCCCGTGTGGCTGCACCAGTTGCGCAGCGAAGGCTGGGCGTCCTTTTCCGCCAACGGTTTTCCCACTGTCCGCGACGAAGACTGGCGCTTTACCAGTCTCGCGCCGCTCACCCGAACCCCATTCCGCCGCGCTACTGCGGCCGATGACCTCATCCCCGGCATTGAAGCGCTTCATCTGTCCGGCGCAGCCTGCCGGCTGGTGTTTGTGAACGGCCGCTTCGCGCCCGGGCTCTCTGCTACCGGCAATCTTCCCGCCGGCCTCCAGGTCAGCAGCCTTGTGCAGGCGCTCGGCGACAAGACCGGTGGCGCCGAGCAGCATCTCGGCCGTTATGTCAATCTGCGCCGCGATGCCTTTGCCGCCCTGAACACCGCGCTCTGGGAAGACGGCGCTTACATCCGTATCCGGCGCGGCGCGCGCATCGAGCAGCCGGTGCACCTCTTGTTTCTGTCAACCACCGGCGGCGCACCCACGATGACGCACCCCCGCACGCTGATCGTTGCCGAGCCCGCAAGCCAGGCGGTGATCGTCGAAGATTACGTTTCATCCGGCAACGGCGCCGCTTTCTCGAACTCCGTCACCGAACTGGTTGCCGCCGGCGATGCCATCGTTTCGCACTACCTCGTCGAGCGCGAAAACTATGATTCCTTCAATGTCTCCACCCTGCGCATCGAGCAGGCGCGCGGAGCCAATGTTTCCTCGCACTCCATCCTGCTGGGCGGCGGCCTGGTGCGAAACAATGTCCATCCTGTACTCAACGGCCCGGGCGCGGAGTGCCTTATCAATGGCCTCTTTGTCGGCGCCGGCCGCCAGCACCTCGATAACTACATGCTCGTCGAACACGCCAGCCCCAACGGCAGCAGCCGCCAGTTCTACAACGGCATCCTTGACCAGCAGGCGCGCGGCGTCTTTCACGGCCGCATCGTCGTGCACAAGGACGCGCAGAAGACCGACGCCAAGCAGACCAACCGCAATCTGCTGCTCTCCGACGATGCGCGTATCGACACCAAGCCGCAGTTGGAGATTCGCGCCGACGACGTCAAGTGTACGCACGGCGCAACCATCGGCCGCATTGAAGACGAGCCGCTTTTCTACCTGCGTTCGCGCGGCCTCGATGAGCGCTCGGCGCGCAATCTGCTGCTTTACGCCTTCGCCGCTGAGTGCCTGGACCGCATGATGGAGCAGCCCGCGCGCGACTTCGTTGAAGAACTCATCCAAAAGCGCCTGCGTGAGATTGCCAATGCGGAACAGCAGGCATCGCCGTCTTCGCAAGAAGCACGGGCAGACGCCAGTCCCGAGGAGGTCGCATGACGACATTCGCCGATCGCCTGCAAGTCGAGCCGCAAGCATTCGCGCCATCCCGCGCGCTGCCGCAGGACCACGGCCTCGACATTGCTGCCATCCGCGCCGAGTTCCCCATCCTCTCGCGCACGATCAACGGCCGCAGGCTCGTCTACCTTGACAACGCCGCCACTTCACAGAAACCGCGCGCCGTCATTCGCGCCCTCGCGCGCTATTACGAGCAGGAAAATGCCAATATCCACCGCGGCGTGCATTGGCTTTCCGTCCAGGCCACCGAAGAGCACGACGCCGCGCGCCGCAGCGTACAGCGATTCCTGAACGCCCGGCGCGAAAGCGAGATCGTCTTCGTCCGCGGTGCCACCGAAGCCATCAATCTCGTAGCCCAGACCTTCGGCCGTACCCACGTCGCGGCCGGCGACGAGGTGCTGATCACCGCCATGGAGCACCACTCCAACATCGTGCCCTGGCAGATGCTTTGCGAAGAGAAAGGCGCGCATCTCAAAGTCGCGCCCATCGACGATCGCGGTCAGCTGTTGGTCGATGAATTTCAGAAGCTCATCGGCCCCCGCACGCGCATCGTGGCCGTAACTCATGTTTCCAATGTGCTGGGAACCGTCAACCCCGTCCGCGAACTGATCGCCATGGCGCACAGCCGTGGTGTTCCCGTTCTGCTTGACGGCGCGCAAGCCGCGCCGCATCTGTCCGTCGATGTGCAGCATCTCGATTGCGACTTCTACGTCTTCTCCGGCCACAAAGTCTACGGACCAACCGGCATCGGCGTGCTCTACGGCAAAGCCGCACTGCTCGACGCCATGCCGCCCTACCAGGGCGGCGGCGACATGATCGCCTCGGTAACCTTTGAAAAGACCACCTACAAAAAATCGCCTTCCAAATTTGAGGCCGGCACGCCCGACATCGGCGGCGCCATCGCCCTCGGCGTGGCGCTCGATTACGTCACCGGTCTTGGCATCGACCGCATCGCGGCCCATGAGCACGACCTGCTCGAGTACGCCACGGAAAAAGTCGGCGCCATCCCCACCATTCGCCTGATCGGCACGGCCAGCCACCGCGCCGGAGTGCTTTCATTTGTGCTCGATGACGTGCATCCGCACGACCTGGGCACCATTCTCGACGGCGATGGGATCGCCGTCCGCGCCGGCCACCACTGCGCGCAGCCTCTCATGGCGCGTTTCGGCATTCCTGCCACCACACGTGCGTCGTTTGCCGTTTACAACACGCGCGAAGAAATCGACGTGCTGGTCGAAGGCATCAAAAAGGCGCGAAAGGTATTTGGCCAATGAGTGAACTTAACGACTTATACCAGGAAGTCATCCTGGAACATAGCAAGGCGCCGCGCAACTATCGCCGGCCCGCCAGTGCAAACCACACTGCCGAGGGCTACAACCCGCTTTGCGGCGACCACTTCACCGTCTTTCTCGACATGGACGGCGACGCCATCCGCGACATCGGCTTCCAGGGCTCCGGCTGCGCCATCTCCAAAGCATCCGCGTCCATGATGACGCAGAGCGTGAAAGGCAAAACCAAGGCCGAAGCGGCACGCCTCTTCGAGCAGTTTCACAGCCTGGTGACCGGCGGGCACAACACAGCGGCCAACTCCGAACTCGGCAAGCTGGCGGTCTTCTCCGGCGTCTCGAGATTTCCCGCGCGCGTGAAGTGCGCCACCTTGGCATGGCACACGCTGCAGTCGGCGCTTGAAGGCGATCAAAAGCCTGTTTCCACTGAAGACGAGTGAAGCGGTAATTTTTTGAGCCGCGAATGTTCAAGCCATGGATAACTTATGACTTCCAATCACTCCACCAATCCGAACCCCGGCAGTGAGGTAAGCCAGCCAGGCGCATCCGCGTCCGAAGCTTTCCGCGAAGAGGCAATCTGGGAGCAACTCCGCACCATTTACGATCCTGAAATCCCCGTCAACATCGCAGATCTCGGCCTGATCTACTCCGCCCAAGCCGTTGCCGGCGAAGGCGGCGCGCGCATTGAGGTTCGCATGTCGCTCACCGCTCCCGGTTGCGGCATGAGCGAGTTCATCAAAGCCGAGGTCGAGCGCAAGCTGGCGGCGCTGCCCGGTGTCAGCACCGTTCGTGTTGACGTTGTCTTCGACCCCCCGTGGAACCCGGGCATGATGTCGGAGGCCGCCAAGCTGCAGTTGGGCTTTGACGCCGACTTCAGCACGCCCCCGCCGGGACCTTCCACCTTCAACATCGTCCGCTGACCCAGCATTGATCCCGGCGCCATAAAAGCGCCAGCCCTGGCAGCCAATCCGCCGGAAAGCCGAATTGCGCGCAAGAACCGGATAGCGCGGCTGGCCGTTCATGCGCGACCATGTTGCCATGAGCAAAAGAACCCAACCGGCCCCCGCCATCGCCGCTTCCCCGTCTTCGCATGCGGCATCTCCGCACATCGATGCGGAGACTGCGTGGAAGCAGGTGCTGGCCCGCGACCCGGCGGCCACATTTGTCTATGCCGTTGTCACCACCGGCATCTTCTGCCGGCCCTGCTGCACCAGCCGCCGGCCGCTGCGGGTTAACGTGCGCTTTTTTCCCACCGCGCAAGCCGCCATCGCCGCTGGCTTTCGGCCGTGCCGCGTCTGTGCACCTGCCACGCCACGCCACAATCCGCTCGACCAGCTCCGCCAGCACATCGAGCGCAATCTCAACCGGCCGGTCCGCCTCGCAGAACTGGGCCGCGTGGCCAAGCTCAGCCCCTTCACCGTGCAGCGGCTCTTCAAGCGCCAGATGGGCGTCAGCCCGCTTGCCTACCAGCGCGCGCTGCGGGCAACCGCTTTGCGCGGCGCGCTTAAGCAGGGCGCTGCCGTCACCGATGCAATCTACAGCGCCGGCTTCGGCTCGTCGAGCCGCGCATACGAGGGCGCATCGTTGGGTATGACGCCGGCGCGCTTCGCGCAGGGTGGGCGTGGTGAGCATATCGGCTACACAACGGCGCGCTCGCCGTTCGGCTGGCTGATTGTGGGCGCTACAGCGCGCGGTCTGTGCTGGCTGGCGCTCGCCGCCACCAGGGACGAAGCCGAAGCCAGCCTGCGCGCCGAGTTTCCCGCAGCCACGCTGCGCCGCGATCCGTCGCTCAACCGCTCGGTAGACGCGGCCGTCGCCAGTGTTCGTGGCGGCCCTTCACCCCTTCCCAGGCAGCCCGGTGCAGAACTCGACCTGCGCGGAACAGCGTTCCAACTGCGTGTCTGGCAGGCGCTGTGCCGGATCCCCCATGGCGAGACACGAACCTACAGCCAGTTGGCCCGGGAACTGGGCGCGCCCAACGCCACGCGCGCCGTAGCGCGGGCCTGCGCCGCCAACCGCGTAGCCCTGCTGGTGCCCTGTCATCGCGTCGTGGGCGCCAACGGCGCGCTCACCGGCTATCGCTGGGGCGTCGAGCGCAAGCGGCAACTACTCGCGGCCGAGCGCGCCTGAAGCACTCAAAGGCACCTGCCAGCGCTGAATGCTGTGTAGCGATAGCCCCCGCCTTGCCGCGGCAAGGCGGCTCTGGTGGTGTAGTAGCCCGGAGATTTGCGACAATCCGTTTATGACTGGAGAGACCGTGCGTCGAAGCAGAGATCCTTTGCGCGTGCTTGCCGCGGCCGGCATCGTCGCCTCCGGCGTGTGCATCGTGACTCTGCTTTATGCAATCGGCCTGACAAACCGGAGTGCTACCAAGCGAGATTTCATCCAGTATTGGGCCGCGGGACAACAGGTTGCGCACGGCGGAAATCCTTATGATCCGCGTGCAATCCTGCTTCTGGAAAAAAGTGCCGGACTCCTGGGAAACTCGCCTAAGGTTACGTTTAGTCCTCCTATTATTTTGCTCCTGGCCTGGCCACTGGGTTACCTCAGCGCCAAAATTGGACTGATACTGTGGTCGCTCGCGTCGCTTGGCTGCCTGGGGGTGTCCGCCGCAATGCTCGTGCAGCTACGGGGCCGGCCGAAAAGTCGCATCCATCTGATCGCCTATGTCTTCCCGCCCGCGCTGGCAAGTTTGATGGCCGGGCAGATCGGCATCTTCCTCCTGTTCGACGTCGTGATTTTTCTTTGGCTCTATAAGTCACGGCCTTGGCTGGCAGGCGCGGGACTGGTCCTCACGGTGCTCAAGCCCCACCTCTTCCTGCTCTGCGCCGTCGTGCTGCTACTTTGGTCGGTGCACCGGCGCGAGTTCCGCGTCATTGCCGGCTTTCTGGTCGCCCTCGCTGCCTCCTGCGCACTCACTCTCTGCCTGGCCCCACAGGTCTGGACGCAATACGCGCAGATGATGCAGTCAACGCGTGTTATGGATGTGTACCTGCCGACTGTCGGCGTCACCATGCGATTTCTTATCGATCGCCACGCCCGGTGGCTTGAATTCCTGCCCGAGGCGGCCGGCTGCATCTGGGCCGTGTGGTATTTTCGCGCGCACCGCGACCGCTGGGATTGGCGGAGTCATGGCCTGCTGCTCCTGCTGGTCTCGGTTGTTTGCACACCCTATGCGTGGTACAGCGATCAAACCATCTTGTGGCCTGCCATCCTCGCCGGGCTGTATCAGGCAGAAAAGTCCCTGCGCGCACTGGTCCTCTTTGGCCTGATCGCCGGTGCGGGATTGGCCTGCGCGCTGGCCCACGTTCAAATGCCGTCGCCCCTTTATCTCTGGACCGCTCCAGCTTGGCTCGGCTGGTATCTCTACGCGATGCGAAGAAGAGTCGGGCACGACATCCCGACTGCAAACCTGGCCACCTGAGCCGCATGGGCATGAAGCATTTTTCGCTGTTGCAGCCGAAAATGATCTGCAAGCCGCCTTCGAAGATGGATTGCCGCCGCGCAACTATCAATCGAGTACCGTCAATCAATCGAAGCGCCCTCGCACCAACTGCCCGCTCCCGGGCTAACCCGCCTTGTCCCCCACCGCCAGCAGCGTCTGAAACTGCGGCGTTTCCGGCTCCTTGTCCACCACCGAAGCCTGCACGCTGCTAAATCCGGCATCTTCCAGCATGCTTTCCAGCTCGGCTTCGCTGAAGCCCAGCCACTGGTCGGCGTAAAGCTCGCGGGCTTCTTCAAAGCGGTGCTTGAGCAGGTCCAGAACGGCGATGCGGCCGCCGGGAACGAGAATGCGCCAGGCTTCCTCCAAGGCGCGCTCGGGATGCAGAGCGTGATGCAGCGACTGCGAAAAGAAGACCAGATCCACTTCCCCGTCGCCAATGGGCACCTCCTCGATGTCGCCGAGGCGGAACTCGACGCTGACGACACCGTGGCGGACGGCCTGCTCGCGGCCGACATCGATCATGCGGGCGGAACTGTCGACAGCAATCACTCTTTTCGCGCGCTGGGCCAGCAGCAGCGCAAAAGAGCCCTCGCCCGAACCGAGATCGGCAATGGTGAGCGGCGGCATCAGCCGCAACAAAGCTTCCGCCAGGCTCTTCCACGACTTGCCCGGGACGTAATCGCGGCCCAGCCGGCCGGCCACCGAGTCGAAGAAAGCGCGCATCCGGTCCTGGCGCTTGCGCAGCACGCGCAGCATGGCAGCCCGGTCGCCCGGTGCTTCGGGAATTTCCGCCGCGGCGTGGTCCAGAAGGTTGTCCAATAACCCGTCTCTGGCCGGAGCAAAGGCCTCAGGAATCGCGGCAAGGCGGTAGAGGCTGCTCTTGCCGCTGCGCCGGTCTTCCACAAGGCCCGCCTGCTTGAGCTGCGAAAGGTGCGTGGAGATGGTGCTTTGCCCCATGCCGAGAATCTCCTGCAGCTCGGCCACGGAAAGCGGCTCGGCGCGCAGAAGCACCAAAATGCGCAGCCGGTTGGGATCGGCTGCGACGCGAAGAACCTTCACAAGGCGGGGCATGGAAATGGTTGACGGCTCCGGATGTTTCTGATACACATCAACATATCACGATAGCACGATATAAGGAGAATCCGCATGGCAAGCTCGACGCTGGAAGCGAAAGAATTGGCCTACAAAGTGGCCGATATGTCCCTGGTCGATTGGGGACGCAAGGAGATCATCATCGCCGAGCAGGAGATGCCGGGCCTGATGGCAATCCGCAACAAGTATGCGGGGGAAAAGCCCCTGGCTGGCGTGCGTATAACCGGCTCGCTGCACATGACGATTCAGACGGCGGTGCTGATTGAGACGCTGGTAAGCCTGGGCGCGGAGGTGCGCTGGGCAAGCTGCAACATCTTCTCCACCCAGGACCATGCGGCGGCGGCGATTGCGGCGGCGGGCGTGCCGGTGTTTGCCTGGAAGGGCGAAACACTGGAGGACTATTGGTGGTGCACCTACCAGGCGCTGAGCCACAAGGGCGGCAAAGGCCCGCAACTGGTAGTGGACGACGGCGGCGACGCGACGCTGCTGATCCACAAGGGATACGAGCTGGAAAACGGCGACAAGTGGGTGGACTCGCCCAGCGGCAACCACGAGGAGCAGGTAATCAAGGACCTGCTGAAAAAGGTCCACGCCGAAGACCCGCAGCACTGGCACAAGGTGGTGAAGGAGTGGCGCGGCGTCAGCGAGGAAACGACCACCGGCGTGCACCGGCTCTACAAGATGATGGAGCAGGGCACACTGCTGATTCCCGCCATCAACGTCAACGATTCGGTCACCAAGAGCAAGTTCGACAACCTGTACGGCTGCCGCGAATCGCTGGCCGACGGCATCAAGCGCGCCACGGACGTAATGATGGCCGGCAAGATTGCGGTCATCTGCGGCTACGGCGACGTGGGCAAAGGCTCGAGCCACTCGCTGCGCGGCATGGGAGCAAGGATCATCGTCACGGAGATCGACCCCATCAATGCTCTGCAGGCGGCGATGGAGGGCTTCGAGGTCGCGACCGTCGAGGATACGCTGGGCCGCGGCGACATCTACGTCACCTGCACCGGCAATACCGACATCATCACCCTGGAGCACATGAAAGGCATGAAGGACCAGGCCATCGTCTGCAACATCGGCCACTTCGACAACGAAATCCAGATGGACCGCCTGAACTCCGAGCCGGGCGTCGAGAAGATCAACATCAAGCCGCAGGTGGACAAATACACCTTCCCTGACGGACACAGCATCTTCATCCTGGCCGAAGGGCGGCTGGTGAACCTGGGCTGCGCCACCGGCCACCCCAGCTTTGTAATGAGCAACAGCTTTGCCAACCAGACGCTGGCGCAGATCGATCTATGGAAGAACCGCGACAGTTACAAGCCGGCCGTCTATACGCTGCCGAAGAAGCTGGACGAAGAGGTGGCGCGGCTGCACCTGGAGAAGATCGGCGTCAAGCTGACAAAGCTGAGCCAGAAGCAGGCCGACTACATCGGCGTGCCGGTCGACGGGCCGTTCAAGGCCGAGCATTACAGATACTGAACTGGCAGCTATTAGCTCCGCGTGCCGCGTCCTCATGTCTTCGGAATTAACTCCGCGGATTTGGGCGCCCCAGGTCCCGATTGTGGGACCTGGGAGCTAACAATTTCTACGCGGACACGGTACGAGCTGCTGGCCTAAAGGCTTTAAAATCGGCGCGGACCTTCGATTGGTCCGCGCCTGGTGTATTGATTTCATGCCGATGTCTGGAAGACGGGTGCTTCACCATGCCGCATAGCTTTTCCTTCGAGCTTTTCCCTCCGCGCACGCCCGAGAGTGCCGCCAGGCTGCCGGCCGTAATCGACCAGCTTGCCTCGCTGCGGCCGGATTATTTCTCCGTGACCTACGGCGCGGGCGGCTCCACGCAGGACGGGACCTACCAGACGCTGATGAAAGTGGTAGAGCAGTCCGGCATTGAGGCGGCGCCACACCTCACCTGCGTGGGCTCGACGCGCGCGCATGTGGCTGCGCTCTTGGACCGCTACCGTGCGGCGGGCATCAAGCGCATTGTGGCCCTGCGCGGCGATCTGCCCGCAACTGCGCTCAGCACCGCGGCGCCGGGCGAGTTTCGCTACGCCATCGAGCTGGTGCGCTTTATCCGCGAGACCCACGGCGACGCCTTCAGAATCGAAGTGGCCGCCTATCCCGAGATGCACCCGCAGGCGTCCAGCCCCGCGGTGGACTTCGAGCATTTTTGCCGCAAGGTCGAGGCCGGCGCGGACGGAGCGATTACGCAACTGTTCTACAACGCCGACGCCTACTTCGACTTCATGGACCGCTGCGCCAGGGCCGGCATCCGCGTGCCCGTGGTGCCCGGCATCATGCCCATCACCGGCTATGCCAACACGGTGCGCTTTTGTAACGGCTGCGGTGCCGATTTACCCCGCTGGGTCCGGCTCCGGCTTGAGCAGTTGCAGGACGACAAGCAGGCGCTGGTGGACTTCGGTGTGGAGGTGGTGACCCGCCTCTGCCAAACACTGCTGCGCAACGGCGCGCCGGGACTGCACTTCTACACCATCAACCAGGCCGAACCCACAATGCGGCTGTGGAAAAATCTCGGCCTGCTCAACCCGGCTTGACGTCGGCGAGCCACTGCGGATCCAACCCGCCATTGACCCTCGCCCGCGTTTCCCATAGACTAAGAAATTGCGAGGGATGCGGCTCGGCTTGCATTCTTTACCGCATCATCCTGATTGAAATTAAGGAAGCATCATGGCAAACCACGTATCTGCGCTGAAGCGCGCCCGCCAGACCGAGAAACGCACGGAAGTGAACCGCGCCAACCGCAGCCGCATGCGCGGCAGCCTGCGCGCCATGCGCGAGGCGCTGGCCAAGGGCGATGCCCAGGCCGCCCAGGCACAGTATCGCGAAACGGTCTCCGCCCTCGACAAGAGCGTGCAAAAGGGCGTTCTCCACGACAACACAGCGTCCCGTTACAAGAGCCGTCTGAATGCGCGGCTGAAGGCCCTGGCCACAGCCAAGGCATAGTTCGCCGCAGCTTTTTTGAAGCAGCATGGAAACAGCAACAGCCGGGAGCGCTCCCGGCTGTTGCTGTTTCTCCAGCCTCCGGCTCCTGCTAATCCAGCCGCTCGAAGATGCCCGCCGCGCCCATGCCGCCGCCCACGCACATGGTCACCATGCCGAACCGCGCCTTGCGCCGGCGCATCTCGGCCAGCAGCGTCGCCGTCAGCTTGGCGCCCGTGCAGCCCAGCGGATGGCCGAGGGCAATGGCGCCGCCATTCACGTTCACCCGCTCCGGATCGAGGTCCAGTTCGCGAATCACCGCCAGCGCCTGCGCCGCAAAGGCCTCGTTCAGCTCGATTACGCCCATGTCGTCGAGCTTCAGCCCTGCCAGCCGCAGCACTTTGGGAACGGCGGTGACCGGGCCCATGCCCATCTCTTCCGGCAGGCAGCCCACGGCGGCATAGGCAACCAGGCGCGCCAGCGGCGCGATTCCCAATTCGCGTGCCCTGCCGGCTTCCATCAGCACAACAGCCGCGGCGCCGTCTGAAGTTTGCGACGCATTGCCGGCGGTCACCGTTCCCTGCGCGTGAAACACCGGCTTCAGCCTGGCCAGCGCATCGGCGGAAGTGTCGGCGCGCGGGCCTTCATCGGCGGCAAAGATCGTCTCGGTCACCACCGGTTTGCCGGGCTTGTCGCCGGGCACGGTGCGGGTGATCGGAACCGGTATCAGTTCTTCGGCAAAGCGCCCGCCGGCCTGCGCGGCCAGGGCCTTCCGGTGGCTGGCCAGCGCGAAAGCGTCCTGATCTTCGCGGCTCACCCCGTAATGCCGCGCCACGCGCTCGGCGGTCAGGCCCATGGTCAGCAGCGAGGCCGGATAATGCTCGGCCAGCCAGGGATTGAGGCTGGGTTTGGCGCCACCCATGGGAATCAGGCTCATGGATTCAACTCCGCCGGCGATGACCGTGTGTACACCGCCCGCCCGGATGCGCAAATCACCCTGCGCGATGGCCTCCAGTCCCGAAGAACAGAGCCGGTTGACCGTCACTCCGGGAATCTCCACCGGGAATCCGGCGCGCAAAGCGGCCATGCGGGCGATATTCATCCCCTGCTCGCCTTCGGGCTGGGCGCAACCCAGAATCACATCGTCGATTTCGGATCTATCCAGCCCCGGAACGCGCTCCAAAGTCGCGCTTAACGCAATCGCGGCCAGATCGTCAGGACGAGTAGTGGAAAGTGCGCCTTTGGGAGCGCGGCCGACCGGGGTCCGGACGGCGCTGACAAGCACAGCTTCCGGCATGGGATCTGCTCCTCTTCTGGTTTGATCTTTTCCCGCCCGCAAGGACTCAGTTTTGGGTTTGCACCAGCGTCCACGCGCCGTGTGAATAGTAATGATAGATGGTGCTGTGCTCGACCACCGAATCCGCTATGGCATCGTGGGTCAGCGGCGGCGGCGGCGGAAAAATGCGCGTCTGCGACTCGCTCACATCCCCCGGTGAAGCCCGGTCGATGCCCCAGTTGAAGCCCAGGGATTGGCTGAGATCGTACGTCTGCAGCCGCTCGGTCTCCGGCTCCGATGCCAGCGTATATGGATGCTCCGGGTTGGAGCCGAAGAAAACCAGCAGAGAGACCATTCCGTGCACCGAGCAAAGAACCGCCCAGTCCGATGTGCCCGGCCCCTCAAAGCTGCCGTGAATCACATTTTCCGGCCGGTGCGCTTCATACGTCTGGGGAATGAGACAACCGCGGTCAGTCAGTTCGTCCTGAATGACCATGGGAAGTTGCGGAAATGAACTGGGGGGCAGGTGGCGAATAAGGTAGGGAGTCGAATGGCCGCCAATTACGATCTGACCGGATTCATTCAAGGCGGCGAGATCGATGCCCATCTGGGCCGAGGCTAGAGTGCAAATGCAAATGAAGACTGCTGGCAAGCATCGGCTTCTCCACCGTCTGCCGCAGATCTTGAGACTTGCCCTGAACTTGGCGCTCCAAGCCCTCATCGTCTCATTCCGGTTCAATCCCATCTTAGGACAGCGGAGCGCATTTTACGACTGGGGTAAAGAAACCGGCTCTTCGCGGTTGCCATTTTCAGCAACAGTCAAGACCGGGCGGTCCGCCGCGGACAAATTGGGGTCGTCGGGAATGAACACCTGAAAAACGGTGCCGGAGGGTTTATCCGACTTCGCCGTCCTGCTGCGCAAATGGACCACGCCGCGGTGTTTGACGATGATCTCCTGGCTGACCCATAGCCCGAGGCCGGTGCCGGTAACCTCTTTGGTGGTAAAAAAGGCCTCAAATGCATGTTCCCGCACCGCCGCGTCCATGCCCGTTCCGGTGTCGGCGATGGCAAAGCGGATTCCCGGCTGCGCCGCATCCTTCCAGTTACGTGACCGGCGGGCGCGAATGACAATCCGCCCGCCGGCGCTGGTGGCGTCGATGGCGTTTCCCACCAGGTTGGCAAATACCTGCCGCAGCTCGCCGGAGAAACAGAACAGATTCATCTCCTGATCGTATTTGCGCTCTACCTGAATGTTCAGAGAGTTCAGACGGCCCTGATACAGGCTGACCACGGAATCAAGAATCTCCGCCATGCTGGCGCGCGTGGGCATGGTGGATTGGCGATAGAAGCGGAGCGTCTGCTGCGTAATCTCGGAGATGCGACGGGCCTCGTGCTCGGCCATGGTCACGTATTCCAGCGCCGGGTTCTGCAACTGGCAGAAGTTGCGCAGCAGAAACAGCAGATTGGTAATGGCCTCAAGCGGGTTGTTGATCTCGTGGGCGATGGAAGCGGCAAGGCGGCCCGTCGCGGCCAGCTTCTCGGTCTTGCGCAAAGCCTCTTCGTTGCGCTTGCGCTCGCTGGCATCAAGCACGATCACACCCACCCAGCGCACCTGCTGCGGATTGGTCCACACCGGATAAGCGCTGGCCAGCCACGTCCAGGACTGACTCGTCTTGCTGCCATGGCCGTTCAATTCCAGATTGCGGACAGGCTGTTCTTCCGCGAAGACCCGCAATACCGTATCTTCGAGCACCTGCGCCACCGGCTGCGGCAGCAGTTCGGGCAGCGTGCGGCCCAGGTGCCGGCTCAGCGGCACGCCGGTCATCGACGCAAACACCTGGTTGACGCGCACAAACCGGCAACGGCGGTCGAAAAACGCCAGACCGATGGGCGCATTCGCAAGCATGGAATCCAGCAGCGAAAGCGTGTCATTGAGCCCCGCGCGCTGTTCGGCAATCGACGCAACCATGCCGTTGAACGCTTCGATCAGGTCGCCCAATTCATTCTGCACGGTGACGGGCAGCGGAAAGCCTCCGGTGCTCTCCGGCGCGGTCATCAGCGCGCGTGTGCCTCCATGCAGAACCGCCAGCGGCCGGGCTATGGTGCGCGCCATGATCAGCACCAGCACCACCGAGGCCGCAATCCAGATGAAGCCGAAGACGGAAAGATCGCTCAACAGCCCACCGATCTGCCGCCGGGCCTCGCCGCGGTCGAACTGGACCCAGGCATAGCCACGCAATACGTTGTCGATGTAAACACCGTGAACGCCCTCCCAGTGGTTGCCTTCGTAGCGAAAGACCCTGGATTGCCCCGCCTTGATCAGCGGAATCTGCGCGCGCTCCGGCGGCAGGAGGGAGCGATGATTCGGGAATATGCTGCTAGCGGCAAGCACATTGCCGGCCGGGTCGGTGACAATGGCGGTCTCCACCGTAGGCGACGCGACGGTCAGCTTGACGTCGGAAATCAGTTGCGCCCACCGCTGCTGCCCAATCGCCTCCGAGGCCTGCATCGCGAGGAACGTGGAATCGTACGCCAGTCTCTTCCGCGCATGCTCATAGACTCTCCGCGTCTGCTGATGAACAAGTACGGCTGAAAAGAGGCCCAGCGAAAGCACTTCAAGCAGCAGTAGCCCTGCCAGCATCTGCCAGCGGATAGTACGCGGCCACCAGCGCATATGCAAAGCCAGTCCTCCGGAATCCGGTAACCCCAGTGTACCGGATATCGGTTCAAAACCAGTAAGTCAATTATTTGGAGGCAAGAGCCGTCGCGATCTGACGTCCATGAAAACGGCCATTTTCGATGAATATTTCATTAGTGCGCGAACCGGCGACGATAACTCCCGCCAGATAAATACCCGGCGCATTGCTTTCCAGCGTGTCCTTGTTGCAGACCGGAAGGCGGTCGGGGCCCTCGAAGGCAATGCCCAGACTCTCAAGAAACTTGAAGTCGGGATGATAGCCGGTCAGCGCGAAGACGAAGTCGTTCTTGATCGTTTCGCGGCCTTGCCGGGTTTCGAGAAGCACCCTGTCCGCCATGATCTCCAGAACCCTGGCGCCAAAGTAGGCGGCGATCTCGCCGTGCTTGATGCGGTTTTCAATGTCCGGCTTGATCCAATACTTCACGTGCCGGTGCATCTCGGCGCCGCGATGAACCAGCGTCACGCGGGCTCCGTGCCGCCACAGCTCCAATGCGGCAATGGCGGCGGAGTTCTTGCCGCCGATCACCAGCACGTCATTCCCGAAGTAGGGGTGCGGATCGTCGTAATAGTGATGCACCTTGCTCAACTCTTCGCCCGGAATCCCCAGCATGTTAGGCAGGTCATAGTAGCCCGTGGCGATGGCCAGCTTGCGCGCGCGGAGCTGGCCGGGCCTGCCGAAGCGGTCCGAGATATGCGCGGTGAAATCGCCATCAGAGCCGTCGATCCGCTCGACAAGCTGATACTGGCGGATGTCGAGCCGGTAATAGGCCGCCACCTGACGGTAGTATTCAAGCGCCTCATTGCGGGTGGGCTTGGCGTTGGGACTGGGAAAGGGAATGCCGCCGATCTCCAGCAGCTCCGAGGTCGTGAAAAAGGTCATGTGCGAGGGATAGTGGTAAATGGAGTTGCACACGCAGCCCTTGTCCACCAGCACCGCACGAAATCCAGCCTTCTGCGCCTCGATGGCGCAGGCCAGGCCGGTGGGTCCGGCGCCGATGACCAGAAGATCGAAGACGGTGTCCGCCGCTGCCGGCGTGCCCAGGCTCATGGCTCTAGCTTAGCAGCCTGTGGTAAAAGTCCTGTTTTGAAAGGGCACGACTTTAGTCGTGCCCTAAGTGCCGCAAAATCAATCGGGCTTCAGCCCCTGAGGGATGGGTTTCTCCCGATTTCAACTTTCACCACAGGCTGTTAGGGCATGCGGTGAACCTTGGCAATTGCGCCAGCTATGCGCCGGCCCGCGTAAGACGCGATCTCATCCTGTTCAAAGGCGAAGGCTTTGTGCACAGGGATCTGCGCGCACTGCGGGATACCCTGTGTACGCCGCCGCAAATCCCGTCTCTTGTGACTGGTAAGAGGGCGTGGGCTCAGCCCCTGCCGTCTGGCAGCAATACAAGCTCTGACCCCAAAGCAGTCAAGCCCCATGCTCCCCAACCCCTGCAAATCCATCAACTTGCGTTTGCAGGCAATTTCCGCCCCGCCGCATACAATCAAAACAACGGCGCCTCCCCGTGGAGAACACCAGCATGACCGAGCCAATCCTGTTTGCTTCATCTGAAAATCCAATCGCCTCGCTCGTTCCTGTCGAGCGCGTGACTGTCGGCAAACGGGCCGCCGCTCAAGCGGTGCAAATCGCGCTCCGCGACCCGAGCCGACGGACCGACGTGCACCACCCCCCTCAAAATATTTTTCTTCCCCACAGATTTTTTGCAGGCAATTTCGTTTCCCGCGAAAAACGCAGATCCGGATCTCCGCCTTTCCATATTGCGGTATGCCAGCTCTTCCTCGCGGGCGTCAGCCGGGCATCAACCTTCGCCAGCGTCTCCAGCAAAAGCGGCAGCGGAGAGTTGCAAGCTGAAAGCTGCCGTTCGCATCGGATCGTGTCAAGAAACGCAGGGCGGTATAAGAACCACAACTTTCCCGGAGTGCATCATTCTGTCTGCGCTCTTGTACTCCACGGCGATCCGCTTGAGGAGGCGATGCAGCCTGCGCATCAACGACGGTGGCGCGTCGGAATCGTCCATCCAGGCATCCGGTATCTCCCAGGATTCGGCAGCACGAATCACCGCGCGTGTTTCAGGCCATTGATCCATGCCCCGAAATCGCTCCCACCGCCCGATCCACATTGCGGGAGAAGTATGCTATAAGACGCGCCATGCGGCAGTTGACGACTCGACACGCCATCCAGTCGCCAGGCCTGCCCAGCCAACCGCTGGATGAGCCTTGGCATAAACGCTAGGCCCGGCATACTCCCGGCCCCTGCGTCCGTGTCTTTCTCACTGCTTGCCGAGCCGAAGAACAAATCCGCCCGTGAAACCAGGCGCGTTCTGAACCGACGAACCGAAGCCGGTCACAAAGTCGTTGGCGCCCAGGCGCAGAGCAAAGCCGGGAGACAGGTTGTAGACGCCGAGAATGGCCGGGGAAATGGCAAAGCTTGCGCCGGGGGAATAGAGACCCAGCGGTTTGGCGCCGTAGCCATTCGTGTCGCCGGCCGTGTTAATGTGCGCGTATCCGCCCAATGCCTGAACCTCGAGCGCAGTCTTGGGACGAAGGCGAAATCGGTAGGTGGGCCCGACCAGCATGTCGTACTGGCTGATGGCCGGCTTCGTAAAGTTTGTAAAGTTCAGTCCCACATACGTCGTGCCGTAGTAGCCGCGGCCGTCGAAGGTGACGCCAAAGTGCATATTGCTATAGCGCGTAAAGCCAACGTCCCAGGCATAAAGGGTGACTTTCTGCAACGACGGGCCCGGCGTGAAGCGCAGATAGCCCATGCCGACGAAAGCGTCATAGCGGTGCGAATACACTTCGCGTACCGCTTCCTCGCGGCGTTGCAACATCCTCTCGTGGATGCGCTCCTGCACCGCCTGCTCCTGCTGAGAAAGATTGGGCGTCTGCTGTGCCTGCGATTGTCCCTGCGTCGTGGACTGGGAACTGCTGCTTGAAGTCTGGGCCGGAACGATCTGCGCGGCGGAATACACCAGCGCCAGCAGAAGTGCAATACGGACAAAAGAACGCATCGTGATAGGGATTCCTCCACGGGAGTGCGGAAGCACGCCACGATTTCGAGCGCGCTCCCCCCATTAGGTATTAAATCATCTGGAGGGAGACTTTGTGGGTGAACCAGCAAGGATTGGACGCACAGCCGGGCAAAAGGCTCCTCGATGCCGTAGGATGTAGTTCATTGGAGGTTGCATATAGAAATGGGACGTTTCTTTTTAGGGATCGTTGCGTGCCTTGTGCTGGTGCCTGTTTTGGTACTGGCTTGGTTTCGGTGGGGCAATCCTCCGGTTGCTGTCGCTGACCACCCCTTCCCGTTCGAAAAACAGATTGTCCATATTCCTCTTATGGCTCGCATTCACCGCCAGATGGTGCATACGCCGCCCATCCAGGCAACGGAAGCCAACTTCATGGCGGGCGCACATATCTACGTGGAAAAGTGCGCTTTCTGCCACGGTTTTTACGGCAAACCATCAACAATCGGTCGCAATATGTACCCCACGGTGCCGCAGCTCTGGCAGTTGCACGATAACGGCACTGCGGTTGGGGTCAGCAATGACCCAACTGGCGTGACTTATTGGAAGGTGTACAACGGCATCCGGCTTACCGGTATGCCTGCCTTTGACCACATTTTGACAACGCAGCAGATGTGGCAGGTCAGCATCCTGCTGCACAATGCCCACAGCCAGCTCCCGCCGGAAGTCATGGCGCTGGTGAGCGGGCAACAGCCCCCCACGGCGCCAACAGCAGCCAAGAAAAAGAATATGAAGAAAATGTAATCCTGCTTGCCGGCGCGGATCGCGCTTCTCCCGGTCCGCGCAGCTTTCCCGGCGGCCGCTGCGCCTCTAAATGTGCAACCTCAATAAGTAAATCCGACTTGGATGAACCGGTCTGCTTGCTTGGGATTCGGCCACCTATGCATCATGATGGACGGCTCCCGATCGGTCCTTCCCTGCGCGGCGGCAAACGCCATCGCAACGTGCGCGAGCAAGGTATTTCCAGACCCGGCCCTGATCCGTGCCGACAGGACGAAGTCGTTTGCAGGCGGAGAAGATTTGCAAGGGAATTCGTTAGTCGGCGCGGCGCCGCAACCAATGCCGTCAGCGCCGCAGCGATTCTAACGCCACGGCGGATGGAGCCTTGACTCCGAGCGTCAACAGCTCGCGCGCGGCCTGACGTCCCAGCCGGATGCAATCGGGTACGCCGATGCCGTCGTAGGCATTGCCGGCCAGGCGCAAGCCAGGCAGCGCCTGCACACGCGCCGCGATGCGCCCCATTCGCTCCTTGTGACCCACGGTGTATTGCGCCATGGCGCGGCGCCAGCGCGAAACCTGCACGTGCTCGGGTTCGTCGGCGTGGCCAAAGGTTCTTTCGCCCAGAATCTCGCGCAGCTCGCGCCGGACCAGAGCGATGAGAGCCGCATTGCTTTCGGCCAGCAGAGCCTCATTCTTCATGCCGCCCAGGAAGGCGCGAAAGACGGCTTTTCCCGGCGGCGTGCGGCCCAGAAACTTGCGATGAACAAAGGTGCAGGCCAGCATGGCGCGGCCCTCGCTCGGCGGCACCAGAAAGCCGAATCCTTCGGGAAGCCGGGGCAGACGGGTCTCGTCATAGACCAGGTTGACGGTGATCGAGGAGGAGTAGGGAATGGCGGCCAGTTCCTCGGCAAGCGTCTCATCAACGGAATTGAGCAGCACGCTCGTAGCCCAGGCAGGCAATGCCATAATCAGCGCGTCGTAGATGCCAACGAAGCCTTCCGACTCAAGCCGCCACCCATCCGCATCTCTTTCAATGGAGCTGATCGGCGCGGCCAGATGTACGGCAGTCCGGTCTAAGTACTCGGCCAGCGCGTCTACCAGCTGCTGCATGCCGCCACGAAGCGCGGTAAACAGGGCGCGCGGCGCCGCTTGGGTCTGGCCGTTACCCGGCGCGGAACTCTCGCTGCGGGCGCGCATCTGCCGGTGCGCCGCCAACATCCCCCGCGTAAGCGAGCCGTACTGCGATTCCATCTGCACCAGCCGGGGCAACACCGTCTGCGCGCTCAGTTGCGCCGCTTCGCCTCCGTAAATGCCGGACAGTAACGGATCGGCCAGCCGATCCACGATTTCGGCGCCATAATGCCTTTTCACCAGCGCCGCAACCGACTCGTCGTAGAGCCCGTTCCGCGATGGAGGGTGCAGCAGCTCAAGAGCCATGCGCATCTTGGCCGAAAAGCTGAACAGCGGCGACAGTGCGGTTGGAAGCAGCTTGGTTGGCACCAGGAACATCAGGCCATCAGGCAGCGCCACCAGACGGTCACGGAGAACTACATAAGTCTTGCGCGCGGCGTCGTTCGAAGGCAGCAGATCACCGCCAAGCCCCAGTTCGCGGCATAGCTCGGCCGCGGCCGGTTTCTCGGTCAGAAAGGAATCGGGGCCGCACTCCAGGACCGCCCCATTGACGATCTCCGAAGCCAGTGATCCACCCAGCCGATTACGCGCCTCATAAAGCGCATACTCAACTTGTGTGCCATCCCTGCGGGCTTTTTCCAGTTCAAAGGCGGCTGCCAGCCCCGAGATGCCGCCTCCGACAATCGCTATCCGCATCTGTTGACATCATCCCGTTATTTTGGAGCGGCTCTCGTTGCGTCGCTGCTGCATGTCTCAGGAAACATGCAGCCTCCCCAGCATGCACACTTACGTATGGTTAGAGTCTAACCAGCCACTTTCTGTTGCATGTGACGTAAATCACGAAGAAAATGCTACGTGTTTTTATACGCTTATCGGAGTGTCTTAGGCTAATTTTGTCTGCAACCGGGCCCTGAATCCAATTTCCGGCTTTCCAACTCATGGCGGCTTGCGACTGTTTTCGCGTGCAAGCCACTGAAGGAGATGCTCCATGAGCAGTGAGCTGATTGATCGTCTTCAATTTGCCTTCACCGTCACTTTCCACTACCTGTTCCCTCAGCTCACCATGGGGCTGGCGCTGCTGATTGTTGTGCTCAAGACCGTGGCGCTCAAAACACACGACGAAACATGGAATCGCGCCGCGAAGTTCTGGGGCCGTATCTTCGCCATCAACTTCGTCTTCGGCGTAGTAACCGGCATTCCCATGGAATTCGAGTTCGGCACCAATTGGGCGCAGTTCTCGAGGGTCTCCGGCGGCGTCATTGGCCAGCCCCTGGCCATGGAGGGTGTCTTCAGCTTCTTCCTGGAGTCGGCCTTCCTGGGCCTGTTCCTGTACGGCGAAAACCGCCTCTCGAAAGCCCTGCACTGGTTCTCGGCCGTGATGGTCTTCATAGGCTCGTGGATCTCGGGCTTCTTCATCATCATGACTGACGCCTGGATGCAGCACCCGGTGGCCTATACCCATGCGCCTGGCGGCCAGTTTGAGCTCACCAGCTTCTGGGGGCTGCTCACCAATCCCTGGGGACTCCGGCAATACGCGCACAACATGACCGGCGCGGTGGTGACCGGCGCGTTTGTGATGGCGGCCGTGGGCGCGTTTTACCTGCTGGATGGGCGTCACCGCGAATTCGGCCAGATCTTCGTGAAGGTGGGCGTGATTGCCGGCTTGATCTCCACCATCCTCATCATCTTCCCCACCGGCGATATGGCGGGCAAGTATGTGGCACGAAACCAGCCGGCTGCCATAGCTGCCATGGAGGGCCTGTTCAGAAGCCAGACGGGCGCGGGCATCGTGCTCGTGGGCCAGCCCAACGAGCAGACCGGGCACATCGACAACCCGATCGTGGTCAACGATATGCTGAGCTTCCTCATCTACGGAACCACCAAGGCCGAAGTGGCGGGGCTGGACCAGTTCCCACGCAAGGACTGGCCCACGGCGCAGCCGCTGTTGTTTTACGCCTATCACATCATGGCCGGGCTGGGGACGTGGTTCGTCTTGCTGATGGTGGTAGCCGCGTTTTTGTTGTGGCGCGAGCGGCTCTACAACGCGCGCTGGGCGCTCTGGGCGCTGCTACTGAGCTTCCCGCTGCCCTACATTGCCAACACCGCCGGCTGGCTGACGGCCGAGCTCGGCCGCCAGCCGTGGCTCATCTATGGGCTGATGCGCACCAGCCAGGGCTACTCCAGCATGGTTTCGGCAGGCAACGGCCTGTTCACGCTGCTCGGCTTCATGGGGCTTTACGCGCTTCTCAGTCTGCTCTTCACGGTTCTGATGTACCGCGAAATCAACCGCGGGCCGGCGGCGATGGCACATGCCGCGGCGGAGCACACCGCCTGATCGTTCGTCACTTTCAGCCTCGCGGAAGGAGGTTCGTCCATGATGGGTTTCGTCTGGTTCTGGCTGGTCGCCATTATGATCGTGGGCTACGTGGTGCTCGACGGCTTTGATCTGGGCGTGGGCGTGCTGCATCTTTTTCTCACGCGCAACGAGTCTGAGCGCCGCGCCACGCTGGGCAGCATCGGGCCGGTCTGGGACGGCAACGAGGTGTGGCTGCTGGCCGGCGGCGGCACGCTGTACTTCGCCTTTCCGCTCCTCTATGCCTCGGCCTTCTCGGGCTTTTATCTGCCCCTGATGATCGTGCTGTGGCTGCTGGTTTTGCGCGGCGTAAGCCTGGAACTGCGCAGCCACCTTGACCTGGGCGTGTGGCGCGCACTGCTGGACGGCGTCTTCGGGCTGGCCAGCGCCCTGCTCTGCATCTTCTTTGGCGCGGCCTTCGCCAATGTGCTGCGCGGCGTTTCGCTTCAGCCTGACGGCTATTTCTTCCTGCCCCTGTGGACCAACTGGCTGCCAGGCACCTACCCCGGCGTCCTCGACTGGTACACGGTAATCGGCGGCCTGGTGGCGCTGGTGGCGCTCATGCAGCACGGCGCCCTGTGGCTCACCGTCAAGACCTCCGGCGAGCTGGAGCAGCGCGCCCGCCGCGTAGTCACGCCGCTCTGGTTCCTGCTCGTCGCGCTCACCGTGATCAGCCTCTTCGCCACCATCTACGTGCGCCCCGCCAACCTGGACAACTACTTCAACTATCCCGCTACCTTCATCGTTCCGGTGGGCGTGGCGGCGGCGCTGGCCGCCATCTGGTTCTGGAACCGGCGCATGCAGCCGCTCAAGGCATTCCTGGCCTCCGCCAGCTATCTCTTCCTGATGCTGGCCGGCGGCGTCTGGGGGCTTTATCCCGACCTGTTGCCCGCCACCACGGGCGCGGCCAACAGCATCACCATCAATCGCGCCATTTCGGGCCCTTACACCCTGTCGGTAGGACTCATCTGGTGGAGTCTGGGCATGGCCCTGGCCGTTGCCTATATTGTCTTTGTTTATACCCGCTTCCGGGGCAAGACCGGCCCAGGCGCGGCAAACGGTCACGGCGCAGCTTCCTGACAGCCGGCGCACAACGTTACCCGGCCACAGCTACCCGGCCCGGTACGGTATAGTCAAGAAGGAATGGCAACGACGCCGAGCAAAGACACAAGCACAAACAAGAAGACGCAGGAGGGGTTTGTCTATCTTCCCCTTATTGCGGGCTGGCTGGTGCCCGGCGCTGGACACTTCCTGCTCCGCAAATGGATCCGCGGCACGCTGCTGGCCGCCTCTATCATCTGCATGTTTGCGCTGGGCATGGCCATGCGGGGCAAGCTTTACTCCAGCGCGCAGGATGTCCTCGACATGCTGGGCCTTGTGGGCGACTTGGGCAACGGCCTGATGTTTTTCGTGTGCAAATTCTTTGGCATCGGCGCCCACCACGTCCGCATGACCACCGCCGACTACGGCACCAAGTTCATGGTGGTCGCCGGACTGCTGAACGTCATCGCCGCTGTGGACGCGCACAACCTCCGCACCGGGAGGAAGTCTTAGTGTTCCAGCCTTCCCAATTTACAGCGGTGCTTTTATTCGCTCTGTTCGCCTCTACGGTCTTTGGCATCACCATGCGCGAGACCCCCCGGCGCATGTTCCGCTACGGCGCTTACTGCTTCCTGCTCTTCGTCGTCTCGGTGATCGTTTGTAGCTGGGTGATGTACTTCATCTCGCCGTAGCCGTCCCCACGTCCCGCTGCCACACCGCCGCGTCGAAAACGTGCGCGCATTCATAGCCTTCGTCCCGATAGAGATCGATGGCCTGGCTGTTGGCTTCCGTCACAGTCAATGAAATCTCACCCGCGCCCTGACGCAGGAAACTCTGAGCAGACATGGCCAGCAACAGCCGCGCCAGGCCGCGCCGCCGGTACTGCGGGTGAACGCAGACCTGCGTTATGTGTCCGCACAGCGCGCTGACCCGCGAACCCAGAATCAAAGCCACCAGCTCATGGCTGGGCCGATGCACCACCACAAACGACGCCGGTTGCGAAAATGAACCGCATCCCGAGTAGCGAACGATGTTGTGCAGAAAGCGCTGCGAACCGTGTGCCGAGCAGTACTGGTCGTTGATCAGGCTGTCGGGATGGCCGCGGTAGGCTTCGGCGATGAGGTGCGCGGCGCCGTTCAGATCGTCGTCGCGCCAGACGCGCAGCTCCAGATCGCCTGTCAGCTTCCCCAGCGGCGCGCTCCCCATCTCCGTCAGTGACTTGACCATGAAGAGGCGCCGGAAGATGCGAAAGCCATTGGCCTGGAAGATGGCGGTGTGCGAGCCTGATGGGTGCAGCAGCAGTTGCGACTCCACGCGGTTCACCTGGGGCGAGTTGAGCAGCGTCTCAAACAGGTGCTTGAGCAGCGTCCTCTCGATCTCCGGGGCCGGGCATGGCGCATCGTGCGCCGCCGGAGAACGCACGTCGAGCGCAAACACATCCCCGACGATCGCCTTGCTCTCCTCGTAGACACAGAAGGCGTAGCCGACCACCCGGTCCCCCTCCAGAGCCACATACCCGGGCAGGGAGCCGTTGTCGAGATACTGCATCAGCAGCTTGGCGGAGGTGCGGTAATCCCAGTGCAGCCGCTGCCTCCACAGCTCGCCTTCCGCCTCGATGACAGGACGAAGCATCGGCGCCGCGAAGTGCCGGAGATCGAGAATCTCGATGGAAGTGGCAGATGCCACGCTCCTCCTCATGCTGCTGGCGAGCCATGCGGCCCGGTTCGGTCCGGGAATCACCCCGAACAGGGGCTAACACCCCTCCTGCCCACTTTGACACGAGATCGCGCCGCGCGCAATTTCAAACTACCGGCCCGGGGCGGTCTCGCGAGCCCCAACTAAATAGACGACCAATCCCTGTTCCGGCCAACTGAAAAGCTGCTCGTAGTGTCGGCCTGCCAGATACTCCTTCAGCGCGGACTGCGTGTGCAGATCCACTCCGCGGTGGCCCGTGACCCGCGCCACCAGCAGATGCTGCCCGGCGGGAACGCCGCTTTGCTCGTAGTTCACCACCTGGCGCTTGCGATAGAACGAAAGACCGTAGGCCGTTTCGCGCGTAACCCGAAAGACCGCTACTGTCTCATTCAGCGGGGCCTCCGTAGCCAGCTTCTCCGCCAGCGGGCGCGCCGAATAGGTGTCGTCGAGCAGATGAATCACATGCTTGGTGGCTGGAATGCCGGGAATGCCGAAAAACGGGCCGACTCCATACAGGAACAGCATGAGCACCACCAGCACGCAACTTGTCACCAGCCGCATCCGCGCCACGCCGAAGACGGTGGTTACGATCAGGATGAGCAGGGCGGCGCCGGTCGCTGCCACCCCTGCCGCAACCGCGGCGCGCGTAGGCGGCATCTTGGCGCCATGCGCCACAAACCACGGCAGTAGCATCACCGTAGCCGTCAGGATGCCGCATACCACGCAATGACCGAGCAGGATCCAGCGGTTCAGGCCCGGCTTTCGCCTCCGGTACAAGTAGTCGCCGGTGAGGATGGCAATGGGCGGAATCGACGGCAGAATGTATCCCGGCAGCTTGGACTGCGAAAGCGAGAAAAAGACGATGGGAAGCAGCGCCCACAGCACCAGGAACTCCGGAAACGCGTCACCGACGGCGCTGGGAGCGGGCTTGTCCGGGCGGGAATGGCGCAGCCGCCACTCCGCTACCGAAGTCCGCGCGCCATCCACCAGCGCGCGGATAGCCACCACCGACCACGGCATGGTGGACAGAACCACCACCACCAGGTAATACCAGAAGGGCTGTTCGTGGTGATAACGGTTTGTGGCAAAGCGCTGCAGGTTCTGCTGGAGAAAAAATTCCCGGAAGAACGTCGGGTTCTGATGCTGCACGGCCACAAACCACGGCAGCACAATGGCAAAGTAGAGCGCGACTCCCGGCCACCACAACGACTTGGGAATAATGGACCATTCGCGGCGCAGAAAAGCAAAGGCGGTCACGATCAGCAGGGCCAGAAACGGCGCCACCGGACCTTTGGCCAGCGTCGCCAGGCCGGTGAAAAAGTAGATGTCGTAGAGCCAGAACTTCGAGCCGGTTTCATACCACGCATACCAGCCCAGCAGGCCGATGCACAGCGGCGCCGCCAGTTGCATATCCGTCGAGGCACCACGCGCAAAACCGATGATGGCCGCGCACATGACCGTGATCAGCGCCGCGTCCAGATGACCGCCGGGACGGAATCGCCGCATGTGCAGGTAAATAAGACCCACCATGACGAAGGCAAAGGTGACCGAAGGCAGCCGGGCGCTCCAGTCGTGCACCCCGAAATCATGAAACAGGAACATGGCGCGCCAATAATAGAGCGCGGGCTTTTCCAGCCAGGGCTGGCCGTAAAGATATGGCGTGACGCAGGCGCTCAGCTTGCCCAGAACGGTGTGCGCGCGGTTGAATCGGGCCAGCATCTCGCGCGCAATCTCGGCATAGCGGGGCTCGTCGGCGCCCACCAGCCCCAGTCCGTCCCCGCCCAGGTACGGCGTAACCCCGTACGCCAGAAAAAAGATGGCAAAGAAGAGAAATACGGAGACTTCGCCGATGGTGGCCCCATGAGGCAGCAATCTGCGCCAGCGCGCCGGCGAATCCGGAGCCGGCGAATCCCGAGTTATTTCCACTTCCGGCATATCTGCAAATGCGGCCTGTTCAATCCCGCGCATGGGATCTCCATCAGGCATTCACTCGGATGGGCGGAAGCTGATCCGGCCCGTTTATCATCCGCGCCACCACGGCGCGAAGATTGTGCTCTAGTTTCAACATGCACAAGGCTAACAGATTGTCCCGGTCTTTCACGCCGGCTGCGTGCCGCCGCCAAAACAGGACAAGCCGTTGCGCAGTTCGGCCAGTATTTCTTCCAGCGCACTCGTGATGGGTCCGTCGAGCGTGCATCCCGCCGCGGCTTCGTGTCCTCCGCCACCCATCCGTGTGGCAATTGCGGCCACGTTCACCTTGCCTTTGCTGCGCAGGCTGAGCCGGATGTGCCGGTCGGGTAGTTCGCGCAGAAACACCGCCGCCTCAACCCCTGAGATGCACAAGGCAAAATTTACGATCCCCTCGCAGTCTTCTTCCGCGGCGCACGTGCGCACCATATCCTGATGCGTCACCCACAGCCAGGCAAGCCGTCCCTCGCGCTTCAGATTGGCAAGCGCCGCGGCCAAAAGCAGCATCTTCGCCGTGGGCGTCGAAAAACACACCTCCCGCGCGATGGCGACGGGATCGGCGCCGGCCACAACCAACTCCCGCGCCAGTTCGAAAGTCGACGCCCCCGTGGCGCCGTAGCAGAAGCCGCCGGTATCGGTGAGCACCGTCGTATAAAGGCAGGTCGCCATCTCCGGTGTTACGCTTGCCCCGGCCATTTTCACCAGCCGGTAGACAAGCTCGCCCACGCTGGCCGCGCCGTAATCGATCCAGTTCAGATTGGCATAGGAGCGGGCGCTCGCGTGGTGATCGATGTTAATCAGGAACAGCCGCTCGAGTCCCAGCAGTTTGGAGCGCTCGATCCCGTCGCACTCCAGCAGTATCGCCGCGTCATAAGGCCCGTGCACGCGCAACGCCGTGCGCATGGACTCAGCGCGCGGCAGCCCCCGATAGATGGTTGGAATCCGGTCGGCGGTCACCATATCGGCCTGCTTGCCCATCTGTTCCAGCAGCATTCCCATGGCCAGCACACTGCCCACCGCATCGCCGTCGGGCCGGGAGTGGGAGCAGACCAGAAACCGCTCCCCCTCGCGCAATACCTCAAGGATCGCGGCGGCCGGATCCTCTGCCAAGCTCGCAGTCGCCATGCGGCCCGCGCCGGCACAAGACTCCCGGGGGATCTCCGCTGGCACCACAAACTCCGGATTGGTCAAAGGGCGATCCATGCAGGCCTATTCCGGCCCGGCCCCCCGTTCCACCGGCAAAGTGTGGCCCGCCGGCCGCTTTTGTCGCTTCCGCGACCTCTCCATCAGCTCCTCGATGCGCGTCTGGAAGCGCCCAGAACGGTCAGCCAGAAAGCTCAGGTCGGGCACATGGCGCACGCCCATGCGCTCCTTCAACTCGTGGCGAATGTAGCCCTTGGCGGCTTCCAGTCCGGCCACGGTGTCGGCTTCGGCCTGGGCAATATCCTTTGCCCCGCTGTCAACGGCCACATAGACCCGCGCCGACTTACCGCCCGGGTTCAGCGTCACCTCGCTGACATGGCAAAGACCAATGCGCGGGTCGGAAAGCTCGCCCTCGATCATCGTTCCAATCTCCAGACGCAGCGTCTCCGCCACCCGCTCCTCGTGATGTTTTCGCCCTCGATGCTCCGGCATAAAGTCCTCCCGGTTAGGGGTAAACCCATCAGGATAGCAGAGCCGCGCAGGCTGGCCTGCGCGCCTCCCGCCGCCGGCAGCATAAAGGCACAGCTCTTCAGCGACTTGCAATCGGCTACGCCGGTTCAGCTCTCCAGATACTCCCAGAACGAATCGGACAGATCGGCGCCCAGCTCGTTGGCCATGCGCCGGGCGTTGCGTTCCACCTCTTCGATCAGCCCATGCAGGTAATCGCGCGAGCGGGAGATGGCAACCACGCCCACCGTAGCCGACTGCCAGGTGACGGCCTCATCCATCTCCGCCACCGACACATTAAAGCCCTGCCGCAGTTGGTCCTTGAGCGAGCGCACCACCTGCCTGCGGTCCTTGAGCGACTGGGCGTGCTCGATGCGCAATTCCAGCGTAAGTTGGGCAACGGGCATAACGGCTCCGGATTTCCCCCGCCAGTGTAAGCCCAATTACTCCTTATGGATAGACTTTTTCTTCCCGCGCACGGCTCTGCAAGCTTGAACTTGTACCAAGGTGGGTGCCGGGGTCCCGATTCTGGCATCGGGAATTGGCAATTCTCAGGCTCCAGACCGCGTAGCGAGGACCTAATCCGCGAACTGCGCCAACTGCTCCGCCGCCGGCTTCGGCGTGAACGCGCTCACCACGATCATCGCGCCCACCGCGGCAATCAGCGCCGGAAAAATCGCGTCGCGCTGCGCCAGCACCGGCGGAAGATCCATCATCGCCTTGATGCGCGGCGAATCCCAGGCCAGCGTCACCACCGTCCCCACGCCGATGGCGGCTACCGCACCCCATGCCGTCACGCGCTTGGAATAAAACGCCGCCAGCACCACCGGGGTCAGCGCCGCCGAATAGATCGTGTACGCGTAGAGCATCTTTTCCAGCACGCTCTGTGCATACACCGCCTGGTAGAACGCCCAGCACCCCAGCAGCGCCACCGCCAGCCGCGAAACAACCAGCAAGCGCCTGTTTGAAGCCTCCGGCGCCAGGTAGCGCACAAAGATGTCGTTTACCAGGTTGGTGGCCGGCGAAAACAGATAATTCGAGGCCGTCGAGATAACCTTGGCGAAGATCGCGCCCAGCAGCAGCGCGCCCATAATCGCCGGCAGCCCGTGCCGCGCCGTGTAGGGAATGATCTCGCGCGGCGCCCGCGCCACCGCCCCCGCCGGATAAAGCGCGCGCCCAAACACGGCGATGGCTATAATCAGCGTCTCCAGCACAATCGTCCCCAGCGTCCAGCCCACCACCGAGATGCGCGCGTCCCTTTCGCTGCGCGCGGAAAAAAACTTCTGGTACATCACCTGGTTGCCCAGCATCAGCAGCAGCGTCGGCACCAGGAACTCCATAGCGCGCACAAAGCCCATCGCCGCCGGCTCTTCCACATGATGCGGACCGAGCCGGTAGTTGCCGAAGACCTCGAAATACTGCTTTGGCAGCATCGCGTGCAGCCCCGCCCATCCGCCTACCTTGGCGTACAGCATGGGCACCGCGACAATGCAGATCACCGTGACCATGGAGCCAATCGCCACATCCATATAGGCCACCGACGACATCCCCGCCATGGCCGTAGTCACAATCACGAACGCGGCAATGATCAACGTGCCCATATTCGACGAAACGGTCTGGGGAAAGATCAGGTGCAGCACATCGCCGCCGCCGCGAAACTGATAGCTGGTAATGGCCGTGAAAGCAAACAGAATGGCGATCGTGCCCAGCACGCGCGCCGCCTGGTTATAGCGCGCTTCCAGCAGGTCAGGCAGCGTGAACTGCGCAAACTTGCGCGCCCGCGGCGCGATAAAGTAGATAAGCAGCAATCCCAGCCAGCCGCCGGCCGGCTGCCACAGCGCGGCAAACCCGTTCAAATAGGCGTTTTCCGCCCCCGCAAACAGCGATCCCGCACCGATCCACGACGTCAGCAGCGTCAGCACCAGCACCGCGGCCGGCAGCGAACGACCCGCCACCAGGTAATCGGCCTTGGTCTTGACCAGATACGTCCGGTACAGCGCCACCGCCAGAAGCGCAACCACAATCGCAATCAGAATGGCGACATAGAGATAAGCCATCCGCGGGTATCCTCTCGCTGCTTGTGTGTAACCAGCAGTGTACCGGAAATCGAGGAGTCCCGGCACGCGCGTCTGAATCAGGGCTCAACCGAAAGGGCCTGTTTCTTCGGCGCCGTCCAATAGGCTTCAATCTCCTCCAGCCGCTTGTGTTTGGTCTCCGGGATGTAAAAGAGGGTAAAGATCCCCTGCGCCAGCGACATCACCGCCAGAAAGCTGAACGTAGATGCCTTGCCAATGACATGAAATGCGAACGGAAAAAACAGCACCACCACCGCATTGGCGACCCACTGAATCAGCACGGGCACAATCATGGCCGCGCTGCGCACATCGTTGGGAAAAATCTCCGGCACCAGCGTCCAGAACACCGGCCCCACGCAGGCAGAAAAGAAGGCAAGATAGACCAGAATCACGGCCAGAACAAACGTGCCGTGGAAACGGCCCTCCGCAATCGTCGCAACAAGCAAAACCAGTGAAACCGTCATGCCCAGCGAGCCCACGACATAGAGCGGCTTGCGCCCGAAGCGGTCGATCATCCACAGCGAGAGAACGGTAAAGACGAACTCGGTCAGCCCCACAATGAATGTCGATGCCAGCGCTCCGCTGATCTTCCACCCCGCCGACTGAAAGATCGCCGGCGCGTAGTCCATGATCGTGTTGATGCCCGACACCTGAACCAGAATCGCCAGCCCGATGCTGGCCAAAAGCGCGCGCCGCACGCCGAGCCGCCGGAATCCGCTCACCGCGCCCGGCTGCTTCCGGATGCTCGCTTCAATCTCGGCAATTTCGCCATGCGCGCTTGCCGCGCCGCCTATCCGCGCCAGCACATGGAAAGCCTGTTCCCGCTTGCCGGCCAGCGCCAAAAAGCGCGGAGTCTCGGGAGCCATCGAAATCAGGAGCAGAAAGATCGCCGACGGCACCACACCGCTCAAAAACATCCAGCGCCAGTTATTCGCCCCCGTATCCCGCAAAAGATAGTTGATGCCATAGGAGATGATGACACCCGTAATGATCGACAGTTGATAGAGCGTGCCCATGCGGCCGCGCACCGAAGGCGGAGCCACCTCCGCCACATACATGGGAGACAACAGCGACACTCCGCCCACCGCCAGCCCGCCCAGAAAGCGTGCCGTCACAAACGCCGTAAAGTTCCCCGCCAGTGCCGTTGCAATCGACGTGAGCGCAAACAGCGCCGCCACCTGCACCAGCAGCCTCCTGCGCCCGTAGCGGTCCGCCAGCCTGCCGGCCACAAAACACCCAATGACGCAGCCAAACAGCAGCGAGCTGAACGCCCACCCCAGCCCAAGATCGCTCAGCGCAAAACGCCGCGTAATAAATGGCCCCGCGCCCGTAATGATCGCGATGTCGAATCCGAAGAGCAGGCCGCCCAGCGCTCCCGTAACCGCCAGAAAGGTAAGATAGCCGCGGTTGATGGACGAATGCATTGTGCTCTGCTCCTTGCCAGATAAAAGCATCTTATCTTTCACGCCCTATCCGCACCACTCCGGCGCGCTTCGGCTTGTATCCGCACAGCCTCCGCAAAGCAGGAGCGCGCAAGGTCCTTGTAGAGCAGCGCCTCGGCATAGCGATCGGTCTCTTCGACAAGCCGGCCTGCGGCGTCAGGAAACTTCCGCGCATAATAATGCGTCCCCGCCAACAATTCCGGAGCAAAAACAAGCACATCTCCCGCCTGCGCCGTCCCCAGAAAACCAAGCATGGCGCGCGTCCAAAGCTCCTTGAAATGATCGAGATAGTTGATTACGCCATGAGCCTGCGCGGGCCTGGCCGCACAATCAGCCCCGATAGGAACCTGCATGCACCCCGAGCTGGCGACGCGCCCGTGAAGAAACCCCACGCGCCTGAAAACCGGCTCCAGAAAGTCGAGCTTGTCCTGCCAGTCCCCGTACACCAGCTCCTGCCCGCAATAGTAATGGCTGAAGTCGCCGTTGAAGCGAACCTCGGGAAAGTGTCGGGCGATCTGCGCCGTCCGCCAGATGTCCTGCGTAATCGTGGCCCGATGCGTCTCGATAAAGGTGAGCAGGTTGTGCTTCTCTGAAGCCGCAAGAATGGCTTCGACAATCCGAAACGCCTCGTCTTCATCTTCCATGCCCCAACCGGCGTGAACAGTAATGCAAGCATCCCCGCGCGCCGCATGTTTGCCGGCAATGGCGTCCGCTTCTTGCGGAGTATTGATGCGGTCCAGCCCGCAGTAAGGAAGCAGTGCGCCCGCGGGAGCCGGAGCATCTGACGTCAGTTGAACGCCTTCAAAGCCATCCTCCTGCAAACGCCGGTAGAGTTGCTCCCCTTCATAACCCGGCCAAGCCGTGCCGGGGCGCAGATCGACAAGCGTATCGAGATTCAAGTACACCCGCAGCTTCGGAGCCTCCGCGGTGCCGTCGTTGAGAAAACCTGAAGTAGATGCCATTAGAATGCCTGCCTAAAATTCGTCGTACGAGATATGCTGCGCCGGAACCTCAAGCGCGGCCAGCATGGTCTTACAAGCCTTGATCATCAACGGCGGCCCGCAGAGATAGTATTCAGCGGCAGCCGGATTAGGATGTTTCTGGAGATAATTCCGAAACAGAACATCGTGGATAAAACCGGCATTGCCGATCCAGTTATCCTCCGGCAAAGGCGAAGAAAGCGCCACATGAAATGAAAAGTTATGGTGCTTCTCTTCTAAATCAAGGAAATAATCCTCGTAGAACAACTCCTGCTTGGACCTTGCCCCGTACCAGTAACTCACCTTGCGCGCCGCGTGCTCCGTTTCAAGAAGGTGCGAGATATGGGCGCGCAGCGGAGCCATGCCTGCGCCGCCGCCCACGTAAATCATCTCGCGCTGCGTAGGCTTGATATGAAAATCTCCGAAAGGCCCAATGGCGGAAACCGTATCACCGGGCTTGAGGCTGAAGACATAACTTGATCCCACGCCCGGCGCGCAATCCTGGCCCGGCGGAGGCATGGCAATGCGGACGTTGAAACGCAGTGCGCGCTCGATTGCCATGTTACTGGCAAGCGAATAATTGTTGCGCCGTCCGGACACGGGATTCGCAGCCTCCAGCTCGAAAAGATGATGATTCTTCCAAACCGTAGCGAAAGGTTCAGGAATATCAAAGTCGCGGAAGAGAATCTTATCGTAAGCCGGAATATCGAACTGGAGGTAATCGCCAGGGCTAAAGGTGAGCTTTCTACCCTCATCGACCGGCTCCAGTACTAACTCCTTGATGAACGTAGCCACGCTGCGATTGCTGACCACGCGGAAGCGCAAGCTGACCGGTACGCGGGCGCCCGCGCCGCTGGCGCGAACCACGTTGATCCGCAGGCGCCCGTTAAGCTCTTCAATGGGATAAGTAGCCAGGCCGCGGCAAACCGGTGCGCGCGCCGGCGAGCCGTCGGCGAGATAAAAACGCCCGTTGTGTTTGGCGCACTCGATCATGTTGCCCACAATCAATCCATCTGACAGATGCGTGTTGCCATGCGTGCACACGCCGTCGGTAGCAAAGAGACGGCCTTCAGCATCGCGGTAAAGTGCGTAGGTCTTTTGGCCGTGGTCAAAGCGGATCACATCCGCGCCGTGCAAGTCCGCCGCCGGACAAACTTCAAGCCATCCTTCCGCATCCGGCTGCGCCGCAGACGAGTGAATTGTTCCGTTCAGCCTCGGCTTTGCTGGAGGCAGCTTGCGTTTGACGTGATAGGCCGGATCTTTCACCTGCCGCAGAATCGTCGGAACGATCTCGCGCCAGGCCGCAACAAGCCCGGGGTATGGCACAGGGCAATCATCCTTGACCGCTTCGTGCAGCCGCGGAAGCGCATGATAAGGCACAAGCGGGAACATGTGATGCTCCACGTGATAGTTCATGTTCCAGTAGAGGTACCGGTTCAGCGCATTCATGTATACCGTGCGGCAGTTAAGACGATGATCGAGAACATTCTCGGCCAGTCCCGCGTGTTGCGTGTACCCATAAGTAATCAGAAGCCACGTGCCGAAGACATTCGGCAGACCAATAAACAGCAGCGGCAAAATGCTATGGGTATAGATAGCAAGCACAATCACAGCGGCATAGATAGCGACATAAATCCGCGCGCGGCGATAGACCTTGGGAAATTCGGCCGCGGGAATAAAAGTCTTCTCATCGGCAGCCATGCGTCCGGCGGAGTGAAGAAGAATCCGCCGGAAATACTTTGGATAAGCCGTGAGGTTGAAGAAGGACAGGATAATTGCTTTGATGTCGGGCGGGCGCGGAACGGCAATCTCGGGATCGCGGCCCACAATGATCGTGTCGCTGTGGTGGCGATTGTGGCTCCAGCGCCAGACCGTCGACTCGCGCATCACCATAAAGGATGCGATCTCATAAAGAGCATTGTTCATCCAGTCGGTCTTGAATGCCGTGCCGTGGCCTGACTCATGCCAGCGCGAATCCGAAGTAGATGCATAGAGCACCGCATAGAGCGCATAGGGCAAGGCCATCCAGGCGGTGCCGCGAAGCAGATAGGTGGCCGCGCCGCTGCCGATGATCAGGGCAAACCACAGAATCGTGTCGCGAATCGCCGGGCCGTCGCGCCGCTCCAGAAGGCTGCGCATCACTCCGCGCGGCACGGCGCACTGGTACCAGTCCGCTTCGGCCAGTCCCTTTTCGACAGCCAGCGTAGCGTTAATGCCCGTGAGGCTGTAGTCCAATCCGGCGTGCGAACCGGGCATAACTCGCGCATCTGTTCCCATAATCGAAATCGCTCCCGGAAAGTGTTTGCATCATCAGTCATCGCAGTCAAGCTGCGACGCAATGGCATCAAGCCGATAAGAAGGCATACGCCGTGGTCTCGCGCCGCGGTTGACCGGGCCGCAAAATAATATCGCCCAGCGCCGGCGTGTTTACCCCATCCGGATACCCTTCGCACTCCAGGCAAACCCCCGCGTGACGCTGATAAACTACGCCCGACTTACCCATGAGCGATCCGTCAAGACTCGCCCCCGTATAAAGCTGCAAGTAGGGAGCCGTGGTCGATACTTCCAGCACCCGCCCACTCTTCCGATGCATCAGGCGCGCCGCCGGAATGAGCTCTGCGTGCGAATGACCGTCCGTCTGTTCACGAATTCGATATAAATCGCCGTGATTCTGAAACAGTCCCGGCATGGCTTCACCCAGCCGGCGCGGTTGGCGAAAATCATTGGCGCGGCCGTCCACCGCCTCCATGCGGCCCAGCAGAGTCATGTGCTCATCGGTGGCGACAAAGCGGCCAGCGTGGATCTGCAGCTCATGATCGGCAACTGGACCCGCCGCCTCGCCCGCCAGGTTGAAATAGGAGTGGTGCGTCAGGTTCAGCGGAGTCGCGCGGTCGGCCATGGCCTCGGTTTCCGCCAGAAGCACATTGCGATCAGTAACTGTGTAGGTCACCGTTACGTCCACTGCGCCCGGATAGCCTTCCTCTTCATCGGAACTGTGGTACGTCAGGCGCAGCGAAGGCGCGCCCGCCGCGCCGCTGGTCGCAGCCGCTGTCCAGACCTTCTTGTCGAATCCCTCCAGCCCGCCGTGCAGATGGTTTGGTCCATCATTGCAGGCCAGTTGGTATACGCGCCCGTCGAGACAAAAGCGTCCCCCCGTGATCCGTCCCGCCACCCTGCCCGCCATGGCGCCAAGATACCCGCGGTTGGCGCGGTAGGCCTGCAGGTTGTCGAAACCAAGGACCACATCGGCAAGGCGCCCATCCCGGTCCGGCGCCAGCAGCCGCGTCACCGTCGCGCCGTAAGGAATGATTTCGGCGACGAGACCGCCCGCTCCGCTGAGCGTCCAGGCTTGAATGGGTACTCCACCGGGGAGATAACCGAAAGTTCGCACAGCGACGGAAGGGGCCATCAGCTCACGACTCACATCAACAGTACAGGCGAGCCACGCCGCTGTCTTCTCGACAAGTGATCAAAAGTTATCGTATATTGTCGGGATGTTGGCAGACCTCAAGCTCGGCAAGGAATATGACGGCCTGCTCTACCTTGCCGAAGCCACCCGCAATCTGCAGCAAATCGAGAGCCACCACCATGTTGAGCTGGAGCTGAACCTGGTGGTGCAGGGCGCCGTCACCTACGTGATGAATGGCCGCCGCTTCGCCTTTTCGTCCCGGACGCTGCTCTGGCTTTTCCCCCAGCAGGAACACCAGCTGGTAGCCCGCTCCGAGGATGCCCGCTTCTATGTCGTGGCGTTCAAGCCCTCGCTGATCCGCCGCTCGTGCCACGCCCCCGCCTATGAAGGTCTGAAACACAAGCCCCGGGAGCAGGACAACATCCTGAGCACGGTCCTCGATCCCACGTCCTTCGACCTGATCTCCAAAATCATGAACTCGCTCATGCAGGGCTCGCTCGATTCCGACGTGCTGAACCGGGAGGCCGGTTTCGGCCCGGCATCAGGCTTCCGCTTCGAACACCACAATCCGGACGCGCTCAATGCGGGCATTCACTATCTGCTGCTGCTCTGCTGGGATCTGCAACTGAAAGGCAACATCACGCGCAACGCCGTCGCCCTGCATCCCGCCGTCCATCGCGCTTTAAAGCTGTTGAGCGAAGGCAACGCGGAGCAGGATGCAGCCTCGCTGGCCCGGGCCTGCGGCGTCAGCAAGTCCTATCTGAGCCGGATGTTCCACCAGCAGATCGGCGTGGCCCTCAACCAATATCGCAATACCCTCCGTCTGGCGCGTTTTTTTGAGGAGTACCGCCAGCCGGAGAAGACGACCATTGCCGATGCCGTTTACGCCGCGGGATTCGGCAGCTATGCGCAGTTCTACAAGGTCTTCGCGCAGGCCTACGGCCATGGCCCCCGGAAGTGCCTCACCCGCCTTGCGCGTGCGCCGCGAGAGACGGGTGAGTGAGTGTCGTCTTCTAGCAACGGCGCGAAGCACAAACCGCTTTAGCGCGTAACGATCTCGTACTGACCGGCCCGGTCAATCTGAATGCTCCGATATCCGGCCACAGGCGCCAGACCGCTGCGCACCGGCGCTCCGTTCACGCGCATTGCCTCTGCGCCTGAAGCGCGCACCAGCACCGTGGCGTCCACGCCTGAGGGCAAGTCCAGCGCAATCCTTCCCTTCTCCGCGCGCAGATGAATGATTCCGTGCGGCGTGGGCACCGAGCCCTCGATCCACGGCAAGCCCGCCAACTCCGGCTCAATCGTCACCGTCCGGAATCCCGCGCCGGTGGGGCGCACGCCCAGCAGCTCGTCCGACAGCCACGCCGTCGGTCCTGCCGACCACCCGTGCGCCAGGCTCACGTAGTATCCGGTAACCCCGTCGGCTTCGAGGCCGGTGTGCGGATGGCGCTTGGTCCAGCGCGGATCATACGCCTCCCAGAAGCTGGTGGCGCCCTCATCGATCATCCCGCCCCAGAAATCGCTCAGCCAGCGCAGCGCCTGGGCGCTGTGCCCGATCTTCGACATTGCTTCAAGCACGTAGTAGCCGTAGTAGGGCGTAATCCGCGGGCTGCTGGGCGTCACATCGTCGATGTTCGAAAACACGCGATTCCACAGCGCCGCATAATCTGCCGGCGTAGCCACGCCGGAAAGCACCGCCATGGCGTTGGTCTGCCATGTCGCCCCAAAGGTGTGCGTCACTGGATTCATCAGCAGCATGCGCGCCTTGTCGCGCAGATCGCGGTATCGCGCGGCATACTGCGCGGCAGCACTGCGGTCGCCCATCTGGCCCAGCAACCACGCCGCCTCCTTGTAAGCCAGCACATATTCAAAATCCGTGGCGCGGCGCGCCTCCGGCGTGTTCGCGCTCAAGCCGGGCGACCAGTCAACAAAAAAATGCTCGTGAGGCAATGGCGCAAACAGCCCGTTCGGGCCAATGTCGCGATTCATCGTGCGCAACAGCGCCAGCAAATCGCCATGCATGCGCAGCAGAAAGACATGGTCGCCGGTGTGCCGGTAGAAAGCCGCCAGCCCATCGATCCACAGAGCCGAATAGCCATCGATGCCGTTCACGGCCCGCGTGCCGCCGGTTTCCTCAATCAGCCGCGCGTAGGTATCTTCCATCAGCGCGCGGCCGGCAAAAACATCATTGATCACCCGCCCGCTCACGTCCAGATCGCCGGCCCAGCGCGCGCGGTCGCGCTTCACGCCGTCCCAGATGTCATCCTGCATGCAAAGGTGCGCCGTGTACGCGCCCGTGGCCCAGATGCGGTTGAGCATGGCATCGGGCGAAGCAAACGATCCCTTGTACTCAACCGGATAGGCAATGCCGTCCACGTTAATGGCGGCCAGGCGCGCATTGGTCAGAAAGCGAATCCGCACATAGCGGAAGCCGCTCTTGGGCCCGTATGCTTCCCCATGCGGCGGAATATAGATCGTGCGCACGCCCAGAAACGGCTGGTGCAGCGCCTCGCCTTCGCTTTCGCCATACGAGGTGCTCACCAGGATGGGCTTGTTCGAGTCCGAGCGCAGGCGAATGCGTCCCGCAACCTCCCTGCCGAAATCCAGCATCAGCGCAGGCGAAAGCTCGCTGGCCGAGTGCGGCGAAAGACGCACCGTAAACGCGCTGGAATCCTGCGCCGGATGCGTGAGCCGTTCCATGTTGCTCACCGTGGCGCTGCCCGCATACACATTCACAATGCGCACCGGATCGAGGGTGTACTGGCGCAGAAACGGCGATGCGCCCACGTACCCGGGCCACGCATACATACCCGCGTCCGCGTTCCATTGGTAAAAATCGATATTGCTTTCAATGCCGCCAATCGACGAGACCGCGGGCCACGCCGTGCCGTTGTAGCGCGCGGTTGAAATCGCCGCCATATTGCCGGCAGCGGCTGCGTCGTCCATCATCCGGCCGCGCCACTTTGTGTCGCTCACCATCAGCGGAGCTGCCTGCTCGCCGCGCGCCGCCGGAACCAGCTTCACGGCAATCGCCCGTCCGCCCACGTATTGCAGAATCAGCGCATCAGTCGTGCTGTGGTGCGCGCCATGCAAATGGTCCACGCGAAGAGCCAGCGCATTGCGGCCCGCGCGCAAAACTGCCGCCACAGGCAGCGCGTGAACGGTGTAGCCCGGCGGCAGCGTGCGGTTGTCGAAATACCCGAGCAGGCGCTCGCCGTTGAGCCAGATTGACACGTCGCCCGATGCGGCAACGTACAGCGTGGCATGGCGCGGAACTTTCGCCAGCGTAAAGACGCGCCGGAACTCCCACTGCGCGTTTTCCGCCCGTATCGTGTTCCGGGCCGGCGTTTGCGCGCCTCCCTGCGTCCAAATGTACTGCGCGGTAACCGGCAGAGCCCGCGTAAACGGCTTGAGTCGCGCCGGGTTGCGCGCCGGGTCGAGCTGCCTGATCGGAATGGTGCTGGGCTGCGCCCAAAGCGAAGAGCCAAGGCCGAGAACCAGCGCCGAAAGAGCCGAAGTGCGGAGCGCGCAGCGCAACAGGAATCGCAAAACAGAGAACTCCTTGCCCTCAAAGAATCGAATGCCTGATTTTCGTCAATTACCTCGGCGCAGCGCAAATTCTCTCCGCGCCGTCTATTTTCTGCCGTTGAATTCGTGTACCGCATCGAGCATGGCCACGATATTTTCCACCGGCGTCTGCGCCTGCACGTTGTGAATGGTGTTGAAGACGAATCCGCCGCCGGGCGCGAAGATCTCGCAGCGGCGCAGCACCTGCTCGCGAACCTCGGCAGGCGTTGCAAACGGCAGCACTCGCTGCGTGTCCACGCCTCCGCCCCAGAATACAATCTGATCGCCGAAGTTCGCCTTCAGTTGTTCCGGTTCCATCCCCGTTGCCGAGCACTGCACCGGGTTGAGAATGTCGATTCCCGCCTCAATAAACGAAGGCACGAATTTTGAGACCGCGCCGCAGGAGTGCTTGAAGACCTTCCACCCCGTATGCGCGTGAATCCAGTCGCACAGCAGCTTGTAGTAGGGAAAGTACAAATTACGAAAGGTCTTCACCGAGCAGAAGGCCGAAGTCTGCGTTCCAAAATCGGTGCCGCACAGAAAGACAGCCTGCACGCGGTCGCTCATCGCGGCGGCCACGCGCTCCAGGTTTTGGATGGCAATCTCGCATTGCCGCTCGAAGACCTTGTGCACATAATCCTGCCGGCTGCTGGTGGAGATGTACCACTCCGTGACGTCGCGGATTCCCCTGGGATGCTTCAGCGAAGGTCCGGGAACGAACGCAATATCGCCCAGTCCGGTGCCGCCAAGGCTGGCAATCACGCCCTGCCCCGTAGCCGCAGCCGCCTGCGTGGCCCGCGCAAGGTGGTCGAGATCTTCCTGCGAAACCGGACTATATTCCTCAAGATTGTCCTCCGGGTTCAGCTTTTCTTCGTCAAACGGCTCCTGGCGGATGATGCAATCAAAAAAGTAGCCGCCCTGCGGCATGCGCCCGCTGGGAGGAACGCTGGTGTCGCCGTCCGGATAGATCAGCGTGTCGCCCTTGGTATCGGTCGTCACGTTGAACCGGCCCGGCACCAGCACCTCAAGCCCATTGAATCGCCAGCTCTTCCACTCGTCGGCCGGAAAGCCGAACATCGTGCCTCGCGGAAAGACGCCCACCACGTCCAACCCCATGGCTTCGCGCAAGTCCTCTTCCACCAGCCCCAGCATCTGGAAGGGCTCGTGAATGCGCACCGGCCGCTTTTCGAGCCCGTAGTAATCACGCAGCTCCGCCACGCAGCTTGCGTGGATGCCGGTCACACCCGTGCCGCCAAAATCAATCGGGATGCGATCCGGCTGCTTGTGGTTGAGTGTGGTTACGAGCCGTTCGCGACTCTTCACGGTTCCCGTTGCCGTAGCCATATTCTTCGCTCCCTCGGTCGTACTCGCCCGCTCGCCGGCCTCATCCGGCATGCGCGCCGGATGCAAGTCCGGATGCAAACATGGACGGCTCACCCGCCGCCTCAGGAAATGCCATGCAATTGGCAAATTCGTCTTCAAAACCGGGCTCGGCGGCCAGGCTGATGTGCTCAATCGGCGGCAGCGCCGGATCATCGCCCGCCCAAAGCAGCAGCTTCGCGCCGCGCAGCGCCGTGTTGCCGGCCGCGTGAATCAGCGCCTGCGGAGCCTCCATCAACCCGATGCGGACAGCGCTCTCAATCTGCACATAGTTGCCGAATGCGCCCGCCAGGTAAATGCTCTTCAGATCGCCGGCGCTTGCGCGCAGGCGTCTCAGCAGCAGGCGAAATCCCGCCGCGATGGCGCCCTTTGCCAACTGCAGCTCGCGCACATCGGACTGGTAAAGCACCACCGGCTCCGCCACGGGCAGCTTCTTGCTGCCGCCCGCGATGCGTCCCGAGGCGCGAATCGCCCCGCTGCTCAGCCCCGCCGCCACCGCATCCACCAGCCCGCTGCCGCAAATGCCGCGCGGCTCCGCATCGCCGATCACCGTGGCCTTCAGCGCGCCGTTGTCAAGCGCAACATGCGAAACAGCCCCCGTAGCCGCGCGCATTCCCATGCGGATCGTGCCGGCTTCAAACGCCGGCCCGGCCGCTGTCGAGGCGCACACCACTCCATTCCGGTTGCCGATGGCGATCTCGCCGTTGGTGCCCAGATCCACCAGCGCCACCAGATCCTCGCCGCGCGTCATGCCTGTGGCAACAATGCCGGCCAGAATGTCCGAGCCCACGAAGCCGCCCAGACATTGCACAAAGCGCACCGTGCAGCTCGCGGGCAGCGCCCAGCCCAATGCCGCGGGGCTGAAGCTTTCCGCGTCCAGATACGGCGATGCGAACGGCGCGTGCGATAGCGGTTCCACGCTGCAACCTGAAAACAAATGGTGCATCACCGTGTTGCCTACGAGGATCACTGCAACCATCTCGTCGGCGCGCCCCTGCGCGAGCCGCGCAACCATCTGCCCCAGCGCAGCGCGAATCACGCCGGTCAGGTCCGCGCCGTGCAATGCCGCGCGAATCCGGCTCATTACATCCGCACCAAACCCGGCCTGCGGATTCAGCGCGGTCTCAACCCCCAGCACCTGCCCCGAGCCCAGGTCGATCGTCTGCGCGGCAATCGTGGTGGTGCCCAGGTCGATGGCAATACCCAATCCGCGCCTGCCCGCTCCAACCTGCATGCCCGCCAGCGGCAAACCGGCGCTATCCGCCAGCACATCCATGCGCCACTGCCCGCACTCCAGCACCAGCGCCGTCTCGGCCCGCGCCTGGCACGCCAGCCGCCATCCCTGCGCCAACTCGTCGGCGCCAAACACTTCGCGGTCGGCGTCCGTCACCGGCAGCGAGCCGGATAGCACGCGCACCCCGCAGCCGCCGCAAGTGCCCGTGCCTCCGCAGGGAAACTCGAAGCCGTGATCCGCCAGGCTTGAAATCAGCAGTGCGCCGCGCGCCGCCGCAATTTCCACCGATAGCGGTTCCAGCCGGATTCGCACTCTCTCTGCGCTCATACCGCTTCCACAATCCGCTCGTTCAGGGTTGCGCGCACCGCCGCGCCCGGCGGCACAACCAGAAAATCCGCCTCATCCCACTCGCCATTGATCAACCGCTGCAGCAACGAGAGCGAGCCCTTCACCTCTTCAAAGGTCCAGCCCTGCTTTTCCGCTTCGGCGCGCGCCTGATCGCGAAATCCGTTCTCCGCCCCCACGCCGGTGGCAATGTAAGTCAGCCCCGAATAATGCCGCCGATAGGCGCTGAACTGCTCGAAGAGATACCTTCCGTTCTCCTCGCCGTATTGTTCGATCAGCTCTTCCAGCGTGCGCCGTTCGCCCAGCACGCGCTTCGACGCCGCCAGTGCCGGCTCCAGCGGCTTGCCCGGCGTTTGAAACTCGATCCATCCCGGCGAACGATAGTACACACCCGGATGCCCCTCGAAATACTCCTGGTACCGCTGGCGGCTGCCCATCAGCACCCCGATGCAATCATGCGCGCGCGGCAGCACCAGTTGCGTTCCGCCGGCGCGCAGGCCCTCCGTACCCCGCCCGCACAGCGCATAGCCCATCACGATGGCGTCGTAACCGCCCGCATCCGCCGCATCGATGCGCTGCTGCAGATGCGGCCGCATCTGCGCGCCCAGATCGTGCAGGCCCATGGTCACCGTCTCCACTTCCACCGCGTGCGGCGTCCGGCGGAGCGCGTCTTCCATCTCCCGCGTCAGAACCTGGCAAATGATCGCTTTCAGACGCATACCCACTCGCTTCAGGAGCCTCCCGCGCCGGCGCGTCGGCTCTGCTGCCCCGCATCAGTGCAGGCAATCGCGCGGCCCTGACTACAGCCCATAGCTCGCCTTGTCGTAAAGACCGCCATATTGCTCTTCCACAGCGCGCATTAGCTCCAGTTCCCCGGCGGGAAACCCATCCAGCGCCTCATCGATGCGCGCCAGCCACTGCTGCTCCTTGCGCGAAAGGCGCAGCTTCTCCAGCGCGGCTCCGTTCTTGATAATCTCCACGGCGGCGCGGCCCGCGGCCAACGTACGCTGATACGGCCCATCCGCGCCCACAATCGCAGCCGCAATGCGGATCGTCGCCGCAGGCGAAAGCACCGCCGCCTGCGGGCTAAGCCATTCGTCGGAGGCGGTCATCCAGTTCCTCATGCGCAGCGCGCCGCCTTCGCTGGCCGCGGCGGCATTCATCAGCCGGCAGTCGTAAGCAAGCAACTCGGTAAACGCCTCCGGCGCATTGCCCGAAAGCAGCCGCACGTTCTGCACCGACTCGTTGCTCCACAGGTCGCACATGGCCGCGGCAATATTGCCCAGCGGGCTGAAGTGCGCGCAACTGGCCGACTTCCCTTCCATCGCAATCGGACAGCCCGTAATCGCCTTCAGCACCGGCCCTTCGTAGGCGCAATCCTTCGACGGCCCCTGTGCGCCCTGCTCGAACGCCGCCAGGCTGCGCACCGCGCTCATGGCGCGTACCACCGCCGCCAGCACCTCCGGCAGCATCTTCTGGTGGGCAAGCTGCATGGCGGTGTTGGCAAATCCGCAAGCCGAATCGCCGCCGCAAACCACGCCCGGATGCGCTGCGCAGATACCCTGAATCCTGCCCCACAGCCACGCCATGTCGCGCGGCGCCAGCACGCCCAGCGCAAACACAATGCCGGCAAAATCGCCATACATCAGCGCCTGGTCGTGTACTTCCTTGCCGCCCACCGACTCAATGGAAAGAATGTCCGCGCCGGCCTCGGCGCAAAGCTCCAGCGAGCGCCGCAGCCGCTCCCACGGCTCGCCCGTCCGCAGCAGCGGCGGCTTCCGCTGGTCGCGAATGTCGGTGGGCGTTACGCGCAGCGCGCACGGCAGCCCGTGCTTCTCATGGCAGGCAATAAGCCGCTGTTTGAGCAGCGCGGTAATCTCGGCGCCCCACTCGGGCCGCTCCGTCATCGCCGGCAGCAGCTCGAACTCCAGCATGATTCCCGGCGCCGCGAGCGACACCGCGCGCCGCAAAATCTGGTCGCCCATCTGCGCGTAGTGCGCCATCACCTCGGCCCAGGTTTCCTCGGCAATATCCATCGCCGGCAGCGTGAAGTTGACCTCCGGATAGACCGTGCCCGCCCCGATCTTCAACCCCAGCCCGCACTCCAGCACACGCGGGCTGACGCCGTAAAGCAGACCGTCTTCCGTGGAAATCTCCAGAGAGGAGTACGTCCGGATTGTCTGTTCTGTCAGCATTTCATTCCTCAGCGCGGAAGACCTTGACCTGCGGCTCAGGCCACCGCCAGCAGATTCTTGACCGCGCTGACCGCGCCGCTTGCGTTCTCGCTGTATCCGTCCGCCCCGATCTCCTTGGCGTACTGGCTCGTCACCGGCGCGCCGCCGATCAGCACCTTCACCTGCGTCCGCAACCCCGCATTCTTCAGCGCCTCGATCGTCGTCTTCATCGCCGGCATGGTCACCGTCAGCAGCGCCGACATGCACACCACCTGCGGCTTGCGCTCTTCCACCGCCGCCACAAAGTTCTCCGGCGACACATCCGCGCCCAGATCAATCACCTCAAAGCCGCTGCCCTCCAGCATCGAAGCCACGATGTTCTTTCCAATATCGTGCAAATCGCCTTTCACCGTTCCAATCACCACCCGCGTCGACAGCTTCTGCCCCGAGGCGGTCATCAGCGGGCGCAGCAGCTCCATCGCGCTCTTCATGGCCCGCCCGGCCAGCAGCAGCTCGGGAACAAAGTATTCTTCCTCTTCAAACAGCCGGCCCACCGCCTCCATCGCCGGCATCATCGATTCGGAGATCAGGGGCAAAGGCTCCGCCCCCGCCTCGATCGCGGCCTGCGTCACCGCGTGCGCCTGCTTGGCGTTGCCGTGCAGAATTGCGTCATATAGTTCCTGGATTTGCGCCATGCTACTACTCCTCTATGTATCCCTGCCGGTGCGGGAAACCTGGCGTTGACCGCGAGCCAAAAGAAGGTTTGAATGCTGGGGATAGAATGCCATGAAAGCGGCGGGAAAGCGATGGAAGGGCGGCTTCTCCACCAGCGGTAACGCATGGCGCAGGAGCCGCGTTTTCAGTTTCCGCCTCAATCACGGATGGGCCTTTCGATTCGCTCCGGAATCTCGGCAAGCCTCATGAAAAATCCGCGCCCGTGCCAGCGTTCCGGCGGCTTTGTCTTCGGAAGTAACTCACCGGCAGGGCGCGCCTGAAGCGACCAAATGGAGCTACATCACTACGCTTTACGTTACAGTCCGCGCGCCTCGAATTCTTCTTGCCGCTTGTCGGAAAGTGGTCGAATGTTGCGCACAAAAGGAAAAATCCGCGTCTGCGCGCCAACGCGGATGGGCGTTGGGGTAAAGCTCCCGCTCTTGGGACCCGGGCTCAGCGCCGCATCCTCCTCACTGATTCACGCCGCTCGCCAGATACCCTCCGTCAATCGCCAGAATGTGCCCATTGACAAAGCTGGCCGCGTCCGACGCCAGATACACCGCCGCGCCCGCCACCTCGGCCAGATCGCCAAACCGTGCCATCGGCGTCCGCATCAGCATCTCCTTGCCGCGCTCCGTGCCGCATACCAGATCGGCGTTCAGCGGCGTCAGAAAAATCCCCGGCGCAATGGCATTCACCCTCACGCCGTCCCGCCCCCATTCCACGGCAAGCGATTTGGTCAGTGCGCCCACCCCGGCCTTGCTGGCCCCATATGCCGCCACGTCGCGAAACGCCTGAAACGTGGCCAGCGACGCAATGTTGATAATCGCCCCAAATTTCTGCGCCAGCATGGTCCTGCCGAATACCTGGCAGGCGCGAAATGTCCCGGTCAGGTTGATGTCGAGAATATTCGTCCACTCCTGTTCCGGGCATTCGATCGTGGGCCGCCGCGCCGTCACCCCCGCCGAGTTCACCAGAATATCCACCTTGCCAAAGCTCCCCAGCACCGCATCGTGCAGCTTTTCCAGCGACGCGCGGCTGCGCACATCCACCGTAACCCGCAGCGACCTTCTGCCCAGCGCTTCAATCTCCGCGGCGGTGCTCTCCGCCTCCGCCGTGCGCCGCGATGCCGCCACCACGTCCGCGCCTGCTTCAGCCAACGCCAGGGCAATCGTCCTGCCCAGGCCCGATGTTCCACCCACCACAACCGCGCATTTACCGGAAAGATCAAAAAGACACATAAACTTAACATTACCCCGCCGCGCCGGAGCAAGCCGAAGCCGGCAGCGCCAACGCCCGCCGGCGGTTTACTGTAGATAGCAGCCACACCCCCCCGAAGGATGGTCCCCGGTCCCATGAAGCTCGGTCTTGGCCTCTATCGTCACATGCTCAACCAGGAGCACTATGCCTTCGCCGTCCAGGCCGGATGCACCCACATCATCGCCCATCTGGTCGACTACTTCAAAGGGCAGGTGGCCCGGTCAACAACTGTAAAGGGGATCGGTGAGAGGGCAGGTGGCCCGGTCAACAACTGTGAAGAACTGCTCATGAGTCTTAAAACGCCGAGCTGTGCCCCGTGTATGACAGCTTGTACTCCTGTCAACTGAAAAGCGCGCAAGGCTTCCCGCGGTGGTCGGGGCGCTGTCAAGGGCGCCGTACTTTGGCGTTCATCTCGACCCTTGACACCGACCCGGCCACTTCC
>JAJZME010000072.1 GCA_021803035.1 Acidobacteriota bacterium | reverse complement strand
CTCGGTCGGCTTCCAGGTCGCATTATCCAGCTTCTCCTGCACAATCTTGCCATCGACCAGCGCGTAAAACACCCGCTTGTCGGCGGGCGTGGCGCAGAATTCCTCGAAGCTCTGATGCAGTGTATTGAAACCGGGCGACTCAATCGCATCCGCTGTTGGCGCGGCGTCTGTTGTTGGCGCGGCGCCCGCTGTTGATCCGGTTTGCGCCGAGGCGCCCACTGCTTTGACTGCCGCAGCAGCCGCAATCAATTTGCAGAAATCCCTTCGCAGCATGGTTGTTGCTCCTTCACCCAGAAGTAAACGTTGTCAATCGCGCGAACTAACTTGCGCCTGCTTGACCGGAAAGATTCAGCGCATCTTTCCCAGTTTCGCGGCGGCTACTACCGCCTGCCCGTAGCTGAGCCCACCGTCTCCGGGACTCACTTTGGCATGCTGAAACACTTTGAAACCTTCGATCTCCAAACCCATCCGCAGCAGCCGCGCCAGCCGCCGGTTGTGCATGCACCCGCCGCTAAGCACCACTTTCTCCAGGCCCGTCGCTTCCCGCGCCATCGCCGCCGCCGCAACAAACGCCGCCGCAACGCCGGCATGAAACCGCGCCGCGATCGTTGGCCGGGCCACTCCTGCGTTCAGGTCTTTCATTAAATCACGCCACAGCGGCTGCGCTCCAATCTTCACCGGCTCGCGGCGCTCCCAATTCCCGCGCGCCAGTTGCATCGCATATCCAGTTGCCTCAGGGCCGTCCGGCTCGTCGATCGCCAGTCCTTCCAGTTCGATTGCCGCCTGCGCTTCGTAGTCGACCTCGCGCCGTCGCAGCACCATGGACGCAACCGCGTCGAACAGCCGGCCGCAGCTCGATGTCAGGTGCGAATTCAGGCTCCGAGCCATCATAACCCGCAGTACCTGCACATCCAGCAGTTTCGCGCCCCACGTATCGCGTATCTCGGGCAAATCGACATCGAAACCGGCGGCGCTCAAATGCGCAATCGCCATGCGCCACGGCTCACGAATCGCGGCCTCGCCACCGGGCATCGGCACATAGTTGAGATGCGCAAACCGCTCAAAGCCGTCCAACCGGCTGATCAGCACTTCCCCGCCCCAGATGCGTTCATCGGTTCCATATCCGGTTCCATCCAGCGAGATTCCGATGGCGGCGTCTGCAATGCCGTGCTCGGCCATGCACGCCGCCGTGTGCGCGTGATGATGCTGCACAGCGATGAGAGGTAGCCGCCGCTCGTGCGCCCACTCTTTGGCCCACTGCGTGGATACATATCCCGGATGCAAATCATGAACAACCATCTCCGGCTCAATCTCGAAGGTACGCATCAGGTGGTCGAGCGACTCGCGCAAGAACTCCAGGCCAGTCAGATTTTCCAGGTCGCCCAGATGCTGGCTCTGATAGGCGAAGGGGCCGCGCGCCAGCGTGAACACGCTCTTCAAGTGCCCGCCCGCGGCTACCAGCGGCGGCGCCGCCAGCGGCAGATCCACGGCCAGCGGCACATAGCCGCGTGCGCGGCGAAGGAACTGCGGTGCGCCCTCCACAATCGCCATCACCGAGTCGTCGCATCGCTGCAGAATCTCGCGGTTGTGCATCAGAAACGCATCGGCAATGCCGCCCAGCCGCGCGCGCGCCTCGTCGTTGCCGATGGCAATGGGCTCTTCGCTCAGGTTGGCGCTGGTCATCACCAGCGCGCGAATGCGCTCATCGGCAAGCAGCAGATGCTGCAGCGGCGCATATGGCAGAAACACCCCCAGCCAGGGAATGCCGGGCGCCACGGCTTCGGCAATTCTACAGCCGGGGCGGCGCGGCGCAAGAACGATGGGCCGCGCCGGCGTTGTCAGCAACTCCGCTTCCGCATCCGTCAGCACGCAAACGGCCCGCACCGCCGCTAGGTCGCGCACCATGATCGCCAGCGGTTTGCCGTATCGCCGCTTGCGCTCGCGCAGGCGCATCACCGCAGCCTCACTGGCTGCATCCACGCCCAGGTGAAAGCCGCCAATTCCCTTGATGGCCACAATCTCGCCGGCCGCCAGCCGGTCAATGCAGGCTCGCACCGGGTCGTCCGCCGCGATCTCCACGCCATCGGCGCCGGTGAGCCAAACCCGCGGGCCGCACTCCGCGCAGGCATTGGGCTGCGCATGAAAGCGCCGGTTGGCGGGATCGTCGTACTCGGCCTGGCACGCCGCGCACATCCTGAATTGCGCCATCGAAGTCTGCGGCCGGTCGTAGGGAATCCGCCGCGTGATGGTAAAGCGCGGGCCGCAGTTGGTGCAGTTCAGGAAGGGATAGCGGTAGCGGCGGTCGCGCGGGTCAAAAAGCTCGCGCAGACAATCCGGGCAGGTGGCCGCGTCGGCCGGAATCCCGGTGTTTACGCGGCCCAGCACCTCGCTGGCGGCGATGCGGAAGCCGGTCTCGCCAGTGGGATCGGCAGCCCGCACGGCGACCGAATCGATCCGCGCCAGCGGAGGCGCCTCGGCGCGCAACCGGGTGGCAAACGCTTCGACCCGTTCCGCCGGGCCCTCGATTTCAATGGTCACGCCGCCGGTATCGTTGCCGATGGATCCGGCCAGTCCTTCCTCCCGCGCCAGCCGGTACACAAAGGGGCGAAAGCCCACACCCTGCACCACACCGCGCACCTGCAACACGGCGCGGCGGGCGGCGTTCGGTTGGGTTGGACTGCTCATGCTTGCGCCTCGTGCCGCAGTCAAGAATAGCTTATAAGCAATTGGTATTTCAGTGACTGTCTTCCTTGCGGCGTCATGCCGGGCCGGCACACGCGGTCAGGACGACGCGCAGGTAGTGTTAACAGGCTGTAATATACCCCGCGCCGGGCAACCAAACGGCCTGTTGCTCAGTCAAACGGGAAGCGGGTTGAAGGCGATCCGGACTGCTTCCCACCCGGCCGCCGAAATCTGACAATTTGTTCATATACACAAGAAATTCCCCCCTCTTCAGGCGCTGGGCCGGTAGCGTCCGGGGAGGTTCTTCCGATCGATGAGACTTATGCGAAATATTGTGCTGGCAATTGCTGCACTTAGCATGGCAACTCTAAGCTGGGCTGACAATGCCGGGCTCGCAGTTAAGACCCGCCTGCAGAATGCGGGTCACGTACTGAACGCAATTATGGCGGCGCCCGATAAGGGGATCCCCGACGCAGTTCTTCAGCAGGCACAGTGCATCGCGATTGTACCCACCCTGATGAAAGGCGGCTTCATCTTTGGCGGCGAGGGCGGACCGGGCGTGGCATCGTGCCGCACCGCGCAGGGATGGAGCGCTCCGGCATTCTTCACCGTTGCCGGCGGCAGTTGGGGACTGCAGATCGGCCTGGAAGATGTCAACCTGGTCATGGTTTTTTTGAACGACAAGGGCATGGAGCGGTTGATGTCCAGCAAGTTCCAGATGGGCGCCGGCGCTTCGGCCGCGGCAGGCCCCATTGGACGGCAGGCCTCCGCTGACACCAACTGGAAACTGAATACCGAAATCCTTACTTACTCACGCGCTAAAGGCGTCTTTGCGGGCGTAACCCTGCACGGCGCGGTTATCAGGCGCGACGCCCCGGATATGGATGCTATCTATGGTCCCAATGCGACGACACGCTCCGTGCTCACCGGACGCGTAACCACTCCGGCAATTGCAAATCCGTTTATTCATGCCATCCGCCACGCCGAGCACCAGGCAAAAATGTCGGAGTAGCGGAACCTGAATCACTCTTAACCTTACGTTCGTTGTTCGATGGGCCTGGGCATCTGTACATCGCTAAATATCGCCGCAATGAGGCCTTTGTCACGTTGAAAGTCACTTCCGAGATCGCGATCTGGCGACGGCTGCTTACTGTCGCCGCATGTGCAAGTCTGGCAGCCGCCGGAATTACCGCTCATGCTGCCCCGATGGGGGTCAGCAACCAGATCGACGCCGCGGTACAATCCAGGGTTCACAATGTCGCCGGCTTCAGCGACGTCGAGCGCTACGCCGTTTACAGGGGAAGCGATGACGTTCACCCTGTTGCCGCGATGACGGTGAAAGTGACCTATCGCAAGGGAATCGGAGAGAACTTTGCGATTCTTTCGCAATCAGGATCGGCGATGATCCGCAGATTCGGCCTGGATATATTGCTGAGCGAGGAGAAGAAGCTCAACATGCCTGCGTACGCGCCCGGCACATGGTTCACTTCCGTCAACTACAAGATGAAGCTCGAGTCCGATGCCATGGAGCAAATCAACGGACGAGAATGCTACGCAGTCGCGATCACTCCCCGCCACAAAGCTCCCAACATGATCAAAGGAACTCTGTGGGTTGACAGCAGGGACTTTTCGGTTGTCAAGGTACAGGGAATTGCCTCCCGCAAACCATATATCTTTGCCGGAACCACGCACATGATGCGCAACTATGTAGATATCGACGGCTACCCCATGGCCACCTATGCGCGCGCCGAATCGAACAGCCCGCTCTTTGGCCGCACCGTGGTGACCGTCGAATATAGCCACTATCAGCTCCAGCTTCAGCCGGATCACTGATGCGGCCGTGCCGCTCCGGCGCCGCAGTATAACTGCATCCATACCCGCTGCTGTTTATGTTCACGCCGCACTGCCTGCGGTGATACCGGGACTTAGATTCAGCCTATCTTCTTCATAGACTGATCCTTGGCCCTGTAAGTGCCGCGCCGGCCTTGTTATTGGACATATGCCGGAGCAGAGGCGGTGCTTGCCGGGATTTTGCAGACAGGTTCATCAGCATCCTCGGCGCACGCTGACGTTTCTGCCAGACGATCGACGGGGCGGGAATTGCTTGCCGTTTCACCATCTATCTGGATGCGCCCATTGCCGTCGGGCGCTGGAAATGGAACAGGTCGGTCTCGTCCTGGTCGGCGGTGGCTAATAGCCTTTGCAGGTTTTCCGTGCTGTATGCTTCGGCATCCTTTTCCGTGTACCTGACCTTGCCGGTTTTAAGCATGGGCCAAGGAAGCCCGTAGTGCAGGAATAATGTCTTGATGTAGATGATCCGGGTTGCAATGGCGCGTGGGCTCATTCCACGATCGCGAAGTGCGCCGGTGTAGGCCAGCACATCGGAGCGGCTCAACTCCTCCAGCGTAGTCGCCTTGGCGTGCTCGATGAATTCCCGGATGGCCACCCGGTAGGCGATATGCGTCTTGTGCGACTTCCCGGCCCTGACTTCGGCCAAGTATTGCGCGGAGGCTTCAGCCAAATCGTGGCCCTGTGGCTTCGCTTCCGGTTCGACAATTTCGATGCCCACCTCTTGGGCTTCCAGTGTGCGCTCGCGCTTAAGGCGGGCGGCCAGCGCTGCCCATACATCGTTGCCCATAGCCTCGTACACGCACTTTCCGTCCGCCCGGCAATAGCGGAGATGGTAAACGCCCTCGGGATGATGCTCCAGTTTGCCCTCCACCAGGGCATACAGAGGCTTCGGTTTTTCATTGCTGCGGTAAAACGGATCGGCGTAATGACGCTTTCCATCCGCCAGTCGAATCCGGATGTAAAGTCTGACTTTCATTTGCTCTCCCTCCGGTAATACCGACCAGGAGGGGAAAGCACTGAATATCTAAGCCTAAGAAAGTGCAGCCACGAGTGCAGCCGCGCTACTTAAATCCTTTATTTTCAATTAATGGCGGAGAGACAGGGATTCGAACCCTGGATACCTTTTGGGTATACACGCTTTCCAAGCGTGCGCCTTAAGCCACTCGGCCATCTCTCCGGCGCGTGGTCTTTTTTGACTTCTTGAATTTAACACATTTTGCCTGTCGGCCCCCTGTCAGCCATGGCGTCCGTCTGCGTTTAGGCGCTGCCTAGCCTTTGTGAAACCGTTTACTTAGCTATCCTGCATGTTGTATATTTCACCCTTGTTTGCCGTCGCGGATCCTTCTGCAAAATGCGGCCAGATTTCCCGTGAAAGAGGTCTTTTGATGCCTTCCATCTCCCGTCGTGATTTGCTCTGTTCCGGTTTGGCTCTTTCCGCGTCGTCCATGATGCCCCGCATGTCCTGGGCAAGCAACGCCGCACGGTCGGCGGGCAATCTTGACGCTGCATCTTCGCCGGCCCGCTCGGCCGTCGCGCCCAGAGAGCAGTTCCTCTTCGACTTCGGGTGGAAGTTCATCTTCGGCAACGGCAACGATCCGGCCAAGGACCTTGGGTTCGGTTACGGGCAGAGCGATTTCGCCAAAACCGGAGACTTCAAATTCGCCAAAGCGGGCTTCGACGACTCCAAGTGGCGTCCGCTGAACCTGCCCCACGACTGGGCCGTCGAGCTGCCATTCGTCTGGGACAAGGAGCTGAAGTCGCACGGCTATAAGCCGCTCGGCCGGCGCTACCCGGCGACCAGCGTGGGCTGGTACCGGCGGGAGTTCGACATTCCGGCCAGCGACCAGGGCCGGCGCATCTGGGTCGAGTTCGACGGCGCCTTTCGCGACTCCATGGTTTTCGTCAACGGCTGCTACATGGGCCGCCACGGCGATGGCTACACGCCGTTTCGCTACGACCTCACTGACTTTCTGAACTACGGCGCGAAAAATTACATCGTTGTGCGCGTTGACGCCAGCTTTGGCGAAGGATGGTTTTACGAGGGCGCCGGCATCTACCGGCACGTGTGGCTCAACAAAATGGACCCGCTCCACCTGGGCAATTGGGAAAGTACGGTGCGTGCGACGATCTCCGGCAATTCCGCCACGCTGGCTCTGGGCACAATCGTCGAAAACCACGCAAAACAGCCTGAAAATGCGCGCGTAAGCTGGCAGATTCTGGATGCCGGCGGGAAAACTGTCGCCACGGCGGAGTCTCCCGCGCAGCAGGTTGGCGCCTATGGCTCCGCCAGTTTCAGCGCCAGCGCCCGGCTGGTGAATCCCGCGCTTTGGTCGGTCGATGAGCCAAATCTGTACACCGCCATCGCAACCGTCTCCGCAAACGGCGCGGCGCGTGACGCCGAACGCGTAACCTTCGGCGTGCGCACGGCGCGCTTCGATGCGCAAAAGGGATTCTTCCTCAACGGCAAGCCGCTCAAGATTCAAGGCACCTGCAACCATCAGGACCACGCCGGTGTGGGCTCTGCTTTGCCTGACCGGCTGCAATCCTTCCGCCTCGGCGTGTTGAAGCAGATGGGCTGCAACGCCGTGCGCACCTCGCACAACATGCCCACGCCAGAGTGGGTCGAGGCCTGCGAGCGCATGGGCGTGATGATGATGTGCGAGACGCGGCAGATGAGCTCCAACCCCAGCGGCATGGCGCAGCTTGAGGCCATGGTCAAGCGCTATCGCAACTCGCCGTCCATCATCATCTGGTCCATCGGCAATGAAGAATGGCAGCTCCAGGGCCCCATGGCCGAGCAGGGCGCGAAGATCGCCGGAGCCATGGTGCGCAAATGCCATGAGCTCGACCCCACACGCGTGGTTTCCGCGGCCGTCAACGGCGACAACAAGCAGGGTGTCTCCGACGCGCTCGACATCATCGGCTTCAACTACCGCCTCCAGTATCCGGACGCATTTCACAAGGCAAACCCGGCGCGGCCGGTCTACGGTTCAGAGACTGCCAGCACCATCGGCACGCGGGGCGAGTACACCACCGATCCGCTGCGCCACACCGTGAGTGCCTACGACGTGCCCGTCAGTTGGGGCGAATCGGCCGAGCAGTGGTGGACCTTCTACGCCACCCGCGAATGGGAGGCAGGCGGATTTGCGTGGACCGGCTTCGACTATCGCGGCGAGCCCACACCCTACAGTTGGCCCTCCATCAGTTCGCAGTTCGGCATTGTCGACACCTGCGGATTCCCCAAGGACGACTTCTATTACTACAAGTCCTGGTGGAGCAGGGAACCGGTGTTGCACCTGTTCCCGCACTGGAACTTCGAGGGCCAGGAAGGCAACCAGATTCCGGTCTGGGTTTACTCCAACCTCGATGAAGTTGAGCTGCTGGTCAACGGCCAGAGCCAGGGACGCCAGAAGGTTCCGCATCTGGGCCATCTCCAGTGGAAGGTCCGCTATGAGCCGGGCGTGATTGAGGCGCACGGATATAAAGACGGAAAACTGGCGTTGACCGATAAGCGCGAAACCACCGGCCCGGCGGCCGCCATTCGTCTCAACGCCGATCGCGCAGAGATCGACGCCGATGGCGAAGACGTCGCCATGCTGACGGTGGAAGCGCTCGACAAGGAGGGCCGCCTGGTTCCGATAGCCAGCAATATGATCCACTTCAAAATCACCGGCGATGGCGACCTGATCGGCGTGGGCAATGGCAACCCCAACTGCCAGGAGAGCGACAAGGAGCCCAAGCGTTCGCTTTTCAACGGGTACGCACAGGCCATTCTGCAATCCACCAAAACGGCTGGCGCCATTCAAGTCACGGCCGAGAGCGGTGGGCTGGCGCCGGCGCATCTGACCATCGCCACGAAGCAGGTGCAGCTTCGCCCGTCAGTGTAGGCAACCCTGGTCGGCCGGTGAGCCTCCTTCGGCAATAGCACTGCGCCCGTCTGACGGCGTATAACGCAGGAATGGGAACAATGTCTGCCGCGGAGATTGACGCCTGGTTGCGCGGCGGTGGTTGGGTGGTGACAGCCAGCGAACGCGCCGCTCGCGCGCTCACCAGCGCCTTCCATCGCGCCCGCCGCGCCGAAGGCCTGGCCGCATGGCCGGCGCCCGCCGTCCAGCCCTGGAACCAGTTTGTCCGCGAAGCCTGGCAGCATCGCGCGCTCGATGGACGCCTCATCCTGAACTCCGCTCAGGAAGAATCGCTATGGGCTGAGGTCGTTGCCCGCCACGCGCCAACGGCTACCCTGCTTGAGGGCCCGCGCCATCGCACGGCGCGCCTGGCCATGGAGGCTCACGCGCTCCTCGGCGCCTATGCTCCGCAGCTTCTGCAGGCAACTTCGCGCTCGGGCTGGCAGCAGGACGCCGCGGCGTTCAGTCAATGGCTGCGCGCATTTGACGACGCCTGCCGCGCCGGCAATCTCATCAGCCCCGCCCGCCTGCCGGCGGAGCTGATCGGGATCCTTAAAGCTGCTTCGCCGGATGGCAATCAGCCAGCGCGTCCGCCGCTGCTTCTCGCCGGCTTCGATCGCATTCAGCCCATCCAGCGCAGCCTTTTCGATGCGTGGGGCGACTGGCGCGAAGCCACGCTCCCGGATCGCGCCGCGCAAATTCAATTTCACCACGCCCCCGATGCCCAAGCCGAACTGGAGGCCTGTGCCATCTGGTGCAGCCGCCGGCTTGCCGCCAATCCCAACGCGCGCCTTCTCGTTGTCAGCCAGGATGCGGCCGCGCGCCGCGGCGAAATCGAGCGGGCATTTCTGCGCCACGTGGGCGCCGACTCGCTCTTCGAATTCTCGCTTGGCATCCCGCTCAGCCAGGTCCAGCTTGCTCACAGCGCCCACCTGCTGCTGCGCTGGCTCACCGGCCCGCTCACCGAGCATGAGCTTGACTGGCTTTTCTCCACGCGTTACGCTGCCGATCCCCAGGAATGCGCGGCCCTCCAGGGCGCGATGCGCGTGCTTCGCCGCCGCGGTCTGGAGCAGCCGGATTGGCCGCTGAACGCCTTCATCGCGCAGTGCGCGGCTGTGCAACCGCTTCCGGCGCAGTGGATCGACCGCATGACGCAGGCCCGGCAGCGCCTTGACGAGTACGCGCATCAACCGCATTCCTTTCTTGACTGGTCCGAATTCGCGTCGCGGTTGCTGGAGTCCCTCGGCTGGCCGGCCGCGCGCAAACTTTCGAGCGCCGAGTTTCAGGCCGCCCGCCGCTTCCAGCAGGCAATCGAGACTGCCGGCAGTCTGGGCTTCGACGGACGCCGCGTTGCGTGGCAGGACTTCCTTTCAGCTCTTGCGCGCGGGCTCGACGAAACCGTCTTCACGCCCCAGTCTCACGACGCACCCATCCAGATCGCCGGCCCTGCCGAGTCCGCGGGCCTTGCTGCCGACGCTGCCTGGTTTCTCGGCGCCAGCGAGGACGCCTGGCCTGTCGCCGCTTCAACGCATCCTCTGTTGCCGGCTGAAGTCCAGCGCCGCTTCGCCATGCCGCACGCCACCGCACAGCTCGATTGGGATCTGGCCCAATCCATCACCGTGCGCCTGCTCGCCTCGGCGCCGGAGGTCCATTGCAGCTTTGCCCGCCACGCTGATGGCGTGGAAATGCGCGCATCGCGGCTCGTCGCTCAGTTGGCCGGCCCGCCGCAGCCCTTGCCGGCAGAGCTTGCGCCTTTGCCCGCCTCGTCCCCGCTCACGGCTGCTTTTGCAGATACAAGCCGTGTGGCTTTCCCGCCGGGCAAAGTCGAAGGCGGCGCCGCTGTGCTCACCGCGCAGTCACAATGCGCCTTCCAGGCCTTTGCCGGTGTGCGCCTTGCCGCCCACACCTGGGAACCGGCCCAACCCGCGCTCACGCCTGCGCAGCGCGGCCAGCTTCTTCATGCCGTGCTGCACGCCATCTGGGCCGGCCCGCCCGAAGGTTTGCGCAATCTCGCCGATCTCCGGAATCTCAACGACCGCCCTTCCTTTGTCGCCGCTCATGTGCGCCGCGTCTTTCAGCAGAAGCTCCGCCGCAATCTGCGCGCCCGCATGCCCCGCACCTATCTTGAACTCGAAGAACAGCGCCTCATCTTTCTCATCTCCGCCTGGCTCGACTACGAATCCACGCGCGCGGAGTTTGCAGTGGTTGAGACCGAAGCCCAGCAGACGGTCCACCTCGCCGGGCTCACCTTCGATCTTCGTCTCGATCGCGTCGATCGCCTCAACGACCGCACGCTTCTCGTCATTGACTACAAGTCCGGCAACGTATTGCCGAAATCGTGGGATCCGCCGCGCCCTGACGACATTCAACTGCCGCTTTACGCCGGCTTCGCGCTTCCATCCGGCGAAATTCTGGGCGGCCTCGCCTTTGCCAAACTCCGCGCCGGCAAGATCGCCTTCGCCGGCCGCGTCGGAGACGCGCGCGCCACTCTGCTGCCCTCGCTCGGCGCGCGCGACGCGCTCGTCAGCACGCCGCTCACGGCCGAGCAGCTCATCGACTGGCGCGACCTCATCCAGCAGCTTGCCCGCGACTTCCTTGCCGGCCGCGCCGTCGTCAACCCGCGCGATTTCCCGAAGACCTGCGAGCGCTGCGGCCTGCAAACCCTCTGCCGCGTTCACGAGAATCGCGTTGAACTTGACGCCGATGAGAATGGCGCCGAGCTTGCGGAGGCCGCCGATGAGTAAATCCTCCGCGCGTCCCGCCGTTCCCGATCAGTCGCAGCGTGAAAGCGCGCTTGATCCCGCGCGTTCCGTCCTTGTGCAGGCCCCCGCCGGCTCAGGCAAAACCGATCTGCTCACGCGCCGCTTCCTGCGCCTGCTCGCCGAGGTCGAGTCGCCCAGCCAGATCGTGGCCATCACCTTCACCAGGGCCGCCGCCGCCGAGATGCGCCATCGCATTCTCGCCGAGCTGGAAAGTGCCGCTTCCGACGAGGTTTTACCGGCTGGGACCGGCGAGTTCTCGATGGGTTTTCTTGCCCGCCGTGCTCTTGCCCGCTCCCGCGCTCTGGGCTGGAACCTCACCGATCTCTCCGCCCAGCTTCGCATCTCCACCATCGATTCCTTCTGCCGCGAGCTGGCTCTTCAGCAGCCTCTGCTTTCGGGCCTCGGCGGCGGACTGGATATCCACGCACATCCGCGCGATCTCTACCGCCGCGCCGCGCGCTGCACGCTTGAGCAAATCGATGGCGCCGCTCCCGCGCTCCAGTCCGCCATTTGCGCCCTGCTGTCCTGGCGCGACAACAACTGGCAGGAGATTGAGGATGAGCTGGTCGAAATGCTCTCCCGGCGCGACCGCTGGATGCACGGCTTCGTCCTTGAGCGCGAGCCGGACTGGGATGCGTTGCGCACTCGCCTTGAGCGCCCATTTGGCAATGCCGTGCGGCAGAGCCTCCATGCCGTGAGCGGCCTGCTCGATCAGGCGCCCAATGCCCGCGCAGAACTGCTCGCACTGGCGCGATTTGCCTGCGAGCAAACCGGCGGCGCGCTGTATCGCGAACTCGCCGAGCAGGCCGATTTTCCCGTTGCACCCTTCACCTCTCCCGAAGCACTCGAAGAGGCGCGCCAGGCCTATGCCTGTGCCGGAGCTTTGGTCCTCACCAAAGACGGATTCCGCCAGCGAGCCGACAAGCGCCACGGTTTCCCTGCCGATCGCGACAGCGAAAAACGACGCCTGCTGCGTTTGATCGCGGCCATGCAGGCGGTTCCCGGCCTCGAATCCGCCCTCGCCGCCGTCGCAGCTTTGCCTCCGGCCCGCTACACCGACGAAGACTGGCAGATTGTCCGCGCCTGCTTTACGTTGCTGCGCGCCGCCGCCGGCCAGCTCAAAGTCGTATTCGCCGAGGCCGGCGCGGTCGACTTCATTGAAATCGCGCAGATCGCCGAAGGCATTCTCCGCGATCAGGACGGCCTGCCCACGGATGCCGCCCTGGCCACGGCCGATGGCATTCGCCACCTGCTCGTCGACGAATTCCAGGACACCAGTCGCCGCCAGCATCAGCTGCTCTCCGGCCTCATCGCCGCCTGGCCCCAGCGCGAAGGCCGCACCTGCTTTGTCGTCGGCGATCCCATGCAGTCCATCTACTTCTTCCGCGATGCCGACACCGAGCTGTTTGCGCGCACCCGCGACTACGGCCTCAACCTTGCTGACGGCGATGAGCCGCTTTGCTTCGATCACGTTCCTCTTGCCGCCAACTTCCGCACCGCGCCGCCGCTCGTCAAAGAGCTGAACGATGCGTTCGCGCAAGTCTTCGCCGCAAACGACGGCAGCGGCATCGCATTTTCGCCGGCCCAGCCAGCGCGCGAAACGCCGCCTGTTCTTGCGCCGCGCTTCCATCTGCACCTCAACTTTATCCCGCAATCCAGACGCAATCACTCCAACGGCGATGCGGAAACTGCCGAAATCGAAGCGGCTCGCACCGGCCAGACGGAAGAAATCGTCGCACTTCTCCGCAGTCATCTGGCCGGTGCCGAAGAGGCTCGTGCCCGCGAGGGGAAATATCGCATCGCCGTTCTGGGCCGCACGCGCAACGCCCTTGCGCCCATCGCGCAGGCTTTGCGCCAGGCCGGCATTCCGTTCCGCGCCGTCGACCTTGAAAACCTCCGCGACCGTCCCGAGGTGCTTGACGCTCTGGCTCTGGCCCGCGCCCTGCTCAATCCTCACGACCGCCTGGCGTGGCTGGGTGTGCTTCGCGCGCCATGGTGCGGACTCTCGCTGGCTGACCTGCACGCGCTCGTCAGCAGCGACGCTCCGGCCCTGCTCGCGCGCCCCGTTCCAGAACTGCTCGCCGAGCGCCGCCATCTCCTCAGCGAAGACGGCCGCCTTGCGGTGGCGCGTGTGATGAGCGCCGCCGCTTCCGCGCCTGTCCTGCGCCTGGCCCACCCCACGGCGTCCCTGGGCACCTGGCTGCAGCAGGTCTGGATCGGTCTCGGCGGCGCACAGTGTGTTGACGCCACCGCCCGCGCCAATCTTGACCTCTTGTGGAACAGCCTCGACCAGCTTCCCAACCGCGAGCAGGATCTGCTTGGCCCCGCCCTTGACGCCGCATTGGGAAAGCTCACCGCGCAGCCCAATCCCGAGGCGTCCACCGACTGCGGCGTGCAGTTGATGACCATCCACAAATCCAAGGGCCTGGAGTTTGAAGTCGTTATCGTGCCGGAGTTGCAGGCGCGTGAGCGAGCCTCCCGATCCGATATGCTCGCGTGGCTTGAGCGCGGCCTGGCCAAGCCCGATGAAACCGGCGAGGTCACTGAATTCCTCATCGCGCCCTTCCAGCCCAAAGGCGCGGAGCGCGGCAAGGCCAAGGAATGGGTGGATTCCGTCTATCGCGAGCGCGAGAGGCAGGAGATGCGCCGCATTCTTTACGTGGCCGCCACGCGCGCCCGCGAAGAACTGCATTGGTTCGCCCGGCCCACCTGCAAAGCCGAAAAGGATGGTTCCCTGGCACTTGTCGAGCCTTCGGGAACTCTCTTGGCGACAGCCTGGCCGGCCCTGCAATCTGAAATTCAGTCGCGGTTCAACGCATGGGCCGCGGCGCGCGCCACGCCGCAATCTGAGCCCGCTACCATTGCCGCACTGGCGGCCTCGGGTGAAAGCAGCGTGCTCGTCATGCCGTCTCCCGATGCGCCCACGGTGCTGCGCCGCCTGCCGCCGGATTATCGCGTGCCCGAGCCTGCCAGCCGGGATGCGGCGGATGCCGGAACCATCATCGACAGCGCATCGCCGCTGCTCTACGCCCGTCACGAAGGCGGCCTGCTCTCGCGCGCACTGGGCAATGCCGTGCACGCCTTTCTTGAAAATCTCGCCCATCTGCGCGCCCGCATGGATTGGAACGCCGCGTGTACCGCACTTCCGCGATTCCAGCCCCGCGCCGCCGCTGAACTCCGCGCGCTGGGGCTCGGCCCCAATCAGGCCGGCGACATCGCCGCCCGCGCCATGCGCTACGCTCTCGACGCCGCGGCCGATCCTGCCGGAGCGTGGATTCTTTCACCGCATCCGCAGGCAGCGAGCGAGGTCAGTTGGGCAGGTATCGTCGACGGCGAGCTGCGCTCGGTCCGCGTGGACCGCATCTTTCAAGCCGGCGCTACGCCTCAATCCGATGGCGAAAGCTGCTGGTGGCTCGTGGACTACAAGACTGCGCATCCTGAAGGCCTCGCGTCCGGCGCCGAACTGCCCGCACTGCGCACGCTCTTCGCGCCGCAGCTTGAAACCTACGCACGGGTTCTTCGCAATCTGCACGGCAGTGGCCGGCCCATCCGCGCCGCGCTCTACTACCCGCTCATGCGCGCGCTCGATTGGTGGGAGCTGGAATCCTGATTCCTTGTGCAAGATCTCTTATGCCCGCATCGGATCCGCGGCCGCTTTGCGTCTTCGTGTCCCCGGCGCTTCAGTGCGCCATCAGATACACGCCCACGCACACCAGCACCGCCGCCACCCAGCGCCGGTGATCCACGTTCTCCTTCAGAAAGAACTTGGCGGCAACCGCGTTGATGACCAGGGGCAGGGAAGCGGAGACGGGCGCCACGAGACTCAGCGGCATGTGGTTGAGCGCAAAGAGCAGCGCGAAAAATGCAAGCGTCAGAAACATCAGTCCGACAAAGAACAGCGGACAGGTCACCACTGCGCGAATCGCGCCCTTCAGGCCGGAATGCGCGCGAATCACATCCAGGTCGCCAATCGACTTCATGGCCGCCGCCATCAGGACTTCGCCCGTGCAGGAGCAGAGCACGATGGAGGCAATGATGCCTGCCGCCATCCAGGGAGTCGGATCATGCGCCACTTGAACCGGATGGATCACCGCACCTCCTCTTCCTGCAACGCAGGCTCAGGCGCCGGCTGTGGCGTTGACGAGGGTCCGTGCGCGACAAATCCCACGCCGATGGTGATCAGCGCCACGCCCGCCCATCGTTCCGCGGAGATGGTTTCATGCAGCCAGAAGCGCGCAAGAAGCTCGACAATCACATTGCCGAAGGCCGTTGCCGGCATGACATAGGTCAGGTCGGCCCATGACAGCGCCGTGAGGTAACTCGCAAAGAAGCAGATCAGCAGTGCAATCCCCGCTACTATCCACGGCGTGAACACTGCCGCCACCAGCGCGCCGAAATGCCCCATCGAAATGGCCGGCATGGCGGTCATGCCGCGCGCAAGGCAGGTGTCGCCCAGCGGCGCGCACACCGCCACCAGCGCAAGAATCAGATACTGCCGCGGTGTCGGTCTGGGATGGGACATCGATCTCTGAAGTTCCCTTGCGTGCATTGACCCCGTTGAGCCGGGAATGCAGCGTTAACCGCGGCTGGTTTGATTCTCCTTCAACGGGTCTTGGCCCGCCCGGAATGAGACCCGTTGTGGAGCCACTCTCGCTACCGCATCGAAAGAGAAGCTGATACGAATGGAGGGCGGCGCAGCCGCGAACTGCCCCAGAGCATGCTGTTGGCTGCTACGCGCCCGCGCCTATCGTGGCAACGGGATCGGTCTGATTGCTGCGCGCGTCCTTCACCATCTTGTTGCGCTGCGCGCGGAGCTTCAGGAATGCCTTTGCCTCAACGTAGAGCCGCGGAATATCGCGATTGACAATCGCCTTCCAGATCACGCGCATCGCTGCCTTCGGCCTGAAGTAGTACTCGTCATAGAAACGGTGCACCATTTCCATTACATAATCCGTGGGCAGTCCCGGATACTCGATGTGGGCCATCTGGTGGCCGCCGTTGTCGCTCATGGCCGCGGCGTTCACAATAAAGCCGTTGGCCTTGGCGTACTCGTAGAACTCCGTGCCCGGATACGCATGCGCAATCGACACCTGAATGGTCTCAACGTCGAGGCCTTTGGCAAAGTTGATCGTGTTGCGGATCGACTCCCTGGTTTCGCCCGGCAGGCCGAGGATAAAGTCGCCGTGAATGGTCAGCCCCAGGTCGTGGCAGTCTTTGGCGAAGGCCCGCGCGCGCTCCACGGTCGCGCCCTTCTTGATGTTCTTGAGAATCTGCGGATCGCCCGACTCAAAGCCCACGATGAGCAGCCGGCAGCCGGCATCCCGCATCGCCTTCAGTGTCTCGCGGTCGGTCGTCACTCGCGACGTGCAACTCCACGTCAGACCCAGCGGCTTGAGCTTTTCGCACAGTTCGATGGTGCGCGCTTTCTGGATGTTGAAGGTGTCGTCATCGAAGAAGAACTCCTTGACCTCCGGGAAGTTCTCCTTGGCCCACTTCAGCTCCGCGGCCACGTCGTCGCTTGAGCGCTTGCGCCATGCGTGCCCGCTCAGAGTTTGCGGCCACAGGCAGAAGGTGCACTGCGCCGGGCAGCCGCGCGTCGAATAGAGCGCGATGTAGGGGTGCAGCAGGAACGGCACGTTGTAGCGCGTTACGTCCAGATCGCGCTTGTAGATCTTGGTCGCCCAGGGCATCGCGTCCAGGTCTTCCACCTGCGGCCGGTCCTGGTTGTGGACGATCTTGCCGTTCTTTTTGTAGCTGATACCCAGAATCTCGTCGAGCGGTTTGCCCTGGGCAAACTCCACCACGGAGTAATCGAATTCGCGGCGGCAGATGAAGTCCAAAGCAGAGCACTCGTTCAGCGCGCGGTCCGGGTCGGTTGTCACCGGAGGCCCAACAAATGCGATGCGTATGGCCGGATTGGCTGCCTTGATCGCCTCCGCCAGCCGCTGATCGCCCTCCCAGCCCACCGTCGAGGTGAACAGCACCAGAAATTCGTAACCCTTGCAGATCTCGATCGTCTCCGCCGCCGATACATGGTGAGGAGGCGCGTCGAGCAGCCGCGAACCCTCAAGCAGGCCGGCCGGATAGCTCAACCACACCGGATACCAGTACGATTCGATCTCCCGCGTCGCCGGCCAGCGCGAGCTTGCGCCGCCGTCAAAGTTCTCGAAGGATGGTGGATTCAAAAACAGCGTTTTTAAAGGCATAGACACCTTCATCATTCTACCATTCCGCCAATTTTGCAGGCGCAAATTCCCTGTGCCGTACCTTGCTTCGCGCTCTTTCTACGGCGTGTGCAACTCGTTCATCCACTCCTGCATATCTCCCAGCGCATGCAGCAGATCCAGCCGCGCTTTGTTCAGGTTCAGGTTGGCTTCGAGCGAGTCCTCGTACTTTGTCCACTTGTCAATGCGCGCCAATTCCGCGGCCTTGGGTGAAAGCTGCGTCTGCGCCCCGGCGCCGCTGCCCATTTGCAGTTGCGTCAGCACGCTCTTCAGCTTCTGCGCGGAAATCTCTTCCTTCAGGCGCGCTATCTCCGCCTCCGTGCTCAACTCGCGGAGGCTGCTGGTCAGCGTTGCGATCCGTACTTCATGCTGTCGCTGGGCTTCCTGGGCCTCGACGGTGGCGCGCAGCGCCTCGGCCGCCGACGCCCGGGCCCGGGCGCGATGCAGCATATCAAAAACTGGAATCTGAATCGAAATCCCCGAGGCGAAGTTGTTTGCTGGCAACGGCTTTTTGAAGAAGTCGTTCACCGTATTCAGCAGGGTAGTATTGCGGAGATATTGCGCCTGGAAGACCAGTTGCGGAAGATAACTAACTTCCGCATCGCCCTTCGCCGTTTCCTGCTTGGAGAGCGCCAGCAACTCCGCGGACCCGGGAGCCGCCGGAGGATGTTTACCCACAGTCAGGTCGCCGCTCACCGGCGGTATCTGCGGGATGCTGGCGCGATCCGGGCTGATGGTGCCGCTTGGCAGGCCGGTTTGCACGGAAAGCTGTTTGGAGAGCGTGGTGGCGCGGGTCTCGAGATGGAGCATATTCAGGCGGATCTGCGCGGCCGTCAGCTTGGCTTCCAGTAAATCGCTCAACGGGTCCACGCCAGCCATTGTCCGCTGCTGTTCGATCGCTACCAGCTTGTTGGCGTCGCCTTCCTGCTGCTGCGTGGCCTTCAGCTCCCGGTTCACCGTATCCAGTTCGATGTATGTCGTGGAAGCGTCAAGCGCGACTTGCTCCTTGGCGGCATGCAGGCTAGCCATGGCCGCCTCTAAGCCGAGGCGCGCGGCATCTATGTAGCGCTTTTGGGGAACTCCGAACACCAGCGACTGCACCGTCGCGTCCCAGATCGACGGCGGAGTCCCGGTGAAGCCCACCTCGGGAAATACCGGCACTCCGGTGCCTAATTCGATGGTTGGAATAAGCACATCCCTGCTCTCCGCTAGCTGGGCCCGCGCCTTGCTTACATCGGCTTCGGCAATTCTTACCGAACTGCTGTTGCGCTGGGCCAGCTTCACCACAGTACTGAGCGGCACTTGTGCCTGCGCGATTGTGGCCAGGCTTGCCAGCCCCAGGCCGGCAAGCAGGGATCTCCATCGCTGTCTGGGCTTTCTCCGCGTCTCGAATCTTTCCGTCAATTCCTGGAATCCTTGTGGGGCAGGTATTCGCCCGCCAGTGCTTTGGCTGCTGCCTCCTCCTGCTGCGCGCCCTCGGCGTCGCCCAATTGTGCCTTCAGGCGCGCCAGCCAGCGGTGTGCGACAAACGCCGGCCCTTCCTCCGTCTTTGATGGGCTAGCCAGGTAATCCTCCAGCATCTGGGCCGCCAATGCGGGATCCTGCTTGGCTTCGATCAGCACCGATGCTCCGTTAAAGAGCGCCACCCCCGCCTGCGGATCGCGAGCCGCAGCCTCTGCGCAGTTTCGAACCGCCCACTCCATCTGCTGCCACTGCTTCTGCCGGCGGTAGAAGCTGGCCAGCGTTGCCCATTGGCGTGAGGGATGCTCGCTGTCCGCGATCGCCTCCTTGAAATAGCCCTCGGCCGTCCCATAATCCTTGCGCGCCATCGCAATTCGAGCCCGCAGCACGGCGGCTCGCACCGGATCCACTCTGTCCAGTTCCTGTGCCACGGATCCAGCCTTATCCAGCCCGCCGCCCATGAAGCTTGGCGCGTCCACATAAAACTCGCCCAGAGCGGACAGCGCCGCGCCATTGCGCGGATCCAGCCGCACCGCCGTTTGAAATTCCACTCGCACCTGCTTGCCCAGCGAAAACGCGCTCAGAAACGAGGCGCTGCGGGCTTCTTCGCCCAGTGCCCGCCCCAGCCACAAGTGATAGTTGGAGTTTTGCCCATCCATCTTTACGGCCTGCGTGCAGGCCTTGGCCGCGGCGCTCCATTGCTGCAGCATGTACCGCACCCGGCATTTCAGGTTCTGCGCGGAGGCTGCCTGCGGCCCGGATTCCGGTATTGCCTGCAGCAGGTTCAGCGCTTTGCTCGCTTCGCCTGCCTGCAATGCGGAATGGGCCTCGATCAGCGTCTCTCTGTCTACGTTTGCCGATGCGGCAAATGCTGTGGCCGTCAGCACGCACGCGGCCAAAATAGCAATGATTCCATTCAGTAGTTTCACTCTACAATCCTGACTTCCGTGCCATCCACTAACGGCTGTCCGGTGGGCGACCCCGTAGCCACCCATTCGCCGGCATGCACTCCCGAGAGAATCTGTTCCTCGGTCAGGGTAAAGGCTCCTGTCGTAACCGGCGTCCGCACCAGTTTGTTGTTCACAATCCTGTAAACGCATGGGTGCCCGCTTTCCGGATACACCGCCTCGCGCGGTACGGTCAGCACGTGCGGCGCGAATGCTGTCGTTACGGTGACCGTTACATTGGTGTCCGGCAGCAGACCGGAATTGGCCGCGTCGTCGATACGGATCAATGCCTCGCCCACGGTGCGCGTTCCATAGGTCACAACGGTGATCGGCGTGCGCTCGACGTGCCCCTGCCATGTACGGCCCGGTTTGGCGTCCCACTTGATGACCGCTTTCTGCCCCACGGCCAGCCCGCCGATCTCCGGCTCGTCAAAATATGCGCGCACCCGCTCCTGCCGCAGGTCTGCCATTTTCAGCAGCAGCGAACCCGCCTGGGCAAACTCGGTGGGCTTGGCGTCCAGGGTATACACCGTTCCGGAAATCGGAGCCCGGATCGAGGATTGTGCCAGCACCTGGCGCGCCGCCGCCAGATTCGCCTCTGCATCGGCCAGTGACGCCCGCGCCTCCGCCACTGCCGCCGGCGAATAGCGATCGGTGGCGTTCTGCTCCGCAGTGTGCAGGCTCGCTTCGGCTTCCGCCACCTGCTGCCTTGCCGCGGCTACCTCGTTGGGCGAAGCCGCACCGGTGGCAGCCAGTTTCACCAGCGCATTCAAATTGCTTTGTGCCTGCTTCTGCGCCAGCCGGCTGCGCACAAGCTGCTCCTGCGCCATCAGACGCTGTTCCTGCGTCCCATTATGAAGGATCGCTTCCAACCCGGCTTGCGCGCTCTTCACCGCGGTCTCGGCCGCGGCCACCTTCGCCCGCGCCTCCACGTTGTCCAGCGTGATCAGCAACTGTCCGGCCCGCACCTGGTCGCCTTCGTGGACGTACACAGCCTGAACGGTCGTCGAGAGCGGGCTATAGAATGCGTAAGGCTTCTCTGGTTCCACGCGGCCGTTGGTGGCCGACGTTTTGATCAGATCCTGGTAGACCGCCTGCGCTTCACGGACCGGAAGTCGTTCCCGCAGAAAGTAATGCGCGGTAAAAAAGACACCGACAATCAGGGCAACAGCCCCCAACCAAAGCCATAACCGGCTTTTTTGCTTCCTCTGTTCAACCATGCAGATATAACCAGTGTCAGTATATAGGACTCAAAAACGCCCTTTTCGACGCAGGAAAAATCGGCGCAAGCCCGCGCCTCTCCGCCACCTTCGCGCCTCGTACAATGTTGCTATGGCAAACCAGGCAAGCCACACCCCGCAATACACCGATGCCCACGCCAAGGCCGGCCTCGACCATGTCTTTCCCGCCATCGAGACATGGCAAAACCAGTTTCCCGGCTATGAGATCCGCGTCGACGATCCAGAGCTGACCTCCGTCTGCCCCAAAACCGGCCTGCCCGACTTCGGCACGCTCACCATTCGCTACATGCCGCGCGACCGCTGCCTGGAGCTGAAATCGCTCAAAGAGTATCTCTTCAGTTACCGGAATCTGGGCATTTTCCAGGAAAACATCGTCAATCAGGTCCTGGAAGACGTGGTCAAAGCCTGCCATCCGGTCTGGGCGGTCGTCCGCGGCGAGTTTCGGCCCCGTGGCGGCATTGCCACCACCATCGAGGCCCGCTGGCCGCGTCCCTCGGAATGACGCGCCCGGCCGCCTCCGGGCTCACGCCGCATTCGCTTTCCCACTCGCCTCACAATCTGGTACAACCAAAGCCAGCAGATGAGCAAGTGACGAGGAGGTCACCATGAGCGCCACCAGCCGGCCCTCCACACCCGTTTCCCCAGCACAACCCCTTGCCGCTCTCGATCAGTGGGACGATTTCGTCGGCGGCCGCTACAAACAGGGCCGGTCCAGGGAGCAGTTCCGCATCTACGACGCCAAAGCTCTGCCCGGCGTGGCCGAGTTCTACCGCCTCAACCACCAGAACCAGACCGTCGCCTACGTCCTCGAAAAGGAAAAGCAGTACTTCGGCCTCCAGAAAGGCATGATGTCCATCTGGCAGGCGGCCGAGTTCCTGAACACGCTGGTGGACGACAGCGACCCCGACACCGATCTCACCCAGATCGAGCACCTGCTCCAGACCTCCGAGGCCATCCGCCGCGACGGCCATCCCCGCTGGATGGTTCTGGCCGGCTTTCTGCATGATCTGGGCAAGTGCCTCTGCCTTTACGGCGAGCCGCAATGGGGCGTCGTCGGCGACACCTTCCCGGTCGGCTGTGCCTGGTCCACCGATATCGTCTTTCCCGAGTACTTCGCCAACAATCCCGACCGCAACGTTCCCGAGTACCAGACCCGATACGGCATCTACGAGCCCCACTGCGGCCTGGAGAACGTCCACATGTCCTTCGGCCACGACGGCTACATCGCCGCGGTCATGAAGCCCTATCTGCCCATCGAAGCCCTCTACATGCTGCGCTTCCACTCCTTCTATCCCTGGCATCGCCACGGCGCCTACGAACACTTGGCCAACGAGCAGGATCGCACCATGCTTCCCTGGGTCCGGAAGTTCAATCAGTACGACCTCTATTCCAAAGGCCAGGCCAAGCCCGACGTCGAAGTGTTGAAGCCCTACTACGAGGACCTGTTCGCCGAATTCCTGCCGGAAAAAGTGGCGTGGTAGATACGCGAAATCGCAGCGCAATGACAGTCATCCCCGCCGGAAGCGCGCTGGATGCCGGGTGCGTCAGGCCGGATTCTTGGGCCGGGGATGGACAATCGTCAGGTTGGACGCCGCCAGCCTACAGCTTCGCGCGCAGCTCGCCGTTCTCCACCACCGACTCAAAAACCTGCGCCTTCAAATCCGGATCCTGCTGCGATACACCGGTGCGCGGATCGAAGGCATACCCGTGCCAGGGACAGACGACGCGGCCCTCCTCGATGATTCCTTCACCCAGGGGGCCTTCTTCATGCGGGCAAACGCCGTCGAGCACGGCGATGCGGCCGTCCACATTGGCCACGCAAAGAGCGCGGCCATTTACCGTAAACTCATCCACTTCACCCTTGGCGGGCAACTCGGCCTGAGAACAAATGCGCACAAACTGAGACATCGGGGAAGCTCCTTGCGTAGAAACGCACATGCCATAGTATCCGGCGCATGCGATTAGCATAAAGATACGCCCTGCCGATTCCGTCGGCCGCAAGCCCCAAACCATGCCGCGTAAGAATACCCAATCTGAGAGCAAGCCCCGCCAGGACCAGCCGCAGCCTGCGGCCAAAGCTGCACCATCCAAGGTGCGCACCCGCCGCATTCTTATGGCCACCGGCGTGTTCGTGGGCGCGGCGGGCCTGTGGGCCTGGATCACGCTCTGCCTGTTCTTCCGGCAGACATCCTGGCAACTGCTCTATCATCCTTCGCACAAGATCACGGAAACGCCCGCCAACGCCGGGCTGGCATTCAACCCGGTCGGCTTTGCCGCAACCGACACCGGAGCGCCGCAGTTGCGCGGCTGGTGGATTCCCGCCGCGTCCGGCGCGCCTCTGAGCCGCTACACCGTGCTCTATCTGCACGGGCGCAATGGCGACCTGAGCGACACAGTCCCGGCGCTCGCCGCCATACACGCCGCCGGCGTCAACCTGCTGGCCTTCGACTACCGCGGCTACGGCCAAAGCGAATATGCCCGCCCCACCGAAGCGCATTGGCGCGAAGACGCACAAGCGGCCCTCGGTTACCTGACCGGAATGCGCCACATCGCCAGCCGCGCCATCGTGCTTGACGGCGCCGGCCTCGGCGCAAATCTGGCGCTGGAAGTGGCCGCCGCGCACCCTGAACTGGCCGGCGTGGTGCTCGATGAGCCGCTCGCATCGCCGCTCAAAGCTGTCTTCAGCGATCCGCGCGCGCAACTGGTTCCCGCCCGGTTGCTTGTCCGCGACCGTTACCGGCTCAAAGTGCCTGCAACAAAGCTGCGCATTCCATCCCTATGGCTGCTGGCGGCGCAGCCTTCAGCCCACGCGCCTGGCCCAATAGCCCAGGCCTACGCCGCGGCCACAGCGCCCAGGAAACTTGTCCAGCTCACCGCCGCGCCCGCGCAGCAGGACTCCACGCAAGCCCTTGCCACCTGGCTCAACTCGTTGTCCCGCTAAGCTGACTCGCTAGCCTGCTCGTCCGCTGCCCCGGTCAGCCGCCGCGCCGGCCTGCCCAGCGCCACGCGGCAGATTCTTCAGCGCATCGACGACGATCCCCGGCGTGAGCACCTCAGGCAGCAGTCGCGGCTGGCTTTCGCCGGGAACGTAGAGCACATAGGCCGGTACGCCGTCGCGCCCCAGCGCCTTCAGCGCCCGCGTAATCGCCGGATCGCGCCGCGTCCAGTCGGCGCGCAGGAGCACCACGTTGGCATTCACGAAGGCCTGCTGGACCGCGGGCTGGTCCAGCGCCACGCGCTCATTCACCTGGCAGCTCAGGCACCAGCTCGCCGTAAAGTCCACAAAGACCGTCCGTCCCTGGGCCTGGTAGCGGCTCACCGCCCCGGGTGTCCACGGCTTCCAATGCTCCTGCCCCACCGCCGCAACGGAACTCGCCGGCGCCGTTGCCAATTCAGCCGGCGCGGCCACGCTCAGACCGATCGCCGCCACCACAATCAGCACCGCAACCGCCGTAGCCCAGCGCTTCGCCGGCCACCGCCCCAGGAACCACCCCGCAACGGCCAGCAGCAAGAAGCTGCCCAACATCGCCGCCAGCAGATTGGCCCCATAAGCCTGCGCCAGCACCCACGCCAGCCAGATCACGGTAATAAAGATCGGGATCGAGACCGCCTGCCGCAGCACTTCCATCCACGCGCCCGGCCGCGGCAGCCAGCGCGTCCACGCCGGTTGCAGCGTCAGCGCCACATAAGGCGCGGCCAGCCCCAGGGCTAGCGCGGTAAACACGGCAAACGTCACTGCGGCCGGTTGCGCCAGCGCGTAGCCCACGGCCGCCCCCATAAACGGCGCGGTGCAGGGCGTGGCCACCACCACGGCCAGCACGCCGGTAAAAAAGCTGCCCGTGTAGCCCTGTTTGGCCGCCAGCGAACCGCCGGCCCCGGTCAGCGTCAGCCCCATCTCAAACTGCCCCGCCAGCGACAGCCCCAGGAAAAACAGCAGCCCCGCCATCAACAGCAAGAATACCGGCGACTGAAACTGAAATCCCCACCCGATGCTCTGCCCTGCGGCGCGCAGGCCCAGCAAAGCCGCAACCAGCGCCCAGAACGAAACCAGAATCCCGGCTGTATAAACAAATCCGTGAGCCCGCAGCTTGCGCCGCTCTTCGCTGCCCGACCGCACCAGCGCCAGCCCTTTCAAAAACAGCACCGGGAAGACGCACGGCATCAGGTTCAGCAGCAGCCCGCCCAGGAACGCCAGCAGCGCAATCCGGCCCAGCGCAAGCCCGGAAATTCCAGCCGCGGCCGGCGGCACGGCAACCGCGCCGGGCACGGCGGCAATTTCATAGTTCCGCCCGCCGCCAAGCTCCAGAACTCCATTCAAATGAGTGGGATTGCTGGAGATGTTCGGGTCTTTCTTTAACTCCAGAACCAACCCTTTCGCCGTCGGTTTCAGCTTCTGCGGAGCCGGATTGTCCACCACGCTCTGGTCGGCCGGAAAGAACTCCGCCTGCGTCTCCGGCTGCCCCGTTTCCACGGCCAGCCGGAAGCCAGTGGCTGTCGCCTGAAAAATGGCCTTGTCGCCAGCCGGCAGCGGCCGGGGCAGCAGGCTCAGAAACTGCCGGAACAAAGTCGGCGCGGCAACCGCCGGGCCGCTCCCCCGCACCACATTGCGCGTCAACTGCAACTCGGCATGGCCCGGAATACACACCGAGCTGCAAACCAGCCAACTCACCTTGGCGTCCAGAACCGCCGGCCCGGGCCTCGCCTGCGGTGCCACATGGAGCCGGAACGGCAGCAGTACATCGCTCTCATAGCCGTAGTCCATCAGCGGCCCCACCGGCAGTCGCGTAGGCGCAGGAAACTGCAACGGCCCGGCGGTGACGCCTTTGGGCAGCGTCCAATCGATGCTGGGCGGCTCGCCCGCATCGCCGGCATTTTCCCAATAGATGTGCCAGCCCGGCTCCAGCTTGAAGTACAAGCCGGCCAGGTTCCCTTCGGTTCCGGTGTAGAGATTGCTGCCGGGAACCAGCAGCTCCACGCGCAGATGCTGCGCGCTAAACGCGGCTTTCGTGTCCTGCGGCTGGCTGGCCAGCGCGGAGGGCTGGGCCGCCGCCCACTGCCCCGCCAACAGCAGCGTCGTCAGCGCGAAGATCAATCGGAACGCACGCATGGCTATCTAACTTGAGGTCCGGTCGCTACTTTCAGTCTATCGGACCGGCGCGCCGCAGCCCCGCCCTCAGTGGCCGGGATGCAGCTCCGGCCGCGCGGCATGCTCGCGAAAAACGCAATCGTCCTGCACGCATTTGACCCCGGCAGCCTGGGCGCGCGCCACGGCCTCGTCGTTGATCACCCCATCCTGCAGCCACAGGTACGGAATACCCAGCCGGATCATGTCGTCCACAATGGCCGGAACGAACTCTGAAGCGCGAAAAACGTCCACCAGATCAATGCCCTTGCCGGTCTGCTCACGGGCGGCGGCCTGCGCCGCATCCAGATCCGGATAGCTCGTCATGCCCAGCACTTCCTTGATGGCTGGGTTCACCGGCAGCACGCGATAGCCGTTCGCCGCCAGATAGCGGCCGATGTTGTAGCTGGCGCGCGCGGGCTTGTCGCTCATGCCCGGAACGGCAACAGTCTTGGCCGTGCGCAGGATTTCTTCGATGATGGCTGGATCATTCTTCATTCGCATTTCCCCGTTTACACATCCATGTTGTCGTCCGCCGCTGCGGAAACCGCCGTGCCCCGCCGCCTGGCCAGCAGATAGCCGCGCAGGAATGGCTCCAGATACCCGTCCAGCACCTTGTCCACATCGCCCACTTCCACCTTGGTGCGGTGGTCCTTGGCCATGCGGTAGGGCTGCAGCACATACGACCGGATCTGCGAGCCGAAGTTGATATCGAGCTTCGAGTCTTCCAGCTTCTTGCTCTCCGCGCGCTTCTTTTCCAGTTCGTACTCGTAGAGCCTCGAGCGCATCATCTTCATGGCTTTATCGCGGTTTTTGTGCTGCGAGCGCTCGTTCTGGCACTGCACCACGATGCCCGTCGGAATGTGCGTCATGCGCACCGCCGAATCCGTGGTGTTCACGTGCTGGCCGCCCTTGCCGCCGCTGCGGTAGGTATCGATGCGCAGGTCTTCCATCTTCAGGTCCACGTGAATCGACTCGTCGATCTCCGGCGAAACGAAGACCGAAGCAAACGACGTATGCCGCCGCTTGGCCGAGTCGAAGGGCGAAATGCGTACCAGCCGGTGCACGCCGCTCTCGCCGGCCAGCAGACCGAAGGCGTATTCGCCCATGATGGTGAAGGTGGCCGACTTGATGCCTGCTTCTTCGCCGTCCTGATAGTCGTTCATCTCTGTCTTGAAGCCCTGCTGCTCGGCCCAGCGCAGATACATGCGCACCAGCATCTCGGCCCAGTCCTGGCTTTCCGTGCCACCCGCGCCGGGATGCACGGTCACAATCGCATTGAGCGCGTCCGTTTCGCCGCCCAGCATGGTGCGCGCTTCCAGCTCATCGGCAAACGTGGCTAGGCTCTTCATCTCGCGCTCCAGATCGCCGAGCACGTCCTCGCCCTCGCGCGCCAGCTCAAAGTAAGCGTCGATGTCGCCCGCGCGGCGCATCAGTTCGTCGTCGTCCGCAATGAGATGCTCCAGCCGCTTGCGCTCGCGCATCAGCGGCTGGCTGGCAGCCGGATCACTCCACAAGGCCGGATCGGCAAGCTTGCTTTCAATGTGGGCAAGTTCCCTGCGCAGGCGAGCAGGGTCAAAGATACTCCCGCAGGTCGCGGACCTGGTCGCGCAGCGGAGCGTAAGCGAATTCGAGATCGTTCAGCGCCATGATTGCTCTTGAGACCTGACTTTATTTGAAGATTGCAAATGAACCCGCCGCGGCGGCTCAGCGCGTGAGCGGCGGCTTGCCCGCTCTTCGACGCCGTTCCCTCCACCCCGCCGGCAAACACCACAAAACAGCGCCTATAGCGAGTATCGCACAAAGCCACGCGAAGACGTCGCCGTGCACGGTGTAGAAGGTGAGCTTGCTGTTGAAGCCGAAACGGGCTGGCAGCGCGTCCACGCAATGCCGCGGAATGCTTTGCTCCACGCGGCCGTCGGGGTCGATGGCCGCGGTCACGCCGTTGTTGGTGTCGCGCAGCAGCCAGCGCCGGTTTTCGATGGCTCTCATGCGCGCCATGTTCAGGTGCTGCCACGGCGCGCTGGTGTTGCCGTACCAGCCGTCATCGCTGATGTTCACAAATACCTGCGCTCCGTTGCGCGCAAATTTGCGCACCTCGTTGGCGAAAACCGCCTCATAGCAGATGAAGACCCCGTAGCGATGCCCGTTGAGCACGAAGACCTTGTGCTTCTTGCCCCGCGTGAACGACCCAACGCGGCCGGTAAGCTTGCGCGCAAACCACAGCAGATGCCGGAATGGAATGTACTCGCCGAACGGAACAAGGTGGATCTTGTCGTAGCGGCCCACGAACTCGCCCATCGAGTTGAGGATCAAAGCGGAGTTGTAGTAACGCCACTCGTTCTTTTTCTCCGAGTAATCGGTTCCGACCGCGCCCACCACCATCGCCGCGTCTCGCGATGTGGCAATCGACGCCAGCGCCGGCTGCAGCCGCGGATCGCTCTGGAAAAAGGGCGCCGGCGACTCCGGCCAGGCCACCAGATCCGGATGCACGGGCTGAGGCGGGCAGACCATCTCGCGCGTGGGCGCTCCGGTTTGCGGAATGCCGGCGATATAGCTCTTGCAATCCTCGCCGGCCAGGCGCTCGAACTGCGCCATGTGCCGGTCCCAGGTGGCGCCGATCCAGTTGTTGCTGGAGCCTACGTTCAGGTTGGGCTGGACCAGCACGGCCGTGGCCGTGGTTGCAGGCTTGGGCGGCTGCACCAGGATGCCCGCCCAGCCGGCCAGTGCCAGCACCACCCCGGCACCCCCCCAGGCCCGCCTGCCCTGGCGCCGTTCCAGCAGCAGTCCGCCCGCGATCAGCGCGTTCACCGCCACCAGCACAAAGCTGATGCCGTAAACGCCCGTCCACGGCGCAAGCTGATTCACCACCGCGTTGTCCACCTGCGAATAGCCGAGCTGATCCCAGGGAACGCAGGTGATCCGCGCTCCGGCCAGCTCCACCGCGGCCCAGAAAAAGGGTGCCGCGGCCAGCGCCAGCCGCGTGCTGCCGGTGCCCTGCCGCACCGCCATCACGCCCCAGCCAAAAAGACCGAAGTAAGCCCCCAGCACCATGCTGAAACCGATCAGCAGCAGCACGCAGACCCACCGCGCCAGCGAGCCATAATGCAGCATGGTGTTGTAGATCCAGTAGCAGTTGCCCATGTACCAGAGCACGCCGCAGAGATAGGCCGTCACAAAGGCGCGGCGCAGCGGATGCGGCTTCCCGGCGCTCGCGGGCGACAAAATGACCGCCAGCAGCGGCACCAGCCCAAACCATGCAAATACCGAACGCCAGGGCGGCAGCGGCCCGGCAAGTGGAAACGGCAACTCCAGCAGGCCCGCTGAAAGGACCGCCGCGGCCCAGGGTTTCCAGGAATCGCGCTGCATACAGGGCCGAGTTTAAAGCATTGGGGCTGCCCGCCGTACCAAACCGGCAGCAAACGCGACGGCCGGTCCCGCTAAATCACGCTACAATCGACTGCATGTGGCTGGTGCTCTTCCTAATGCGAGTGGTTGAAGTGCTTTTCTTCATCGGCTTGGCGGGCTCGGCCGTCGTCGTGGTCATCAGCTTCATTGAAGATTGCCAGGAGATCTTCGGAAAAGACTAACCCTGCCGATTCGCGCCTCCTTTGGGCGGGTCGCGCCGCTAATTTCCCTCCTTACATGAATCCGGCTCAATCATTCTCCTCCATATTGCGCATTGACAGGCCATTAATCGAGACTTAGACTCACCGAAGGGCGGCGGTGGTTCTCGCTTTCCTGATATTTTGAATGCCGGCCGCCGCGCTGGCTCTTCTTGCAATGGCCTCTTCACGAACGACCGGAGTCCCACCGCCCAACCGCGTCCGCCTGATCGTGGCATCCTCCGTGATGCTCACCTTCATCTCTTTCTGGCGCGCGGCAGCGGTTGTCCTCAACGACATGGCCTCGTCGGCGTTCTATGCCGGCGGCATCGCGGAGCAGGCCATCGGCCCCTCGGCCGCATGGTTCATCCTCGCCATCATGCTCTTCAGCTTCGCGGTGTGCTCGGTGTACGTCGAGAGCTGCTCCATGTTCACCCGCGGCGGGGTGTACCGCGTTGTGAAAGAGGCCCTGGGCGGCACCTTCGCCAAAATCAGCGTGTCTGCCCTCATGTTCGATTACGTTCTCACGGGGCCGATCTCGGGCATTTCCGCCGGGCAATACATTACCGGCCTGATCAACCAGTTGCTGCGGGTTGCCAACCAGAGCCACTGGCTGCCTCCGGCCCTGATCTACGCGCACAACCAGCCCCTGCAGTTCAATCCGAACCACGCCTCGGTCATGTTCGCCGTGCTGGCAACCACCTATTACTGGTGGAAAAACATTGAAGGGATCGAAGAATCCAGCCAAAAGGCCTTGCGCGTCATGCAAACCACCACCGTGATGGTGGTGATTCTCCTTGTCTGGGGCATCTACTCGATTTTCATCCGCGGCGTGCATCTGCCTCCCGCGCCCATCCCGTCCAATCTCCATTTCAGCCGCGACGCCCTGGGTTTTCTTCGCGGAGAAGGGCTGCCGCTCCTCGGCGTATTTGGCATCCTCATGGCCTTCGGCCACTCCATCCTGGCCATGAGCGGCATGGAGACCCTGGCCCAGGTCAACCGCGAGATTCAACATCCCAAGCTCCGCAACCTCAAGCGCGCGGCCATCATCATCGCCATTTACAGCCTGGTCTTCACCGGCGGCGCTACGTTGATGGCCTCCATGCTCATCCCCGCCTTCCAGCGCACGCACGTCTACTCCGACGACCTGATCGCGGGGCTGGCGATGTACATGGTCGGCCCGATGTTCCTGCGCATCATCTTCCGCACCTTCGTAGTCATTGTCGGCTTCCTGATCCTCTCCGGCGCCATCAATGCCTCCATCATCGGCTCGGTGGGCGTACTGATGCGCGTGGCCGAAGACGGCGTGCTCACCGACTGGTTCCGCAGGCCGCATCGCAAGTACGGCACCAGCTACCGCATCGTCAACCTGGTCTTCATCCTGCAGATGATCACCATCCTCGCCAGCCGCGGCAACGTCATCGTCCTCGGCGAGGCCTACGCCTTCGGCGTCATCTGGTCGTTCACCTTCAACAACCTCGCCATGCTGGTCCTGCGCTGGAAGTACCATGGCGAGCGCGGCTGGAAGGTCCCCCCCAATCTGCGCATTGGCAATCTCGAAATTCCCATCGGCCTGCTCTCCGTCTTTCTCGTCCTGCTGACCACGGCCACCGTGAATCTCTTCACCAAGTCCATCGCCACCGTGAGCGGCATCATCTTCACCGTGGGATTCTTCATCGTCTTCTCCATTTCGGAGCGCCAGAACATGCGCCGCCATGCTCTGGCCGCAAGGGAGATGAAGGATCATTTCCAGCTTGAGCACCAGGAGACCGTCAGCCGCGAGTCGGCGGCCATCCGGCCCGGCGGCGTCATCGTCACCATGCGGGACGTCGTCAATCCCTACGCCCTCAAGTGGGCTTTGGCTCACACCAGCACCGACGAGCAGGACGTGGTCGTGCTCAGCGTGCGCCTGATGGGCGCCGGCGGTCCGGAGTATCTCAACCTGGAGCAGCAGAGTTTTACCGAACACGAGCAGATGCTCTTCACCAAGGCCGTCGCCGTGGCGGAGAGCTTTGGCAAGAAAGTATCCCTGCTCGTACTCCCCGCCGGAGACGTCTTTGCCGCCCTGGCCCAGGGCGCCAATTCGCTGGAAGTGGATACCGTGGTCTCCGGCCACTCCTCGCTCATGACCCCCGAGGAACAGGCCTACCACATCGGCCAGGCCTGGGAGGCCCTGCCCGAGCCGAAGCGGCAGTTCAACTTCTACGTCGCCGATCCCGAGGGCAACGTGAAGATGTTCTACATCGGCCCGCACGCCCCCGCGCTCAGCCCCGAAAACGTGCAACTGGTCCACCGGCTCTGGCTCAACATGCGCCGCGATCCCTCCCTGCAGGAGCTGCATCACAGCGACATCATCACCTTTGCCCTCACCCGGCTGGCCGGCCAGTACGCCCGGGAAAAGGACGAGATCGTCCGCGACCTGCGCAACTACTGCGCATCCGGTCCGCCGCCGGCACGCCTCGGCGCCCAGGGCCCTCCGGGGCTGCCGTCTCCCTCATCCGAACCGCCGCCCCGCGCCATCAAGCAGACGCGCGACCAGTAAAACCGGCCGCGCCCGCTGTTACACCGTATACTCTTCACCTGGCTTCCAGGCCATCACCTTCACCTTCGGTCCCACCAGCTCGGCCAACTGCTCCGGCGTGCCCGTCAGCACCGGAAACGTGCCGAAGTGCAGCGGCAGAATCACCTCCGGTTGCAGCAGGCTCGTCGCCAGAGCGGCCTCCTTCGGACCCATGGTGAAATGCCCCCCGATAGGCAGCATCGCCACCTTGGGCCGGTACAGCTCGCCAATCAGCTTCATGTCCCCGAACACCGCCGTATCGCCGGCAAAGTAGAGCACCGGCCCGCCCGCTACGCTCAGCACATAGCCCGCCGCCACGCCCACGTAGTGCGTGCCCTTTTCGTCCTGTGCGCCCGAGGAATGCTTGGCCTCGACCATCGTCGCCGCCACGCCGTTCAACTGCACCGTCCCGCCCAGGTTCATGCCGATGGTTTCTGACACGCCCTTGCCGCCCACGTAGCTGGCCAGCTCGTAGATGGCAACCACGGTCGCACCATGCCGCGCGGCCACCGGCACAACGTCGGAGATGTGGTCCCCGTGTCCGTGCGACAGCAAAATGTAATCGATCTTCGCCGGCAAAGCAAAATTCTTGGGATATTTGGGATTCTGCGCAATGTATGGGTCGATAAGAATGCTTGTGTCAGCGGTCTCAAGCAGGACGGTCGCGTGACCAAGCCATGTGATGCGTGTGCCGTTCTTTGAAGTCATTGAATCCTCCCCTGTTCTCAGCTTTCAAATTCTAGTACCCCGCCCTCCTGATTCCGTAGTGGGCTTGATGGATTTAGATGCCCAGGTTCTGGGGTGCCGGCAGGCGATTGCTGCTCGCAGAAGTGGAGATCCGGATTTTCGCGCCTGGGAGATCGCAAATCCGCGTGGACTCGGTACTAAGAAGACGGTCGTCATGAAGACCAGCGGAAGCACGAATGCAGCGCCGCTCCGCGCCGGGCTTGATCGGGTGCGCATAATCGTGACCATGTGCAGGACTGCCCGGCTATGTTCATGCTCCTGCCCTCCCGTGCAATGAATGGCATTTTGCGTCATGCTGCATAACCTTTGCGGTCCGGTGCCGCGGCAAGGCGCCTGCGAACTGCGCCGAATCTCGTTTGCCCAATTTGGCCTGCCCTGATCGAGATCGGGCCGCCTCGCTTCCGTTCTCGGCCACGCGCCTGGTCATGTCACGCAGCACTGCACGCGCCTGCCTATCGATCAAAGTAGGACGCTCATATGGCAGTAGGACGCTTATATGGCAATCCGATCCCGAATGCGATCAAGCCTTCCAGAACGTCATGAACAATCCGCCAGATAGAATCAGTGCGCCCCCAATCCATATCGGCGGAGTTGGCCGCGTTCCAAAAAACACGTAGTTAATAACCTGAGCAACGATGAAGAAGAGCGTTACATAGACACCGAGAAGACGTCCAAAGTCCCATGGCGGCGAATTGACCGTAACGCCATACACAAACAGCACAAGCGCCCCCGCCGTAAATAGCATAAATCGCGTGATTTTAGTATGGTCATGCAATCCTGTTCTGACGATCGCGTCACCTCCGGCTTCCAGACAAGCCGCCACGAACAAGATGCCGAATGTGGACAAAGGGCCAATTTTCATTGGGCCAGTATAAAGTTCCGTTCATGAGGAAATGCGCTCCGGGCCGGACCAAACACCTTTCCCTCAAGATCGGACGCGGAATAATTCTCTCCTGAGTTCTTTTCTCGGCGGATAGGTCTCCGCTTATGGTAACCCGCGCGCTCGAATATAAGGCAAAGGAGCTACACGCTCCAACCGGGCGCTTCATTTTCAGCTATGTTCCCACCTGACTTGCGCGCATGCATAATCCCTCCTGACCGCACAGAGTCGCGTGGAAATTCTTAGTTACGCTGATCGCTGGCTGCAAGAGTAAGCGCCATGTTATCCATAGTCAAATGCAGGTCTTATCTAATAACCTGAGCGAATTCAACCTTTCATGCCGGATTCCGGCACGGCGGGCCCTCCCACTCAAACCGCTGTATCCTTACGCACAAGCCGGCGCAAGGACACTGATCCATGTCACAAGACCAGATGTTTTCCCATTGCCCCGTGACCACTGTCACCGTTTCCTAAGTTCAATGCCGGGTACAACATTAGTAGACATTCCGTGAAGCTCGACAGAACAACAGTTCTGCGTCCAGGGCCTGTATCTCAGGAGGAACCGTGTCGGCATTCACACCACCCCCATTACCCAGCGACGACAAACGATGGAAGATCGTGAATGGCACCATGCGCAAGAATGGCTTTGCCCGTCACGCGCTGATTGAGACTCTCCACTCCGTGCAGTCCTCGTTTGGATATCTTGACGACGACGCCATTCGATTTGTCGCGCAGTCTCTGCGCGTGCCGCTGAGCCAGGCTTACGGCGTGGTAACTTTTTACCATTACTTCAGCCTCAAGCCCCCCGGCAAACACACGGCAACCGTCTGCGCCGGCACAGCCTGTTACATCAAGGGCGCAGCCAAATTGATTGCCACGGCGGAAAAGCGCCTGGGCATCTGCCAAGGCCAAACCACCAGCGACGGCCAGATCAGCCTGATGACCGCCCGCTGCGTGGGCGCGTGCAGCCGCGCGCCGGTCGTGCTCTGCGACGACGAGGTGGTCGGCGAAATGACCGATGAACAGATGATCGGGCAATTGGAAAGGTGGGCGGTGGAATGACTGTCGAAGAGCTCGACCAGATCGCCATAAGCGTTCGCCAGGAGAACGCCAAGTACGACTACGAGGTGAACGTCTGCATGGACCTGGCATGCGTCAGCCAGGGCTCGGACAAGCTGCGCGACGCGCTGGTACAGGCTGCCGAAGCGGCCGGCAAGAAAGTTCTCATCCGGCGCACCGGCTGCATGGGCCCGTGTTCGCACGGCCCGCTGGTTCGCGTTGATCCCGACGACGTTCTCTACCGCAAGGTCCACGCCGGTCATGCCGGGCAAATCGTCTCCAGTCTCGGCGGCGCGCCGGTAGCCGAGTTGCAATGCGACTTGAACGAGCACTTCGGCAGCCAGGTGCGCGTGGTGCTGGAAAACGCCGGCTACATCGATCCGGAAAAGATCGACGACTACATCGCCCGCGACGGCTACAAGGCGCTGCTAACCGTGCTCACCGAAATGACGCCCAACGGCGTGATCCACCGCATCACCGAAAGCGGCCTGCGCGGACGCGGCGGCGGCGGCTATCCCACGGGGTTGAAGTGGGGCACCGTGGCCAAGGCCGCCGGCAACCTGAAGTACGTGGTCTGCAACGGCGACGAGGGCGACCCCGGCGCCTTTATGGACCGCAGCGTGATGGAGGGCGATCCGCACCGCGTGATCGAGGGTATGGCCATCGCCGCATACGCGGTGGGCGCCAGCAAGGGATTCATCTATGTCCGCGCCGAGTATCCAGTCGCCGTTTCGCGCCTGACCACCGCGCTGCGCGAGGCGCGCCGCCGCGGCCTGCTCGGCAACGACATCTGCGGCACGCCTTTCAGCTTCGACGTTGAAATCCGCCTCGGCGCCGGCGCCTTTGTGTGCGGCGAAGAGACGGCGCTCATCGCCTCCATCGAAGGCCGCCGCGGCACACCCAAGCCGCGCCCGCCCTATCCGGCGGTAAGCGGCCTGTGGGGCAAGCCCACGCTCATCAATAACGTCGAAACCTACGCCAATATCGCGCCCATCGTGCGCAACGGCGGCAAGTGGTTTGCCAACATGGGCTCGGAGCGCAGCAAGGGCACCAAGGTCTTCGCCCTCACCGGCAAGATCGCCAACACCGGACTGGTGGAAGTGCCCATGGGCATCAAGCTGCGGCAGATCATCGAAGACATCGGTGGCGGCGTGCCGGAGGGCCATACCTTCAAGGCCGTGCAGACCGGCGGGCCGTCGGGCGGCTGCATTCCTGCCGAGTTGCTCGACGTGGGCGTGAGCTACGACGCGCTGCTCAAGATGGGCTCCATCATGGGTTCGGGCGGCATGATCGTCATGGACGACACCTCCTGCATGGTCAACGTGGCGCGCTTCTTTATCGAGTTCTGCATGACCGAATCGTGCGGCAAGTGCATTCCCTGCCGCTCCGGCACCGCGCAGATGCACACACTGCTCACCCGCATCTGCAACGGCACGGGAACCATGGACGACCTGCAACTGCTGGAGGAACTCTGCGCCACGGTGAAAGAGACCAGCCTTTGCGGCCTGGGGCAGACGGCTCCCAACCCCGTGTTGAGCACCCTGAAATATTTCCGCAACGAGTACATCGAGCACATCCTGCACAAGCGCTGTCCGGCCGGGGTCTGCTCCATGCAAGCCGCCGTGGAGGTGTTGGCATGAGCGTAGAAGTGGACGTCAAAACACTGGAGATCGACGGCCATGAAGTAAGCGCGAGCGCCGGCCAGACCATTCTGGCCGTGGCGCGCGAAAACGACATCCCCATCCCCACGCTCTGCCACATTGACGGCCTCAGCGACGTGGGCGCCTGCCGCCTGTGCCTGGTGGAGATTGCCGGCAGCAACAAGCTGATGCCGGCCTGCGTCGCCACGGTGCAGGAAGGCATGGTGGTGAGCACCAACACGGAGCGGCTGCAGAAGCATCGCCGCCTGATCCTCGAAATGCTCTTTGCCGAGCGCAACCACATTTGCTCGGTGTGCGTCTCGAACGGCCATTGCGAGCTGCAATCGTTGGCCCAGGAGCAGGGCGTGACGCATGTCCGCCTGCCCTACCGCTATCCCGAACTGCCGGTCGACGTCTCGCACGAGCGCTTCACCGCCGATCACAACCGCTGCATCCTCTGCACCCGCTGCGTGCGGGTCTGCGCGGAGATCGAAGGCGCGCACGTGTGGGATGTGATGGGCCGCGGCATCGACTCCCTCGTCATCACCGACCTGCACGACGAGTGGGGCAAATCCAGTTGCACCCGCTGCGGCAAGTGCGTGCAGGTGTGCCCCACCGGAGCGCTCTTCGACAAGAGCAAGATCGGCTCCGAGCACCCGAAATACCCGGATTTTCTGCCTTATCTGAACCTGATGAGGGAAGCGCAATGAGCAAATTGAAAGTGGCAACGGCATGGCTGGACGGCTGTTCGGGCTGCCACATGTCTTTTCTCGACATGGATGAGCGCCTGCTGGAACTGGCGGAGCTGATCGAAGTCGTCTACAGCCCGCTCGTCGACGCCAAGAAGTTTCCCGACGAAGTCGATATCGCGCTGGTGGAAGGCGCCGTGGCCTCGGTGGACGACGAGAAGAAAATCCGCAAGATCCGCGCTCATACCCGGACGCTCATCGCCATGGGCGACTGCGCCATCACCGGCAACGTGCCCGCCATGCGCAACCCCATCGGCCCGGAGGCAATCCTGGAGCGGGCCTACATCGAAAACGCCAGTGCGCAGCCGCAGATTCCCTGCGTTGTGGTTCCCAAGCTGCTGCGCGTGGTGCGCCCCATCCACGAGTTCGTGAAGGTCGATGTGTTCCTCCCCGGTTGCCCGCCTTCGGCCCAGACCTTTCACGCGGCGCTCACCGCGCTGATCAACGGAGGGCCGCTGGACATCTCGGCCCTCACCCGCTTTGGAGCGTAAGGCATGAGCCAGACCATCACCATCGATCCGGTTACGCGGCTGGAAGGGCATGGCAAGATCACCATCCAGCTCAATGCCCAGGGCGAAGTGGAAAACGCGCACTTCCACGTTACCCAGGTGCGCGGCTTCGAACGATTCTCCGAAGGCCGGCCGTATTACGAGATGCCGGGCCTGATGGCGCGCGTTTGCGGCATCTGCCCGGTCTCGCACCTGATCGCCTCGGCCCGAGCCTGCGAAGCCATCATGTCGGTGCGCATTCCGTCCACCGCCTCCAGACTGCGCAACATGCTGAACCTGGCGCAGATGGTTCAGTCCCACGCGCTGAGCTTCTTCTATCTCTCCTCGCCCGACCTGCTGCTGGGCATGGAGTCGGACCCCGCCACGCGCCACATCTTCGGCGTGACGGCCGCACGGCCTGAGCTGGGCCGCGCCGGTATCGGCCTGCGGCGCTTCGGCCAGTACATCATTGAACTTCTCGCCGAAAAGCGCATTCATCCCGGCTGGGTGGTGCCGGGCGGCGTGACCGAACCGCTGGCCCCCGCAAAGCGCGACGAGATTCTCTCCATGATCCCCGAAGCCTACACGCATATCGGCCTGGCGCTCGACTGGTACAAGAAGATCGCCGACGGCTTCAAGGCTGAAATTGAGGTCTTCGCCAACTTCCCGTCGCTGTTCATGAGCCTCATCAATGAAGATGAGTCGATCGAATTCAACGGCGGGGCTCTGCGTCTGATCGGCCCGGGCGGTGGTATCATCGACGACGGCATCACCGCGGCGAAGTTCACCGAAGTCATCGGCGAAGCCGTAGAGCCGTACAGCTACACCAAGTTCGCCTACTACAAGCCTCTCGGCTATCCCGAGGGCAGCTATCGCGTAGGCCCGCTGGCGCGGCTGAACATCGTCAAGAGCATGGGCACACCGCGCGCGGACAAGGAACTGGCCGAGTTCAAGCAACTGGCTTCGGGACCGGTGCTGAGCTCGTTCTACTACCATCATGCCCGCCTCATCGAGATCCTCTACGGCATCGAAAAGATCGAGCAGATCCTCAGCGACCCGCTCATCCTCGACAAGCAGGTTCGCGCCACCGCCGGCGTCAACCGCTTCGAAGGCGCCGGCCAGGCCGAGGCGCCGCGCGGCACGCTGCACCACCACTACAAGGTGGACGAAAACGGCAAGATTCTCTGGGCCAACCTGGTCATCGCCACCGGCCAGAACAACAACGCCATGAACCGCGGCATTCTGCAGGCCGCCAGGCAATACGTGAAGGAAGGCAAATTCACAGAAGGCATTCTCAACCGTGTGGAAGCCGTCGTGCGCACCTTCGATCCGTGCCTGAGCTGCTCGACGCACGCCTTTGGGCAGATGCCGCTGGCTCTTTCGCTGGTCTCAGCAAGCGGCGAGGTAGTTGACCGCGTGGTGCGTTAGCGCGGAGGCGTTTTCATGAATCCACCCCCGGCCCTCTGCCTCGTTCTCGCCTGCGGCAACACGCTGCGCCGGGATGACGGCGTGGGGCCGTGGCTCGCGGCGTGGGCCAAAGAACGCTTTCACGCCAATCCGTCCGTTCGCATCGTCTCCCGGCAGCAGTGGACGCCCGAGCTCGCCGAGGAAATCGCCCGCGCCGGCGCAGTGGTGTTCATCGACTGCTCGGTTGAATCGCCTCCCGGCGTCATGCGGTTCGCTCGCATAGAACCGGGCCGGCAGACCGCAGCCCTGACCGCTCATCATCTGGGCGCGGCCGAGCTGCTCACGCTGGCAAAGGATCTCTACGGCGCCACGCCCCGCAAGGCCCTTCAGCTCACCATCGGCGCAGGCTCGCTGGAGATGGGCGAAAAGTTCAGCGAGGCTGCGCAAGCCGCGCTTCCGGAAGCTTGCCGTCTATTGGAAGAGACGCTTGCCGACCTGCTTGCCGAATCTGTTGCCTGAACCTCAATGAGCATGACGGCCGCACCATTCAGGTGCGGCCGCCACGCTCTTGTCAAACCACGATGAACGATTTCAGAACGCCGCCACGGTCTGCCGCAGGCTGTAGGAGCTGAGCGTCTTGATGTAGTTGCCCCGGTCGTAGGGAGACGTGTCCGGCACCGAGCGGCGGCTCAGACAACCGCGCGTCTCGCGGAGCGACGTGTACTCGTGTCTCTCCATCCAGTAACGCAGGCTGGTCAGCACCCGCGCAATGTGGTCGATGCCGTGAATGTGCAGCGCTGAAACCATCATGGCCACGCTGGCTCCGGCCATGATCGCCTTCAGCACATCTTCGGCGGAGTGAACGCCACCGGTGACGGCGATGTCGGCGTTGAGATGGCCGTACAGGATGGCCGCCCAATGCAGCCGCGGCAACAGCTCCGACGGAGTGGAATAGTGCAGCGTGGGCCGCACTTCCAGCGCCTCGATATCGAAGTCCGGCTGGTAGAAGCGGTTGAACAGCGCAACGCCGCGCACGCCCGCATCCTCCAGCCGCGCGCAGAGGTGCGGAAGGCTGGTAAACGACTCGGAGAGCTTCACCGCGACCGGCACCTTGACCGCTTCGCAGACCTGCCCCACCAGATCGAGCAGTTGCATCTCGATCTCGGCCGAGGTCTGGCTGCGATCGGTGGCCAGCGCGTAAGTATTCAGCTCGATGGCGTGTGCGCCGGCCTGCTCCATATCGCGGGCGAAGCGCACCCAGCCGCCGCGGGTGGTTCCGTTCAGGCTGGCGATGATGGGAATATCGACCGCTTCCCTCGCCTGCCGCAGATGTTCGAGATAGACCTCGTGCGTCATGCGGTAGTCGCGAAGATCGGGCAGGTAATCGAGCGATTCGGCAAAGGACTCGGTGCCGCGCGAGAGATCTTCATCCAGCGCGCGCGACTCCAGCGCCAGTTGCTCCTCGAACAGCGACGTAAGCACGATGGCCGACGCGCCCACATCCTCCATGTGACGAACATTATCGATGGACTCCGACAACGGCGTGGCTGCAACCGCAACCGGCCCGCTCAGCTTCATGCCGAGGTACTGCATCGAAATATCGATCATTCCTCACCTCCGGCGGGCGTAGCCGCCAGCTTCTCCTCGGGCTCTTCCTGGGGTGCAATGCCGGGCGTTTCCGCGCGGCCGGGCATGGAGGCCCGCGCCGAGTAGACGCGCCACTGGCGCTCGACATCGTCCTGCGCTTCCTTCAGCAGCGTGGCGGCCATCTCCGGATTGCCGCGCGCCAGCATGGTGTAGCGGGCTTCGCGATAGGCGTACTCCTTGAGCCGGATCGACGGCGCCTTCGAGTCGAGCAGGAAGGGGTTCTTGCCCTGCTCGCGCAGGCCGGGGTTGTAGCGCAGCAGGGGCCAGTAGCCGGATTGCACAGCCAGCTTCTGCTGCTCCAGGCCGTGAACCAGGTCGTAGCCGTGCGCGATGCAGCTTGCGTAGGCGATGATGATCGACGGCCCCTCGTGGGCTTCTGCCTCCTGGAAGGCCTTGATCACATGGGTGTCGTTGGCTCCCATCGCCACCTGCGCCACGTAGACGGAGCCGTAGCTGATCGCCTCCATGGCCAGATCCTTCCTGCTGTTCATCTTGCCGCTGGCAGCGAACTTGGCCACTGCGCCGCGCGGCGTGGCCTTGGATGCCTGGCCGCCGGTGTTCGAGTACACCTCGGTGTCGAGCACCAGCACATTGACGTTTTTGCCGGAGCCAAGCACATGATCGAGCCCGCCAAAGCCGATATCGAAGGCCCATCCGTCTCCGCCCAGGATCCACACGCTCTTGCGCACCAGCGAGTCGGCAATGGCCAGCAGGTTGCGCGCATCGGAGCCGGTGTTGCCGGCCAACTTGTCGCGCAGCGCCTTGATGCGCTCGCGCTGCTGGTCGATCTCCGTCTCGGTCTTCTGCGGAGCGTGAACAATCTCCGCCGCAAACTCCGCTCCAAGAGCCGGCGCGAGGCGCGTCACCAGCATCTCCGCGAACTCTTTCTGCTGGTCCAGCGCGGTCCTCATGCCGAAACCAAACTCGGCATTGTCCTCAAACAGCGAGTTGGACCACGCCGGCCCGCGGCCCGCGCCGTTGCTGGTATACGGCGTGGTGGGCAGGTTGCCGCCGTAGATGGACGAGCAGCCGGTGGCGTTGGCAATATAGAGCCGGTCGCCGAACAGTTGCGTGAGCAGCTTGATGTAGGCCGTTTCGCCGCAGCCCGAGCAAGCGCCCGAAAACTCGAAGAGCGGCTGCAGCAGTTGAATGTCCTTGACCTGCGTGTGCGAGAGCCTGTTGCGGTCGGCCTCGGGCAGCGAGAGGAAGAACTCCCAGTTTTCGCGCTCCGGCTGGCGCAGCGGAGCCTGCGGCTCCATGTTGATGGCCTTGTGGCTGACGTCGCTCTTGCTCTTCACCGGGCACACATCCACGCAGACGCCGCAGCCGGTGCAATCCTCCGGCGCCACCTGCAGCGTGTAGCGGTCGTTCTCCATGCCTCTCCACTTGGGCTTGGCCCACTGGAAGGTGGCCGGGGCCTTGCCGCCCAGCGCGGCCGGATACACCTTGGACCGGATCACCGCATGCGGGCACACCATGACGCACTTGCCGCACTGGATGCACAGGTCCTTGTCCCAGACGGGGATGAACTGCGCAATGTTGCGCTTTTCCCACTGCGCGGTGCCGGTCGGGAAGGTGCCGCCGGCGGGAATGGCGCTGACCGGCAGCAGATCGCCCTGGCCCGCCGCAATCTGGCCCAGCACGTCATGCACAAACCTGGGCGCCTTGCCGGAAATCGCCGGGATCAGGTCGAACCCGGACGAAGCCGCGGCCGGCAGAGTGACTTTCTCAAGATGCGCGAGCGCGTGATCGACGGCGGCAAAGTTCTTCTGCACCACCGTCTCGCCGCGCTTGCCGTAGGTCTTCTGGATGGCTTTCTTGATCTGCGCGATGGCCTCCTCGCGCGGCAGCACGCCGCTGATGGCGAAGAAGCAGGTCTGCATGATGGTGTTGATGCGCGTGCCCATGCCGGCCTCGCGCGCCACCTTGTAGCCGTCGATCAAGTAGAACTCGACCTTCTTGCGCAGCATCTCCTGCTGGACGGCGCGCGGCAGCTTGTCCCACACCTCGGCCGCCGCATAGGGCGAGTTGAGCAGGAACACCGCGCCGGGCATGGCCGCTTCCAGCACGTTGATCTTTTCAAGGAAGCTGAAGTTATGGCAGGCCACAAAGCTGGCCTGCGTAATCAGATAGCTCGACCGGATGGGGTTGGGCCCAAAGCGCAGGTGCGAGGTGGTCATGGAGCCGGACTTCTTGGAGTCGTAGACAAAGTAGCCCTGCGCGTAGTTTGGCGTATTGCTGCCGATGATCTTGATGGAGTTTTTGTTGGCGCCCACGGTGCCGTCCGAGCCCAACCCATAGAACAGCGCCCGCACGGTCTTGGGGTCTTCCGTGGAGAAGCTGGGATCGTAGGCCAGGCTGGAGTGGCTCACGTCGTCGTCAATGCCGATGGTGAAGTGGTTTTTGGGAGCGGGCTTGGCCAGCTCGTCGAGGATGCCCTTCACCATGGCCGGGGTGAACTCTTTGGAAGACAGCCCGTAGCGCCCGCCCACGACCTTGGGCATGGAGGCAAAGGGCAGCGTGGCGGCGTTCTCGGCCAGCACGGTGACAACGTCCTGATACAGCGGCTCGCCGGTGGCGCCGGGCTCCTTGCAGCGGTCAAGAACCGCAATCGACTTCACCGTTTTGGGCAACGCGCCGAGGAAGGCCGCCGCATCAAAAGGCCGGTAGAGCCGCACCTTGAGCAGGCCTGCCTTTTCGCCCTGCTTGGCCAGCAGGTCCACGGCCTCTTCGGCGGCTTCGGCGCCCGAGCCCATCATCACAATCGCCCGCTCCGCATCAGGCGCGCCATAGTAATCGAAGAGGTGGTAGGCGCGGCCAATCTGTTTGGCCACGCGGTCCATGACCGACTGCACGATGGCCGGAACGGCGGCATAGTAGGGCGAACAGGCCTCGCGGGCCTGGAAGAAGACATCGGGATTCTGCGCCGTGCCGCGGATGACGGGCCGGTCGGGGCTGAGAGCGTTCCTGCGGAAGTCGATGATGTACTTGTCGTCGGCCAGGGCGCGGATGGCCTCGTCACTGATGGGCACGATCTTGGACACTTCGTGCGAGGTGCGGAAGCCGTCAAAGAAGTGAATGAACGGGATGCGCGATTCAAGGGTGGCGATCTGCGCCACCAGCGCCAGGTCCGCGACCTCCTGCACCGAGTTGGAAGCCAGCATCGCCCAGCCCGTGGAGCGGCAGGCCATCACGTCGGAGTGGTCACCGAAGATGGACAGCGCATGGGTGGCCAGGGTACGGGCCGTCACGTGCATCGTCGCCGGGGTCAGCTCGCCGGCAATCTTGTACATGTTCGGGATCATCAGCAGAAGACCCTGCGAGGCCGTGAAGGTGGTGGCGAATGCGCCGGCCTGCAACGCGCCGTGCAGTGCGCCTGCCGCGCCGCCCTCGCTCTGCAGCTCTTCCACGATGGGCAACGCGCCCCATATATTTTTCTTCCCTTCCGCGCGCCACTGATCGGCCCACTCGGCCATCGGCGACGAGGGGGTGATGGGATAGATGGCGACCACTTCGGAAAGACGATAGGCAACCGAGGCCGCCGCCTCGTTCCCGTCTAGAATCACAGTTTTCTGCTCGTTCATTCGCTTTGCCTCATACTTCGGCTGGATAAAATTGACCGCTATGGCGAGTCTCGTCTTTGAGGCGGTTAGAGGCAGTGATGCGAGACACATGGAGGGGGAGAAATATCGCACTGTGGAACGATATTTATATCGTGCAACACAACCGCGAGCGCGATCAAACTTGCCGTTGCGGCAAGTGCTTCAAATCCAGCGCATGCGATTCACTTTTGCCGGTCGCCAACGCCGATCAATCCCGCCACCAGCGCTTCCCACTCGCCCTCCAGCTTCTGGCGATAGAATCCGCGGCCGGCGCGGCCGTACCAGTAGTCGGCGTTCCAGGCCTGGCCTTCCTTGCGGTGCAGATAGGCATGCACCGCCATCGCATCCGGCGTCGCAAGCTCGTTCACAAGATCATGGGCGCGGGTCCAATCGTCTTTTGCGTCCCACCAGAGCGCCGCAAGGGCAGCCGTCAGGCCGGCAGGCGGCCTTGCCTCGCTCAGCGATGCGCGAAATTCGGCAACGGTCATGCCCACCTTGTACCACTCGCTTTTCGCCTTGCGCAATCCGGCCTGGGTTTGCATGATGTGATTTAAGTCACTTGAACTTGCACGCTTTGCTGCTACAAAGAAGACACGTTCCGATGAATTGAGCAGCGGCTCCGCCAGGGGGGCAGGAAATCTGGGGGAACCAAAGCCGGTCGCCCCCTCCGGAGGTCAAATCATGGGATCACAACCAACCAGGCTCCGAAACGCGGCTGATTGCAGCCCGGCGCCTGATCGCCGTATACTTAAGTACGACCATTCTGGTCGCAGTTTCCTGCCGTCGCGTTTCCAGCGGCCGAGGAGAGTTCTGCGGGTGAATAAGTTGAGCGAGTTGGCGGTGGGCGACAACGGAATACTGACCGCGCTGGACCTGCCGGAATCTGTTCAGAACCATCTGATGCACATGGGCTTTGTTCCCAATGCCCTGGTTTCCGTCCTGCGCCGCGCCCCGGCTGGCGACCCCACGGTCTACGGCATCGACGGCATGGAAATCGCCTTGCGCCGCGAGACTGCTTCCGCCATCCAGGTGCGGCCGCCTGAGAGCGCGACGGACGAGACTCCTTCCATCCGCGAACTTTCTGAGGCCGGCCGATGAGCAGTTGCTGCAGCACGCCTGCCTTCGAGCCGCCCGCCGCGCCGCCGCCCGAGGGCGCGTTGCGCACTGTGGTCCTGATCGGACCGCCGAACTCGGGCAAATCGACGCTCTTCAACCGGCTGACCGGCCTGCGCCAGAAGGTGGCCAACTATCCCGGCGTGACCGTCGAGCAGCGCATGGGCCTGATGGCCGGCGTGGACCGCGACGATCTGACCCTCATCGACCTGCCTGGCGTCTACTCGCTCACACCGTACTCGGAAGACGCCCGCGTGGCCGTGGATGTGCTGGGCGGCAAGATGCCCGGAACGCCCAAGCCCGACGCGGTTCTGCTGGTCCTCGACTCGCTGCACCTGACACGCCAGTTGATGCTGGCCGCGCCGGTGCTTGCCGTCGGCCTGCCCACGCTGGTGCTGCTGAACATGAGCGACCTGCTGGAGGCGCGCGGCGGCCACATCGACACGCTCAAGCTGGCCCGCGAACTGGGCGCGCCTGTGGCGCAGATCAGCGCGGTGCGCGGCACGGGCATTGATGCCATTTCACTTTTTCTCAGCGGGCAAAACGGCAGCACGGCGGCCCAGCCGCTGACCCTGCCGGTACTGGGCAATGCCGCCAGCGCGCACCAATGGGCCGCGCAGCTCAGCCGCCGCACCGGATACAAGGCTCCGCTCTCAGCCGAGGGCAGCCGCAAGCTCGACGACGTCCTGCTGCACCGCATCTGGGGGCCGCTGCTCTTTCTGGCTGTGGTCATCGGCGTATTCGAGGCCGTCTTCGCCCTGGGCCAACCGCTCTCCATCAGCCTGGGCAACATTCTCAACGACCTCGGCAACCTTGCCACTCCTCTGCTGCCGGCCGGATGGATCCAATCGCTGCTCATTGACGGCGTGTGGAAGGGCGTCTGCTCGGTGCTGGTCTTCCTCCCGCAAATTCTGCTGCTGTTTCTGTTCATCGGCATCCTGGAGGACTCCGGCTATCTGGCGCGCGCCGCGCTCATCGCCGACCGCGTGATGCGCTCCGTGGGCCTGAATGGCAAGGCGTTCATCCCGCTGCTTTCGGCGTATGCCTGCGCGGTGCCGGCCATCATGGCCACGCGCACCATTGAAAACAAGCGCGACCGGCTGGCCACCATTCTCGTCACGCCGTTCATGACCTGCTCGGCGCGGCTGCCGGTTTACCTGCTGCTAATTGCGGCTTTTGTGCCGGCCAAGTTCTATCTGCATGGGCTGATCGGACTGCAGGCGCTGGTGATGCTGGGGCTCTATGTCGCCGGAGGCGTGGCGGCATTCACGACGGCGCGGGTACTCAAGAGTTCCATCCTCAGGTCCAGCGACGCGCCGTTCATTCTGGAGTTGCCGCAGTACCGCATGCCCACGCTGCGCTCGCTCTTGCTGCGGCTGCTGGACCGGGCGCGCATCTTCCTGCGCAACGCGGGCAAGATCATTGTGGCCGTGACGATTGCATTGTGGGTGCTAGCGCAGTTCCCCCTGGAGCACCTGCGGAATGGCGCCTACGCCGCCCCAGCGCTGGCAAACAGCCTTATCGGACGGCTCGGTCACTTCATCGAGCCGGCCATTGCGCCGCTGGGCTTCAACTGGAAGATCGGCATCGGGCTACTGTCCAGCGTGCTGGCGCGCGAAGTCATGGTCAGCACCATGGGCACGCTGTACGGCTCCGATCCCGCGACACAATCGCTCAGCCTGGAGGCGGCGCTGCGCCACGATCTGACGCTGGGCGGTGCGCTGGCACTGATGATCTTCTTCGCCTTCGCCCTGCAATGCACATCGACCATCGCCGTGGTGCGCCGCGAGACGAATAGCTGGAAGTGGCCGGTAGTGCAGTTCCTCTACATGCTGGCGCTGGCCTGGGTTGCCGCCTTCGCGGTCAACCACATCGCGATGGCGTTTCTATAGAGCTCCGCTGGTGTCCGATTTTGGTGATTGGAACCAGGATAACCCGCCGCAGCCGTCATCGATATCCCATATCCCCAAAGCGGTGGCTCCCGGATGACCCAGTCTGAACGCGGGGCGGCTGGCTCAGTTCGGCGTGGGCGTTTTGTCGATCTTGCTCACGATCAGCCGTTCCACCGTGGCTTTGCGGTGATCCAGCCTGAGCCCGAGTTTCTCGACCGATGCGAAGACCGCGCCGGCGCCCGTGCCCGGTTCCGATGCGGTTTGCCCCGGCAATTGATGTGCCTCTCCGCTCTTTGCCGGTGGCGGAGGCGGCGCGAGGCCGTTGGCGCGCGCCAACCGAATCAGGCCCTCGATGGGAATATCCACGGCTACCTGGTAGTTGCCTTTGAGGCCGGTCTGGTCGATGACCTGTAGGCCGGGTCCGTTCATCTGCATAACGTTGGTGAGCAGGTCGGCAAGGCCGGTCATGGTCAGGGCGCTGGACTCGATGTGGATCACGCCGGCCTGGGCCTCAAACTTCTGCGTGACAATGCCCTTCGGGCCCATGTCGATGGTGACGGAGCCGTCGGGGTTCCGCGTCACCAGCGCCGGCCCGTTGGCGGTCTCGATTTTCATCTGGCCGGGCTTGAGCGGGGCGTTCAAGTCGATGGGCGGAGGCGGGGCGGAAGACGGCTGCATCTTCGGACCTCCCTTGGCAACCATCAGCACCAGCACGCGGTGCAGTTGCGCGGAGCGTTGGGCAACCAGTCCGAAGCGCCGGGCAAGCAGTGCCTGCAACATCTGCGGCGCGTCGCTCTTGGAACTTCCGGCGGGCATGCGGGCCTCGATGTCGAATCGGTCGGTGGCGAGCCAGGCGGGACCGTAAACCTGATACGGCTTTAGGCCGTAGGCGTTGGCGATCAGCTCCTTGAGCGACATGTAGCGGTATTCGGCCAGAGTTCCCTCGACGTGGGCGCCGAAGCGGGGCGCGTCTCCGGCCTGTATCTCCGCGGCCAGCTTCGCCACGTCGAGCGGAGCCGACGGCTTGACGGAAGCGACTTCAAATGCGAACCGCGCCGGGGCTGTTGGCGCGGGCTTTTCTGTCGTCTGGGCAAAGACCGCCGCGGGCGCGAGCAGCAAGATCGCCGCGAGGGCGCCGGAAACGCCATTTCGCATTTTCATGGAGGACCTGCCTTCGGAAGCGGAACCGCCCGAATTATACCGCCGCCTGCTGCCGGTTCGCGGGCGTTGGACGCGTGTCCGGCGGGGAGGCGCGCCGCTGTCAGGTATCATCGAAGTGATTCGCGCTCCTATTGCGGGCGCGGTTCAGGACAGAGGAAATCCAGTGTCTGAAGTGAGTGGTTCCCAATCACAGCACGCGCAGCCTGCCGCGCAGGGCTCGCGCAGCAGGCGACCGCTGCGCATTGCGATTCTTGGCTTTGGGACGGTAGGCAGTTCGGTGGCGAAGATCCTGGTGGAATCGCAGCCCCGGGAGCTGGAGCTGACCCACATCTTTAACCGCGGCGTGGAGCGCAAGCGCGTGGACTGGGCGCCCGCGGGCGTGGTGTGGACCGATGACATCGAGAAGATCCTGGCGTCGGACGTGGACGCGGTAGTCGAGCTGGCGGGCGGGCTGGATCCGGCGGCAGGCTGGGTGCGGCGGGCACTGGAGTCCGGCAAGAGCGTGGTGACGGCCAACAAGAAGCTCATCGCCTACCAGGGCGTGGAGTTGGAGCGGCTGGCGGCGTCCAGGGGTGGGCATCTGAAGTACGGCGCCGCGGTGGCGGGCGGAATTCCCGTGATTCCAGGGTTGGAGCAGGGGCTGGCCGGCGACCGCATCGCGCGCATCGAGGGCATTCTGAACGGCACCTGCAACTTCATCCTGAGCAAGATGGACGAAGGTGCGGAGTATGCCGATGTGCTGGCCGCGGCACAGGCCAAAGGCTACGCGGAGGCCGATCCCACCGAGGATGTAGGCGGCTTCGACGCGCGCTCCAAGCTGGCCATTCTGATGCGACTGGCGATGCGCGTGGTGATCGATCCCGACGAGATTGTGCCGCAGCCCATTACGGACGTGACGGCGGTGGACTTCAGTTATGCGCGCGACCTGGGCTGCACCATCCGGCAGATTGCGCGGGCCGAGCTGACGGACGGCAGGATTGCGGCCACGGTGGGCCCCATGCTGATCGGTTTGCGGTCGCCGCTGGCCTGGTCGCGGGGCACGGAGAACATGGTGATCCTTAACGGCCGGTATGGAGGCGATGTGGTGTTTTCTGGCCACGGCGCGGGCGGCCATCCCACGGCGGTGGCCGTGGTAAGCGATCTGCTGGCCCTGGCGCACGGTTCGCGGCGCGTGGAGATCCCGTCGGCCCCGGGACGCATCAGCGGCGAATTCGAAGCCCCGCATTACATGCGCTTCCTGGTGGTGGACCGGCCCGGCATTGTGGCCGAGATTACCGCGGCGCTGGCCGCCGAGCGCATCAATATCCGGGCCATTGTGCAGAAGTCGGGCTACCCGGTCGCGGCGCTGCCCTTTGTGGTCACCGTAGAACCGTGCAAGTCTTCAGCCATGGAGAGGGCGCTGAAGCGGATGAAAAGTATGGATTGCCTGCTGGTTGCGCCGCTCGTTTTGCAGATGCTGGAGTAGCGGCGCCAGCAGGTTGGCTGAGCTTGAAGGTAGGAGGCCGGGCGATGATCGGGACGATTTACAGGTGTGAAATTTGCGGCGCGGAAAGCGACAATCCCCAGCGCTGGATCGCAATTCACTGCAACGACGCGCAACTGACGGTCTTCAAATGGACCAAAGAGGCCGCCGACGCGCCGCACGCGCGCCACTACTGCGGCGAGGCGCACGCGCAGGTCTACATCAGCCGCTGGCTTGAGGCTGCCTGCAAGTAAGCCTTTCCTGCTACTTGCTCCCTGACGGGGCCGGTCCCGTCGATTCGCGGATGACCAGTTCGGGAGCCATCACAATCTCCGGCGGATATTCCTTTTCGTGGTCGGCGATGCGCTCCAGCAGCACCTGCGCGCCGCGGCGGCCCATCTCCGCCAGCGGCTGGCGCACGGTGGTCAGCGAAGGAATGGAATAGGCCGCGGAGAGAATGTCGTCGAAGCCCACCACGGAGACATCCTCGGGCACGCGCAGCCCGGCGTCCTTGAGGGCGCGGATAGCGCCGATGGCGGCGATATCGTTGAAACAGAAGACGGCCGTAAAGTTGCGGCTCTTTTCCAGTAGCGCCTGCATGGGCTTGTAGCCGATCTCCGGAGCCATGGGATGCTGGCCGGCCTTGTGCCGGCCGGCTCGCGTCGACCAGCCCTCGACGTCGATGCGGACCACCAGCGCCGGATCGAGCTTGATGGCAAGCTCCCGCGCCGCCTGCTCAATACCCTGCCACCGGAACTGGGAATCGGGTATCACATGCGGGCCGCGCATGAAGGCGATGCGGCGGTGACCGAGAGAATGGAGATGCGCCAGCGCCTGGCGCGCCGCTAGGTTGTGGTCCAGAACGATGTTGGTGACATTGGGCGCGGCGCTGTGGCCGGAGATGGCCACCACCGGAACAGGCGCCGAAATTCTATCGGTGTTTGTATTCAGAAACAGAAATCCGTCGACGGCGCGCTCCACCAGCATGAGCGGGTACTTTTCGATCAGCTCCGGCTTCCAGTCGTGGCAGGCGGTGAAGTAGAAATAATGGGCTGCGGTCAACTCCTCCACCACCCCGCTCATCACCCGGGTAAAGTAGCCTTCGCTCAGGTCCGGCGCCAGCACGCCCACGCTCATCGACTTGCTTTGCCGCAGGGAGCGGGCGAAGTAGTTGGGGCGGTAATTGAGTCGCCGGGCGGCTTCCGTGACGCGGTCACGGGTTTCCTGCGGAATGGATTTGGCCGCAGGCGAGTCGTTCAGGACGAGGGAAACTGTAGTCTGGGAAAGTCCTAGATAATTGGCAAGCGTCTTAAGGTTCACGTGCCCAGATGGCGCGGAAGCCTTCTTTTTCATCATGTTGGATTTGTAGCACGTTTTTTTCAGGCCGTAAATGCTTGCTGTACCGTACTATATCGATTTTTATCGGTTTCTGGGACACCTCGCTCCGGCGCCCGCCCCGCGCCCGCGTCTCCGCCAGAGCAACACGGCTGGCGCGATCGCTCCGCTGCGCGAACCACGTTCCGCGGGGCGGCGTCAGAGCCGCCCCGCGGAACGGCGCTGGGCGAATTTCATGCCCGTATGCGCTTGATTTTGCGCGCTTGTAACCTCCTATTCACATTTCCCGGTTAGCCTACGAAAAGGAACGTGAACGCGCCTGAGATTCGCATCTCGCAGCTCAAACCAGCCAGGAGCCGGCTCCCCGAACAGCGGCGAGACTGCTCCGCCGCTGTTCACGATACCGGGCAACGCCTTTTGGAGCACGAGCCTGAACCAGCCCGTCGAGTCCATCGCGTCAAGGCGCAGGCGCCGAAGATTTCTGTCTTCGCGCCCTCGCCCGGCGATTGACGGCCTCCGGCGGGGGGCAAGGCGTTAGTTTGGATTGTAGGGATTGGCCTTGCGGTTTCCCTGGTCCGCTACGGGACCAGCCGCAGTGTGTTGAAGGGAGCGAGCTAAGTGGGCGTCGGCATTGAAGTCATCAACCTGAATGCATGGTACGGTAATAACCACACGCTGCAGGACATCACCCTGAACATCCCCGCCAATCATGCCACGGCGCTGATCGGGCCTTCGGGCTGCGGCAAGAGCACCTTCGTGCGCTGCCTGAACCGCATGCACGAGACCAACCCCATCGGCCGCGTGACGGGCACGGTGCGCATCGGCGATCTGGACATTTACAAGGACGCCAGGCCGGTGGAGATCCGCCGCCGCGTGGGCATGGTTTTCCAGCGGCCCAATCCGTTCCCCACCATGTCGATTTTTGACAACGTGGCCGCGGGGCTGAAGCTGAACGGCTTCCGCAACCGGCACGCGCTGGACGAGATCGTGGAAAAGTCGCTGAAGAACTCCGCCTTGTGGGACGAGGTCAAGGACGACCTGAAAAAGAAATCCGGCGCCAGCCTCTCCGGCGGGCAGCAGCAGCGGCTCTGCATTGCCCGGGCGCTCGCCGTGGACCCGGAGGTGCTGCTGATGGACGAGCCGGCCTCGGCGCTGGACCCCGTCTCCACCTCCAAGATTGAAGACCTGATCTTTCAGTTGAAGTCGCAGTACACAATCGTGATTGTGACGCATAATATGCAGCAGGCTGCGCGCGTTGCGGAGAAGACGGGCTTTTTTCTCAACGGCCGCATGGTGGAGTTCGACTCGACGCACAAGATCTTCACCAACCCCAGCGACAAGCGCACCGAGGACTACATCACAGGCAGGTTCGGATGACACGCATACGCTTTCAACAAAGCCTGGAAGACTTGAAGGAGAACCTGCTGGTCATGGCCGGGCTGGCCGAGCAGGCCATCCAGCGGGCCATCGAAGCCTACCGGGTGCGCGATCTGTCCATCTGCGATCTGGTCAACCGCAGCGAGGTCGCCATCAACCGCCTGGAGCGCGACATCGATCAGGCGGCGCTGGACCTGCTGGCCATGGAGCAGCCGATGGCCATCGACTTGCGCTTCATCCTGAGCGTGATTAAGATTAACGCCGACCTGGAAAGAGTGGGCGACGCGGCCAAAAGCATCAGCGACCGCGTGCGCAGCATGGAGCAGATGGCTGCAGTGGACCTTCCCGTGGATATTCCGCGGATGGCCTCGCTGGCCGCCGACATGGTGCGCAAGAGCCTGCAGGCGTTCATTGAGGCGGATGTGGTGATTGCCGGCGGCGTGCTGACCATGGACGACGCCGTGGACAGCATGAACCGCACTGCCTACAAGGCGCTGACCGGGGTGATGGAGGAGCAGAGCCACTTGGCGCCGCAGGCGCTGAATGCGCTGATGATCTGCCGCAGTCTGGAGCGCGTGGCCGATCATGCCACCAACATTGCCGAGGACGTGATCTTCTGGGTGCAGGGTGCCGATGTGCGGCACCACAAGAGCGTTTCCGCGGGCCAGGATACGCCTCCCGCGGGCTAAGGCGCACCCCGATCGAGGTACGCCGGTTGTCATCGCAGTGGTAAGAAGCAGTGGTAAGAACAAGCGGCCCTCGATGCGTCGCAATGAACGCGCTGCAGACCGCGTGAAAGATCGCAAGATGAAAGCAAGGGTCCTGCTGGCCGTCTCCGGCGTGTCGCTGTTCTTCGCGCCGTGTCTTCTTCGCTCACAAACCATCAACCTGCCCACCAGCAAGCAGCTCAGCAATCCGGTTCCCGGCCACCCGCGGCGGTTGAACAGCCTGCCGGTCTCCATGGCCATTTCGCCCGATGGCCGCTACGTGGTGACGGTCAACGACGGTTACGGCACCTACGCGTCGCAGTACGAGCAGTCGCTCTCCGTGCTCGACACGCAAACCGGCAAGCTGACCGATTTTCCCGACAGGCGCACCCAGCTGCACGTCGCCGGGCAAACGCTGTATTCCGGGTTGGCCTTCGGCCTCGACGGCAGGCACATCTACGCCAGCATGGCGTCGCTGAGCGACCCCACGGGAACCAGGGGCGGCGACACGGGCAACGGCATCGTGGTCTACAGCTTCTCCGATGGCAAGATCGCGCCCGAGGGCTTCATTCGCTTGCCGCTGCAGAAGCTGGCGCCGGGCAAAGAGACGCGGCTCGTCGGCGACAAGGCCGGCCACTTGGGCGTGCCTTATCCGGCGGCCATTGCCGTGACAGGCTCGCCCGGCGCGGAAAAACTGCTGGTGGCCGACAATCTCTCCGACGATGTGCTGATGATCGACGCCGCCACCGGCAAGATCGAAAAGCGGTTTGACCTTTCTGAAAGCACCACGGTTCCGGCCACCTATCCCATTGCGCTGCAGGTGTCGAAGGACGGCAAGCGGGCCTATGTGGCGCTGTGGAATGCTTCGCAGATTGTAGAGCTGAATCTGACGAAGGAAACCGTGGCCCGCAAGCTGGCGCTGCTCAAGCCCGATCACCCCGTGGCTCCCGGATCGCACCCCTGCGCCTTCGCGCTCTCGCCGGACGGCAGGACCCTCTATGTGGCGCTGTCGAACCGCGATGCAGTGGCCGCGGTCAACGTCAGCGGCGGACGGCTGTCGGTAAAGGGCTACTTCGACACCCGCCTTCCGGGGCAGAACTACTTCGGCGCCGAGCCGGTGGCGCTGGCGCTGAACGCAAGCGGCAGCCGGCTCTACGCGGCCAACATGGCCATCGACGCCGTGGCCGTGATCGACACGCACAAGCTGACGGCGAAGGCCGCCAAAAAGGGCATGATCCCGCCGGACGGCTTCATCCCCACGGACTGGATGCCGATCTCGATGGCGTTTCTGCCCTCCGCGCAGGGCGGAATGCTCTACGTGGCCTCGGCCAAAGGCAAAGGAACCGGACCGAACGGCTTTCCGCAGCGCTTGGTGGAGTGGATGCCGGCCCGGCGGCGCCCGCAGGGAACAACCTACATCGCCACGCTGCTCTACGGCTCAGTGGCGTCGATCCGCGTCTCGGGGATCGCGCCAAACCTGAAGCATTGGACTTCGGTTGCCGTGGTGTCGAACCGCATCAAGGCGGCGCAGAAGAAGATCGTCTTCGCCGGCGGCCGGCCCGACCCCATCAAGCACGTCATCTACATCATCAAGGAGAACCGCACCTACGACCAGATCCTGGGCGATCTGCAACAGGACGGCAAGCCGGTGGGCAACGGCGATCCCGCGCTGACAATGTACGGCGAAAAGATCACGCCCAACCAGCACGAGCTGGCGCTGCAATTCGGCGTGCTCGACAACTTCTACGACTCAGGCGAGGTCTCCGGCGACGGGCATGTGTGGTCCAACGCGGCCATCGGCAGCGACTACCTGGAAAAGACCTGGCAGCAGAACTATCGTGGCCAGCGGACCTATGACTACGAGGGCGTGGTGGCGAATGGTTATCCGCTGCTCGAAAAGATTCCCGATATCACCGATCCGGCGAGCGGCTATCTGTGGGACGACTTGGCGCGGCACCACAAGACCTATTTCCACTTCGGCGAATATATCTCCTCAACCTTCTGTGACCAGAAAGAGGTTGCCAATCCGCAAGTGGGCGCGATGCTGGCCGGACCGAAGTGCGCGCGCAAGGCCATCGAGCCGGGGCAGGCGATTCCGGCCTACTGGGGCGGCGGCATCAACAAATGGCACTGGGCGATCCCGATGCTGGCGGACGACGTGGCCACCAAGCCAGCCCTGGTGGGCCATTTCGCGCCGGAAGCTCCGGACTTCAACCTGTTGGTTCCCGACCAGATTCGTGTCAACGTCTTTCTGCTCTACCTGAAGAAGTGGATCGCCGGCTTGAGGCAGGGACACGACACCATGCCTGATTTCATCCTGCTGCGCCTGCCCAACGATCACACCATTGGCACCCGCCCCGGCGCGCCCACGCCCGACGCTTCAGTGGCCGACAACGACCTTGCCGTGGGCCGCGCCATCGACGCCGTCTCGCACTCGCCGTACTGGAACAACACGGCGTTTTTCATCCTGGAAGACGATGCGCAGAATGGCGCCGATCATGTGGATGCGCATCGCAGCACCGCGTTGATCGTCAGCAAGTACGCGCCGCACGGCCCCGGCGGCAAGCCTTTCGTGGACAGTCACTTCTACACGACGGTGAGCATGGTGCGGACCATGGAGGTGATTCTGGGCCTGCCGCCGATGAATGACGACGATGCCTTCTGCCCGGTGATTGCGTCGCTGTTCAGCGGCCCCGGCGATCAGCCGCCCTTCACCGCCGACTACCGGAACAAAAACAATGGGATGATCTACACGGCCAACAAGAAAAACGCCGAAGGCGCGCGGGCCAGCATGAAGATGGACTTCAACCATGAAGATCGCGCCCCGGTGGAAAAGCTGAACATCATCCTGTGGAAGAACGCCATGGGCAACAAGCCGGTACCGGCCATGCTCAAAGCGCACGCGCGGAAGGCTGACCGGAATGACGACGGCGACTGAGACCGGCTTTCAGCCACAAACTGGACGGCATACCAGCCGCCCGCACAGGGGCTCGAAGCGTACTCGGCCGGGATCGCTCCTTGCATGGTTCATAAAATGGGATGCCGCAGGGAGAATAAGTGGAAAATGGAAAGTCGATGGGGAGAGAATACTAAGTAGATGGCGCGAGACGGCGCAATCTTCTTCGCCAGAAGCCGCCTCAAGCTGTTACGTTGATAGAGAAGGACTTTACATTTTGCGATGAGTTGGAGTCCGTATTTTTCTCTGACAATTCTTTTTGTTGTCGCGCTCGGCTTTGGCCTGGCGCCGCTGGCCTTGGCGCAGCTATGGGCCAAGACATTTTCGCCGGCCAAACCGAATGCGATCAAGAACGCCATCTATGAGTGCGGTCTGGAGTCGAAGGGCGATGCCTGGGTGCAATTCCGCTCGGCTTATTACCTGTACGCCATCATCTTTCTGATATTTGACGTCGAAGCGGTGTTCCTGTTGCCCTTCGCGGTGGCGTTTACAGGGCTGACTGCCGGGGCCTGCGTGGCCATGCTGATCTTTGCCCTGCTGCTGTTGGAAGGATTGGCGTGGGCATGGGCCAAGGGCGTCCTGACGTGGGAGTGAAAGAGACAGCTATCGGCCATTCGCTTTGTTGGCGAGGCTTCCGGCATGAGCGTAAAACCGCTCAGGACCGGCGAAGAAAAGGCTGAAAGCTGGGGAGTTTGACGAGACGATGGCAATAGATCAGGAATTGAAGATCGAGATGGGCAAGCAGGGCGTCTTCGTCACGACCATCCAGGAGCTGTATAACTGGGGCCGGCGAAGCTCGGTGTGGCCCATGCAGTTCGGACTGGCTTGCTGTGCAATTGAGATGATCGCCACCACCATGGCGCGCTACGATCTGGCCCGTTTTGGCGCCGAGGTGTTTCGCCCCTCGCCGCGCCAGGCCGACCTGATGATCGTCGCCGGCACGGTGACCAAGAAAATGGCCCCGCAGGTGGTCCGGCTCTACAACCAGATGGCCGAGCCCAAATACGTGATTGCAATGGGCGCATGCGCCATCTCCGGCGGGCCGTTCAAGCAGGGCTACAACGTGCTCAAGGGCATCGACCGCTATATGCCGGTGGACGTACACATCCCCGGCTGTCCGCCGCGGCCCGAGGCGCTGATCCAGGCCTTCATGACGCTGCAAAAGAAGATCGACAGCCATCACCTGACCGGTGAGGGCCGTCCGCGCTATCTGGATCCGGATGCGCCGGGCGAATTCAAGGTGCCCGAGCCGGGCGAGCATGATCTGGAGCCGGCGTCGAACCAGGGCGTTTGGCCCGTGCCGGTGGTGATTCGCTGATGAAGACGGTGGAAGAAATCAAAGCGGCGATTGAAGCGGCCGTACCGGGCGCGAAGGTGGAGATTGTGCCCAATCCCGGGCCCAGCGGCGAGCACTCGCTGCTGCTCGGGCATGAGCAGGCGGTGGAAGTGGCGCGCTTTTTGCGCGACGATCCCGAGCTGGCGTTGGATTACCTCTCCAATGTGACCGGCGTGGACTGGCTCGACAAAGAGGTTACCGAAAAGGTGAAGGTGAAGCGCCAAGTCACCAAGACCGTGGACGGCGTGGAGCAAACGGTGGAAGAGACGGTCGACGAAACGCGCAAGCATGTCGAACCGGGCTATCTCGAAGCCGTCTATCACCTTTTTTCGATGGCCAGGAAGCATGGTCCTGTGGTGCTGCGCCTGCGCACCGGGAACCGCACCGATCAGGTGGAGGTTCCGTCGCTCACGATGCTCTGGCGCGCGGCGGAGTTCCAGGAGCGCGAAGTCTTCGATCTCTACGGGATCGTCTTCAAGGGGCATCCGGACCTGCGGCGGATCCTGATGTGGGAAGGATTCAAAGACCACCCCATGCGCAAGGATTACGTGGAACCGGACGATTACGAGTACGAGCCGACGGCGCACGATCAGGTGTTGAAGCGGGCGCAGGCGCACCAGGCACAAGCGGCGGCCATGGGCCAGGAAGGAGCAGGCGCAGGGCAATGAGCACCTTCGAAACCATCCCTGAAAGCACCTCCCAGACCAGCGCTGAGCACCTTGCCGAGCGCCTCTCAAAGAGCATCACGGCGGCGGCCGAGGCAGACAGGCGCGAAGGCTGGAACCGCCCCCCGGTGTTTCTGCCCGAGAGCGAGAACGGCGTGCTGGAAGTGGCCATGGGGCCGCATCATCCCTCCACGCACGGCGTCTTCCGCATGGACGTGAGCGTGGACGGCGAGCGCGTGATCCGGCTGAAGCCGGTCTTCGGCTACCTGCACCGCAATCACGAAAAGATCGCTGAGGGCACGGCCTATCTGGCCTCGATGCCCTACACCGACCGGCTGGATTATTTCTGCTCGCTCACCAACAACTGGGCCTACGCGCTGGCGGTGGAAAAGCTGGCCGGCATTCAGGTCCCGGAGCGCGCCGAGTACATTCGCGTCATTCTGGCCGAGCTGACCCGCATCCAGAATCACGCCGCAGCCGTCGGCTTCCTCCTTCAGGACATGGGCGCCAGCGGCACGCCGCTGATGTACGCCTTCCGCGAACGCGAAAAAATTCTCGACCTCTTCGAGCAGCTCACCGGCTCGCGCATGATGTGCAACTACATGCGCTTCGGCGGCTGCCGCGTGGACGTCACCGATGCCTGGCTTGACCGCGCGCGCAGGCTGGTGGCGGGCATGCCGCAGTTCGTGGATGAATTCGAAGCGCTGCTCACGACCAACGAGATTCTGATGGTGCGCTGCCAGGGCATCGGCGCGCTCAAGCCGGACCTGGCGGTGAATGCCGGCGTCACCGGCCCGATGCTGCGCGCTACCGGCGTCAATTACGACCTCCGCAAGGTCGACCATTACGGCATCTACGACCGCTTCAAGTTCCGCATCCCACTGGGCGACCACGGCGACGTTTACGACCGCTACATGGTGCGCATTCTGGAGATACGCGAGGCGGTCCACATCCTGGAGCAGGCGCTCAAGGAGATTCCGGCCGGTCCAATCATGGACCCCAAGACGAAGCTGCGCGGCTTCCGCCCCAAGCCGGGCGAGGCATACGGGCGCATCGAAGCGCCGAAGGGCGAGTTGGGCTTTTATCTGATCAGCGACGGCGGGTCCAATCCATACCGCTACCGCGTCAGGCCGCCAAGCATGATCAACCTGACGGTCCTGGAAGACATGTGCCTGGGGCACAACGTGGCGGATGTAGTGGTAATTCTGGGCTCGGTGGATATTGTGTTAGGCGAAGTAGACAGGTAGTTCAAAAGTTCGTAGTTCTCGGTTCGCAATTCTCACCTTCTTGCGCTGAGCAGCGCGGCTTGGGCTGCGCGCCGTGAGGCGTGACCTGCGAACTCCGGGGAGGGACAGCAATGTTAGGTGAAGGCATACTGAAGGGGCTTGCGCAAACGGCAAAAAACTTTGCCGGCAGCTATGTGTCGGAAGAGCGGCTGACGACCGTCCAGTACCCCGAAGAACGGCTTCCTGTCGCCGAAGCCTCGCGCGTCTTCCCGTTTCTTGTTTTCGATGGCTCGGAGTGGCTCGGCGGCATGCGCTGCGTGGCATGCCAGATTTGCGAAAAAGAGTGCCCGCCCAAGTGCATCTACATCGAAAAAAGTAAAGACAAAAAGCCGGACTATGTGGGCAAGCAGCAGTTTTATCCAGTGCGCTTCGATATCGACATCTCCGTCTGCATGAGCTGCCAGATTTGTGTTGAGGTTTGCCCGTTCGAAGCGATTAAAATGGATACCGCGTTCGAACTGGCCACTGACGATCGCTTTGGCGGACTGCTTCTCGACCGCCAGCAACTGGCCAAATCCAACGAATATTACCACAGCATTCACCCGACCGAAGCCTCGGAGGTAGATGCGCGCCTGGACGAAGAGAAGGTTAAAGCCGAAGCGAAAGCCAAGGCTGCCGCCCCGGCCGCCGCAGCCAAACCCCCGGCGCCGGCCGGAGGGAAAGATTAGCCAATGGCCGCAACGTTCGACCAGATCTTCATCTTATTCCGCAATTGGCTGGTGCACTTTTTGCCGCCGGCCTGGCAGCCGGCAGCTGGCGCCCTGCTCGGCGTAATCGGGATCGTGGCTGTATTTCCCGGCCTCTTCGCGCTGACCACGCTGCTCGAGCGCAAGGGCTTGGGCCGCATGCAGAACCGCTATGGACCCAACCGCGTTGGACCCTTCGGCCTGCTGCAGCCCGTCGCCGACGGCCTGAAAGCGCTGACCAAGGAAGATGTGGTTCCGTTCAACGCCAACGGCTTGATGCACCTCCTGGCGCCGCTGGTCATGGTGGTCACGGTATTCATGAGCTTCGCGGTGCTGCCCATGGGCCGCCACATGGAACTGGTGGACATGGACGCCGGCCTGCTGTTCTTCTTTGCCATGGGCGCGGCCACCGAGCTTTCCGTCTTCATGGCCGGCTGGTCCAGCCGCAACAAGTACTCCATCCTGGGCGCCATGCGCGCCGTCGCGCAGATGATCAGCTACGAGGTGCCCATGCTGCTGTCGAGTGTGGCCGTGGTCATGATCGCCGGCTCGCTCTCGCTGCCCAAGGTTGTCGCCGCCCAGAACCACTACACGGGCATCTTTCCGCACTGGTATGTCTTCACGCCCTGGGGCTTCGGTGCCGCTCTGATGTTCGCCATCGCGGCCATCGCGGAGACCAACCGCTCGCCCTTCGACCTGCCCGAAGGCGAATCGGAGATCATCGCTGGATATCACACCGAATATTCCGGCTTCAAATTCGCGCTCTTCTTCCTGGCCGAATACCTGGGCATGTTCGCGCTCTCCGGCCTGGGCGTCACGTTGTTCATGGGCGGATGGTCCGCGCCCTTTTCCTTCCTGACCTGGATCCCCTCGTGGATCTGGTTTTTCGCCAAGGTAATGCTTGCCATCTGCGTCTTTATCTGGATGCGCGGCACTCTCCCGCGCCTGCGCCAGGATCAACTCATGAACTTTGCCTGGAAGTTTGTGCTGCCCTATTCCCTTCTTGTCCTGCTGGTCACCGCGTTCTGGCGCTTTCTGCCGCCGGGATGGGAGCGCTGGGTGGTGTGCACGGTGATTCTGGCGGTGGCCTACGTGGTGATGGGGCGCGCCGCCTTCAAATTGAAGCGCGTCGGTCCGCGGAGTTATCGCTATGCAGAATAAGGAGAGCTGCCGATGAGCATTCCCTTTTATCTGATCTCGGCGCTCACCATTGCCGGCGCTGTAGCCGCGATGACGCTGAAGAATACGCTCCATTGCGCGCTGGCGCTCACCATCGCCCTGGCCGGGATTGCGTTTCTTTTCCTCGGCCTGGACGCGCAGTTTGTCGGCTTTGCGCAGATTCTGGTGTATATCGGCGCGGTGGCCATCCTGGTGGTCTTCGCCGTCCTGCTGACGCGCAGCGGAGAGAGTCTGCTGCCGGCGAAGCGCGCGCGCACCTGGCTGGCGGGGCTGGCCATCGCGGCGGTGACATTTCTGGTCCTGGGCTGGTCCGTGCTGGCCAGCCTCTACGGATTACCCAACGAAACAGCCGCGCCCTCGGTGACGATGCAGCAAATCGGCAACGCGCTGATGGGCCCCTACGTCTTTCCGCTTGAAGTCGTTGCCGTGCTGTTGACGGCCGCCACCGTCGGCGCCGTGATCGTCGCCATGCACGAGAAAGCGAGGAACAAATGACTCCGCTTGGCGATTATCTTCTGGTCGCGGCTCTGCTGTTTGCCATCGGGCTGGGCGGCGCCCTTACCCGGCGCAGCGCCATCCTCGTACTAATCGGCATCGAACTGATGCTCAACGCAGCCAATCTCAACCTGATCGCCTTCTGGCGCTACGGACCGCATCCTGAAGCCCTGACGGGCATGATGTTCGCCATCTTCTCGATTGCCGTGGCGGCAGCCGAGGCGGCGGTGGGACTGGGCCTGATTATCGCTATTTATCGCCACACACAAACCACAGACCTGGACCGGATAAGCAGGATGAAAGGATGAATAGATGCTGATTCAGGAAGGCGCTGCGGCCGCTTTTCATCCGCAGCTTGCGGGACCCGCGTCTGCCGCTGTGCGCATGTTGTGGCTGATTCCCGTCGCGCCGATGCTGGCCGCGGGGGTGATCGCGCTGCTCAAGCAGCCACGCCGCAAACTGGCTGCGGGCCTGGCCATCGGCTCGTTGGCTTTCTCCATGGTGCTGGCGTTCATCGCCTTTGCGCACGTGGTGGCCGGCTGGGCGCACGGCGTAGCGGTGCGGGAAACCATCAACTTCGTCTGGTTCAGGGCAGGCACGGATGCCGTGGCCCTGGGCTGGGTTCTCGATCCGCTTTCGGCCGTCATGCTGGTGATGGTCACCTTTGTGGGCCTGCTGATCTTCATCTACTCCGTCGGCTACATGGCCCACGACGAGAACTTCACCCGCTTCTTCTGCTTCCTGGCCCTCTTCGCCGGCGCGATGCTGGGGCTGGTGATCTCCAACAGCCTGCTGCTGCTGTTCATGAACTGGGAACTGGTGGGCCTCACGTCGTATCTGCTGATCGGCTTCTGGTATCACAAGCCCATAGCTGCCGCCGCGGCCAAAAAAGCCTTCATGACCACCCGCGTCGGCGACGTGATGTTCCTGTTGGGCATGGTCTGGCTCTTTGCCCAGACCGGCACGCTGCTCTTCTATAACCACGGCGCGGGCAACCTGCAGCACGCGGCGCTGGCCAGATTGCTGGCGCAGCACGCGGCACTGGGCCTGACAGCCGCGGGCGCCATCGGCCTGCTGCTGTTTGTCGGCGCGATGGGCAAGAGCGGCCAGTTCCCTCTGCACGTGTGGCTGCCCGACGCCATGGAAGGCCCCACGCCGGTCTCCGCGCTGATTCACGCCGCAACCATGGTGGCCGCGGGCGTTTATCTCGTCGCGCGCGTCTACCCGCTCATGCATGCCGGCGCGCTCGCCGGCGGCACCACCCCGGCATTGGAAGTGGTCACCTGGATCGGCGCGGGAACCGCCTTTTTCGCCGCCTTGCTGGCCATCGGACAGAACGACATCAAGCGCATTCTGGCTTACTCGACTGTTTCGCAGCTCGGCTACATGATGGCCGGCATCGGCATCGGCGGCGTGGCGCTGGGCATGTTCCACCTCATCACCCACGCCTTCTTCAAATCGCTCCTCTTCCTCAGCGCGGGCAGCGTCATTCACGGCTGCCACGAAGAGCAGGACGTGCGCCACATGGGCGGCCTGCGAAAAGCCATGCCCATCACCTTTGGCATCTACGCCATCGCTACCTTGGCCCTGTGCGGATTCCCCATCTTCTTCTCCGGCTTCTGGAGCAAGGACGCCATTATCGATGCATCGCAGACGTGGAGCGTCTCGGCAGTGCCGTATTACCTGCTGCTCTTCGGCGCGGTCCTGACGGCCTTCTACATGACGCGGCAGGTCTCCTACGTCTTCTTCGGCCAGTGGCGCGGCCATAAATCGGCGCACGAGAGCGGAAAGATCATGCTCGTGCCCATGGCGACTCTGGCCTTCTTCTGCGTCGCGCTGGGAATCATCGGGACACCGGCTTGGCCATGGTTCCACGCCTTCCTCAGCAATCAGGCCGCGCGTGCCAATCTGGGGGCCTTCGCCAGCTCCGGATTCCTGCTGATGCTGCTGAGTGCTACTGTGGTGGTCTTCGCGGGCATCGGATTCGGGTGGTGGCTCTACGGCAACAAATCTCCTGCGGCCACCGAACCGGACGCCCTGGAAAAGGCCTCGCCCTGGATCTGGGCTCCCCTGCGCGACCGCCTCTATGTGGATGAGTTCTACGATGTCACGGTGATTGCCTTCTACCGCATCTGGGCGCGGGTTGCCGACTGGCTCGACCGTTTCGTCTGGGGCGGCATCGTGGCCGGCGTCGCACTGAGCTTCCGCGGTTTGGCGCATCTGGACCGCCTTTTCGACATGTACTGGATTGACGGCGGATTCGACAAAGGCTGCGAAGAGCTTACGACCGGCGGAGGTCTGCTGGCGCGCGTGCAAACCGGACGCGTGCAAACCTATCTGCGGCTGCTTGCGCTGGCCTTCGTGGTGCTGGTCGCCATTCTCATCTGGAGCAGCCGGGCATGAACGGAATTCCCATTCTCACGCTGTTAACCGCTGTGCCCGTCGTGGGCGCAATCATCGCGTTCTTCTCAGGCAGGCATGCGCGCGGCGTGGCGCTGATTACGGCGCTGGTCGCGCTGGCAGGCTCGCTGTGCGTCTGGATGCAACTGCCCGCTAACGGCAGCATCGGCTTGGTGGAACGCTTCGCATGGGCGCCCTCGCTGGGCATTGAGTATCACTTGGGCGTCGACGCCCTGGGCGCGCTCATGCTGGTGCTCTCGGCGATCGTCACGCTCATGGCCGTGGACGCCTCGCACCGTGTACCCCATCAGCCGGGGCTTTACTTCGGCTTGGTGCTGCTGCTCGAAGCCGGCCTCTTCGGATCCTTCACCGCGCTCAACTTCTACCACTGGTTCCTGTTCTGGGAGGTAAGCCTGATCCCAGCTTTCTTCCTCATCAAGCTCTGGGGCGGACCGCGGCGCGGACCGGCGGCAACGCAGTTCTTCATCTACACCATGGCCGGATCTGCCGCGCTCCTGGTCGCGTTTCTGGCCGTCTTCTTTGCCACCGGCAGCATGGACTTCATCCATCTGACGGCCATGGCCCAATCCGGCGCACTGGCCCGCGACGTCACCATGCGCCTCGGCCCCGTGATGCCCTGGCTCGCCATTGGCGTGCTGGCCGGCTTTGCCGTCAAGGTGCCCATCATTCCCTTCCACACCTGGCTGCCCTCGGCCTACTCCGAAGCGCCCTCGCCGGTCACCATGCTTCTGACCGGCGCCATGTCCAAGATGGGCGTCTACGGCCTGCTCCGCATCGCGTTGCCCATCTTCGGGCCGCAGATTGCCGCCATGCGTACGCCGCTGCTGGTCCTGGCCGTGATCACCGTGGTCATGGGCGCATGGGCCGCCGCGGCGCAAAAGGATCTGAAGCGCATCTTCGCCTACTCCTCGGTGAACCACCTGGGCTACTGCCTCCTGGCCATCTTCGCGCTGGCCGTGCCCGCCACGAGCACCATGGCGCACAACAACCAGGCGGCCGCGCTCAATGGCGTCATTCTCCAGATGTTCAACCACGGACTCACGGCGGCAGCTCTGTTCTGGTTTGTGGCCATCATTCAACTGCGCAGCGGCGGCCTGCGCGGCCTGGAAGATTTCGGCGGGCTGCGAAAAGCCGCGCCGGTGCTGGCCGGCCTGATGGGCATTGCCATGTTCTCTTCGCTCGGCCTGCCCGGCCTGAACAGCTTTGTGAGCGAATTCCTTATCTTTCGCGGAGTCTTTCCGCTGTCGTGGGAAGCTGCATCGTTTTCCGTTCTCGGCTTGCTGATTACCGCGGCGGTGCTGCTCACCATCATTCAGAAGGTCTTCAGCGGGCCTCTGCCGGAGAAGTGGGCAAGCTTCCCCGATCTGCACCACAGCGAACGGCTGGCGCTGGCGCCGGTCATCGGACTGATGATCCTGCTGGGCCTTGTACCTGAACTGATTTTGCATAGCGTAAATCCAACGGTCGTCAACCTTCTGGCGCACTGGAGATTTTAGATGTTGGCGTGGACTATCTATCTCTCGTTTGCCGGGGCGCTTGCCGAGGCGCTGTTGCCCAAGGGCAAAGCGGCGCTGGCGCGCTGGTTGGCGCTGGCGGTGGCCGTCGCCGGACTGGTGCTGGCTGTGATCGCCTTTGCCACCGGCTTTGGCCGCGGGCTCAATGTGATCGTCGATGTGCCCTGGGTTCCGTCGATGGGCGTTCAGTACATGCTCGCCGCCGACGGCATCAGCCGCGTCCTGGTGCTCCTCACCGGCCTCGCCGCGGTCGCCGGCGTTCTCTTCAGTTGGAACATCGATCACCGCACCAATGAATTCTTCGCCTTCTTCCTCGCGCTGATCGGCGGCGTCTTCGGCGTCTTCCTCAGCTTCGATTTCTTCCTCCTCTTCGTCTTCTACGAAATCGCCATCGTGCCCAAGTACTTCCTGATCGCCATCTGGGGATCAACACGGCGCGAATACGGCGCAATGAAGCTGGCGATTTACTCCTTCGTCGGCTCGGCCATGGTGCTCATCGGCCTGCTGGCCGCCTACACCATGTCCGGCAGCCACTCCACAGGGCTCATCCAACTGGCCCACGCCCACTACCCGGTCAGCTTCCAGATGTGGTGCTTCCCGCTGGTCTTCATCGGCTTCGCCATTCTGGCCGGCATGTGGCCCTTCCACACCTGGGCACCCACTGGCCACGTGGCCGCGCCCACCGCCGCCTCCATGATGCTGGCCGGCGTGGTCATGAAACTCGGCGCTTACGGATGCTTGCGCGTGGCCATGTACCTCTTCCCCAAGGGGCTTGATCCGTGGGGCTTCAGCTTCCTCGGCATCGGCTCCTGGCGCGACGTCTTCGCCATTCTGGCCCTGATCGCCATCGTCTACGGCGCGCTGGTGGCCCTGGTGCAAAGCGACTTCAAGTTCGTCATCGGCTACTCCAGCGTCAGCCACATGGGCTTTGTGCTGCTCGGCCTGATGACTCTCAACCAGATCGGTATGACCGGCGCCGTCATGCAGATGTTCTCGCACGGCATCCTCGCCGGCCTGCTCTTCGCCATTGTGGGCCGCATCGTCTACGAGCGCACGCACACCCGCCAACTGGCCGACCTTGAAGGCATGCATCTGTCCAAAACCCTACCCTTCGGCGCCTGGGCCTTCGTCATCGCCGGCATGGCCGCCATGGGATTGCCGGGCTTCTCGGGCTTCGTCTCTGAACTCCAGGTCGTCGTTGGCGCCTGGCAAACCGATCCGTGGTGGACCATCGCCGTCGGCGTCGGCATCGTCATCGCCATCGCCTACACCTGGCGCGCCATGCAGCGAGCCTTCTTCAGCGACAAGTCGCCCAGCATGCACGAGCTCGCCGGCGAGCACGGACACAAGCTGGCCCCCATTACATGGCCCGAGGTGACAGGCTTCACACTGCTGGCCGGCGCCAGCCTGGTCGTCGGCCTCTATCCCAAAATTCTGCTTGGGGCCATCGAGCCGGCCATTAGAACCATGATTGCGGGAGGAATTCGATGAACTACGCAGACCTCTTCCGCGCAACGCTCCCTGAGACAGCTCTGGAAATTGCCGCGCTGGTCGTCATCGTCATCGACCTCACCGTGCTGCGCAAGGCGGCGCTCAGGGCGCGCGCTGCCGTGGCCGCGCTGCTGGGCGTGGCCGGATGCGTCGCCGGACTCTGGATGCTGCAATTACAGGGAACCGCGGGCTTCAGCTACGGCGGCGCGCTGGTGCTCAGCGGCGGTGGCTCTGCTGCGGTCGCCGAAGCCGCAATCCTGGTCCTGACCGGCCTCACCCTGTTGCTGCTCGTCGATTCCACCTTCACCCGCCATGTAGGCGAATATGTGGCCGTGGTGCTGATGGCCGCCGCCGGCGGCCTGCTCATCTCCGCGGCCCAGGACCTGATCGTGATCTTCATCGGCCTGGAGCTGCTTAGCCTCGGCCTCTATATCCTCACCGCCTTTGCCAAGACCTCCGGCAAAAGCGCCGAGGCGGCCATCAAGTATTACCTCTTCGGAGGCATGTCGGCGGCCTTTCTGCTCTTCGGCTTCAGCTATCTCTACGGCCTCACCGGCTCCACCAACCTGCACGACATCATGCAGGCCACGCTATGGACAAACATCGCCCAGTCGGCCATGCCCCTGCTCTATGTCGCCGTGGTCATGATCACCGCCGGCCTGGGATTCAAAGTGGCCGCAGCCCCCTTCCACCTCTGGGCGCCGGACACCTATGAAGGCGCACCCGCTCCCGGCGCGGCCTTCGTCGCCTCGGTATCCAAGGTGGCCAGCTTCGCGCTGCTCATCGCCATCTCCACCGCCGCCCTGCACATCTTCGACAACACCGCCGCCGCCGCCCAAACAGCGGCTCACGGCTGTGCCGCGGCGGCGCCGCAATACCTGGGTTTCGGCTCGCCCTGGTTCACCATTCTGGCCATCTTCGCCGTCGTCTCCATGGTGCTCGGCAACCTGGCCGCCCTGGTGCAATCCAGTGTCCGCCGCTTGATCGCCTACTCGGCCATCGCCCATGCCGGCTACATCCTTATCGGACTCGCCTATTTCTCTTACGCGCCGCGCAGCACTGAGGCCCTCCTCTACTACGTCGTCACCTACGGTCTCACCACCGTGGGCGCCTTCGCCGTGGTCGATGTCGTCGAAGCCGCCACCGGCAGCGACCGCATGGATGCCTTCCTGGGCCTGCACAAGCGCAACCCCATGCTCGCCGCCGTGCTCCTGGTCCTGTTCCTCTCGCTGGCCGGCATTCCGCCGCTGGTGGGCTTCTGGGCCAAATTCAACCTCTTTGCCGCGGTCCTGGAAGTCTCCGCCGGAGTGGTTCCCTTCACGCTTGTCGCCATCGCCATAGCCATGAGCGCCGTCTCGCTCTACTACTACCTCCAGGTTCTCAAGCGCGCCTACGTCATGCCCTCAATCGAAGAATCCCCGCTCCGGATCCGTCCGGCCACGCTGATTGTGCTGGTAGCGGTGGCCCTGGCAGTGCTTCTGCTCGGCTGCTTCCCTGCCCTGCTCGGCGGCTGGATCAACGGCTTCTTCCCGGCAATCTGATCTGACTCCAAATAGAGCAACGCCCCTTCCTCATGGATGGGGCGTTGCTGTCTCCGGCGACCAAAGGCGGATGGCCCAGCCTACCCCCTGGGATGTGGGCTGCCCAGGGCAATCGCATGAAGGCTATTTGTTCACTTCAGTGAGCCTCTTGCAAAATTCCTCCGGTCATTTGATTGAGCTGATAGGGGCGGGATCGTCTGCTTTAGAATCGGTTTTCCCGCACCTATTCTTTGGCGGAGCGATCCGGAGCGATCCCACCCTATGCAGTTCAGCGTTTCCGGACGACTGAAGCCATTGGAGCGTCTTCTGCAAGGCGTGCTGTTTCCCGCCCTCGAACAGCAACTGGGTCCTCTATCGGAGAAGCATCGCCAACTGGTGGAG